>CAZWFY010000078.1:0-4401 GCA_964633415.1 uncultured Clostridia bacterium | reverse complement strand
TGCGGATCAAGAATATTTATTATCTCTATTATCCCTCTGCAATGGTCGGGATGAAAATGGCTTACGGCTATCCATCTCACATCTATTTTTTTTTGGATTAAAAAAGGAAGAACTATCTGTTTTCCCACTTCGAATTCTGAAAAATAGCTTCCACCTCCATCAATAAGGAGAGCATCACCTCCGGGGAAAACAACTACTTCCGAATCTCCTTGTCCCACATCAAGAAAAAAAACTTCCATTGATGAAGGATTGTACCTGTCGGGTTTTATTGAGAAAAAAACAACAGACAAAGTTGAAAGAAAAATCAGTAGATATCTGAAAGTATTTCCGATTCTAAAAATTTTCGGAATTAAAAAAAGGAAAAGCAATACGGATATATAAATTAAGGACGGTGAAGGTCTGAAGATAACAAACAGAGATAAAAATGAAAATAGTTTAACAATAAAAAAAAATAATTCAATAAAAGGCAGGATTAAAAGCATTAAAAGTTTTGCAAGAGGCAGTGATATAAAAGAGAGAAGAATAAGAGGAAATGATGCCGCCATTATCACTCCTGTCAAAGGGAAAAGTAGAAATCCGGAAAAAAAGCCCAGAAAAGAGTAACGCTTGAAGAAAAACAGAGATAAAGGTAGAGATATAATCGATGCGGAAAGGTTGGTAATAAACAATTCTTTAATATATCCGTTCATTTTTTTGGGATCGCTTAAAAAGAGATCTCTGCCTGCAACAATTCCGAAAGTTATAGAAAATGTAAGAATAAATCCCGGATCAAGGAATTGAGCCGGATTTAATAAAAGTATAAAAAGACCTGAAAAAGATATTGTATTTAAAATATCCGATTTCAAATATAAAATCTTTCCCATTAAGATAAAGACAGCCATGATAACCGCTCTCTGAGCTGAGACTTTAAAACCTGTTAAAGACAAAAACAGTAAAAGAATAATGATCACAATGCCATAGATTATTCTCTTTTTTATTCTGAATTTCCCAAGAATAAATAGTGAGAATAGTGCTATAACCCCTATATGAGCTCCGGATATTGCAAAAAGGTGAAAAACTCCCACATCTAACAACCTCTCCTTTATATCCTTGTCAAGTCGTCCTCTATCACCGAGAAGAAGAGCTTCAAGCAACTGTCCGGGAGGTTTTAGTCCCCCGTTATCAATTAAATACATTGATTCGATTGCACTTTTAACATCACGCCTTAATTTTGACACAATTCTAAAAAACAGGCCGGCTTTATTATTCCTTCTGATAAGCAATACGGATTTTGTATGTCCGTTAAAATGAACTCCTTGAGAAAGCATATAATCTTTCATCGGGTTAGGGAAAAAATTTTCCCGAAAATTTCTTTTGCCCACTATGCAATCTACGGTAACATTTTCTCCGGGCACAAATGACCCGGCTCTTCCGTTGACCGAAATCTTTATAGTAAAATCTCTTTTCTCAACTATCTCTCCCGGTAAAATAATGGAATCAACTTTGACGGTCAGAATTGTATTTTCTTTTTTCACTTCGGGAAAATGTATGATTTTCCCCTTTATACCTATATATTGTTTGACCGGAAAATCATTCTCATCTATTTTTTTTCTATATTCATCTCTGTAATCGGCAAACATTGATGCAATGCCAAAAGAGACTGCAAATGCAATCAATATATTTACGGTTTTATTGCTTTTAAAAATATAAAATATTACAGAAGAAAGAGAAAATATAACAAGTAACGGTATAAAAATCGGTGAAATATCGGGAAAATATTTTGAAATAAACAGCAGAATAACGGAAAAAACAAAAACCGGGAAAAACGGTCTTTTCATAAAAACCAATACTATTTACTGCTCTTTCCGCTTTTTAAAGACGCTTTAATGAATGGGAAAATATCCCCGTCAAGAACTTTTTGTGCATTCCCAATCTCAACTCCCGTCCTATGATCTTTTACATTCTGATAAGGATGAAGCACATATGATCTTATTTGACTGCCCCAGGCTATTTCACCTTTTTCATTTTCCAGCTTGTTTTTTTCCTGAAGTTTTTTCTGCATCTCACGGTCATAGAGTTTTGCCTTTAAAAGTTTCATTGCCCGATCTCTATTTTGGTGTTGAGATCTCTCACTTTGACACTGAGCAACAATATTTGTCGGAATATGAGTGATTCGAATGGCGGAATCCGTTTTATTTACATGCTGTCCGCCTGCACCGGAAGCACGGTAAGTATCAACTCTTAAATCTTTTGTATCTATCTCAATCTCAATAGAGTCATCAACCTCCGGATAGGCAAAAACAGCAGAAAAAGAGGTATGACGCCTTTTATTTGCATCAAAAGGAGAAATCCTTACAAGTCTGTGAACCCCGATCTCCTGCTTTAAATATCCATAAGCATATTCTCCTTCAAAACGAACAGTCACACTTTTAACCCCCGCTTCTTCTCCGGCAAGTATCTCTATTATTTTAGTTTTAAAACTCATTCTTTCACCAAAACGCAGATACATTCTCAGAAGCATTTCAGCCCAGTCCTGGCTCTCGGTTCCTCCTGCTCCCGGATGGATAGTTAAAAAAGCATCATTTGCATCTCCCTGACCGGAAAGATAGTTTTTTGTCTCAGCTTCATCGATAAAATCGGTAAATTTTTCGATCTCTTTTTCCAGATCTTCAACAAGAGATGCATCTTCTTCTATCAGATCAAAATAGGTTTCTATCTCCTCTATATCCGAAACAAATCTCTTGTCGGTTGCAAGAATATTTTCAAGTCTTTTTTTCTCTTTTGAAAGTTTTGCAGATTTTTTAGGATCATTCCAAATTAAAGGATCTGTAAATTTTTCATCTATTTCCTCAAGTCTCTTTCTCTTTTTTTCAAAGTCAAAGATACCCCCTGAGGTCTTCCGCTTTTTTTTTCAACTCTTCAAACCTGCTTTTCAGTTCCTTGATTTCCATATGATTATATTATACTTGAAACCGAAAAAAGTCAACATTTTTTACATAATCCCACATGCTCTTATAAATTTTTCAACAAATAACTATTTCTATTTCTCGGAAGCAGTGACCTTTACACTCTCATTATTGTTCATATCAACGGAAGATATTGAATACCATATCGGCAATTGTTTAATTGAATCGACTAATTCATGTACGGAATTATCAACACTCTTTATTAATTCCCATGATACACCGTCAAAAGATCTGTATATATTATATCCTTTTAATTCAATTTGATCATAAGATTTGATCGGTGCTGTCCATTTTAAAATCGAAACATAGTGTTTAACAAATATTTTAGAATCATTAAAAACTTCAAGCAAAAAAGAACCCGGAGGTTGAATCCATATATATTCCACCGAAGTATCCGCCAAATAACTCCCGGAATAACTTAAACTGATAATATCAGGACCCGGATCCCCGGATATTAACTGTTGAGAATATCTTGAAATTTTTTTGTCGAAATTGACAGGACCCTCCATGCTGCCCGTAAGAGGGGAAAAATCCAGATCATATCTGTCTCTCATTTTAATACTGCCGAAATACAGTTCCGCAAAGACATCGGTTTTATCTTTCCCGAATGCTAAAAGTCGGCTTTTTTCAGTCCATATCTTTGCTCTTATTCCGATCAATCCTACAACCCTTGCCGTAATACTGTCGGTATCACTATTCCCGGAAGAGTTTATAACAGTCAAAGTTACCCTATAATTACCCGGATTGTCATAAGTAACGGTTCTTTCCGGATTGGATGAAACAGAGCCATTTCCAAAATTCCATTGGTAAGCAGTGATTACATCTCCGGGATCATAGCTGTTTCTCCCGTTATATTTAACGGTAAACGGTACAATTCCCACAGGCGGGTCCGGTTCCGTATTAATAACGGCAACAGGGTCCGACAGCTGATTTGTTCCGAGATAACAGATCGTTCTTCTGTTACTACCGCTTCTTGCCGTAAACCACCCCTTATATCTAATTCTATCTCCATGTCCGGAAAACCTGTCTTCCCTGTAAAGGATCCATGGAGTATATGTTCTTGTATCTCTGTATACTTTCCCATCCGAAATATGCCATATCGGATTGTTTCCATCCTTTATCCAGTTTATACCGTCCGAAGATGTAGCATGCCCGATTCCTTCATGCAGTCTCGTCCGACCTCCGGAATACCACATATGCCACTCATTAGCAGAAACTCTAACAACCGAACTTCTTGAAGCATATGATGAATCCCAGCTTGCGGAACTTCCCCTCGAAAGTACTTTTCCCGTAAGATTCCAATTAACCCCATCGGAGGAGTATCCCAATCCGGTTTCTTCAACACCCCCTGTTGTTCCGTCAAAATACATATAAAAAGTATAGTTAAACGGATTTGTACCAATATTTGAAGCCCCGGGATTATAAAAAACCTGACAGGGACCATACGACCCTCTGT
>CAZWFY010000077.1:0-4565 GCA_964633415.1 uncultured Clostridia bacterium | reverse complement strand
CTACCAAATCCCAACCCCCCATATCCCATATCCAAAAAGGCTGTGAGCTCAGCTGACGGCTGAATGCTGTTATCCGCTTTCTTCATTGAGAATTGCCTCCACCCGACCGTCGTCTATCCTTCGGAACATCGAATTTATTAACTTAAATTTTAAACTCACTTCGTTCAAACATGAAAAATTTCCCCTCCGGGACGTTATAAATCCGACTTAGACTCCTCTGCCTCCCCCGGCAATATCTCAATGAAATATCTTAATAGTGACAATCTCTTTAATTCTCAATTTTGAATTCTAAATTCTTAATTAAATGACAATCTCCGTAAATTCTTAATGACGTTCACGAAGTGAACCAATGACTACAAATGACAATCCTTATAATCCCAAACTAAAAACTCAACACTCAAAACTTATAACTGCCCACTTACCACTTAGAACTTGTGAACTTGTCAAGTCCTTCACTCTTGATATTTACCGGCAAATATAATAATATAGCCTTTATCTTAGCAAATTCTTTAAGACAGGTTTCAATCTTTTGTATTTAAAGATAACGGAGGTTAAAAATGCTTAGAAATATGAGAAATGATTTTAAAAAATATTCATGGACCCTTTGGCTCGTTATTATTGCATTTATACTCGGATTTTCTCTTATCGACCTTTTTTCAGGTGGAAAGATAAGTGAAAGAGTAATAGCAAATGTAAATGGAAGAGAGATCAGGATTGATGATTTCCAGAGACAGTTAACGCAGGTTCTTGAAAATTATAAGAGGAGAAATAAAGGTAATATTTCCAAAGCAATGATCGATCAGATGCACATTCCGGAACAGGTTCTACAGAATCTGGTAAATTCCGAAATAATTCTCAGTGAAGCATCTAAATTCAACCTTCGCACTACCGAAGATGAGTTATCCAATAAAATAGTTAATTTTCCCTATTTTCAAAGAAATGGAAAATTTATCGGGATCAAAGAGTATAAAAGATACTTGGCTATAATGAAAACAAATGCAAAAGAATTCGAAAAAGATCTGAGCAAAGATATTCTAAATGATAAATTAAAAGAATTCATTACATCGGGATTGACAATTAATGATGCCGAACTTTTTAACGAATTTAAAAATGATACGGACTCTGCAGATTTGGAATATATAGTCCTTTCACCTGAGAAAACCGAATTAAACTCTGAAATAGATGATACGGAACTCAAGGAATACTATAACAAAAACAAAGATATGTTTAAAAGTGCCGAAATGCGTAAAGCCAATATTATTGCTTTAAAATTCGATGATTTCAAAAAAAAGGTAAAATTGGAAGAAATTGAGATCTTCAACTATTTTAAAGATAATAAGGAAAAGTTTTTAATTCCCGCAAGAACAAGAGTTTTAAGAATTTTCCTTCGCTATAAAAAAGATAACAGAGAGGATGTTTTAAAGAAGACTGAAAAAATAAGAGAAGAACTGACTGCGGAAAATTTCCGGGAAACGGCAAAAAGAATATCGGAGGACGACAGAGCTAAAAACGGAGGAGACTGGGGATATTCCGATTGGAAAAGACTTACAAAACAGGAACAGACAATCATCGATTCGTTAAAAGAGAATGAGGTCTCAGGTCCCGTGGATTCTTTTGAAGGATTCTCCCTTTTTGTGATCCCGGAAAAATCAAATGAGAGACAAGAGCCTTACGAGAAGGTCAAACCGAGAATAAAGAGTATTCTTGAGAAACAGGCACTGGATAATTTACTTAAATCCAAGTTAGATAAAATTTACAGCAATATAAAAAAATCAAAGGATATTTCATCGGTTTATAAAACAGAGGAACCGAAACTCGTACAAACAGGATTTTTACAGAGCGGACAAGCCGTAGATAAAGTGGATCCGTTCGGATATATCTCCAGGAAACTTTTTTCAATGAAAAAAGGTGAAATAGCCTATCCTGTTGAATTCATTAAGGGAATAGCTATCGTTCAGTTGAAAGATGTAAAAAAACCTGAAATTGAAGATTTTGTTAAAGTCAAAGAGAAAGTAAGATCAGCATTATTAAAAGTAAAAAAATTAGAAAAACTGATAAATGATTCAAAATCCATTACCGTTAAATTAAACAATCTGAAGAAAAAAAGTGATATTGATACTTTTCTAAAAGGAAAAAATTTAAAAATTGAAAAACTCATATATAAACGGGGAAATAACTTTTCCGGACTTTCAACTCCACCGGATATGGATGAAAAAATATTTTCAATGGATACCGGAAAGTTTGTAATGCCGATAAAACTCAAAGACAAAGCAGTTATAGTTAAGATAACCGAGAAAGTTATATCCACCAAACAAGACTTCGAATCAACTAAGAAAGATTACTATGCAAAGAAAATAAAGGAGTTAAAGGACAGATATTTCGTATCATTCATATTAAGTAAAAGGAATGAGTATAAAGTCGGTGTAAACGGAGAGCTTTTTAAAAAGATCAAAGAGACTGTTCTTTCAAGATTTAATTAGGAGATAATATGGAAAACGAAAAGATCAGTCAAGCCGTTAAAATATTAAATGAACTTAACATAGATATGTGGATAACAATCGACAAAGAATCCGAACTTATGACGGATCCCGTTATGGATTATATCGTAGGAGCAGGTGTTACATGGTTATCATTTTTTATAATTTCAGCAACCGGAGAAAAATATGCGATTGTGGGTAATCTTGATCTTGAAAAAATTGAAAGATTATCTTTATTTGATAAAGTTTTCTCATATAAAAACAGTCCCAAGGATGATCTTCTGTCAATTTTAAACAAATTGAATCCAAAAAAAATTGCAATAAATTTTTCAGAAGACTCACCCTCTGCAGACGGAATTACATATGGAAAATTCCTCAGATTTATGAAACTCCTTGACGGATCGGGATTTGAAAATAAAATAGTTTCATCGGAAAAGATAATCGGAGCACTTAGGGGAAGAAAATCCGCCGAAGAGATAAAGAGAATGGAAAAGGCAGTAGAGATAACCCTTGATATTTACGATAAAGTAACAAAGTTCACAAAACCTGGAATGACTGAAAAAGATGTTGCAGCATTTATTAAATCGGAAAGAGAGAAATTGGGGCTTAAACCAAGCTGGGAAGAGGAATCCAACCCTTCGGTTTTTACAGGTCCTCAAGATAACGGTGCTCATTCCGGTCCTACCGATAAAGTTATTGAAAAAGGTCATGTGTTTAATATAGATTCCGGTGTTATATACAATAAATACTGTTCCGATCTTCAGAGAACTTGGTATGTTTTAAAAGACGGGGAAACAAAAGCTCCCGAAAAAGTTATGCACGGATTCAACACTATCGTAGAATCAATCAGACTCTCATTTGAAGCTTTAAAACCCGGAGTAAGAGGAATTGATATAGATACTATAGCGAGAGAATATATAGTTTCCCGGGGATATGACGAATATCCCCACGCTCTCGGTCATCAGGTCGGAAGAACCGCTCATGACGGAAGTGCTCTGCTTGCTCCTGCCTGGGAGAGATACGGAGATCTTCCGTTCATTCCTCTGGAAAAGGATCAGGTCTTCACAATCGAACCGAGACTCTACTTAAAAGAGTATGGAGTGGCAACAATTGAAGAGATGGTCGTCATAACGGAAGACGGAGCACGCTGGTTATCTCCTCCTCAAACCGAAATTTTTCTTGTCAAATAGAATAAATCGGGAAATTTTAAAAATATGAATCCCCAAACAGCCATAAAAAGAACGGCAAAACCCGACTGGCTTAAAATCAAAATCCCCTCCGGAAAAAACGTCTTCAGGATAAAAAGAGAACTTCAAGAGAGAGGACTCCATACGATTTGTCAGGATGCAAGATGCCCCAACATGCACAAATGCTGGGCGAACAACAATGCAACATTTCTTATTCTCGGAGATTATTGCACAAGGAACTGCTTTTTCTGCTCCGTAAAACATGGCAAACCCGTTGTTCCGGACACAAAAGAAGCGGAAAAAATTGCTCAGATGGTAAAAATTATGGATCTGAAATATCTGGTTATCACATCGGTCACAAGAGATGACCTTCCTGACAAGGGATCTCTTCACTATGCAAAGATCATAAAACATCTCAAGGATAAGTTTAGTGAACTGAAAATCGAAGTTCTTATTCCGGATTTTTCAGGAGATAAAAACTTGATAGATAATGTTTTGAGAGAACATCCGGATGTTTTAAACCACAATCTTGAGACTGTAAAAAGATTATATCCGTTTGTAAACAGAAAGCCGGAAAATTATCCGGTGTCTCTTTCGGTACTTAAACATTCCGCTTCGAGAAATTTTATTACGAAATCCGGAATTATGGTCGGATTGGGTGAAACAATAGAAGAACTCGAAGAGTTATTTGCGGATTTAAAGGAGAACGGAGTTAAGATCCTGACTATAGGTCAATATCTTCAGCCCTCTTCGTCAAATGCAAAAGTCGAAAAATATTATACACCGGATGAATTTAAGCAGCTGTATAAAACAGCAAAATCCATGGGATTTATCGGTGTGGAATCCGGACCATTTATCAGAAGCTCATACAACGCCGGAGAACTCTACAAAAAAGCCCTCG
>CAZWFY010000076.1:0-4866 GCA_964633415.1 uncultured Clostridia bacterium | reverse complement strand
GCTACAGCTGCAATAATTGTTAATAGCTTTTTCATATAAACCTCCTTTAAGTTTATAGAAGAATCTTTTTCTTCTTCTATAATATTCATGCAAGACCTCTACCATTTCCAAACAAAGACATAAGTATCTTTAAGGAAATGCTTGTTACGGTGATAAAAAGTATTTTAATGTGTATAAAAAACTTATTTTGTTTCATAGAAAACAAACGGAAAGAGCTTTTTATTGTTTGAATTCAAATAAATGAATTTACTATCCAATTAACTGCAAAACCAAGCATTGTTGAATTGTTTTCTCCACGGTAAAAAAACAGAATTATTCTTCAAAAATAAAATTTTTCAATATTGAAATTTTATGTGATCTGTCTATTTTTTTTATTCCGAATTTTTTCATTTTTTCATTTAACGTAGTCGGTTTTATCCCAAGAATAGATGCCGCCGTTCTCTGATTCCCATCAGCTACGAGAAGTGTTTTCTTAATTAGTTCAGACTCTAATTTATTTATGAATTTTTTTAATGGAATGTTCCTGTCCATGCAATTGCCGATAATATAGCTGGAAATAAGTATCTCTTTGGACTTTTCCAAATTATCCGAAACATGCGACATATCCATCTTGCCGCCTTTTGAAATATCACTGTTTTTCTTCATTCAACCGTTTTCTTATATTTTAATTAACCTCAAAAGATTTTCTCTGTATTTTCTTCCCCACCGAATAATTTCATCATTATTTAACACAACTTCATAATTATTATCATCTGTTTCTCTCATATAATTAATCATCTCTACATTTACAATTGTTGATTTATTGATTCGCATAAATCTGTTTGAATTTAATTTTTCCTCAAGAGCTCTTAGAGATCTTCTCACTAAAAAACTCTTCTCTCCACAAAATATCCTTGAGTAATTACGATCCGCCCGGATAATTTCCACATTGCTTTCATCGATAAAATGGTAACTCCTTCCGATCTTTATTAGTAATTTTTCCATAAATTCACACCTGTTTGTTTTCTCCTTCAAAAAAACAAATGAGAAAAGCTGATAATCTTTTCTTAAATCTGCTCTCCAACAATATATACGTGAGGAATTTAAAAATCCGGATTAAAAAAAATACTTTTACCTGGCTATGCTAAATCAACTTTTCAATCCACACTAATCCGAGATTGTCAATTTATTTCGTATGAGTATAATAGAAAGTAATTAAAAGGAGAGAAAATGAAAAAAGCTATATTATTAATTTTATCCGTTTTATTCATATCATCAAACATAATATCCGCGAAAGAGATACTTCTAAAAGTGCCGGTTAGAGTGTTTGATTCAGGGAACTATGTTAAAAATTTGAAAATCGGAGATTTTGATCTCGAAATAAACGGGGTCAAAAGAAATATCCGGAAAGTAATCGCCACTCCGAAAATGATTAACCTGTCGGAAAAACCAAATACATTTATTCTTAATTTTAATATCACGGAGTATGGAGAAGGACTTTCAAACGGAATTAAATATTTCATTAACAAAACCTTAGGGGAAAATGATAGTCTGATTCTTTGGACTCCGATTAAATTTTACAGTATAAGAACTAATCAGAAAAAAGAAAAAATAATTTTAAATATTAAACAACTTTTAAAAAAAGATTCTTTAACTTTTAAAAGTTTCAGGAAAGGAGATAAAGGTAAACTGATAAGTATCTTAAATAAATTCACCGGATCAGGTCTTGAAGGAAACAGTAGAGATTCCGGTGCAAGTTCTACAAATATAATGTTTTTTCTGAACAATTTCAGTAGAGAATGGAAAGATTTTAAAAAAAAATATTTACTTCCGGACTTGCGGAAATATTATGGACTTATTTCAATGATAGATGCCGGATATCCGGGTAATAAATATTTTATCAACTTTCAACAGCGTGAAATAATCCCTTCTCTTAAGTTATACAGGCAGGCAAAAAAAATAATTTCAAGCCATCTTTCATCTATTGCCGGTTCATCTCAATCTTCAACATCAGCGTCAATTTCAAATTCCCTTCAAATGATCGACAATTCAATGTTGATAAAGGATAGTTTTTCTACGGAAATTTTATCCGCTCCGTTTCTAAAATCCAATATTAGCTACAACGTTATTTTCTTAAACAGCTTCAGACAAACCGGAAAATATTCTGATGATCTTTCTCCTGATTATGAAGGAATTTTAAGAGATCTTTCTTATAAAACAGGCGGAATATCTATAAATACTAACAATCTTGCAGACGGATTGAATGAAGTAAAAGAGAAACAAGATTATTATTACGATATTATTTTTAAATTTAACGGTAAAAACGAAGAGAAAAAAATAAATATTAAGACCAAGGATAAGAAATACTCTCTTTTTTACCTAAAAAAATTCCATAGGGAAGAAATTGAAAATTTGATAAAACTATCTCAAGAAAAAAAGATTGAGATCTCAGGATTTTCAATTGAAAAAAACAGGATAAAATTCAGTATAACTGGTTTTTTATCAAATGCATCTGAAAAAAAGCAGGGAATAGTCGGGATAGAAATCTATCTCTTTGATAAAAACAACAAAGTTGTTTTTTCAAAAACAGGGACTTTTAAAGCCACGAAAGACTCCATAGGGATATCTCTTAATCTTCCATCTGCAAACAAGGGAGCATTTAAATTATCCATAAAAGCAAAAGATATTCTGTCTAACAAAAATTCCGAATTTGAAAAATATATCGAATTGAAATAAAAGTTGACTTTTAAAGGGCAGATTGATATAAAATATTCGGAGGAATTATGAAAAAAACAACTACTGCTTTAATAGCCTTCTCATTAATCTTTTTATTCGGATCTTATTCCTACGGGAAATCCGGGAGTATTAATATAACTCTGGGCGGAGGAATGAAAAATATGACGGAGCCGATATTCAAGACTGTTTACGGGACGAATAATATTGCATACAGCATAGATTTTGCTTATAAAAGTTCCGGTCTTATTGAAATCTTTCTCCATTCCGATTATCTTTCTTCAAAGGGAGAACTTGAATATGCCCCGAAAGATACAACATTGACCATTATTCCGGTTGAATTCGGATTACGTGCACTTTTCGGAAAATCCAAGCTGACTCCATATTTAGGTTTAGGTGTCGGTTATTATATGTTAAAAGAAGAAAACTTCATCGGAACCATAGATGATAAAAAATTCGGATTTTTCGGTGAAGGCGGACTTCGTTTTAATTTCGTGAAACATATATTTATTGATCTTAAATTGAAATACAATCAACTGAAATATACAATAAGCGGTACTTCGAGAGATCTTGGCGGATTATCCTATTATGGGGGAATTGGATTTAGTTTCTGATTTAATTCGATTATTCAATTGATTTTAGGTTAAAAATTTAGTAAAATCTGGCATACTTTCGATAAGGAGGATTTCAAAGTGGCAAAAGTGTGTGATATATGCGGGAAAAAGCCTATAACCGGCAATAACGTCAGCCATTCCCATAAACTGACAAAAAGAAGGTGGTTACCTAATTTACAAAAAGTAAGGATCATTGAGAATGGAGAAAAGAAGACAATAAGAGTCTGCACATCCTGTATTCGTTCCGGAAAAGTTCCTAAAGCTTTTTAGATCTAATTAATGCGGGAGAAAAAACCCGATCCTTCTAAAAAATTAAGAGTAGGAATCATTGGTGGAAGTAGTCCCGATAAAAAATCAATTCTATATTCGGAAAAAATGGGCAGACTCATCGCTATGAATAATTTTTTACTTGTAAATGGCGGTATGTCCGGAGTAATGAAAGCTTCCGCAAAAGGTGCAAAGGAAGCCGGAGGATTCACAATTTCAATACTTCCCGGTAATTCCACGGCTGAAGGTAATAACTATTCGGATATTAAGATCGCTACGGGATTAGGATATATAAGAAATCCGCTTGTAGTCTTAAACGCAGATATTCTCATTGCAATTGATGGAAGCTATGGGACACTTTCTGAGATTTCTTATGCAAAGATTTACGGCAAAAGGGTTTTAGGGCTTAATACATGGGAAATAGACGGAGTAGAACCATTTAGCTCTCCGGAAGAGATAATTGAAGAAATTAAAGATTTTTTTAATATAAAAAAATAGAAATTTGAGAAATAATTATAAAGTTATTATTCATTTTGACGGAACCGGATTTCACGGATGGCAAAGTCAGAAAGAAAAGTTTAAAACCATTCAGGGAGAAATAATACGGGTTTTATCCGTAATCGCAAAAAAAAGAGTTGTTGTTACAGGCAGCAGCAGAACCGATGCGGGGGTTCATTCAACCGGAATGACTGCAAACTTCTTTTTAAAAGTTAATATCGAAGCAGACTCCCTGAAAAGAGCAATGAACTCCCTTCTTCCGGATAATATAAGAATAGTCGAATGTGAAATAGTCGATCCCTCTTTTAACGCCCGCTTTGGTGCAAAGATGAAAACATATACATATAGGATCTTCACCGGACCCGTTCTTTCCCCTTTTGAATACAGATATTATACTCACATTCCATATCCTCTTGACAAAAAAAAGATGAAAAAAGCAGTTAAATTTTTTAAAGGAGAAAAAAACTTTTCTTCATTCACTTCAGATGAACCTCAAAAGAAAAGAGTTCGCACTCTGAAAAAAGTTACACTGAAATTTAAAAAGGATAAGATAATTTTTACAGTTGTCGGAAAAAGTTTTTTACGCTATATGGTCAGAAATATTGTCGGAACAATTATAGATGTGGGAAAAGGGAAAATTGAAGTTAGTGATATTGAAAAAATCTTTGAGGCAAAAGACAGAAGAGCAGCAGGTCAAACAGCACCTGCAAGAGGTCTAACCCTGTCCGAAGTTGAATATGAATGATGAAAAATATTAAGATACTACAATCATTTT
>CAZWFY010000075.1:0-4985 GCA_964633415.1 uncultured Clostridia bacterium | reverse complement strand
AGCTCTATCACCCCGGAACGGTTAAAAACTGTATTTAACTTTCACATAGACCATATCATTCTTATTGAACTGTCCGAACATTCCCTTACTGCCTGTAAAAATATTTACACCGAGAAGAATATCAAGCCCGTCAACAAGCTTATATGTCACTTTTCCCCTGATCAGAGCATCTCCGTTGTTCAGTCCGATATATGAGAATAACTCTATAAAAAGTGTCTCTCTCAAATAATTCTTAGTCGCAAAAAATGTCATTATATTCTCAGCACGATCATTTATGATAAGATCTTCATAATCAAGAATATACTGTTGGACAAACTGAACACTCATCTTAATATCCATAAGCGTAAAATCAATTCCGAGGAGATAGTGAAGATAATTTTTTTCAACTATTCCCTCTTTATAACGCATATCTTCCGATAAAAAATATTTCCCTATATAATAAGCTCCTTCACCTCTTATAACAAACCCTCCGAGAGTTGTGCTGAAACTTCCTCCGACCAATCCGAGCCTGTGGTATTGGGGAATAATGGTCAACGAATCCGGCTGCATTGTTATAGGATTAATATTTTTCAATGTATGCATTGTCGGATCATCATCCCACATATATCCGCCCATGATCTCAAAATCTACAGCAGAGGTAACACTTGAATATTTAAGAAACACTTCACCGTTCTTAAACTTTTCATCAACTTTCTGCTTTGAATAGTCAAATTCAGGTTTAAGAGCAAAACTGAAATCAGGTCTCCATATCGAGCCTTCATCGGCATATTTTGTCGGAGTAAAAACAGGCACCCAAACAAATTCAATTGTATTGTCTCCGATATAATAATCTGCTTTAAGTGCTGTAACACCCATTCTTATCTCATCAAAATCAGGAAGTAAAAACTCTCTGAGATCTTTTGGAGAGATCACATCGGTAATAAAAACTCCGTCCGCTTTTCCCCAGATTATCTGTTGCTTCCCTACTCTTATATCCATTGAATTAAAAAATATATCAATATAAGCCTGCCGAATCCCCGTCTCAATATCTTTATTCTGATAATGATAGATATATGGATTTACCTTGAAAGCTATCTTACTTTTAGATTGTTCCAGATTTAGGTTAAATGTATTTCTGATTATCGCAAAATCATTGCCCCCGGAAAAAAGCATTCCGGAATAATTCTCCAGATATCCGGTTAAACCTAAAGAATCCGCACTAAAGACTGGAATGGATATCAGCAGGGATATTAAAATCCCTGCCGTAATAAATATTTTTTTCATTAAATTCCTCTCTTCATCATTCTTTCGGTAAACTGTCTTGCCGGAATACCTGTATTCACTTTAACATCAGTAAGTTGCATATGTGTCGAATGATTCTTCTGCACATTTTTCATCAGAGAATCGGTGATCACCCATATCCCGTTTATTTTTTCATGTTTTCTTATCTCAAGGATTTTCAGTAATTCACCGTCCTCATCGTAAAACTCTTTTTTTAATCCGATCCATTTATCCTTTATGATCCAGGTTACCGTACGAGAATACATATAATCCTTATCCTTAGGCTTGCTTTCAACAACATAACAGTCCTCATTTTTAAACTTTTCAGTTTTCAGTAACTTATGTTCATCTTCTTCAGGCTTTCTGTCACCCAGATCATCATAAGTGAAATCCGATCCCATAAAATAGTCACTCTTACTGTCACTCGAAATTCTTTTAACTTTTTTTAATGCCGGAAGATAGATCCACTGATCATCATCTTTTCCCTCTTTATCATAACTCCAGCTTGCAAATGATGTGTTTCTTACATCTGCCGGTGAAAGAAAAAACATTATTTTCTTTTCCACTTTGCCGAAATCTTTCGTAAACTGTTTTATTTTTCTTATCCGTTTACTTCCCCTTGAATTGATAAGGGTCATTGTGAGATTTCCCTGACTATCTTTTCCGGTATCCCTGTCGTAAACCTTTTTAATTATTTGCAATCCTGTAAGTTCCGTTCCCATCAAAGTGAAAACAGGCATCAGAATTATACTTAACACTATAATTTGAACTCTTTTTTTAATCATTTTTTTCTCCTTAATTATTTTTCTTTTTAAAAAACAGATTTGACATATATAAAAGAAGGTACATTATTGAAACGGTACCCACAAAACTTGTAAACATATTTAAAGACACAAGTGCACCAAGTGAACGGTTCGGCGGAAAGACCGAGAACAATAACACAAGGAAACCCGCAATAACCACAACCGCATTAAAAACTATCGCCCTGCCCGAATGAAACATTGTCAATTCCGAAGCAAGATCCTTATCTCCCGTCTCCTTTGCATATATTTTATATCTTTCTATAAAATGAACTGCATAATCAATTCCTATACCAACCGCTATACTGGAAAGCAGGGCGGTCGTAGTACTTAACGGAATATTAAACAGACCCATAATACCGAAACTGATCAGTGCAGTGATTATTATCGGAACGGATCCTATAATTCCCGCAAGAACTTTTTTAAACATTAACGACAATAATATTAATATGATGACAAGTGACATAAGCAGACTCAATATCTGACCCTGAAGAATAAGGTCGGTAAAGATCAGACCTTTATAACCTGATCCGGCATAATTAACCTTTACTCCGAGTTTGTTTAAAACCGGAATATGTTTTTTGATCGCATCTATTGCATTATTCATCGCAACCGAATTATCACTCTTCAGCTGAAATATTACATTTGCTTTTTTATATCCATAGTCGACAACCTTCCATAAATTTTCCGGATCTCCCGACATTTCATACAAAAGAAGATATTGAGCAACAAGATTTTTTGAATCGGGAATCGAATCAAACTCATTTCTATCCGCATGCATAACTTTATTCATCCGCTTCAGATAGTCGGCAAGTGAAAAAGAGTTTCCGACCATTTTCTGTTTCTCTACTTCCTTCTGCATATTGTCAATTTCTCTTAGAACGGCAGGATCCTTAAATGAGTCCTTTTTGCCTGAATCGAGAATAACATTCAGAGTCGATGTTCCTCCGAAATGAGAATTGATAAATTTATCAGTTTGAACAATATCACTGTTCTTTTCAAACTTATCAAGGAAACTTGAGTTTATCCAGACCTTTCCGATTCCCACGATAGAAAAAACAACTATCGCAATGGTAATAAAAATCGTCAGATATCTGTGTTTTATTATCCATTTTGAAAAGTGAGATCCTAAGTCACTCTTCTCATGTTCTTTTCCCGCTTCACTTTTATCTTTCCATCCCGGGAGTCCGAAAACCATTAAGCCTGCCGGAATAAGAACCAATGAAAATACCATTGCCATCATAACCCCGAATGCCGTGAACAATCCGAAATATTTTATCGGATAAACCTGAGATGTGATCAAAGAGATGAATCCGACTGCAGTTGTTACGGAGGTCATTATTACCGGTTTCCACATTCCGTGAAACATATCCGAAATTGCCTCTATTTTTGAAGCGGACGGATTCTTTTTCATAAAAAGATGTAAATGGCTGAAGAGATGAATTCCATCCGCAACACCGATAGCAATTAACATCACGGGAATCATAGTTGAAACGGAATAAATCGGGATATTAACAACGGCCATCAAACCGAATGCAAATACGGTACTGAACAGAACAACAAGTAAAGTAAGTATTGTTGCTTTTATACTTCGTAATAAAAGCATTAAAACTATAATAATAACTATTATAACTATCGGAACCATTTTTTTCATATCCTTTGGTCCCAGATAAGCAAGTGTACCCTCTACTATAGGTGTCCCTGCCACATAAATCTTTTCCGGACCTTCGTATTCTTTGGAAAGATTGAGGATACGATGGTAAAATTCTTGCGAAAACACATCATCTTTTATCTCGGCAACAACAAGTGTTACTTTTTCATCTTCCGAAACAAGACGCTTAAAGATCATATCATTACCGCGTACGGCTTTTGCAATTTTCTCAAGATCTTCCTTGTTATCCGGTATCCTTTTAAAAAAAGGTCTTACATCCATACCCTCTTCAGTCCCGATTATATTATCCGCCGTATAGAGAGAGGTTACATCACTCTTCTCAATCTCCTTCATTCGCTGCAGCTCTTTAGTCAATTTCTTTATTTTTTTAAGCGTCTGTGAATTAAATATTCCGGAATCATTCTCTATTGCAATTATTATCCCGTCATTAATATTGAACCACTCTTCAGCTTTATTGCTGTAAACAAATGCAGGATGATTCTGCGGCATATATTTATCAAGATCCGTCTCCATGCGAGTATTTGATCTCATTGCAAGAAAAAATCCTGCTGTTACAACAAGTATTCCTATCAGAACAAATCTGAAATGTTTTGTGATCAGTTTAAAAAATTTATCCATTTTTTCTCCTTGCGTTAGTTAATTTTAACTAACTTTTTTCATAAAATTTTTATATATTATCCGTTATCATCATCTTTATTGAATCCCAGAGTTTCATTCCTTCCATTTCAATATCAAAAGAACGGTTTGACAACCTCCATTTTTTAACAATAAGGCGTAATGCACCCATTATAATATCAGTTATCTGCTCCTCATTAATATCGGTTCGTATCTCATTTTTTCTCTGCCCTTTTCGAACAATTACCCTGATCATCTCAAAATTTGAGCTTATTATTGAGAAAACCTTATCGGATAATCTTTTTTCATCTCTGAAAATCTCTTCTGAAAATATAACAGCTGCAAAAGCCGGATTATCTTTGAAATGGACAAAATGGTATAAAAATATTGAACCTATCTTTTCAATGGAAGATATATCTTCTCTCGTTATAAGTTCTTTCTCAGATTTAATATAATTTTCAAATTTATTCAAAATAGATATCAATATCTCCATTTTACTTTCAAAATGTCTGTATATCGCCGGCTCGGAAATCCCTATTGCTCCAGCAAGATTCTTAATCGTTAAGTGCTGTATACCCTTTTCCGAGATAATATCTATTGAAGTTTTTATTATCTCCTCCTGCCTCTTTGTCAATTTA
>CAZWFY010000074.1:0-5079 GCA_964633415.1 uncultured Clostridia bacterium | reverse complement strand
CTTTCGGAATTGTTTTTTATGAGCTTTTAGCCGGAATAAAACCCTTTTTCGGTGAAACTGCTATTGACATTATGCGTGAAGTGCTTGAGAAAGATCCTGTATCAATAAAAATGTTCAGAAATGATGTTTCCGAAGATATAATTGATCTGGTAATGAAAATGATGGATAAAGAGCCTCAAAAAAGACCTGATGCAACCGAAGTTCATGAACGATTGAAGGAATTAATATAAAGAATAAAAATGTTATAATAGAATCAAAAGCGATAATATATTAAACTTATAAAATGTTAAGTATAAAAGATGAAAATCGAAAATTGCCGTTATATCTTTTTACTTTGTTCGGAATAGTAATAATACTGAATTATACATTGATACGTTATGCGGGAGATTTCCTGATACCTTTGATTAAAGGATTTCTTTTATTTTCAATTATCATTATATACGGCTTTTTAATTAATTCTTTATTTACTAAGAAAATAGTTGAACTCCCTGAATCTTTGGCCTCCGGACTTATTTTTACTACGTTCTATTTTTTTCTGTTAAGTTCACTTAAATTACTTTATCCGGTTTTTATTATCCTATTCTATTTATTTCCCGTTCCTCTTCTTATTTATTTGATTTTAAAAAAGAGATCGGATTTCAATAATAGTTTTAAAACTTTTTTCAATCGCCCTTTTGGTGAATTTGGAATATTTATCTTCCCGTTTATATATGCATCATTGCCGTCATCTTTTTATGATACGCTGGTCTATCATTTGGGAATTCCAAATATTTATCTCTTGCACGGGGGATTTACTGCGACTCCTCAGCTAATCTATGCAAACACTTCCATTTACTATGAGATCTCATTAATTCCATCTCTGTATGCCGGACAACTTGTTCCGAGAATTTTTCATCTGTTAATTGGAATTACTTTCTGTCTGGCACTAACCGATACGGCTGTTCAATATTTTAATTTGAAAAAAAAGTTTATGTTTTTGTTATTGTTGGTTTCTATCCCTCTTACATTTTTTCTTCTGACTACCGTAAATAATGATCTTATAGGTGCCTTCTTTATTCTGATAGGAATAAGATGTTATCTTAAAGGACGCCAAAGGTTTTCGGCTCTTTTCTGGGGATTTAGTATCGGAGTTAAATATTTTAATGTAATTCCGATGATTCTTTTTTTAATACTTATCATTTTTAAAGACAGGCTTAAAAATCCGAAGGAAAACATCAAACTGCTTTTTATATTCGGGAGTTCATCAGTATTACTGCTGCTTCCTCTTTTTATCAAAAATTATATACTTATAAAAAATCCGTTTTTCCCTTTTTTTACCGGATTGTTTGAACATGGATATTTTGATATCTCAAGATATGAGGTTATGAAAAATGATGTAGGAGTTCTGATTCACTCTTTTAAGGATGTTTTGTCTTTACCTTATGATCTTTCGTTTCGTGAGATTGGCTCCGGAGGACTTATCGGAGTACAGTTCCTTATTTTTCTACCATTTATTTTTTTAAAAAAACAGATCAATGCTCGTTTTTATCTGATCTTTTCTTTACTTCTTATCTTTTTCGGAGCTTTTTTCACAGCCAGTATTCGCTTTTTGTATATAGCCGTTGCACTTCTTTGCATATATGTAATTCTTGTATATGAGAGTGCTGAATTAAAAGATTCCAAAATAGTAAGATCTATATTTATTATTCTGATTGTTTTGAATATGATCACGGTTTTCGGATATCAAGAGAGGATTTACAGGGCTTACTATCTCTATTCCGGCAAGATGAGTTCGGAAGAGTATAAAACGGCTCTTTTCCCAACGTATCCGGCAATATCCTATGTAAACGGGAATACTCCCGGAAATTCAATTATACTTGTTGTGGGAGATACAAGGAATTTCTATCTTAAAAGAAGATATTATGTTTCATCTGCTATAGATTATTCTATATTAAAAGGGTATCTCGATAATTCGGAGACAGGGGAGGATTTTGTTGACTCTCTGAGAAAAGACGGAATAGATTATATCCTATACAATAGTTCTGAATTTGTGCGTCTTAACAGGATATATAACCGTTTGAATTCCGGTGAGGGTTATAAATTCTCTGAGTTTCTTAAATTACTCGATCCGGTTTTTCATAAAGATTACAGTTATGTCTACAAAATTCCATCTGAATTCAAAAACTCAAAATAAGAGTGAATTTTTTTTAGTAATTTATTCGAAAATATTTTATAATTCCGTATTATCATATGTATAGGAGGTTTTTATGAGGTCTTTTAAATTAATCGCAGTAATTATCGGGGTTGTTATAGCTTCCTTCCTGTTTGTTGAAGGTGATACCGGTGCAGGGAATATAAGTATGGAAGAGTTTTACAAAGTCCGGTCATATTTCGGGAAAAGTGCAAGAGAGATCAAATTTTCCGAAAATGATAAATATCTCGGATTCCTTTGGAATCCCTATAACGAATTTGGTTATGATCTCTATATTTACGATCTTTCTTCTAAAAAAATGAAGAGAGTAACATCAGTAGAATTGATGAAAAGATTTGATACTCCCGAAGATCACGAGAGATTTTTAAAAAAGGCCGAGTTAAAGCGAAATAAAGATAAAAAACTCCTTGAAATGTATTATGCTCAGCGAGACTATCTCTTGGGGAAAAAGGTCGATCTTTCTAAGTTTGAGAAAGAGGAGATAGAAAAACTGAAGGAAGAGTTGAAAAAGGAAAAGTTGAAAAAAGAAGAGGAGAATAAGAAAAAGGAGTCGAAGAAAAAAGATAAATGCGGAAATAAAAAAGTTAAAAAGGAAAAGAAAGAGCTTGAACTATGGGAGCTGAGAGATAAACTGAAGAAGAAAAAGGAAGAGGAAAAGGTGGAAAGAAAAGATCTCTATCCCGGAGTTTCGACTTTTGAGTGGTCGAAAGAATCAACGGAACTGATTTTTGAGTATAGAGGCGATCTCTTCAGATATATTCCCGAAAAGAACAGCATAAATCGATTGACAATGACTGATGCTAAAGAGAGATTGATCGGATATACAAAATCGGGTGACGGTTTCTATTTTTTAAGAGGCCGCAGTATATTTTTAACTAAATTCACCTCCTCTTTTATTCATCAGCTTAATCACAGATTGGAAAAGGATAAGGAATCCGATAAAGAGAGGTTTAAAATTAATGATACTGTTATCTCTCCGAACGGGAAATTTATGTTTATTATTGCATCGAAGAAGAAAGGGAAGGGCGGATATGAGAATGTTTCGGTGATGAACTACAAAGGAAGATTTGCCAAACCGGAGAAGATAAAAAGACAGATGACAGATACAAAGAGAAATGAACCTGAATACAGATTTTATATCAGGGCAGTCAATTCCGAGAATTGGGGTAAACAGCCTGATCATATATTTGAAATACCGGGAGGGGATATCTGGTATGAGTTTAGTGAAGTAATATGGAGCAAAGACAGTAATTATTATGCCTTCATGACATGGGAACGAGAAAAGGGTGACCTTAAAATTTGGTTTGGTGATATGAAAAGTTCTCATAAACCTAAAGAACTTTTTTCCATGAAAGAGACAATCGGGTATAAATCAAATTATTATGATAATCTGAGATTTACTCCGGACAGTAAAAAATTAACTGCGATTCTTTTCAACAAAGACGGTTTCAGACAGCCTTTTATTTTTGATCTTAAAACAAAAAAAAAGAGAGCTGTGATTAAGGGGAAATTTGAAAGTTTTCCGGTTATAGGTTTTTCAAAAGATTCAAACTTTCTTTATACGGTTTCGGACAAACAGGACCCTGCATTTCTCAGTGTATATAAGGTTGAAATTAAAACCGGGGAGATGGAATTGCTTGGGAAAAAGAATGGAGTTCATGATGGTGGTGTTGTATCTCACAACGGGAATTGTCTTGCCACAGTCTTTGGAAATTGGACGGATCCCAAGGAGCTTTTTCTTATGGATACCAAGATTGGAGAGAAGTTAAAATTGACGACAAGTCACAATCCGGAATGGAAAAAGATCAATTTTATCAAACCTGAACTCTTTACCTATAACAATAGAAATGGAGATGTTATTCACGCAATGATCTTTAAACCCGAAGGGTGGAAGCCGTCCGACGGCAGAGCCGGAATTGTTTATTTATACGGTGGTCCTCTCGGAAGGTCCCATACGGTTATGACGGAGCGGATAAGCAGTTTGAGTTATATGTTCCAGATGATCATGGCTGCCAAACACGGGTATGTAACCATAAATATAGACCCGAGAGGACAATCGGGATATGGAAAGGCTTTTAACGAAGCAAATTTTAAACATCCCGGTCAGCCCCAGACGGAGGATCTTGAAGATCTTATTAAAGAGATTAAAAAAGGTGGATTTGGAATTGATTCGGCGAGAATAGGATTGCACGGATGGAGTTTCGGAGGATTCCAGACGCTCTATACGATGTTGACATCTCCCGATACTTTCTGTTGCGGAATATCGGCAGCTCCTCCTACCCAGTGGGAAAATTATAATTCATGGTATACGGGAGCGACAATAGGAGATTCCGTCAGAGGGAAAATGAATATCAGGAAATATTCACTTCTTCCACTTGCAAAAAATCTAAAAAAGCCTCTTCTAATGGTTCACGGTATGATGGATAAAAATGTTCTTTATCAGGATACTGTAAATATGTATAGAGCTTTTTTGGAAGCCGGAAAGGAGACTCTTGTTGATCTGTTTCTTGATCCCGACGGTTCACACGGTCTTAGAGGCGTGATTCAAAATAAGGGGACGTTTAAAAAGTTTGAGTCATGGTTTGTAAAACATCTTAAGTAGAGAAGAAAAAACAGACCGGATTTCCGGAAAAAATCGGGTTTTAATTAAAGAAGAGTGCTAACCAAACCGTAGTTTTTTTAGTGTCGGTTTTTTTTACACGGTGCTTTGTGTGAGAAGGAATAAAAATATAATCACCCGGATTTAAAAATATTTCTTTGTCCGGAAATTCAAGAGTAGCACTGCCTTTTAAAAGGAATACAATTTCGTCTTCTTTCTGGTCATACCAGAATTCTCGCGGGGATGAGTTACCGAAAGATACTATTTTTTCTATCCTCAAGTTGCTATT
>CAZWFY010000073.1:0-6452 GCA_964633415.1 uncultured Clostridia bacterium | reverse complement strand
TTAACTCTATGAAAATAATCGTATATCTGTGAGCCGTCGCTCTCCAAAGTATATTTTACATTTATTTCAAGGTATCTGGCATTGAAGTCATATGTTGCATACATGCAGGTAACAGCTGCTACAAATATTAAAATAGGAATAATTGCTTTTTTCATTCTTACCTCCTTCCTTTGAGAATTATTAAGTTTTTCAGCTTGAAAAATTGTTTAATGCTGTTTTTAACATCTTCCCATTCTTTAGATTTAAAAATTCGTTTATTAAATCTGATTTTCTGAATGATTGATAGTGTTCTACCGTTTTTTCTTATACTTCCATTGTAAGAAACATTATCTCCTTTTATAGTTTTAAGCCCTGGTTTTTTATATATTTGAAAACCGACAGGAAGTTTTATATTTTCATGTATGGTAACCTCTTGAGAACATCCGATTCTGAAAGCATGTTTCCTTTTTTTCAGATCTGTTTTTATTCTTTTGAAAAAAAGGAGTTCATTTAACGGAAGGTTCCCGGAAAAGCTCTGTAAATAGTGATATTTTCTGCCGGATACAAGATAGTCATTTATAAAAAAATCGAAAGATAAATTTATCGGGTTTTTTAAATTAAACGGATCGGAATATTTTAGATCTGATATTTTTATCCCTTTTATTTGTCTGGAAATCAACTCCTTTATAAATTCTTTTGAAAACTTTTTTTGTTTCCATTTTAAGTATCTTCTTATCATAGAGTCCGATTGACCCTCTGTTCTTATAATCACACTGCCGGATATGCTTCCGTTTTTATTTAGGACGGAATTTATCCTGTACCTCAAATAGTGTTTCTCCGGAGGGCTGATATCAGTCGTTTTTAGATCCGCTCCCTCAGGCAGTCCCATAAGATATTGCTGTTGCTGTTCGCGGGAAGACCATAATTCCCTTACACCGGGAACCCAGGTCGGATCAAGCAGGTGATATTTCCCGTTGATTTTTACTACCGTCACCGAATGGTTAAACTGATCTGCGGGAATTTTATCGATTCTTGAACCTGCCATTGTCATCGCTGCATAAGATTCGTATCCGGCTGCTCTTAACAATGTAATCAGCATGCTTGCTTTATCTTTGCAAACACCACATCTGTCACGAAATATTGTAGTTCCTTTGTGAAGAGTGTAACCCTCACCTTTGCCCATGGAAAGTCCGGAATATCTTATTTCTTCGGCAACCCAGTGGGTTAATCTTGAAATTTTCTCCCAATCATTTTTTGCTCCAGATAGAATTTCCTTAACTTTATCATCTATCTCTTTACTCGACTTAAAAGAACCGTAATCTTCGTTTACTTTATAAAACCATCTGGACTTAGCTTTCCAATCTGGTGATGTTGATAAAAGAAGTTTGGTGAACACATCGGAAGGGGCAACCATATTCGGCTCTCTTTTAAAAGGTTTTATATTTTTCTTCTTCCAGAAATATACTTTTTTGTTTTTGTTAAAATGTTTATATGATGTAACCTCTCCATTGTATACTTCAAATTGAAGTTCCTTGGAGTCGGGTATTTCAACTCTGTACGATTTAAGCTCTATCGGTATTTTAGAATAGAACGGTACAATATCATAAAAATGCCCTTTCATCGGAGGAGTATATTTATCTTCATCTATATCGTTAAGAAGAGCATATGTAAAACCCTTTCTGAATGTTTTTATGTAAATCCCATCTCCAACGGCTAATTTTCCGATCGGAAGTATCTTTTCTCTCGCACCCCAATATATTGCTCTGGCAGGTGCGGTATAATCTTTGACGGAAGAGAGTGGAATATTTTCAACTTTCCCCCCTTTTTCGACTATTTTTGCTTCTTTAATACTAATGTATGAACTCAAAGGATCGTATCCGAATATCCGGGATATCATTTTTTTCGAACCGTTTTCATTCAAAACTTTGATAAAGATTTCATTGACTACATAGGTTAATCCGGACTCTTTCATCTTTATATCGGTTTTGTCAAAAATAATAAGATATGGAGAGCCGGGATAGTCTTTTTTTGTTCCGGAATTTTTTAAAATATTCGGAAGATTATCATGGGCAAATCCAAACGAGCTTAAAAAAATAATAAGTAAAACAATAGATTTCATTCTCATATTATTCTCCAAATAATGGTTTCATGATTTAATTATACAAAATTAATAAAATTAATCCAGATAATAATGTCGATAAGATTTTAAATATCTCGGATGAAAAATAGTAGAGATCTCTCCTCCGTTTAGGATCAAATCGATTCCGTTCAATGCTATATTTGGATTAAAGCTTTTCTTTAAACCTTTTATCTCTATCATTTTATCCGTTCAACTCCTTATTCGGGTCTATAATATCTCTGTTTAATATATTTAATGCTTTATCAAGTTTACCGTTCATTTTTTCAGATATATCACTTTTCCTTAACTCTCTTAATATCTGAGATGTCATCCTGAAATATCTCACCAGATCTCCCGGATCTCTGTCCGAAACAAAAACACTGTAATAAAATGATTCATTTTTTATCCAGAGTTCAACTGCTTCGGACAGCTGGAAATTAAAACTGTTGCTCTCTTCTCCGACACCTTTTTTTTTTTCGATATTCTTTATTTTTTTAGTTATGGAATGTGTAACCTTGGAAAGATATTGTGATCTTTTATGAGTGATGATTTCCGATTCTCTTGATGACGGTTCATAAACAAGTGCAAGTGTAATATAAATCAGATCCTTATAATTAAGTTTTTCAAACAACCGGCTTCTCCAGAGTTCGGTTACCGGCAGTTCATATCCGTGGATCTCGGAAGCAAATTTGCCTGCTTCGGTTATCCTGTTTTTGTTTATATATCTAAGCTCTTTTAAAACCGATAATTTTCCTTTTAATCTGTTAATATAACTATGAATACCCGAATGTCCGATCTGAAAATATTTAAATGATCTTAAAAATACGTCTGTCAATCGTTCTTCATAGAGATCATAAAGATTCAGAATCCCTGCATATGAGAGATCGAATCTGCTTGTGACAGGCTCCGGTTCTCCGGCAAGAAGTGATTTTAAAGGACGTCTTCCGATTGATCTATCTACAAAACTATAGATATATCCTTCCTTATCCTTTCCCCTTCTTCCGGCTCTTCCTGCCATCTGAAAGAAATCTCTTTTAGAAATGATCTTAAAACTTCTTCCGATTCTTTTTTTTAATTCATCAAAGATAACAGATCTGGCGGGCATATTTATCCCGAGTGCAAAAGTCTCTGTTGCAAATACTATTTTTATAAGTTCGGAAGAGAACAGAGATTCAACAATTTCCTTGATCTGGGGTATCATTCCCGCATGATGGAATGCGATCCCTTTTGTTAGAAGATTTGATATTTCAATAAGATCGGGATTATCAGCGAGATCGAATTTATCCGTGAAGTTTCTAATGATATTTTTTGTAATTTTTTTTTCATCTTCGGTTAAAAAATTCAATGTTGATATTCTCTCAGCCAGTTGAGTTGTCCTTCTCCTGTTCAATGTGAAATAGATAGCGGGAAGTCTTTTGATCTTTTTTAAAGAGGAGATAAGATTAAAAACTTCAATTGATGAGGGGAAACTTTTTTTCTTCCTGTTCATATGCTCCGCAAAAGGTTCGGTTTTATTTTTTCTGCTGCTTTTAAAAAGCGTATCTATATTTTTATAGATCTTCTCTTTTGATATGAAATAGAATTTAAGCGGAACGGGTCTGTTCTTTTCTATAACAACGCTTACAGGTTTTCCGTGTATTTTTTCTATCCATGCGGCCATCCGGTCAATATTGGATAGAGTTGCGGATAGTCCGATAAAATTTATGTTTTTAGGAAGGAACATCAGAGACTCTTCCCAGACAGTTCCTCTGTCCGGATTGTCAAGATAGTGAATTTCGTCAAATATTATCCATGAATATTTTCCTTCGAATCTGTCTCCGTGGAAAAGCCTGTTTCGGAATATTTCCGTTGTCATAATGAGAAGAGGTGCGAAAGGGTTTATGGAAACATCCCCTGTGACAATTCCGGTCTTTCCCGGATGATCTTTGGAAAAATCTCTGAATTTCTGATTTGAGAGAGCTTTTATGGGAGAAGTGTATATCACTCCATCATTTTTTTTCAGACTCTCGTGCATTATATATTCTGCTATAAGTGTTTTTCCGGCTCCGGTGGGTGCCGATATTAATACCGAATTATTCTTTTTTAACAGATCAATAGCCTCTATCTGAAATCTGTCGAGTTTTAGTTCATAATCCATATAATCTCTGATTTAAAAACAGGGAACGGCTGAGGGTGCTATTTCTTATTCAATTCGGTATGGTAATAGAGAAACCGCTTAATTTTTTTAGTTGCAGTCTTTGTGAAAGGTTCACTTTGAAAGAAACACCTTTTTATTCTTGAAAAAGGGGGAAGTTTCTCATTTGCCTCCTTTCTTATATTTTCAAGGATATTGTCGATTGTCTTTTTCTGATCATTTTCGGATTTTCCCGAAATGAGCGGTTCTAAAATATCATGATCAAGATATATTAGAGCTTCAACGTCACCTCTATTTTCTATTGCAAGAGACTCTTCAACTATAAGAATTTCATTAAGTTTTTCTTCTATCACTTCGGGATAGATATTCTCTCCGCTTGGTCCGAGAAACATATTTTTTGATCTTCCTTTGACATAGAGGAAATTGTCACTGTCCATATATCCTTTGTCGCCCGTAATAAACCATCCGTCATCCGTAATAACTTCTTTGGTAATATTATCATTCTTATAGTATCCCTTCATAAGGTTAAGACCTCTTGCATATATCTCCCCGATCCCTGTCTGCGGATCAGCATTTACAATTTTAACTTCAACATCTTTTATCGGATATCCGGAAGACCCTTTTCTCGTTTCTTCAATTTTTTCACCGGTAAGAAGCGGAGATGTTTCCGTCAGTCCGTATCCCATAACATAAGGAAAAGATGATACTCTCATGAATTCTTCCACTTCGGATGCAAGAGGAGCACCGCCTATTGCAATAGTTTTTAAATTTCCACCGAAAAATGAAAGAACGGCTTTTCCTGCTTTTTTATATATTATTTTTTTTAAAAAAGGGGTTTTTGAAATGATCTTTGTCATTTTATTTTTTTCGAGAAGTGCCTTTACCCTTTTCTTAAATATTTTTTCAATAAACAGCGGAACCATGGGAATAGCGGTGGGTTTAACAATTGAGCAGGCTTTTTTGATAACCGAAGGTGTCGGGACGGAACCCAAATACCAGATTGACGAACCTGAAGAGAGAGGCAGGAGGAATCCGACCGTACATTCGAGTGCATGGGAGAGTGGAAGGAGAGAGAGAAATTTGTCACTGTTCTGAAAATTTATTATCTCTTTCATTGAGTTGACATTTGAGACAATATTTCCGTGTGTAAGCATAACTCCTTTTGACATTCCCGTAGTTCCCGATGTATAGATGATTGCCGCCAGGTCATCCTCATCGACATCTCCGGAAACAAGACCGGTAAATTCTCCTATATCGTGTATGATTGCAGAGATCTTTTTTAATGCTCCGCTAATGAATTCCGAAAAAGGAACCGTTTCGAAATCGGTTTCCTCTATGTGAAAATCATCGAGAATTATAACTTTTTTAATATTTCCGCATTTTTCATATCTTAATTTATCAAACTGCTTTTTTGTTGCAAAAAGAATCTTTGCTTCGGAGTGGTTTAAAATATTTTCTATATCGCCTTGAGGAAAGTCGGGCAGGATCGGAACGGTAACCGCACCCATTGTAACTATACTCAGATAGGATATTCCCCAATTGGGAGAGTTCTCTCCGAGAATTGCAACTTTGTCGCCCTTTCTTATCTCATGAGCCTTTAAAAGTTTTGATAATTCTTCGATCTTTACAGCAAGCTCTCCGTATGTAATCGGTTTACCGTCAAAAAAGGATAGGACGGGAGAGTCCGGATAGAGATTTATCGAATATTCTATAAGTCTTTTAATCGTTCTCGGTCTTATTTCATTTATAATTTCATCTTTTTTTACTTGCATATTTCACCTTTCTTATTTGTAGTTTTATCTTTCAGGATAGAAAGTATCTATTATTTTTATATTCCCGTCAAAGTTGAATTTAAAATTTCCCTCCACAATGGTTGAGACCTGTTCGTGCGGATGGGAGTGCATAGGAAGCTCGGCACCGGCTTCAACCTCCCGGTAGGCTATAGTCATATTACCGGAATGAAAAAATCCGGCTCTGTAACCCTTTACTATTTCTTTACTTTCAATATCTTTCAATTTCAGATATGGCATTGCAACCTCTCTTTTTCCATATTTTAATGAATGTGAAAATTATTGTCAAAGATTGTTCGGTTCACAGCCTTCAGCTTTCAGCCATTAGCAAGAGTTCACAAGCTCTCAGGAGTCAGCCGGAGTTCACATTACTAAGAGATAAAATATCAGAAAATTCCGAAGAAACAGAAAGGAGTGATCGGGAACCGGT
>CAZWFY010000072.1:6525-7639 GCA_964633415.1 uncultured Clostridia bacterium | reverse complement strand
CCCCCATATCCCATATCCTAAATGGACTTGTAAGCTCTGCTGAAAGCTGATTGCTGTGGACTTTGAGCTCAGTTATTGGCTGGGAAAGGTTTTTTTATTTTAAAAATTTTGAGGCGATCTTAAAGGTTTTATTAAATGCCGTATCCACCTCATTTTCAATATTCCAATTCGTGGGAAATGGAACAACATGATCATATTTATAATTAAAATCTTCGATCCTGACCTTTATCGGGATCTTTCTCTCCTCGCCTTTAAGAGTATTAATTATCTCAAACGGAGGAATAACTTCATCCTTCTTCAGACCGAGCGCCATAATTCTTCCACTCAATTCACGAAATCTCTTTTCCCTATCTCCTTTCATTTTCTGATAATCTATCATTGATCTGAAGATCTCTCCCTCGGGATGTTGTGATCCGAAATAGTGCGATAATCTCTCATTTTTTTCAATTTCATTATCAAGATATTCAATAAAGAATGTATAAATAGATAAATTTGTTTCACTATCCAATATATATTTTGAAACCGGAGATGTCCTTGTTAAAACCGGACCTCCGCAAAAATTGAATAACTTTGATGTTGAAAAAAATCCTTCCGGATCCAACATAAGAAGTATCTCTGCAAGAAAAGATCCTATTGAATAGGCAAAAAAATCAATTCCCGCATCTCTGTCGACAGATGGGATAGCTCCGTCCTTTATCAATCTTACAAGTTGAATTACATCATAGAGAGACTGCAATCCCGACCACAAAAATCTCAAAGGCATAAATTGAAGACGCATATTTATTGCTGCATTTGCAATTGAAGAAAATTTTGTTCTGGGAAAAAGTCTCTTTTTCTCTTCGGAGACCCTCATCATCAATCTTGGATTGATCCATTCGGAGGGAGTCCTGTTCATATGGAAAGCTAGCGGAAACATAAGAACGCTTTTCCCCGTTGATTCAACTAGTCTTTTTGCCCACGGTAGATATTTATCCCATGCCTTTTCATTTAATCCGTGAAAAAGAATGATCACATTTTTGGACTCTCTGCTCTTTTTCATTTTGAAAAGAGGAAAATTAAAATATCTGTTCTCTTCAATCTTTGAATCATCCAATTTGAGAATATCCGCAACATC
>CAZWFY010000072.1:0-6425 GCA_964633415.1 uncultured Clostridia bacterium | reverse complement strand
TTGGCTTTTTTATTTACAAGTTCCTCCCACCGTTTTATCCCCTCTCTAAAAAGCAATATTCTCTTCCTGACAGCTTGTATCCCCTTCTCCATCTCATATAGTTTCTCCGATGTCTTTTTTTGAGAATAAAACTCCACATCTCCGGAGATCACCAAAAAATCCCTGAAGTGATCCGATATCTCCTTTATCTGCTCCAGAGTATATCCGAATAATTGAAGATCCTTTATCAGCATACAGAGATAGACATATGTTTCCGAGTATAGCCTGAAACCTCCGCTGCTTCTCATATCCGCTTCAATTATTCCTTTATCCTCCCAGTGTTTTATAGTTCTCACACTCACCTTCACTTTCTCTGCAAGCTCTCCTATCGTCAGATGCTTTTTTGTCTCTGTTTTTGAAATATAACGCCCGGTTCCTTTTGGAAACCCTATCTTTTTAACTATTTTGTGAATCTCCTCAATACCGTATCCGAGAGATAACATCTGAGTTATATAATTTAATTGTGCAAAAACTTTATCGGAATAGAACGGAATCTTTTCATCGGTATATCCGAAAGGTCTTATGATCCCACGCTTTTCAATCTCCTTTAAGATCTTTTCATCAACTCCGCTCTTTTTAATCAACTCATTCCTGAGTAAAATTTCATTTTTCAAAACCACACCCCCCGTACATATCCATCGCACTCATACCCATACGTATATGTATAGTTTAAAAAAAGAAAAAAGTCAACAAAAAAATTTTAAAAAATGAATTATATTGAAAAATCGTAATATGAACCTCTGATTTGAATCCGATATTCCGTTAGTCTGAAAAATTATATAAAAAATTACATTTTTTTAATTTTTTCAGGTTTTATTTTTTTTGTATTTTTCTTTATTTTCTTGATAATATCAAATACAAGGTCGGTTTTCCCAAAATTTTTGTATAGATAAAACCCAAGCTGCCCTTTTTTCTTTAACTCAATCCCATTAACGGATTTAATAATATCACCCTTTTTTATTCCGTATTTTTCCGCTGCACTATTTTTTGCAACCGATTTTACAATCAACTCATTGTTTTCAAATTTTTCACTGATACCGAATTTTTTATATATATTATCGCTTGAACTCTGAATTGAAAAAACAAAATCTCCAATACCTCTCGAATAGATAGCAACCGGCTTTAACATCTTTTTCATCTTTTTCATCATTGGATTTCCGACACTATCATCTTCATCTTTTTTTTCCGGCATATAAACAGGTGTTATGGTAGTTATCCTTGCTTTTTTATCCGACAGGTTATACCTAAAAGGTATCCCGAGTTTGTATACAACATGGTTATTTCCGGCTATGATCACGCCCTTATACCCTTTATTCTTTTTTAGAACCTTAAGCATTGATTCAGCCATAACAACATCCCAAATTTTCTGAGCCGAATACATATTATCAAACCAGAACGGTGGCATCTGCATTGTAAATTCACCGAAAACTCTTTGAATGAAAAATCTATGGTCTTTGTTTAAAACGTTTATAGTCGGAAACAGAGCCTTCTCTTTTTTCGTCAGCGTTGAAAAACCTTTTCTTGAAGTTTTTCTTAATATTGATCTCGGGATATTAAGACCGGCAAGTTTAATCTTATACTTTTTGGCGAGATCCATTATCATTTTTGTATAATTGTAGTGATATGATCCCTTTTCAAACCATCCGGTTTCCTTTAAAAGTTCATCTTCGGTGATCTTCCCCATTCTCCATTTCTCAAGCACAGGGTCATCCTTTCTCTGGAAAAACTCAAAGCCAACAACTATTTTCGGATATGCTTTAAACAGAGCTTCAATAAAATCGGTCTGAAATTTATGACAGTCATAACTTGTATGCATCTCCCCTATTATAAAAACATCGGATTTAAGACTGCTTTTTACCATTTCTTCAACACTTATTACTTTGTTTAATTTCGTATTTACGATCTGATCTTTCTCAATTTTCCCGATATCCAATCTGTTTTTTGATTTTCCAATAGGCAAAAGATCATTATCCGATGAAAAAACCGCAATTGCAAAAAAGATAATAATTGTAAAAAAGATAATTTTTTTCATTCAACACTCCTGCTTTTCCGTCTACAAATAAAAAGATGTAACATATTTAACGATAATTCTATTGCAATTGAAATATTTAATCAATACACAAACAGAGTATTTTAGTCCTATTCTTTTCCAGCGATAAATATAGAGCAGTAAACGTTATATTTATTGAAAAACTCAGGATCTTGTAAAAGCTAACATTCCACCGCTTTGACTGAGTTCATACACTATATAAATATTTCCTTCATTATCAATCGCCATATCAATAGATGAAGCCTTTTCAACTATTGCCGAAGGAGTCGACCATGATTCTCCGTCATCAATAGATCGTGTGAAATAATATTTCAATGATCTGAGGAAGATCATATCAATATTACCTATGGAATCAATTTTCATTTTCGGATAATACCCCTCTTCCTCTCCGGTAACGGTAGTCACATAATTCCATGCTGTTTTTTCACTATTCGATTTTAATAATACAATCCTATCCTGAAAAGGAAGAAAAGAGCTGGAAAGAACAAGAAATACCCTGCCGTTTGGTGAAGACTCAATATCGGGAGATGAGGTCACTCCGAACCGGGTGTCCTGGCTTCCCCATGAAACACCGCTATTTAAAGAATAGTTGGTATATACACTGGCATATTTTGAAGCATAATTCGGCCAGGCTTTCCATGCGGCAAAAACCCCGCCATGGTCATCAGTATCAAGTGAAGGTTGATACAGAGTCCCGTAATTATTCCATTCTTCCGATGCATCAATTCTAATTGAAAAAGAGTCTCCTCCGTCTGAAGATCTCCGGAAATATATATGATTCTCAGTAGAAACATTTTGAACCCATAAAATATTAATTCCATTCAGATAATCAACCGCAATATCCGATTTTAACGGATAATTCATATCATCACTGATTGAAACTGGAGAACTCCACGTTTCTCCCTGATCGGTTGAACAGGAATAGTATAATCTTATCATATAAAAAATAACACTTATTCTGTTATCCGAACCTATTGCTATTCCCGGATTATAGCACTTCTCATCAGAAGTAAATATATCAACAGGCGAAGACCATGATGTCCCTTTATCACTACTCTTAATTATAGAAACATAATATTTTTTAAGTGAACTGTCATATCTTTCAAAAACAACATACAGATTTTTATTGCCATCAACTGCAATTTTCGGATTATATGATTCCGTTACTGCCGAAGATATCTGAAGCGGAGACAGGAATAGAGGATCATCCGTTAATTCCAAGTCAATCGGCTCTGATTCCTTTCCGTTTGAATTGCGGACAAACACGGATATTGATTGTTTATCTCCGGAAATACCACTTATATTATTATTGGTTTGAGAAGAAACGGAAAGATCCCCTGATGGAACAATACAATTCAATTCAGTAGAACTGACATAATTTGTAACCATTGCTTTCTCACCGACCACTATTTCCGCACCCTGATCAAATCCGGCTCCGGTTGCAGTCAGAGTAAAAGCTGGCATGTGGAGTGCCCTGCTTTCGGGAGATATAGACTCCAGAGAAATTCTGCTTACATTACATGATGTTGTAATAAAGAATAAAAAAATAATCATTAAAACTGAAATTTTCAATAAAAAAAATTTTTTCATAATCTCTCCCTCACCATTTATTAATTCATATGGTTATCTGATACTATATTTTCGACTCAAATTCAAGAATTTACTTATTTTCTTTTACTATACATATAAAAACAGATCTGTTTTAGCAATATAAAAATCATATCTATTGAAAAAAAAAAAGTTTCCCTATATATTTATTTATTAAAACTTATTGAATGAGGTGAAATAATGCAAAAAGGCTTTTTCAGAATGATTTACATATTTTTAATTTTCCATCTACTCTTTATCTCCTCAACCTTAAGATCCGATGAAAAAAAAACCGATCCCGGGAAAGAAGCATATAAAATTTTAAAAGAAGCTGACTCTTTGGCTCGAAGCGGTAAAATTCTTGAAGCTGTTTCAACCTATCTGAAGGCATCGGATATTTATAAAAAAGCATTAAAAGATGATCCTGACAACAGGATTTATAAAACAAATATTAAATATTGCCTTGGGAAAAGAGGTTATATTCAGATAAAGGAGGCCCAAAGAACAATGAAAGAGAAGAAATATGATGATTCCGCAAAATTTTTTAACGGTGCCTCCAAAGCATATGAATATGCACTTAAAAAGCTGCCGGGAGAGAGAAATTTTATTCAAAATTTGAAATATGCAAAATATCACGGAGCTGAAGTCAAATTCCAATCACTTCTTGAAAAAAAAGCTCCGGCACCGGAATTTGAACTACAAAGTTTTAACGGGAGAAAGATCACATCTGAAAATTTAAAGGATAGTGTAGTGCTTCTTGAATTCTGGGCAGGGTGGTGTCCCAGTTGTAAAAAAAGTATGCCTAAATTACAGAACCTTCGCAAAAAATATTTTTTAAAAGGATTGCTTATCACTGCTGTTGCAATGGACAAAGTCAAGACATGGAGAAAATACGGTTCAGAAAAAAAAGCAGTTGAAACTGCAAAAAACCACAATTTCAGTTTTGTCTGGGGAACAGAGAAAATTGCAAACGATTATGGAAATTTCAATTCGATTCCCACTGTCATTCTCATTGACCATAAGGGAAATCTTTATAAAAAAGTTCCCTATAAAGAGCAGGATGAAAAATCACTTTCAACTATGATCGAAATACTGTTAAAGAGAAGATAAGTTTTAAATCAAGGAGAAATTATTAATGAAAAACAAAAAAAAAAGCATATTTTTAATTCTGTTTTTTTTCTTACTTGTTACTCTAATCTTAATAATAGATAAAAAGAGCGAAATAAAAATAATACCTAAACCGGTGCAGTGTGAAAGAACCGGTGATGAATATTTTAAAATAGATAATTATACAAAAATCCTTTTTGAAAAAGGAAATATGGAATTAAATCGGATCGCAAAAGATCTATCCGGACTATTTGAAAAATCTTCGAATATTAATCTTGAAGTGTTAGAGAATTCAGACAACAAAATCCCTGCAAACTCTATCATTCTTAAAACATCAATAAATGATATGCAACTCGGAGATGAGGGATATTCCCTTGAAGTTACAAAAAGAGAAGTGAAAATAAGTGCAAATCAAAATGCCGGAATATTTTACGGGATTCAGACATTAAAACAACTTCTTCCCGTGCAAATAGAAAGCAGATCGAATTCAAATTCAAAAGGTCAAATAGAGTGGAAAATACCGACAGTGAAAATAAGAGATTTCCCTGAATACAAATGGCGCGGAATGATGCTTGACACATGCAGACATTATATGCCGGTCACGTTTATTAAAAAATTTATCGATTATCTTGCAATGTATAAGCTCAACAGATTTCACTGGCATTTAACGGAAGATCAAGGTTGGAGAATCGAGATAAAAAGATATCCGGAATTAAGTGAGATAAGTGCATGGAGAAAAGAGACGGTAATAGGTCACAGACGAGATGCTCCGAACAGATATGACGGTAAAAGACATGGAGGAATTTACACTCAGGATCAGATCAGAGAAATAATAAAATATGCTGAAGAACGATATATTACAATAATCCCCGAGATCGAGATGCCTGGACATTCGGGAGCAGCTCTTGCAGCTTTCCCTGAAATATCGTGTACCGGCGGACCGTTTGAGGTCAAGACAATATGGGGCGTCCATAAAGATGTTTACTGTGCCGGAAAGGAAGAGACATTCGAATTCCTTGAGAATGTTCTTTCGGAAGTAATTGAACTTTTCCCATCCGAATATATTCATATCGGAGGTGATGAGTGCCCCAAAGAGAGATGGAAAGAGTGTCCCGACTGTCAGAAAAGGATCAAAGATGAAGGTTTAAAAGATGAAAATGAGCTTCAAAGCTATTTTGTCAAACGTATAGAGAAATATCTCAATTCCAAGGGAAAGAAATTGATCGGATGGGATGAAATTCTTGAAGGAGGTCTTGCACCCGATGCAACGGTTATGTCCTGGCGGGGGACGGAAGGAGGAATTGCTGCCGCCAAGGCAGGACACGATGTCATAATGTCTCCCACTTCATACTGCTATTTCGACTATTATCAGGGTCCGCCGGAAAATGAACCTCTCGCCATAGGAGGAATGCTTACTTTAAAAAAAGTTTACTCTTTTGAACCTGCTCCCGAGGAACTCTCCGAGAAAGAAAAAAAACACATTCTCGGTGGACAGGCAAATTTATGGACGGAATATATTCCCGATCCGAAGCAGGCTGAATATATGATATTCCCGAGAATTGCCGCTCTTTCCGAAGCTGTCTGGACTCCTAAGGAGATCAAAAAATGGAGTGACTTTTCAAGAAGGGTAAAATCCCACTAT
>CAZWFY010000071.1:0-7800 GCA_964633415.1 uncultured Clostridia bacterium | reverse complement strand
AGAGGGCAAACCACTTTATAATAACCGTCAATATGTGCTGATGCCGAATATCCGAGATTCCTGATCATCTTTGCAGTCAGAACTGCAATATCCGCTGCATGCTGATAGCAGCGTGCCGACTCCATAACAGTCGGAGCATCGGGACCCATTCCGATCATATCATGATCCATCTCAACGGTAAAAGCTATTGCAAATTTATGATTCTCCTCCAAATAAACTCTATTATAACGTTCTCCCCTGCCCCCCACGCTATAGAGGTGATAATCCCTTAATTCCGTAACTCCAACGGAATGAGCACCCATATTTATTGCATTTTTTTTTATAAAGACTGAAATATCCTTGCTGTCAATATCATATTTTCTTTCCGACGGTTTTTCGTCCGCACCGTTTCTTAAAACTTTACAAACTTCAAAATAGGCATCAGATGCCGCAAAAATAACCGGATCGGCATATAACGCTTTCCCCGATAACAGTCCGGGAAGTTTTCTGAATTCGGAATCATCATTGAATTTTTCAGGATTTTTTTTATAAAACTCTTCGAACAATTTTGTTCCCTCTTTAAGTTCATTTCTGGAGAACATTGTGATCCTTTCATCAAGTCTTTCTACCGGTTTGATCTCAGACAATTTTCCAAATCCCTTAAACGGTACTAATAACGGAAAAATAGTTAAAAAAGTTAAACTCAAAAGAATCCACCCTGCAAAATATTGAAAAGGAAACTTCACTAAAGCATTAATAAGATAAGGAAAAGATACGATTATTGATAAAAGAGCCGCTCTTAAAGATGCTCTATACTCCTTTTCCATCCATGAGAGAAATGATATTAAAATAAACATTAAAAAAAAAGCGATACCTGTTGCTATCAAAAGATCTTCCGGTAAATTAATTGTCCAAAAAGAAATTCTCATATTTTTATTTTAACAGAATAGTATTTACAGGTCACTTTTGCGGAATAAAAGTATATCTAAAACTTATTCATTTTCCGGAATTCTCTATGTTTATTAATAATATTGACAAGCAAATATCAGAGTAATATAATCTTGCAACTTGAGGAGAAAAAAGAGTGAACAATCTTTTTACCATTGCAAAAAGAAAAAGAAATGCTCTTCTCTTTTTATTCTTTCCTTTCCTGTTGATCTCCCTTTTTTCACCATTTCTTCATAACCACTCTCTTCTTGAAGAAGAGACACCCGATTGCCCTATGTTCATCTTTGCAACTCAGACACTCACAGCTCCAGCCCTGATATTTATTCTAACGGTTCTTCTCCTTTCTATTTTCCTCTTTTCCTATCCGGATTCACCCTCTGTAAATATTACTTTTTTTTCCTTACCTCTTAACAAGAGTCCTCCCTTTAACTTTTAATTTCAGTCATAACAAATTAAAAGGAGGATATAGATGAAAAAAATATTAATATTTATTACTTTATTACTTTTTATATTATCAACAACAATAGTTCCGGCGGAAAAACCGGAAAAATCCAAAAACAATCTTTTGAGGAACTTGAAACTCGAAGGTTTATACAGCAGCGGAAATTCATACGGCAACCCGTTTTCACAGACAAAATATGTTCCGGGAATATCGTTCATAATGGACTTTTCATACAACAGGATATCCCCGGATATCAGCGGGAATTCTATAATGAATATTCCCGGATTCATTCCGGACACAAATGCAGTAGGAGGAGAAAGCTCCATACTTAACGGCAACAACGGATTCAACCTCAACTATGGTGAACTTGCTCTTTTTGCAGCTGTTGATCCCTATTTTGATCTTTTTACCGCACTTGGTTTGGGTGAAGATTCATTCGGGATTGAGGAGTTGTATATAAACAGCAGAAAATTTCCGGGCGGTTTTAGAATGAAGCTCGGTAAATTCAAAAGCAGCTTCGGCAGAATAAACTCACAGCATGCACACCAGTGGGACTTTATGGATATTCCGCTTGGCTACAGAGTGTTTTTCGGGAAAGAGGGATTGATAGAGAAAGGTGTCCAGCTCAACTGGGTAGCTCCACTCGATTTTTATCTCGCTTTCGGAGTAGAATCTTTACAGGGGCAGAACCGGATGAGTTTTGGAACCGATGGTTTTACTCTTTCCGATGGAAATAATTCCGGCAACTATAAAATTGAGGGAACTGTTCTTCCGAACCTATGGACATTTTTTATAAAAACCTCATTTGATGTTGGTAATCTTGTAATATTAGCGGGCATTTCTCATGCAACCGGAAACAGCCGCCAAAACAGTATTGAAGGATTTGAAGGCGATGCATTTTCCGGAACGACAAAAATTTGGGGAGGAGATCTGACACTAAAATATCTGATCGACTCCTATCGATATATTTCACTTACTTCAGAGTATATTTATAGGGATATGACCGGGACAAATTATATGTTCGACTACGGTAACAATCTTTTCCAAAATAATCTATCCAAAAAACAAGCAGGTTTTTATACTCAGATCGTATATAGATTTAAAAAATTGTGGAGAACAGCGGCAAGGTTCGATTTCCTCGGTAAGAACAGGATTGTTAATAACGGAAATTCCGAAGATTATCCCAATGATCTTAAAAGGTTCGGTTTTATGGTTGATTACAGCCCGACCGAATTCACAAGGATAAGATTCCAATACAACTTTAACAGATATGTCTATATTGACAAAACACTTCAAAAACCAAATGAGCTTATACTTCAGTTCAATATAGCTATAGGTGCTCACGGAGCACATCCGTTTTAAATAAAGGAGAAAAATATGAAAAAAATAAAATTTTTACTAATATCAGGAATAGTTTTTTTTATGATATTCAGCCCCTCGATTTCAGCAAAATTGAGGGTTGTTGCTTCATACAGATATATTGCAGATGTCACTCAAAGAATAGGCGGAAATGAAGTTTCGGTCATTGCACTTGCCAAGGGAACAAGGGATCCGCACTTTATAACACCAAAGCCTTCATTTATTTCAAAAATGAGAAGAGCCGATCTTCTTATCATAAATGGCGGTCAGCTTGAGATCGGATGGATACCGCCGATCATAAGAAAAGCGAATAATCCTAAAATTGTTCCGGGAAGCGAAGGCTTTCTGGATCTCTTTTCTTTTATAAAACCGATCGAAGTTCCTACAGAGGTATCCAGAGCTCAGGGGGATATTCATCCTGACGGTAATCCCCACTTCGCTCTTGATCCTGATAATATCCTGCTCATTGCAAAAGCAATCGAAAGTAAACTTTCAGAACTCCTACCGGAGAAACATGACTATTTTACAAAAAATCTTAATGACTTTCTTTCCAAATGGAAAGAGAGAACAAAAAAGTGGGAAGTAGCTTTGAAAAAATTTTCAGGCAAAAACGTTGTTCAGTATCATAAAAATTTCGATTATTTCCTGGAAAAGTTTAATATGAAAGAACTCGGAACATTAGAACCGGTTCCGGGGATCCCACCTACATCAAAACAGATTGATAAGATCATAACACTTGTAAAGAACAAAGGAGCGGTTTTTCTTTTTCAGGATGTTTATCACAATCAGAAAGCTTCAAAATTTGTTGCAAAAAGATGCAAAATTAAGATGGTAATACTCCCGCATGATGTAGGTTCGGTTTCCGCTGCCAATGATATATTTTCTCTGTTTGATGAGATAGTCAGGAGATTGACCGAATGACGGATATTCTCGCTTCCGCTTTTTTTCTTTCACTGGTTCTGCTGGGTATCCACTCCTATTTCGGACTGGAGATCATTAAACGGGGGATAATATTTACGGATCTTGCTATAGGACAGATGGCCGCACTCGGTGCGGCTGTCTCCATTCTTTTCTTCCATGGAGAACAGATGTATCTGATCTCTCTCGCTTTTGCACTTGCCGCAGGATTGTTGAACTCAATAGCATTTAAAAGAGTTGAACATCCGGAAGCTTTTATCGGGTTGATGTATGCTCTCGGCGTTTCAGGTGTGTTTATTCTCCTCTCAAAATCTCCTCACGGAACGGAAGAGTTTCAAAACCTGATGGCAGCAGATATACTGTTCACTCCTTTTAGCGAAGTTTTGAGAACAGCGATACTATACTCGTTTCTCGGTATATTTATATACTTTGTTCTTCATAAGACAAAAGGAGCATTACGGGATATTCTGTTTTTTACAACTTTTGCGGTTACCGTAACAAGTTCGGTAAAATTGGCGGGAGTTTTTGTTATATTTGCCCTTCTTATCGGACCTGCACTGATCGCTCTTAGAAGCCGGACAAAGAGACCTGTTATTGTTTCGTGGATAATCGGAATAATTGTCAATCTTGCAGCAATAACAGTCTCATTTCAGTTTGACTTTCCAACAGGATATACAATTGTATTTTTTCATGCACTGGTAACTATGACTGCAGTACTTTTCATGAAGAAAAAAAAAGAGATTTAATATAAACAGCAAGGGCGGTTTGTAAACCGCCCTTGCTGTTAACTTTGGTCTTTTTGCTTTTATCTTGTGATCTCTGTGATCTCTAAAATCTATTTTCTACTTTTGGAAATAAAACTTAAATCATTTAAAAATTCAGACGCATGTTCCATTCTTACGCCGTCTTTAGATTTCCTCTCTTTCAAATTCATTACAACCTGGCATCCATCAACACCGGGAAGCATTCTTTTAAATCTAAAAAGGGATTTTGAAAAATTGTTATCCGAATATTTCACTTCAATCAACAGAATAGGGACATTGTCGATAACAGCAAGAAAATCCACTTCATTCTTCTCCCTGTCTCTAATATAATTCAACGCAACCCTGCTTCCGGTAATATCTTCCAGAAAATGAAGTTCCCTGAAAATTGCATTTGCAACCGTATTTTCAAGCTTTGCTCCCATATCTCCCGATACCGAACCGGTATCATATAAAAAATATTTTGCCTCTTTCAAAATACTTCTCGAAATATTCTTATGATAGGGACGGACCGGAAATATCACATATAGATTTTCAAGGATTGTAAGCCATTTCTTTACAGTCGGGACTGAGACTTGAAGATCATTTGCAAGTGATGTAAAGGAAGTTGTAGAACCCACTCTTTCTCTCAACAGATCTATCATTATCTCTATGGATTTGATGTCACGAACATTTTCAAGGTCCAGAAGATCTTCCCTTATTATAGAATCTATATGGGTTCTCCTCCACCTTTTCGCAAACGATTCCGATTTTTTCAGAAAAACCTCGGGAAATCCTCCGACCTCAAGAAGTGTTGATAATGCTTCCTCTTTTTTCATATTAAGATTTGAAACAGCCTCTTTTACCGTTATCGGATGAAGTCTGAAAGAATTGTATCTACCTGCAAGAGAATCTCCGCCTTTCCTGTAAATATCCAGTCTTGCAGATCCTGTGACAAGCATTGCCGGCGGAATGCCTTCCGTATCATAAATCCCCTTAAGCCACGATTTCCATTTTTTCATTTTATGTATCTCATCGAAAATAATCAGATCTCTGTCACGTGCCCACTCTCCCTTAAAAATTATCTTTCTATGAACTGAAGAATCATAATTAAGGTAAGTGAAACTATCCATGATCTGTTTTGACAGAGTCGTTTTCCCAACCTGCCTCGGACCCGACAAGAAGACGATCTTTTCCTTCAGATCCTTCAATATATAGTTTTCAAGATACCTTTCCATACCGCAATTATAAACTAAACTTTAAATTTGTCAAGACTTTTTTAAACTTCACTTTAATTCTGCCAAAACCTTCGGGGACGGTGCCGGACAATAGTACACTTTTCCCACTCTATTTTCAAACCTTTTTATTTTTACTTTAATCTTTTATCTTGCAAACTCCTACTTGCTACTTTGATTTTTAATGACAAATTCCGTAAATTCTTAATGACGTTTACGAAGTGAACCAATGACCAGAAATAACAAGTTCTACATCTTTAAATGACAATCTCTATAATCCCAAACGAAAAACTCAACACTTTGCAAAGTCCTGATACTAATCAATATTCATAATATTAACGTTTTAGTAACATGGCCAGCAATTAGAATTGGCAGTTGCAAAATAATGTGCATGCCCTGAATTACAAACTAATCTCCATTTGCAAAAACATACATTTTGATAACACATACAGCTCCCTAAATTTACATAAACATCCTCACACCCTCCCTCTCCATAGCCTGAACAAAACTGATCACATACATAATTGGCTTCAGCTTCATTAATGCAAGCACACCACCATCCGGAAGCATCTATATTCATCTCTATCAATAATATTCCCGATAACAATATAAGCATAATTAAAATGGTTTTTAAGCTTTTTTTATTCATATTTTCTCCTTGTAAACAACAATTTTCTCTTCTTCTCGTGCAAAAAATCCGTCTCCTATCTTTAATAAAAAATTCGTGAAAGAATTCCCTGATTTAGTTTTTACAAAATATACTTTTAATAATCTCCCATCTAAACTAACTTTGTATAGTAGATTTCGTTTTGCTTTCTCATCTCTGCCGAAATGCAAATACAAACTCTTTTTTTCCGATTTACTTCTAAAAATTTTTTTGAACATCGGTTTATAACCATCCATTCCTTGTTTTAAAATATGACTAATTTTCTTTTTATAAGAAAGAAGTGCTGATCTTGGCCAAATATTAATTACATTAATTTTATTTCCGTTTAAAAGTAATATCTTGGATGAACGTTTTGAAAATAACAATATTTTTGAATCATCAATTATTTCCGAATATAGACTATAATAATAAGAAAAAGAATCTTCCCAAGAATCCGGATTTTTTGGAAGAGTATACAAATAATCAAAAAAATTATACTTATTTTTTATTAGGAAAAACATTTTCCCGTTCTTAATGATTTTAATATTCTTTTTTACAAAAGAGATATGAAAAAAATTTTTATTATTATCAATCATAGGATTTTTTGTAGTATTGCTTAAAGGGCATTTATAGGTATCAATATACTTAAGTTCTTTTGAATATATATAGATTTTTCTATTCCTATAATCATTTAAGTACAACTTTCCATCTATTCCAACTTTAATAAAAACACCATACCCCCTGCCGGTTCCGGAAAATTCTCCCGGTCCTTGCCCTTTTCTTCCGAAACTTTTTATAAAATTTAAATTAATATCAAATTTTATTATCTTTGCTTGTAAATTATCATAAACAAATATAAAGCTTTTATCATTATCCATTCCATAGGGATAAAAAAGATAGTTATTGCCACCAAGATCGTCTCCAATTTCTCTAACTTTTACTAATTCAATATACTCTTTCTCAATCATATTTGGTACAGGGTTTTTAATTATTCCGGTTGAAAACAACAAAACCGGAAAAGTGATTGCTGATAAGTATAAAATTAAAATCATTCCTTTTATTCTCATGAATTAAACCTCCCTTACTTTATTAACTATATTTATTACTTCTTTACCATTAATATTCCCTGTGATTATATGAATTACTTCATTTCTATATAAAATAGTCTCCGGATAATTTATTTTTATTCTAAATTTATTTTTAAAAAATTGATTTCTAAATTTACCTGCATTCAATCCGCAATGGTTTTTTACACAAAGCTTATTTTGTAGAGAGAGAGCGTGTGTGTGCGTATCTATCATTGGTATGAATGAGTATAAAACTCTTTTGTTACTTAAATTTAATTTGTTCTTAAAACTCATTCTCTCAGAAACTCTATCCCTTCTTATAATTAAATTATTATCATAACAAATAAACGGATGTCAAGTTTTTTTTTAAAATTTTTATTCCCAGCCTAAAATATCAGCAATTTCCTCATCAACCAATACGTGTCCGACCGGGTGCATATTCAGGTGTGTTAAACAAGGTGAACTC
>CAZWFY010000070.1:0-9072 GCA_964633415.1 uncultured Clostridia bacterium | reverse complement strand
TGCCTTTGCATTCTCATAACAATGGTTCTCCTCCGTCATACTTATTGATAGATCCGACTAAAATATTCTCTTCCCGAATGGGGCGAGGGCGAGATCCGCAAGTAGGATTCCTTAAATTTGCATAAATCTGTTTCAAATGTTATTTTATATAACAGGAGATGGTATTGATATGGAACTATCAAAAAAGAATAAAATAATTGAAATTGTTCGAAAATGCTATCCTTCCGTAACGGCAGTCTATCTGTTCGGTTCATATGCATCGGGAGAGAGCGTAGAATCAAGCGATATCGATATCGCTGTTCTTTTACCTCCTGAAGATTTAAAGGTTTCTTTTAACAATAATATGCTGTTTGAGCTTGAAACTGCTTTACAAAATGATGTGGATCTTGTTTTTCTGAGAAGTTCAAATACCGTTTTACAAAAAGAGGTTATCGTTGTTGATAATATGATCTTTTGTGCCGATCAAAATGCTGTTGATGAGTTTGAGATGCTTGTGATTTCCAGATACCAAAAATTGAATGAGGAGAGAGAAGGAATAATTGCCGATGCTTTTAAAACCGGAATACTTATTGGAAATGAATGATATTATTTTAAATAAAAAGGAGAGTATTGAACGATGTGTGAAAAATGCCCGTATCTATTACTCTATTTCATCTGAAGTTCCGTTTGAGAAAGATTATTTCAAACAGGATGCAATCGCAATCAATATTCAGAGAGCCTGTGAGCAGTCAATTGATCTTGCAAATTATATTATTAAAAAGAAGAAACTCGGATTGCCTAAAGCTTCGAGAGAGAGTTTTTCCATTCTTGTTGAGAATAATATTATCGACTCCGTCCTCTCTTCCAATTTGCAAAGAATGGTCAGTTTTAGAAATATTTTAATTCATGAATATAAAAAACTTGATATAACACTGATGAAGGATGTTATAGAAAATCATCTGAATAATCTTATTGAATTTACAAATATAATTCTAAGAAAATTTTCTTAACGGTTATTAAATCATATAAAATATAGATGTTGTTAAAAAACCTTTTTCCCGAATGGGGCGAGGGCGAGACCTGCAAGTTTGATATGCTGTTTTGCAAACGGCAGTCCGATGATGGTAATACCAAGCACAATCGCCCAAAAAAGATGGTGAAGAGCGATCCATATCCCGCCTATGAAGAACCAGAATATATTCATAAAGACAGCCAGACATCCTGTCCCCATATTTTTACTTTCAATATTTTTTCCGAAAGGCCAAAGACTTAATTTGGCAAGCTTGAATATCTGTAAACCGAAAGGAATTCCGATGATAGTCAGACAGAGGACGAAACCTGTTATTGCATAGTGGATGAACATAAAAAATCCCCCGAAAACGAACCAGATGACATTACCCAAAGTTCCCATAAACCCCCTCCTTATCCAACATTAAAATTATCATACAAAACTATTTTTATCAATTTTTTTATCTTGACATAATTCCAATACTTAATTGTTTTTATTTTGAATTTTCATTAATGAAATAGTATCTCCAGTAAAACTTTTATAATAATGTTTACTTTTTTGCTTTAATTTGTTAATTTTAGTTTTTATTAAAATAAAAAGATGAAGAGACTCGGGATTGAAAGGCCTGAGAGTTATTGAATAATTTATGGAAAAAGAAAAATTCAGAAAAACACGTGATAGTGATAATTCCGGTGAAAAATCATCTTTAATTCAAAAGGGTGCTGTCATTCATGACCGCTATGAGATCCTTGATGAGATAGGTTCAGGCGGGTTCGGGCAGGTTTTTAGTGCATTTGACCGACTGTTAAAAAAAGAGGTTGCATTAAAATTTCTCTCTCCAGAAGTGATAAACAGTGAAAAAAAGTTTGTAAGGGTAAAAAGGGAAATAAATATATCACAGAAGATAACCGATAAGAGGATTGTGAAAATATTCTCTCTGGAACAATGGGAAGATAAATACTATCTTGTAATGGAGCTTGCAAAGGGCAGAACCCTCAAGGATATTCTCGCTCAGAACGGCAGGATGAAATGGGGGCAGATCAGGGGTATCTATATGGAGATACTTAAAGCTGTTCAAACTCTTCATAAAAATAATATTGTCCACCGGGATCTTAAACCGTCAAATATAATGATCAATGCCGATGGTTCTGTCAAACTTCTTGATTTCGGACTTTCAAAAGAGATTACCGATCTGGAGAAAACATCATCCATAGGAGAGATCGTAGGTTCACCATACTATATGTCTCCCGAACAGGTAAGTATGAGTGATGTAGATGAAAGATCGGATATATACCAGTTGGGTTTGATACTTTACCGCTCTCTAACCGGAGAATTACCATTTCCCGATAATACAAATACTTTTGAATTGCTCTACCAGAGAGTTTCGGAAGACCCTAAAAAATTTTCAACTTTAGGAATAAAGGTTGATAAATTCCTTGAGTTCGGAATTTTAAAAGCTTTGGAACGGAAGAGGGAAAACAGATTTTCTTCAATAGAAGAGATGATAGCATTTTTCGAGGATGAGAGATATCCTTTCCTCGGAAGGTTTTTTGCAAGGATAAAGAGACATCCCCATATAACGGTGGCAATTATTCTATTCCTAACGATTCTTGGCATCTTTTTATTTTATTTAAAGAAAAATTCATTGGAGATAAAATCTTTTAATTTTAAGGGATCGATTTTGTCGGCATCAAATAGTTTCGGAGTTAATCTTTTTGCGAATGATTACAAACCATACACTATTCTTAAACCTGTTATTCACAGATTGGGAAAAGATTTCTTTCCGCTGCGAGGGAGATTTGTAAGGGATAATTATCTGATATCCGATAACAATGTTATTGCACTGTTTCTAATAAAAAAAAATCTTTATCCAAGCATAGTAAGAGAGTCGATTAATTCGGATAAATATGCAAGCAAGGTTTGTCTTATTGATAAAAAAGGGAAAACTCTTTATACGGAAACCATGCATATGACGAAAACTTTTAATTCAAAAAGTGAATTTTCAGGATGGATGAATTTTCAACATATAAGAAAGGGGGATATTGATCTGGACGGGAATGATGAACTGATGTTTCAAACTTGTCATAATATGAGTATGTTTCCGTCTCAATTTGTTTTGTTGGGTAAAGAAAAATTCAACTTCATTTACAATCCCGGACATTTTGATATGGTGAGACCTCTATATCGCAAAGACAGATACAGTTTCCTCGTTGAAGGGCGAAACAATCCGTTATGTCATATGAAATTTATTTCGGAAGTAAATCTTAAAAAAAATGGAAAGATTGTTTTTTTCCCGACGATAACTGAAAAAAACTTTAAATTGAAAATTAACTATTTTTATACCGTTATTCCAACATCCATCTCAATCAAGAGAAATAGTTGGAAGGAAAATGGGGAAATTGTTATTTACGATAACAGAGATAATGCTGAAATAACTATCCTGAAAAATTATATTATGAAGGTAAAAAAGGGTTATAAAAGCAGAGTTTTTCATGATGATGCAAAGAATCTTTCGGATGTTTACAATGCAATTGATAAAATGTACAGAAAGAAGATCATAGAGATGGATTTTAAAGAGTCTCATAAGATAATTTCAGATATAAATTTTTTATCGGTAGAAAATCCATATCTCCTCTCCGTTCTGAATTATTACAAAGGTGATCTTGAGATCTGTATGGGGAAATATAAGAGTGGAGAAAAATCGTTGAAAAGATCTCTTAAATATTACAGATATAACAGTGACACGATCCAGAGGCGGTATGAAGTGGAGTTTCTAAGAGGAGATCGGAGTATTAAAGATTTAAATGCGGATAATTTGATCGGTAAAGATTTAAATTTTTACGGTTTAAGTAGAGCCGGGATCAGAATGTTTGTTACATATTGCAATCTTCAAAACGGAAGTTTCAGAAAGGCTGAAAAAGTTGTTAAACCGATTAAATCCGGAGCATGGATACTTGAATCCATCATCCATATATTTAAAGGTAATTATTTAAAAGCTTACGAAATGTTAAAAAGTAAAATAGCAAAAAGTTCAATACCATTCACACTCGAAGAGAGTCGTTTGACGTTTGCAAGAGCTGCTCTCCTTTCCTATCTTTATCATAATCAGGGAGATAGTCTTGATAAGGATTCTCTGGAATTATGCAAATTCTATTTTAAAGATATTGCCGATAACTCTTATTTGAACGGCTATTTTGCAGATATATCCGCCTCATTCTTTTTAACGGGAGAAGAGGATAGGGAAGATCTGATCAATTATACAAAAAATAAGTTTAACAAACTCATTGAGATATCCAAGGGAAATATGACTGCAAAATTGTGGCTTTTTTACGATGCATTCATCTATGCAAAGGTTATGGAAAAACTGGGGGTTAAAGAGGAGACAATCAGGGGATATGATCTTTGTATTAAGGCGAATCCCCATACGGATCTTGCGAAAAGAGCAAAAAAGGTTTTAGCAAAAATAGATTTTTGAAGGAAGACGTTTTGCGAATGTAATCGCAAAATTACCGGAAATTTTGCGATTATAACCGCAAAAAGTTGAAATATTGTCTTTGAGATCGTATAATAAGTATAAATGAATAATAATAAAATTCTAATTAAAAGGAAATTGGAAAAGAAAATTGAAAAAAGTTTGTTTAAAAATAAAGCAATTATTATAACAGGACCGAGGCAATCCGGGAAAACAACTCTTGTTAAACAAATCGTTAAGAATATTGATCAAAAATATATATGGTTAAACGGGGATGAACCTGATGTCAGGTCGGATTTTAAAGATATCACTTCCACCGAACTTAAATCTATTGTCGGAGATAATAAACTTTTAATAATTGATGAAGCACAAAGAATTGAAAATATCGGTATAACTATTAAGCTTATTGTAGATAACCTTGATATACAGGTAATTGCCACCGGATCTTCATCTTTTGAACTTGCGAACAGAATTAAAGAACCTTTAACAGGGAGAAAAATTGAGTTCATAATGCTACCGATATCTTTTGAAGAGTCGGCGGAGCATACAAGCCGGGGAGAGGAAAAAAGATTATTGGAACAGAGACTTCTATTCGGATGTTATCCGGAAGTAATTGTACAACCTGATAGAAGACTGGATTATTTAAAAGAGATATCAGACAGCTATCTGTATAAGGATATACTTGTATGGCAGAAAATAAAAAAACCGGAAAAGCTTGAGAAACTCATTCAAGCTCTTGCTCTTCAGATCGGTAATGAAGTTTCCTATAACGAGTTGGCTGGAACCGTAGGACTTGATAACGAAACTGTTGAAAATTATATTTCAGTATTGGAAAAAGCATTTATTGTTTTTAGATTACCTTCATTAAGCAGGAATGTGAGAACCGAATTAAAGAAGAAGCGTAAAATATTTTTCTATGATAACGGAATAAGAAATGCGGTTTTGAACAATTTTAAATCGATTGACCTGAGAAATGACAAAGGGAATTTGTTTGAAAATTATCTTGTAAGCGAAAGGCTTAAATTTTTATTTTTTAACGGCATAAATGCAAATAGATTTTTTTGGCGGACAAAGGAACAGAGTGAAATTGATTATATAGAAGAGAGGGATGGAATCCTTAATGCGTATGAATTTAAAATGACTAAGGAAAGAATAAATATTCCCGGAAGTTTTGTAAAAAATTATCCTCAAAGCAGATTTAATCTGATAACAAAAAAAACATACGATAAATTTTTAATTCAAAAAAAATTTTAAGACAAATATTCTGTTAAATTAATACACTTTACAAAATCGGTAATATTAATTAAGATTAAAATATGGAAATAGAATTTAACGATAAAGTGGTTCTGGTGTCCGGAGGATCCCGCGGAATCGGAAGAGCGATTTGTGAAAAATTTGCAGGATCAGGTGCTTCGGTAGTTTTAAATTATCGAGAGAATCGGAATGCTGCACAAGAGACCCTCGATCTTCTCGAGGGAGGGGATCACAGTGCCGTAAAGTGTGATCTATCCGATCGTAACCAGGTTAAAAGAATGGTTGAAAAGGTGATCAATGAATATGGGAAAATTGATATCCTCATTAATAATGCGGGAATTTATGAAGAGATAGATGTAGCCGATGCGGATAGTGATGAATGGTTTGAACATTGGGAAAGGACGATTGGGATTAACCTGATGGGTGCCGTTAATCTTACCTATTATGTAACACGGTATATGATCAAGAGAGAGAGTGGCAAGGTAATTACGATTACTTCGCGAGGTGCTTTCAGAGGAGAACCCTCTGCTCCTGCTTACGGTGCAAGTAAAGCGGGATTGAACTCATTCAGCCAGTCGATGGCTAAAGCTCTGGCTCCTTATGGAATTAGTTTTTATGCGGTTGCTCCGGGATATGTCGAGACGGATATGACAACTGATATACTGAATACCGAAAGAGGTGAAATAATAAAGGCACAAAGTCCTTTAAACAGAGTTGCAAAAACCGAAGAAGTTGCAAATACCGTATTTCTTCTTGCATCGGATGGGACTGAATTTATGACAGGTTGTATTGTCGATATAAACGGTGCTTCCTATTTGAGGAACTGAAATGAATTTCATAAAAAATATATTTAGGGGATTGAAGAGAGAGAGAGAGCTGATAGGAAAGTTCAGAGAGGCGGGAGCATACACATTTGATCTTTCGATCGATCCGAAAGAGATCGGGGATATTAATATATCTTTGTTGAATAAGCTGATCCGAAAAAGGGTCCTGGAACGGGCTGAAGGAAGCAAATTATTTCTGAATGACAGGGAGTTGCTTAAATACAGAATGGAAAAGAGCAAATGGGGAATGATATTTTTATTATTTATTCTCGGAGTAATCATTCTTTTTTTTAGATAGTATAAGACTGCTTTTTTTTATTTTACTGTTTCTTTAAATTAATCTATAATATAAAAAAATTCGGAGGAATTAATGAAAAAAACATATTTTATTCTCTTAATTTTAATTTTTGTTATAGCGGGGTGCGGGGTGAATAAATATAAAGAAGATGGAATTTATGCGGAAATGAATACAGCTAAAGGATTGATTGTCTTGAAATTAAATTTTAAAAAAACACCTATGACGGTTGCAAATTTTGTAGGTCTTTCCGAGGGGACGATAAAAAACAGTTATAGAAAAGAGGGTGAGCCTTTTTATGACGGTTTGACATTTCACAGAGTTGTTGATGGATTTGTCATTCAGGGTGGTGATCCTAACGGTAACGGATCCGGTAATCCCGGATACAGTTTCCCTGATGAGTTTGATCCTGAGCTTAAACATGATAGTGCCGGAATACTTTCAATGGCAAATGCCGGTCCGGGGACAAACGGCAGCCAGTTTTTTATAACTCTTGCTCCGACTCCTCATCTTGACGGGAAACATTCGGTTTTCGGCAAAGTTATCAAGGGAATGGATGTTGTCAATAAGATCGAACAGGGAGATCTGATAAAAAGTGTAAAGATTGTAAGAGTCGGAAAAGATGCAGATGTATTTATTGCAGCTGATGTATTTGGGAAATTAATGAAAAAATCTTCTCTTGAATCGGAAGAGAAAATGGAACAGAAAAAAAAGAATGATTTGAAAGTTATAGATGAAAAATGGCCGAAGAGAATAACTACGTCAACGGGACTTATGTATGTGGTTCTTAAAGAGGGAAAGGGTGGAAAACCTGTACAAGGTCAACTTATTTCCGCTCACTATACGGGGATGTTCCTTGACGGGAAAAAATTCGACAGTTCGGTGGACAGAGGGCAGCCTCTGGAATTTCCGGTAGGTGTCGGAAAAGTTATTAAGGGATGGGATCAGGCATTGCTTGATATGAAAAAAGGTGAAAAAAGGATTTTGATCATACCGCCTGATTTAGCCTACGGTGAAAAAGGGATAGGTCCCATTCCGCCGGGTTCTACTCTTGTTTTTGAAGTTGAATTGGTTGATATAAAATAGTAAAGATTTATTAACCGGATCATAAAAACTTTTTAACGGGGGAAATATGGGTTTTTTAGAAGTAAGTTATCCGGATGCGTCAACCGGAGGAATAAATGTCTCTGCGGAGGGCGGCTCATCAACTCTTGTATGGGCTCTTGTAATAGTAATAATAATTCTCATATCCGTTATATTAATAAGAGACAAAGGAATAAGATCAAAAATCAAATCTCTGTTTAAATTCATAGGAAAGAAATTTAAAGCATCAAGGCTGGAATCAAAGATAGAAAAATTACAGAAGAGAATAAAAGAGCTTGTTACCGAAACGGGCAGAGTAGTATGGAAATCAGGATATTTAAAGAATGAAGGTGCAAAAATTTATCTGTTGATAAATGAGAGTGATAAGATCAAAAAAGATCTTAAGAAAAAAATTGATGAGATCAATAATAAACTGAAAGAGAATGAAAAAATATATAATGAACTTATTAAAGAGAAAAAAAGTAGTATAAAAGATCTCGAAAGCAGACGTAAACCTTTGGATGAAGAATTTAAGGAAAGTTCCGAGAAGCTATCGGGAATAAAAAAAGATCAGAAAGATAATGATAAAAATATCGAAAAATTAAAGAAGGATATTAAAAAAAACAGAGAAAATCTTGAAAAATTGAAAAAAGATGCTTTCCTTGATGATGAAGAGAGGGAATTCCGAAGGAAAAAAGCGGAAGAGGAGTTATCCGTTTCTATTCCCGAACTTTCAAAAAGAGAGAAGGATGTTGAGGTAATAAAAGCGGATATTCTCAAAATAACCGAAAAAAATGACAGATTGAAAATAGAGATTGAAAAATTTAACACTGATATTAAAGGGATAAAAAGTGAAATGGAAAAAGCGGAGAAAGAAAATGATAATGTTGTTAAAGAATTCGTAAAAGAGAAGGGAAAGTTGGCTGCTTCAATGAGTGTTGAGTCGGGGAAACTCGAAACAAATTTCTTTCTGCTTGGTGATCTTGCGGATAAATTGCGTCCCGATGATATTTCTTTGAAAAAATATTTTAAAGAGATTGATGAAAAGAGAGAGACAGTAAAAAATCTTAAGAAAGAGAAAGAGATGTTGGAGTGATTGTAGAGTTCACAAGTTCATTTTGGATTTGGGATTTAGGGGTTGGGATATGGTTGCTCG
>CAZWFY010000069.1:0-9506 GCA_964633415.1 uncultured Clostridia bacterium | reverse complement strand
GTTCCCATCATAAAATTAAACTCATGAATTTCTCTTCTGAACAGTTCATACGAGGTCGACCATTCCCATATTGCATAGTTTATGCCGAATCTTTCAAATTCATTCATCTCATCATCAAAAAAATCTTTTATACCCGGAGCAAATCTCACTCCTCCATATTCATTCGCAGCAGTTATCTTTCCGCTTCTATCCATAAAATCAGATATTGCCGACAGATATCCTAAGAGCCATTCTCTATCGATTTTTTCGGGAACGCCATCCCGGTCAATGTCAAATGTTCCGGGATATGTCAATCCGTCATCAGAATTCTGGTGAGTATACCTAAAGGGTGAATATTGATGAAAAGAGTAAATTATCCTTTCATCCGAGATAATCTTTGTATAGGGAAGCCATTCAAGATCGCTGTATGACTGACCCCCGACAATAACAGGTGTGGAAATATCAACCTCTCTTATTCCCTCAACTATTCCGGGAAAAAAATTGTTCCAGTCATATGTTGTTCCTTCATATTTCGGAAAAAATTCATCAGGTTCGCTGATATCAAAAAAGATCTCGGCAGAGTTAGGCTCCACCATAAGATCATATCCGACAACATAAGGATTATTTTTAAACTCCTCTGCTGTTTTTTCCCACATCGAAACCCATGCACTCTGGATCTCAAAACTTTCCCAAACTTTTTCATTGTAATATTTCTCATCAAACCAGCCGTTATCAGGATCGGACTGATAATCCTCTCCGTAATAAAATGTATATTCGCTTCTGCCCGGTCCCGTCCTTAAACTAATAACGGCAAACATATCGGCTTTGCCGATCATCTCTACGAGACTTTTCAAATTTAACAATGCTTCCGGATTAATAAGATAGGGAGGATCTTCCGTAAAAATCCCGGGATGGGAAATATTGACATAGTTAACTCCGAGCTCACTTAATTTTTTAAAATCATCAACCGTAAATGTCGGACCGAATTTTCCCCGACCTATAAAATCCTCATCCAACTCCGGGTCTATCTTTTTTTGCCAGATATTCACCCCTCTTAATTTTGTTCCTTCGCTCCACATCCGCCACTTTGTTATGATCATATTTTCGTTCTGATCCTTTTCGGGATTGCAATACGGAAAAAACAGAAAGAATAGTAATAGTAATAAAAAACTCTTCTTAACCTTATTAAACAGATTATTCATAATAAAATGCTACCTCTATAATATCATTTTGTCTAATCGTTTTACAAAATGTCATACATATCGTCTAATCTTTTGCCGGTATGAAGTTTAAAAAAATGATTTATTAAATTGCTGGAATAATTTTCTATTCCTGCGATATGGAAACCATCGTAAAAATTTTAACCCACTGTCCTATTTATAGAACATTTTTGACATATTTATCTGGAATTAAAATTGCATTTATCAACTTGATGAAGAAAATAGCTTTATTCATCACGTTTGCGTATAAATTTTATTTAAAATATACTAATATAATAAAAAGGAGTTAAGCATGAAAAGATCAACCTATCTGTTAATATTTTTAATTATCCTGTCTTTTTCCGCATGTATAATGAGATTTCCGGAAATTTATAAAGACGATTATGAATTCGGTTCATACAGGATCGTCCTGCATGTCAACCCTGAAGATGCCCATGTCCTTCTGAACGGAAGATTTGTCGGAGAAGCTTATGAATTCTCAACATATGAATCAGCATTAAAACTCCGGTCAACCGCAAACTCCCTCGTAATAAAAAAGAAAGGGTTTGTCGAGGAGGAGATCGACCTCTCGGATTATCATCAGAGAAAAATTGAGATAAATCTTGCTTTAAAAACAGACCCCTATTTCTATACTGAAAAAGTCGGAAGAAAACCACCCGCACCGCTGAAGCAGGTAAAGGAATCCGACAGAAAATATAAAACATTAAATGAAAAGAAGATTCCGAATGATGTTCCGGATGTTCCGAAAGTTACAGATTTTGCTACAATAGATCTGACCGTTAAGCCTGCGGAAGCATCTATCTACCTTGATGGTAAATTTTGGGGTGTATCTCCCGATGAAGGTAAGATAACAAATTTCAATCTTGAAAAGGGGAAACATAAGATCGAAGTTATTAAACCCGGATATAAGACGGCTACAAAATCGGTCACAGTATTAAAAAATATAAAGATAAAAATAAGTATAGTTCTGGAGAAGAGATAATTTAACGGGAACTTTTACTCTCCCTTCTCTTTTATCTCAACGAGGACACCGGAAAAACTTTTCGGGTGAGCAAATGCGATTTTTGCATTATGTGCCCCTTTTTTCGGTTCCTCATTGAGCATTTTAAATCCCTGTTCTTTAAAAGATCTGATCTGATCATTTATATTATCGGTCTCAAAAGCGACATGATGGAGTCCACCGCCTCTTTTTTCAATAAATTTTGATATCGGAGAATCTTCACCGAGAGGCTCGAGGAGCTCTATATAGACATCTCCGATCTTAAAAAATGCAACCGTTACCTTTTGCTCTTCAACAACTTCCGACCCTTTGAATTCAAAACCCGGTATCTTTTTATAATTTTCTATCTCTTTTTGTAGATCTTTAACAGCAATTGCCAGATGATCGATTTTTTTAAGCATATTTCCCTCCCGGAATAAATTTAAATATTAACTTGAAAATGAGGATTTGTAAATAGGAAAAGAGCTTACAGCCTTTTTTGGATATGGGATTTGGCGGTTGGGATTTGGGGGAGCTCACGAGATCAAAGATAAAAGTAAAAAGATTAAAGTATAAAGTAGCAAGACACAACTACCCGGATCCTACATCCTTTTCCCCAAAACTCGGATATTCATTGAGATATTGCCGGGGGAGGCAGAGGAGTCTAAGTCGGATTTATAACGTCCCGTAGGGGAAATTTTTCATGTTTGAACGAAGTGAGTTTAAAATTTAAGTTAATAAATTTGACGTTCCGAAGGATAGACGACGGTCGGATGGAGGTAATTCTCAATGAAGAAAGCCATCAGCAGGGTTCACAGTTAATGGAAGTCGGAAGCAAGAAGTCAGGAGTCAGCCGGAGTTTACAGTTCATAGCTTTCAGCTATCAGCCAGAGTTCACAAGTTCTTAGTGATTAGTGGTAAGTGGAGAGCTCACAAGATTAAAGATAAAAGTAAAAAGATTAAAGTAGAGAGTGGTAAGTGGGGAACTTACGAAATTTATCCTTCAATTAAGAATTGAGAATTGATAATTTCTCTCGGTGTACTCGGTCGGACACGTATTGGTTAATGAGGAAATTGATGATATTTTAGGGATTACAGAGATTGTCATTTATAGTCATTAGTTCACTTCGTGAACGTCATTTAGTGATTACAGGGATTAAATCCGAAGTCAGAAGACAGCCGGAGTTCATATTACTAAGAGATAAAGTATATTAAAAAAAAATTATTAAATTTTTTTATCTATTTTTTCATTAACAATATTTTTTCTGCTATAATTTATATGATTATAATTTAAATTTCCAGGAGACAGGGATGGATAAAAACATTGCTCTTATCGGAGCCGGAAACTGGGGAAAGAACCATTTGAGAAATCTCAACAATCTCGGTGTTCTTCACTCTGTTGTCGAGATGTCCGACGAAATTATTTCAGTTAGAACAAATGAATATCCGGAAATTACATTTTTAAAAAACGACTCGGAGATCCTTGACAATCCGGAGATCAAAGCCGTTGTAATCGCAGCTCCCGCTCATCTTCATTATGAACTTACAAAAAAATACCTCCTTGCCGGAAAGGACGTTCTCGTTGAAAAGCCGATGTCTCTTCAAGCAAAAGAGGGCGAGGAACTGGTCAAAATAGCCGGAGAGGAAAAAAGAATCCTTATGGTAGGTCACATCCTTCAGTATCACTCTTCGGTTATAAAACTAAAGGAGATCATTGATTCGGGAGATCTCGGGAATTTAAGATATATCTATTCCAACAGACTTAATATAGGGAAATTGAGAGCAGAGGAGAATGTCCTGTGGAGTTTCGCTCCCCATGATATTTCATTGATACTTATGTTTTTAAACGGTGAGGAACCGGCTAAGATATCCGCCTTCGGAGGAGCCTATATCAATCAGAATATATTTGACACGACAATAACAACTCTTGATTTTCTCTCCGGTGTCAAAGGACATATCTTCGTAAGCTGGCTTCATCCTTTCAAAGAGCAGAAACTTGTCGTAGTAGGAAGTAAAAAGATGGCGGTTTTTGACGATCTGACAAAAGAGAAACTGTTCATATATCCCCATAAGATAGAGATGGAGAACGGAAATATTCCTGTTGCTCACAAGGCGGACTTTGAAATAGTGGAACATGAGAAGAAACAGCCGCTCGAAGAAGAATTAAAACATTTTCTCTTTTGTATCGAAACACGGAACAGTCCTAAGACGGACGGGAATGAGGGATTGAAGGTTTTGAAAATACTCGAAGATGCAGGAAGAAAATTGGAGAGCGGAGGAGCATAAGAATGGAAGACAAAAAATATTTTGTTCATGAGAGCAGCTATGTTGATGATAATGTAGAGATAGGAGAAGGAACAAAAATATGGCACTTTTCTCATATCCAGTCGGGAACAAAGATAGGGGAAAAATGTGTTTTCGGACAAAATGTAAATGTCGCTAACAATGTCACCGTCGGAAATTTTGTAAAAGTTCAGAATAATGTTTCAATATATGAAGGTGTCGAACTGGAAGATTATGTCTTCTGCGGACCCTCTATGGTCTTTACCAATATTTTAGACCCGAGATGTGAATTCCCTCAACGTGGAGCAAAGTTTTACAAAAAAACAGTCGTTAAACGCGGTGCATCCATAGGTGCCAATTCAACAATTGTGTGCGGAAATACGATAGGAAAATATGCATTTATCGGTGCCGGAGCTGTTGTTACGAAAAATGTTCCCGACTTTGCACTTGTTACAGGAGTGCCTGCAAAAATTTCCGGATGGTTCTGCCGCTGCGGAGAAAAACTCGATCTTTCCTCCGATCCCCACAGCAAAGAAGAAGCAAAATGCAAAAGATGCGGTAGAAAGTACTCTAAGAAAAGAACCGAGGTCGAAGAAATCGGTTAACCGCTTTTCGCTCCTTTGAAAAGTATATTTTTCAGGGCTTTAAAAAAATAGCTGATATCGGTTCTTATCGGTTTTTTTCCATAGCTTTCAAGATATCTTCTCTCCGACTCAAAAACTTCATCAATATCCTTCGGCATATCCGCATAATATGGAGGAATCAACCCCGGTTTACATTTCACTCTCATTTTTTTAAGATCATCGGGATATGTGTTAAAAAAAGTTTCGCTAAGCGGTCTTACTCCAACCAGTTTTAAATCTCTTTTTATCCAGTTTATGATCATCGGCAGCTCATCTATCCAAAATTTCCTCAAGATCCTTCCCCACGAAGTTATCCTGAAATCATCCTTGATCTTTCCCTTCTCATCTAATTTATTTCTGTCATAGACATATTTGTGAATAAACTCCGAATATGGATGCATTGTCCTCATCTTATAGATATATATCAGCTTTCCTCCCTTCCCAACCCTTTTCTGTTTAAAAAAAGTTGCATAAGAAGGAGTTACATTTTCGAGCGGCTTTTTAACTTTTTTTGCGACAAACCAGACATGATTGTCAAACTCGGTCAATGAGACTATCTCAAAACCGCAATGGTAGAGTCTCCCCAATCCCTGTGCCATGGAGAAAACACGATCCCTGCCTTTGGTTATTATGAAGTATATCTTTTTTAAAAAAGGCAGTTTAGGAAATATTCTCTTCCAGATAAAATCAAAAAGATAGAACAGATTGGCAAAAAATCTCGGATATTTCTTCCTGAAATAGAAATATCTCCTCTCCATAGGTTCAAATCTGCTTATAAAGATCCCGCCTCTCTTCAATATCCTGTTTGCATCTATAAGATATTTGTTTACATGACGGAAACTGTTCAACTCATGAAGGTTAACAAAAAGCTCAAAAGAACTCCCGGGGAGAATATTAACATTATAGGGATTTGCCGTATCCATTATCTCGGTCTTAACAATATTGACGGAGTCAAGATCCACCGAGCTATCCACATATTCGAAAACCTCCCTGTAATTTTTAAGATAGATTTTCGACAGTTTATCCCTGACATATCCCGGACTTTCATTCTTTCCGGGAAATCTATATTTTTTCTTACTCTTTTTCTCTTTGGCGATAATTCCGTTGACGATTAGATCCTCATGAAGAAGGGGAGCATCAAAAAAATCAACTTCGGGAATATCACTTTTTTGAGTATGCTTTATCAGATATCCGGATGTTAATATCAAGATCTCCATAAAAGCATAAATAAAGATCGTTCCGAAAACAAGCAGCCTTGAAAAACCGGATATATTAAATCCGAATATAATAGAAGAGATAATTGACAATTCGATAAGATATGATCTCAGGAAAGGTAAAATAAGTTTAAAATATTGTTCCTTCAGATCGATCAGAAATTTATGGGAAAAGAGTGAAACAAGAAACCATATAAGATAAAGTGATATAAGGATATATTTGTATTTAATAGAAGAGATTATAAAAGTTGACATTTTATAATAGTGAATGATGAAAAATCCGATCGTAACAAGAGAAAACTCCGTGATCATCAATTTAAATGAGATATTTTGTTTTTCCGATATATCCTTTTTAAAAAAAGGAAGATAAAGTCCCGAAAGAATAAGTATCTCAAGAATAAGATGTAAAAGAACGGTCCCGAAAACAACAAATCTTGACAGGTTGGAGAGATTCAGTCCGAATATAATAAGTGAAAGAGAGCCGGCAAAATATAGAGAAGAGTAGATATAGGGTTGAAGAGAGATCGACTTATCCTCACTGCCGTCTCTAAACTTTGATGTAACAAAACATGAGATTATCCAAGCGAACAGCATGATCGGAATTATGCTGATATAGATATTATCAAAATTAAAATTACCCCTCTTTATAAAAAAAGCGGATAAGAACGAAGTAATCAGTAGAAACAGATCAACAATAAGTTTAAACGGATTAATATTTTTCATTTTTCACATTAATTAAAAACATCCATCTTATACAGATCCCAAAACGGGACAAATTTAACCGCTGTTTTCCCAACCTTGACCTCACTATGAAAATTAGTTGTAACAATCAACGCTTTATTAGGATTATACTTCGTAAGAAAATTCCGAAATGATCGTGAAATTTTCCCACTGCTTTTAAATTTTACCTCTATGGGTATTATCTCACCCGATAGATCTAAAATAAAATCAACTTCAGCTTTATCTTTTGTTCTCCAGAAATGCAACTTATACGGTGAATTTGAGATTTTTTCTTTTAATAAAATATAGATAAAATTTTCAAATACCGCTCCAAAATCCTCAGGATCGAATAAAGTCCCGAATTTTCCAAGAGAATAATTCCTGAATCCCACATCACCAAAATAGATCTTAGGTGATTTCGTTATCTCATTTCTGACATTTTTGAAAAAAGGTGACAACCTCTTAAAAACAAACGTCCCTTCTCCATATTTTATATAGTTTGATACCGTCGCAACACTTGTCCCGATGGAATTGGATAGTTCTGAAAAATTAACCAATTGTCCGGTCTGACTTGCCAGAAAAATAACCAGCGATTCAAAAGCCTTTATCTTTTCAACTTTCAAAAGATAGGAGATATCCTTCTCTATATAACTTTTATATATTTCATCAATGATAAGAAATTTTTCCCTCTGTTTCTCCGCCAATATCACTCTCGGATATCCGCCGTAATTCAAATATTCATTAAGATATTCTCTGACTCTATCTTTTTCAATTGCGAAAAGCTCATCCATTCTATCCCTATATTTATAATTCGTAACATAATCAAGGAACTCCATAAATGAAACTGTCGAAAGTTCAAATAATCTCTTCCTCCCGAGTAAAGATTCATGAATTTTTTCCTTTAACTCAAGGCTGCCTGAGCCGGACACAATAAATTTATAAGGAAGATTCATATCATAAATTCCTTTTAAAAAAAGACCGGCATTCTCTTTTCTCTGAATTTCGTCAATAAAGACAAAGCCTCTCTTTTTTCCTAATTCCAGTTCGATCTTTTTTACCAACAATGATTGAGAAGAGAAGAAATGTGAATCTTTCTCAATATCAAGATTCATAAAAAGAGTTGATTCGCCTTTCCTATCCAACTCCTCCTTAAGCAGCATCATTATCGTTGTCTTTCCCGATTGCCTCGGTCCGATAATCAACGAGAGCTCCTTTGCAGAAAGATGATCCCCGAGTGATTTAAGCAACTTTCTTTTAATCATACTTATATTATAGTGCGAGAATTCATAAAGTCAAGATTGATAATTCTCGGGTTATATCAGTGTTAAGTTTTGAGTTTTGAGTTTTTAGTTGTGAGTTAGTGAATTTCCATTCTCTTTTTTTTAACTTAAAACCTAAAACTTAACACTCAAAACTTAAAACCACCTCGTTCCTTTTCCCATTTCATTAATAACGCTTCGACTATTCGACGTTTCAACGTTTCGACACTAATATCTATCTCCTGATCCCTAATTTAATGAAATTCTTCATATTCTGCCATACCAGTTCTTTAATCCACGGGAGGAGATCATCCGTCCATCTCTGAGGATGAGTTGTTATCATTATTTTATCAGGAAAAATATCTTTCTCTAAAGCATTAATAATATCAAAAGTAGAATGGAAAGAATTTAATAACCGGTTAGGAGTTAGAGGTGAGAGGTCAGTTTTTAGTACTAAGTTTTTAGTTTTAAGTTTTGAGTTATTACCTTTTGATAAAGCTGAATGCTGAATGCTGAATGCTGATAGCTCTGAGGACTGTGAACTGCTGGCTTCTGACTCCTGACTTCTGTCTTCTGAACGCTGAGAGCTGACTTTATCTCTAATATTAAACTTCTCCCCATCCCATCTCCGTCCCGTATCCGTAATATAAAAAACTTCATTAAAATCAATGTCAAAATAGGGTTCTCCTATTATTCCATAATCTCTGTAATTATATCTTTTCCAAATATCTCTGTTATCATATTTCGAAGTCGGACTTCCATGCATACAAATAGTTTTTATAGGGCAAATTTTCCTTAATCGATCCAAATTTTGTTTAAAATCCTTTACAGCTATAGAGTACAAGCCTTCAGCCTTCAGCCTTCCGCCATCAGCTTTTTTTCTACCGGATCCCAACCCCCACCAAATCCCATATCCTAAATTCTTTGCAACAGATGAAAGATTTTCGTAGTGGTATCCTATTTCATGCCCCATCCCGGCAATCGCTTTTATTATTCCCTCATCAAAGCTCTCTTTAACCATACGGAAATAGTATGATCCTCTTACTCCTGACCTCGCCTCTATCTCCGCAATCACCAGAGAATTTTCCGGCAATCTATCCACATCATGCCGCATTACAACACATTTTTTTTCCGGATCTTCAATAAATTCACGAAAAGTTTGGAAATTATAATTCTGCTCTTTAAGAGCTTCAAGTAATTTTTTATAAGTCTTTAAAGTAAAGTCCATG
>CAZWFY010000068.1:6791-9967 GCA_964633415.1 uncultured Clostridia bacterium | reverse complement strand
GAAAGAATCTCGGCAATCTTTTTTTGTTCGGGAAGAGGAGGGGATGGGATGATAAGGTTATATATTTCTTTAGAAGAGATAGATTTAAATGTACTTCCTTGAGAAAGTTTTGCCCACCATTTTTCAAGATATTTTAAATAGTAGTATAAAAAACCAGTATTATTTTTTGGAGATATTGAACATACCCCTCTTCCGATACATACTCTTGTAGTAGCTTTAGAAACAATACCGACTGGTGCTCTTACACTTAGTATTAAACTATTAGAGTTGCATGTTTTTGTGATATAACTTGTCCAAATTGTCGGAGCAGTAAATCCATTTTTACAATCGTTATTTCCTTGTATTAAGGGCAATCCTTCCTTTTGATTGTTATAAAATTTTGATTTAGGAGATTGACCCATTGTAATGTCTGAAATTGTTTTTAGTTTTACTATTTTCCATGAATCAGGAAAACATACGACTTTTATTATATTGTTTCCAGATTTTTCTTTTTTCATTTTATTGATTTAAATTCACACAATTTTAATTTCTTCCTTCACTTTAAATAGTTTTTCTTTTTCAGTTTCATTGAATGTATCAGCTAATTTTTTTAATATCTGGAATTCACTTGAGTCTAATATATCTATTTCCCCATTTGTTGAAATTTTTATCGCTTGTCTTGCTTTTTTTAATCTATAAAACATCGGTTCAATAATACTTTTATCAAGCGAAATATATTCATTAATATCTTCAAGAGTTGTTGCCAATTTTATACCCTTATTACTTCCGGAAAGAATAATGCTTTCGTTTCTTATAGGTCCAATAACTTTTGAGTGAAAGAGTTGAGGGCTTAATTCTGGGAAATTCTGAGATTTCAAGTGATTAATAAGATCTTTTATATAAATGTTTTGCATGTTGGAGTTTTGTTCATAGATTTTTTTAAAAAGAAGTTTTAATAGTATTGTCACTTGCATTTTTTTGTATTCATCTTCACTTTTCTCATACTCTGATATAAAGTTTAGTGCTCGTTTTAAGTTAGAGAGAAATATATGCCCCTCTGCCTTTCCTTTTTTTAAGTTTTTTTTCAGAGTTCTATCCTCGGGAAGTAGTGGCCAACCGGTTATTCCTATTTGATTTGTTTTTAGAATTTCAGAATATTTTTTACTATATTTGCTCTTTTTATTAGAATCATAAATATATGTTAATGTTCCAGCTATTAGATCAGCTAACTGAATAAAGGGTTCGTCTTTGCTGTCTGAAAATGAATGACTCCATCTTGAGAAAAGATTTGGTTTCCCTCTCTCCTTTAGATAATTTTCAAATCCAAACATAAATGATTTTCCACCAATGTTATCGGCAACAATATTAATATTATTACCACTTAGTATTAAATGATTGTATAGTAAACGATTAAAAAACTTGTAAAAAGTAGATTTATACTGGAGTCCTGAATCTTTTTTAATTCGAGTTTTATTTACAACAAAAGCGAAGTATTTGAAATTAACATTTTCAAATTCCTTTAAAATTCTTAATCTTCTTTTATGATTTGAACCAATTTTAGAACTTTTTATTTCGCCATTTTTAAAATATTTGTTTTTAACACTTTCAATTTCTTTTCTAATCCTATCTGTCTTTTTATCTTCAACAATAATTGCAACACAAATAAAGTAATTTGTAGCTCCTCTTTTTGAGGTGTCAATATCGGTATTTCCGGTTTCATCAACAAATACGTTTATCCATGAATCTTGATATATTTTTATCTCTCTTTTCTTCATTTTTTTATAAATAGTCCTTGAGAAGTTTTCTTACGGGTTCTTTGTATTCGTTTAAAGTATTGAATCCGATCTTTTTTTCATGTTGGAGACATCCGATCACTATTGAAGGATGGAGTTCAAGAATTGAACTGCATTCTTTAACTTTTTTTCTGGAAACTCTTAGAGTATTTTTGAAAAATCTCAAAATAGTATCGATTTTAAGTTTTTCTCGGGCAAATTTATCAGCTTCTTTTTCAAAATCATTTTCTTCAAGATGCTCGAGGTTATCAATAAAATCTTTCCCCCTGTTTCCATTATGTAGTAAAACATGTCCGATCTCGTGAGCAATTGTAAACCAGAAATTATCGTTTCTGTCATACCTTGCGGTATATACGATCACAGGGTTTTTTTTGTGCCAAAATGTTGCTCCGTCAATATAAGTTTTTTCGAGATGGGGGAGGTATAAAAATAATATACCGGAAGTTTTCAAGTCATTAATGAAGTCGGTAATGCCATCTTGCCTTTGAGAATAGATTGATATTTCACCAGCTAATGATTTCAATTTTGTAGAGCTAAAATTCGAATTGATTGTAATGTCGGAAAGTTTTTTCTTTGCCATGTGTACCCAGGTATAAGCAAAATAAGGATTAAACTTATTGTATGCCTCTGATTTTCGGAAACATGCTTCCACCTGTTTTTCCAGAAAATTAAATTCTACTTTATCTTTGTCCCAAAACCTCTTGAAATCTTCAAGTAATTTCTCTTTGTTCTCTGAAAACCACCCCCTTTTCCTCAATTCTCTTACAGGCATGTATTGATAAATTTTAGCCCGATCAGATGTTTTTTCAAATGCCGGTTCATTCTCTATACGAAGACGATAGTTAGCATCAAGGTTCAACCAAAATTGTGGAGATTGCTTGAAAACTCTGCTTAATTTTTGAGCCATTTCAAATGTAATGGGTACTTTATTATTCAAAAGTTGACTAATATGTTTTTCACTTACTTCAAGAATTTCAGATAAATCTTTTTGATCCCAACCGTAAAAATCCAGTTCCTCTTTAATAGTATCTCCCGGACCTAATATTATAAACGGTTTATGTTTACCCATAACTAATCCCTCCTTACTCATAATGCTTGCTTACATCTTTAATAATAACTTTGCCTTTGGTTTTCGCTTCATCCTCAAACTCAATTTCAAATTCAAGACGGTATTGGTTATTTATTCTTATTGAAAATCTGTTTTTTATTCCTTCCAATTTTTTAAATTTCATTGACGGAGGTTCCATTAAGTCGTAAATTGTCATTGCTGCTTCAATACGGTTAATTCTTTCAATATAAATCTTCGCCAAACCTTTTTTAAGTTCGTATTTTTTTGAGTAACCATTTTCATAAAGTTCTTTAAGGTGACGATTGCTAAAATCAAATTCCATAATTTACCCAAAA
>CAZWFY010000068.1:1625-6691 GCA_964633415.1 uncultured Clostridia bacterium | reverse complement strand
TCCCCAAAAGTGAAAAACCCGCCGGAATTAAGCTTGCAAGCAGAGGCTCGGCGGGTATGCTATTAATGAAATAATATTTTTTATTTTTTTTGTCAAGTTTTTTCATTGAAAAAAATATTGGATTTTTTAAATTTTCAAAATGCATAATTAATCCTTTTTTATATTTAGCCCTAGTTCATCGAGGTATTTATCCATCTCTTTTTTTACCTCCTCGATATCTTTCTCAATCTTCATTATCTCTTTCTGCACAGCTTTAATATCAATCTCTTCCTCTTCTTCAAAAGTATCAACATATCTAGGAATATTAAGATTGTAATCCGCTTCTTTTATCTCCTCAAGAGTGGCAAGGTGAGAATACTTCTCTGTTTCCTTGAATTCTTTAAATGTTGTAATGATTTTTTCGATATCTTTGTCTCTTAGTTTGTTTTGTTTTTTCCCATCTTCATATTCCCTTGAAGCATCAATAAAAAGAATATGTTTGTCTCTTTTGGTTTGAGCTTCCTTCCATGATTTCCTCCCCTTATTAAAAATTAGGATCGCAGCGGGAATTCCTGTTCCGTAAAATAGTTGAGCAGGTAATCCGATGACAGCTTCCAGAATATTTTCATCTATAAACTGCTTCCTGATCACTCCTTCTCTGTTACCTCTAAATAGAACACCGTGAGGAACAATAACACCTATTTTCCCTTCTCTTTCATAAGCAATCTCCACCATATGTGTGATAAATGCATAATCTCCACGGCTTTTTGGAGGGACGCCCCTCCAGAACCTGTTGAACCGATCATTAGATGCATTTTCCGCTCCCCATTTATCAAGAGAAAAGGGTGGATTCGCAACAACTATGTTAAATCTCATCAATTCATCGTTTTCAATTAACTTCGGATTACCGATTGTATCGCACCATTCAATCCTTGCGGAATCTTCTCCATGAAGGAACATATTCATTCTACACAGTGACCATGTTGATCCATTACTTTCCTGCCCGGCTAAAAAATAATTTTGGCTTCCAATTTCATTAGCTACATGAATAAGTAATGACCCGGAACCACATGCAGGATCACAGATCCTGTCACCGGTTTTTGGAGTCAAAAGTTTTGCCAGCAATTTTGAGACTTGTGAAGGAGTGTAAAATTCACCGGCTTTCTTTCCTGCACCAGCTGCAAAACGAGCGATTAGAAATTCATATACGTCTCCAATCACGTCATTTTCCCCTGTAAATGAGGGTCTTAAATCAAGTCTTTTATCATTAAAATCTTCTAAAAGATTTTTTAATCTTCTGTTCCTGTCTTTTGTTTGCCCTAAAGCTGGTTCGCTGTTAAAATCAATATTTCTGAAAACATTTTCAAGTTTGGACTTGTTAGAGTCTTCTATTTTTTCTAAAGCTATATTTATTAATTCACCAATATTTGCTTTTTCTCTTTTTTTGTATAAGTAATCGAAATCTGCTTCATCAGGTATTACAAATCTTTCTCTTCCTAAAGCACGTTTGATTCTAATTGAATCATTTTTATATTTTTCTTCATATTCTTTCTTTTTATCCTTCCATAAATCACTCATATATTTGATAAACAACATTGTTAATATATAATTTTTATATTCTGCAGGATCAACAGCACCTCTAAATGTATCGCATGCCTTCCATATAACATCATTTATTTCTTTTTGTGAAAAATTTTCAGACATTTTTTTCTCCGTGTTTTTTTAATATTTCAATAAGAATATTTTCAATCAGCGTTGATTTTGTTTTCAAATATTTATCAATCAAACTTTTTTCTTTTTCCCAGTTATTATTTAGATTAACAATGCTATTTTGAATTTTAATGGGAATTATAGGGATTAAAATATTTCCCAATACTTCTTTTGAAATAAAGGGTATGTAAGAACCTTTTGCTAATAATTTCAATTTACTTTGAATATAACTGCTGTTTAACCACCAAGTGATAAATTCTTTTTTAATATTATCAATGTCTAATCTGATTATATAAAAAGAACTTGAAACAACTGTTTTTGATAAGTTTTGAGAAATTAGGAAAGCAAAGTTGTTAACTCCTTTGGACTGAAACAGAATATCTCCTTTTTTTACCAAATATTTTTCATTATTCTTTTTTAAAATGAAATCCACATAGCTTTTAATGTTAGATAGATCCTTTAAATCTTCAGTCTTGAGCAATTTAAATTCAGATTCAAATATTCTTGATACTTGTCCTCTGGAGTTATATCCGGACTGTATTGAAGCGATGTTTTTAAGTTGCTTGAAGCTTAGGTTTTCTGTATTTGTAACGACCATACTACAATAATAATATGAAATTCATAGTGTGTCAACAAAAAAATGCAGTAATTCTCATACAAAGAAAATAAATTTGCATTATCCTTTAAGATTTCCTTTCCCGAACTCTTTGTATGATTTAGTCAACATCCAGATTATTGCAATGATCCCTCCTGCAAAAAATGCAAAGAAGAGAAACATAACACCGTTCTGTGTGTTTGAAGAAATTGAGGCAAATTTTTTCGAATAATTTTTAAGATAAAGTATTCTTATATGATTTCTGATAAAGACAAAAAGTGCAAGATTTAAAAGATGAATTCCGGCAGAGATATAACTTTTTTCCTTGTAGCAAAAATAGGCTGCTAATCCGATCCCCGCAATGAATATCAGGTTTAAAACAGTCCAGTGAATATTTCCGGAGGTAAAGGGGATCCTTATATTTTCGGGAAGAAAGAATAGGTAAACGAGATATAGAGGTAACAAAGTTAATAGAGAATACAGTGACAGAAGAGTTCCGAAATTTTCTCCCTCTTTTGATTCATTAAGACCCGATCTGATTTTATAAAATAGAGTTATAAATATTCCTCCTATGGAAAAAAGGAGAAATATATAGAAAATAAAACGAGGGAACAGGGTCGGTTCACCTGCATTTAAGAAGAATCCGCTCATATGTCTGTAATAACCTTTCCATCTGTCCGGTGTCATTAACAGTGTGTTTATGTTTACCATAATAAATCCTGTCCACACCAGTATGGTAAAGACAATTGAGGAGAGGATTTTTCCCTGCTTTATATTTTTTCCGATTCGTAATTTTATCCAATATGCAGCATAGTATCCGATTATTAAAAGCGGGATCAATATTATCCAGAAGATCCCTGTAAATATTGTGGCCGGGTAGAAAAAATTTCCGTATATGACCTGCAGAAAAAGGAGGGGGGCAACTCCGAGGTTGATCGCAAATGCTATTGAGAATGGCAATAATCCGCCGAGACGTTTGGCAACTGTTTTCCATTTCGGGATGGATTTTCCTTTAAAATATCCGAGAAGAACGGAAAAAGAGAGCCCGAGCATTATGCCGACTCCAATGAGATGCAGATAGTATGTCAGATAAAGAAGCAGACGAAACCAGAATGAAGATACGGGGAGTGTATCGGGGTCCGGAATTATACTGATCGGGCCTGTCATTTTTTACTCCTCAGGTCAAAGAGATATTCGGATAGGTTTTTTCTCTCTTTATCGGTTCCTTCGAAATCAGGCATATCTTCGTTAAGTTTGTTAAGCTTTCCCAATATTTTATATATCTCCGAGGAAGAGTTGAAATTTTCCATTTTCGGTCTTATCGGATTTTCTCCATCTGTCTCATGGCAATCGGCACAATGATTTAGAAAGATTGTTTCTCCGTTCTTCTTATTAACCATCTTCTGAGTTTGAGGATCTCTTCCGTTTTCAGAAATGGAATAGAGCCATCCGGCGAGAGCCTTTCTTTCCATATCATCACCGTGAAAATCAGGCATAAATTTTGTTATTCCACGGAGACTTCCGATGATCCTTTCAATCTTTTCTTTGCTCCATCCGGAAATCTTCGGGATTATATTATTTTTTATTCCGAAAGAATGGCATGCAAAACATTGTATTCTGAAAATCTCCCTGCCTGCATCTTTCATATTGTTTTCATCAACACTTTTGTTTAGAGTCCATTTTGATATGCTAAGCACGGGAAAGTCTTTTGGAAATTTCGAATCTTTTACTCTTATCCCGTTTGAATACATATAATCGGAAATTATATATGGTTTTCTTCCGGACTCTCTGATGAATTCAAAAGCTCCGAAGAAGATAAAGAGGGATAATAGAGTTATAAGTGAGATCGGGAATGAGAGTTTCCCCAACTTCCGGATAATAAAGAATAGAGATAATAAGATGAAAAGACCTAAACTTATATAGAGATGTCGGGCTGACAATTTCATGATATAAGATGTTCCCGAAATTCCGGATCTGCTCTGCCCCGGAAGTGTAAAATAGTACCAGATGAGCGAGGGGATCATACCCGACAGAGATATTAATATCCATTTCCCGTTGTATTTAGTAAGAGTTTCTCTTTCTTTTCCTTTAAATTTTATTGAAGCTGTTAACAGGGCATAACTGCCGGCAAGAGCAAAGCTTAAAAATGTTCTGAAGATAGTTGACGGGATGAATGAAGGGTTGAGAATACCGTCCCGGAAATTTCCGGTAGAGATCCATTTCCCGGGAGTCAGCATAAATGAGAGGATCGCATTTATTATGACAAGAGACCCCCATGCCGCAATAAAATATATCCACCCTATCAAAAGGTGAGTCTTTTTTGATATTTTCTCAAAGGTATAAAAGTATAAGAATGCGGCAACTATCTCCACGAGAAAGAGTACCCATTCCATTGCCCATCCGAAAACAAAGGAGTGAATAAGAACTGAAGTGGCATCAGGATGTATCAGTGCTATGGTAAACCATATACCGACTCCTGTAATTGCACCGAAAACCATTGTGATCAACATAAAGAACAGCGTGTGTTTCTTTACATATTCAATGATATATTTTTTCTTTTCCCTGTAGGCTTTTTTTTCGGTCAAAACCAGCCACAATCCTCCGCCGACCGCAAAGTGAGATACAACAACGTGGATTATCGCTATAAATGCGATCAGGAGTGAACCTCCTACCGATGGAATATACCATACGGGATAATTCATCAAACCTCCTTCGGAAATCCGGAACAGAACCTATTTATCTATTTTAGATAATTAAGAAGAAATCTTCAAATCCGACAAAA
>CAZWFY010000068.1:0-1525 GCA_964633415.1 uncultured Clostridia bacterium | reverse complement strand
AAAATAAATTAAATAAGCACAAAAGGAGGAAAAATGAAGAAAATTAAGCTTTTTATCATGTTAATAGGGTTGATTACAATAATATTTGGTATTTTTGCAGAATCTTCTATACTAAAAGCAAATCAAGGTGTGACTTGTAAATTCTTTTTCGGCAATGCTTGTCCATTAGGAGGATGTGCACAGGCTCTTGGAGCAGAGTCATGTCAGATGTATTGTAAGGGGCTTGAAGATCCGATTTTTTGTTCACAATAATTAAAAACTGATTAGTGATTTGTTTGTAATTATAACCGGTTGTTTGCTTTGTTGAATTTTAGCAAATATAAAAGGGATATACTTAGAGGAAAAAATGAAATTATTGTTAGCTATTATTATATATGTTTTTTCTGTTTTGTTTGTAAACGGAAATAGTATAAGTGATATTTCTAAAAGTAGGATTGATTTCTTTATTAGTGATGAATCTCCTGTTTTTAAGGGATTTAGGGACCTTTGTATAAATAATAATGAAGTGTTTATTACAGACAACCCGAAATCAAGAGTTTTTGTATATAACTTTAAAAAAAATAAGTTAGTTTTTAATAGACAAATAGGGAAGCATGGACAAGGACCTGGAGATTTGTCACTTCCGTCATATCTTTCCATATCCAATAAAATTGTTGTTGTAAAAGATCAAATTGGGTTCTCTTTCTTTTCTTTGGATGGGGAATATATCTCAAGGTTTAGGTATTTCGGATTATCAAATCCTTTTGTTTTTAATAATAAAAGAATTTATACAATAAATAGTTCCATAAAGGAGTCTCATCTTATTGATAGTTTCTCAATGGAAGGTAAAGTAGTAAAAAAAATAGGGAAAAAATATCTTAAATTGGATTTATCTAATAATAGAATAAAAAAAAATTTCCCTTTTTTTTACAATGGTATTATTGTGAATAAAAAGAAATTCCTTATTTACATTAATAAAAACTTTGGTGATATATTATTGTTTAATATAATGGGGAACCTTAAGAAAAAAAGATCTACAAAAGAATTTCTGGATAAAAAAGGAATTCTTAGATTTAATAATAACATCAAAACAATTGCAAAAGGTATTGCAGTAAAAAATTTCAGACTAACAATCAAACCACTTTTTAGAGATGCATATATTGGTGGTACAAATCTTTATTTGTTGAGTAACGGACTAAAGGAAATTAAAATTTATATATTTGATAATAGAAATCTTGATTTTAAAAAGGAAATACGATTGCATAGTTCAAATGAGGATGAGTTCCTCTATTATGGAGATATTGTTGAAACTATCTCGGAAATAAAGTTTTATTTTATTGTAGCAGGTGAGGATTTTTTTGTTGCACGGTTTTCAATAAAGAATGAGTTGATTAAATGAAGAAAAATGAAATTGTAATTGGCTCTATTGCGATTATTATTATTGGACTTTTTTTTTTATTAAATAATTATTACTGTTTGGCAATGAGACTGTTTGATTTTAAGAATTTAAATATTGATACTAATATAAAAAAGATAATTCTGTTAT
>CAZWFY010000067.1:0-10048 GCA_964633415.1 uncultured Clostridia bacterium | reverse complement strand
AGAGATTGTCATTTATGTTATTTGGGTGACCACAGGGAGTTAAATTATTTGAAATGTTTCAGATATTCTTTTGCAACTCTGTCCCAAGAAAAATAGTTTTTACTTTCATTAAATTTTCCGAATATTTTATCGTTAAAATACTCTTTTTTCAATATAATTCCACTTATATTTTCCGCAATTGTTTCAGGCGATGGATTTTTGATAAAAACCGCTATATCCTTAAAAACTTCCTCAAGAGAGGATGATCTTAAAAGTAGAGGAATGGTGCCGCACATCAACGATTCAAGCGGGGGAAATCCGAACCCCTCATATTCGGAAAGATAGGCGAAAACATCCATTGATGAATAAAATGATCTTATCTCTTCTTCGTTTATTCTATCAATATGGATTATCTCTTTTTCCTGTATAAATTTTTTCACCTCATTGTCAAAAATATTTCCTACAAGAAACAGTTTGATCTTAAACTCTCCTTTTAAAATAAAAAACGCTTTAATCAGATCCGGGATATGTCTTCTTTTGAACATACTTCCGAGAAAGCCTACTGTTTTATATCCGATAAGATCATATTTTTTTTTAAAAGCAGTAATTTTCTTATTCGGTTCTCTTTGGAATTCGTTCTCGATTCCAAGGTGAATCGGAATTATTTTTCCTCCGGATAAATGATAATAGTGTTCGGTTTCAACTTTGGAAAAGTCCGAATCCGTGAATATCTTCTCACATTTATTAATACTTAAACGGGTTCTGATATCTCTTGATAATCTCTCCTTCATCGAAAAATTACCGGGGATTCCTCTCCATGAAACATCGTGAACAGTCATAAATGAGCGTCTTTTGTAAAATATGGGGATAGTATGATTGGGAGAAAAGAAAAGGTCAAAATTTTCACTGTCAAGAGCTTTAATCAGTTTACCGTTTTGCCATCTTGCATAGGATTGTGAAGAAGGGAGCGATATTACTTTAAGGTTGTTTTTTTTAAACGGGTCATTATTATTTTTTTTGAAAAGTGTGTATGAATTTTCTTTATCGGTTCTTAGTATTGCGTTAAGAAGGTTTTTCAGATATCTTCCCACACCTGTAAAGTTTCCGTCAAGCTCGAATCCGTCTATTGCAATTCTCAACCCATAACCTCCATATAAAATGCAAGCGTCTCTTTGGCGGCTCTACTCCAGCTATACTTTTTTGCAATTTTTTCCCCTCTCTCCGACACTTTTTCGGAAAGATGTGGATCGGACAAAAGAGTTGTAATTTTTTGCATAAGATCTTCCGGAGAATCTTTATCAAAATAGACCGGATAATTTTCAAATATCTCTCTGAAAACAGGTATGTCTGAAATGACAGAGGGTTTCTTCAGAGATGCTGCTTCAAGCACGGGAATACCGAAACCTTCATAATGTGACGGAAAAACAAAGATAGTGCAGCTGTCATAAAGGTATCTTATCTCTTCTCTTTTTATATATCCTGTGATTATCACATCATCTTCCAGTTTCAATTCCGATATTTTCTTGAGGACCGGTACAGCTCTTTCGTCTGCGGATCCGGCAAGGATAAGTTTTATATTTTCATCTCGTTTTTTCAACATTGAAAAAGCTTTTATAAGTAATAAAAGATTTTTTCTCGGTTCAAGAGTACCGGTAAACAGAATGAATCTATCTGGAATCTTCAGATTCGGTTTTATACTCTCTGTTTTTTTCATATCAGATCCGTTATATATGACCCTTATTTTATCTTTCAGTTTATCTCCGAACAGATCAATGATACGGTTCTTTGTAAATTGAGAAATTGAAATTATACCGTCGCATTTTTCGAGAGATCTTTTTATTTTTTTTCTGAAATATTTTCCGGATTCTTCAGTTGTTAAAGACGGATGATCGATAAATGACAGGTCATGAACAGTTATAATCTTTTTCCCATGTGCAGGGATGGTCAGCGGATTGGGAGAATGAACTATATCCGCTTTTTCTCTGAAGAATAGATCTATCGGAGGAAAGAATTTTTTATACCAGAGATAGTTCAATAATTTTACGGGTATTCTCATATCTTTAAACTTATAATTGTTAAATGGAGGCAAATTTTCTGATTTAAACCTCTCTTTAAATGAGGAAGAAAAGAGCAGATATCTATTCTCTATATCTATTGTTGCGAGTGAAAAAAGAAGATTTTTTAAATATACCCCGACACCGGTTTCGTTTCTTAAAAAGGGTCTTATATCGTAGGCTATTTTCATTAACGAATAATATCAGATACTTAAAAGATTTAAAAGAACCGTAGGAAAAAGTGATAAAAAGATTGAAGAAAAAATTTTAAAAAATTATAATGGAATCTGTTTTAATCAGGAGAATTAATTGAGCCGGTATAACGGAAAAGATGAGAAGAGAAAGTTTGAAAGATTAAAAAGAAGATCAATATTACATATTAATAATAAAACGGCTCTGCTTGAAGATATTTCGGAGGAGGGAATATTTGTATCTGCACAGGAAGTTCCGGCATATCCGGAAGTATCAATTTCAATAAAATTATTAAAAAGTGAATTTGAAATTAAAGGAAAGATTAAATGGAGATCTCTGAGGGATGATTTTTCCGGTCTATTCTCAATTGGAATAGAATTGATCGATCCGCCTGAAAAATTCAGAAAATTAATAAAAAGAAATTTAAAAAATCCGGAAAAATAGAAATTATGCTTTTTTCATTTTTTGCGGTAAACATTCTCCGGACAATATATTCTCCGTGCGAGGAAAAATTGGAAAAAATCCGATAAAAAGAGCTATTATACTTGATAAACGGAAAAAATAAAAAATTTTTTATTTTGAAGATAATGATTTATAATTGCCCGAAAAGGAAGGCTGATGAAAAAAATAACGGATATCCTCGGTAAGAATATAATTATAGGCGACGGAGCAATGGGCACTTTGCTACAGAATGAGATCAGCGGCTCTTTTATCCCGGAAGAGCTTAATCTCAGCAGACCGGAATTGATTAAAAAGATTCATCTTGAGTATGCAAAGAGCGGAGCGGATTTTCTGACGACAAATACTTTCGGCGGGACAAGCTTAAAATTAGAAGATGTTTCACTATCGGATAGATTTGAAGAGATAAACAGTGCAGCGGTAAAAACAGCAAGAGAAGTGGCCGACAATATGGGAATATTTGTTGCAGGAGATATCGGACCTTGCGGGATAATGGTTGATCCTATGGGAGAGCTCGGTTTTGATCAGGCAGGTGATATCTATGGAAATCAGGCCAAAGTTCTTGAATCATCGGGAGCTGATTTTATTCTGCTTGAAACTATAACCGATATTCAGGAATTCAGAGCTGCGGTTGTCGGGATTACGGAAACCGTTAAAATCCCTGTTATTGCAAGTTTTTCTTTTACCAATGATGAACTTAGTATGTCGGGAACTCCGGCGGACGTGTTTGCGGTCACTTCCGGTTTTATATCCTTATCTGCAGTTGGAGCAAATTGTGGAACTACTCTTGATAATATGGGCAAAATTATTGAAAAAATTGTCAAATATTCTTCGATGCCTGTTCTATGTCAACCTAATGCAGGACTTCCGGAAGTTGAGAATGGAAAAACTGTTTTTAACATTGGTGCTGTAGAATTTGCGGATTTTATGGAAAAAATGTATGAGACCGGAGTTTCGGTAATCGGTTCCTGCTGCGGTTCTACTCCTGATTTCACAAAGGAGCTTGCAGACAGATTCGGAGGAAGGAAGGTTGTTGAGCGTTCTTTTGACAAGCGACTATTTCTGACTTCGGGCACAAAACTTAAAAGAGTTTCAAACAGAAAAATATTTCTTGTCGGAGAAAGGATAAATCCGACGGGAAGAAAGAAGCTTAGAAGAGAGATCATGGAGGGGAAGTTAACGACCTTGAGAGCTGATGCGGTTGCTCAGGGAGAGAAGGGGAGTGATGCTCTCGATGTTAATATCAACCTTCATAAATTAAAAAGTGATGTTGTTTCAAATGTGATAAAAAGTGTTCAGAATATGGTTGACATCCCTCTGTTTATTGACAGCACGGATGAGAAAGTTGTAGAAGAGTTTTGTAAACTGAACAGGGGAAAGGGTGTGATTAATTCCATCTCGGGAGAAGAGGAGAGTCTTGCAATGATTCTGCCGCTTGTTAAAAAATACAATATGGCATTTATTGCTGCACTTCTCGATGATAAAGGGATCCCGGATAAATCTTCGGAAAGACTGAGGATTGCCGAAAAGATCTTTAATAGTGCAAAAAAAGAGGGTATCAATGCAGAGAATATTATATTTGATCCTCTTGTTATCAGTGCAGGGAGTGATCATGATGCCGCAAAGACAACAATCAATACGATCAAACTGTTAAAAGATAGATTCCCTGAAAATATGACGGTTGCCGGAATATCAAATGTATCTTTCGGACTTCCGGGAAGAGAGATAATAAATCCGGTATTTCTCGGAATGGCCGCAGGTGCGGGGCTTGATATGGTTATTGCAAATCCTCTTTCGGAACCGATTACGGATATGATAAGAACTATAAATCTGCTTAAGGAGAGTTCGGCCGAAAGAGTTACCGATTTTGCGGAAAAGCTTTCCAATGAGACGGGAATTGTCAAGAAACAGGATAAATCTTTAGAGAAAAATGATATACAGGATCTTAAGGAGGATGTGATAAACGGTGATACTCAAAGTGCCGTTAGGAGTGTTGCCGAGGTTCTGACTAAAGAGTCGGCTGTCGAGATAATAAAAAAATATATTATCCCGGCGATGAATGAAGTCGGGAAAAGATATCAGGAGGGAACATATTTTCTCCCTCATCTAATAGCTTCAGCCGATACTGTTAAGGCAATTCTTCCGGAGATAAAAAAAAATCTTCCGAAAAAAAGTGCTGAAACAAACATTAAAATACTCTTTGCCACAGTTAAGGGAGATATTCACGATATCGGAAAAAATATTCTGACAAGTATTCTTGAAAGTTTTAATTATGAGATTATTGATCTCGGTAAAAATGTACCTCCCGGAAAAATAGCAGAAGAAGCCGTTAAGAATGGGGTTCATATAGTTGCTTTATCGACTTTGATGACAACAACGATACCTTCTCTTATAAACAGTGTTGAGATGATAAAATCCGATGAAAGATTAAAAGATGTCAAGATATTTATCGGGGGTGCGGTTGTTACTAAAAAGATGGCTGATGAGATAGGTGTATACTTTACAAGAGACGGAATGGAAATGGTTAAAATGATAAAAGAGTTGCTGAAAAAAGTTTAAATTCCAAATTTTTTTAAAATTTTTAGTTACTAATTTGAAAGAATGGAAATATTTGTAAAAAAAAGTTAATATCTTTATGTTAAGGGAGTAGAACATGAAAAAAATATTTAATTTTGTATTTATTGTGATAATTTTTTCTGTTTTTTGCCTAAATGGTTTTTTTAAATCCGGTTTATATTTATATGGGAATGATATTAAATTAAAATATGATTTAAGTGTTAATGCTGTCATTATTCCTGTATTTGCCATAGATAAAAAGGGTGATCCCGTTTTCGATCTGAAAAAAAGAGACCTCGTTCTATATGTTGAAGGAAAGTCTGTAGAGATAAATTCATTGAATAGATATTCTCTGGAAGGAGAGGAAAGTTATTCCGATAAAGAAAAAAAAACAGAAGATATAAAAAGGGAAAAAGTTGTCCGGGAGAGGTATATTTTTATACTCATCGACTCTGTATTCAACAGCAGAGATGGATACAGAAGGACTAAAGAGATAGCTGAGAAACTCATTCTACAAGGCAGAGAGGGGGATAGGTTCGTAGTAATTGAGATCCATCCTTTGAAGGGATTGAATTATATAGGCGGACCTGAAACCGGAAACAAAATTTTAGTTGAAAGAATTAAGTCTCTTAAACTGAATTTTAACAAGTGGTCAAATGAACTATTCCGCCAGAAACTGTTGCGTGGCAGCCTTGGCAACGACTTCTACGGTGTAACGGAACAGGAGACAAAAAGTTTTATGTTTTTACGTAATATACATCTTGATTCCGAAAGAATGGCATATCGAAATCTGATTGTTAGGTATAGCAAACTGCTGTCAAAATTCAAATATGCATTAAAATCAATAACAAGACCTAAGATGGTATTTTTAATATCGGAAGGAATGGCTAAAGGTGCTTTCAATATAGGCTATAAGTTATATGAAAGAGAGGAGAAGAAATCTTCAGATAGTGATAGCGACAGGAAATTTCAACAGTGGTCGACCTTTTATAATTCCGAGGGAAGAAATGAATATGCGAATTTAATATCCGGGTTGATGCTGGGATATCTTAAGGATATTGTAAAAGCCGTTAATAAAGGAAATTCGGTTCTTTATTCAATAAATTCTGCAAAACCTTCCGATACCTTTCAACCGAATGTTTCCGGAGATATGAGTTTGAAATATCTTGCGGGAGAGAGCGGCGGGAAATATTTCACAGGCACCAATACGGTGGAGATAGTAGAGAAGATAAAGAAAAATATTTCGGCATATTATGAATTATCATTTCTTATCCCTGAAAATATAAAGAAAAACCTCCATATAAAGATAAGGTGTAAAAGAAAGGGGGTTAATGTAAAGACCGTTCAATATACCGAACTTAAAAAAAAATATAGTGATATGGATAAACTTCAAAAGAGAGTATTTGCCTACAATCTTGCCAAAGGCGGGAAATGGAGTAATCTGATAGCCAAAGTGGTTAATGCTAAGATAAACATTAAAAAAACGGAAGGGAAAAAGGAAAATAGTTTTGAAGTGGAATTCCCGGAAGCATTTGTGGGGAAAAATGCAGATATCTTTATTATTACCGAAGATATGAAAAACCGGAAAGTTGATATAAAAAAGAGAAGAAAAGTTTTAATAAAAGCTACCGAAGAGATTAGAATAAAAAATGAAGAGAATAAAAAATATTACCTTGTGGTAGTAGAGCTTGGGGAGACCCGATCAATATCACTTCAATTGAAATAGTGATGTCCAATGTATATTATTAAAAAAGAGAGGTAGCTATGAGCAAAACTTCAATAAAAATGATAGCAATTCTTTTATCACTTTTAATTTTACTTCCTGAGATATCAACACCTTCGGATTCGGTTTTAAGTTCCTTTTATCATAATGCCGTAACCTCCTATGAAAAGGGGGATTATGAAGAAGCTGTATTTCATTTAAATACCTGTCTGGAACTCGCTCCTGTTGAAAAACCTGTATTTAAGGCAAAGATATTTTTAATGTTAGCATCGTGTTATACGAAACTTGGAAATGAAGAAAAATCGAAAATATCCCTGTCTTTTTTAAAACAGCTTATTGAAGCTGCAAATCTGAAAGGAATACCTTCTCTCTACCTTAATGGACCGGATCATCTTGTCGTAGAATTAAATCCGATCAAAATAGCGGGTTATAAAACGATATTTAAGGATAAAAAATTCAAAGTAAAACGACTTATTGAAAAGGTAGGGAGAAGGAAAACATATAAAAAAAAGAAAAAATTAGTGTTGATGATCACTTGTGCCGTATTGGTATCTTTTGTTGCTGCTATTCTGATATTTAAGAGAAAAAAGGAGAAACCTGCTCCGGAAGAGCCCTACAGGGATATAGAGTGGGTAAGAATACCTGCCGGAGAATTTGAGATGGGTGATGATAAAAATATTGGTGAAGCCGACGAAAGACCTCTTCATAAGGTTCATCTTAACGAATATTATATCTCAAAATATGAAGTCACTTTTGAGCAATATGATAAGTTTTGTGATGAGACGGGCAGAAAAAAACCGAGTAATGAAATATATGGGCATAAATTTCTTCCCAGGGGTAAATTTCCTGTTGTAAATATAATGTGGAATGATGCAAAGGCTTATTGTGACTGGTTATCACAAAAATCAGGGAGGAATATCCATTTGCCGACAGAAGCCCAGTGGGAAAAAGCTGCAAGGGGTACGGATAAAAGAATATATCCTTGGGGAGATCAATCACCTGATAGTAATTTGGCAAACTGGAACACTAACAACAACGATAATAAACCGCAGATAGTCGGTTCTCATCCGGATGGCAATTCGCCCTATGGAATTTGTGATATGGCGGGCAATGTATGGGAATATTGTAGTGATTGGTATGAAGCAAATTACTATAGTGTCACTCCATATAATAATCCTCCGGGACCCTCGAACGGACTATGGAAAATAGTCCGTGGAGGAAGTTTCAGAAGGAGTGAAGGTGCATGTAGAAGTTCATTTAGAGGTGGTAACTATAGAAGTTTTTATCATGGAAGCATAGGCTTTCGACCCGTAATGGAAATGTGAATTTATAAATTTATAAAAGAATTTTGTTACCGGAAAAAAAATAATTTGAAATCTTTCAATCGGTTGCATTACAGGATACTATTTTTTTTTAAGAATTATCTGGATTTTTCGACCTAATGCGGTATTTACAAGATGCTTTAAGTTAAGATAGTTGCTTTTACAAATTTTTCTTTTTTTTAATTCGAATTTAAGATAAATATCCAAATGATTTTTTTTCTTTTCTTTTACCGAATACTCGAATGTACCTACATTATTGTCAATTTTTGTATTTTGCTTAATTACATCGATAACATATTTATCATCTATAGCAAAAGATAGAGAAACCTTTACAAAAAAAGGAGATGAAATTGTTATCGGATATACTATTTGTTTTCCGCTCACCATATCCTGCGATATTTTTGGTATTAAAAAATTCTTTAAAAAAAGAAACTCCTTATATGCACAATCTACCGGTTTAGTCTCAAAATCTCCCGAAAATTCCGCAAATAGAGGTGTTACTTTTAAAATTTTTATATTTTTTACTTTTGATACGGAAAATATTTTTCTTATACTATTTTTATAGATTGAATTTTTATCTTTTAAGAATCCGGAATAACCAAAAAACGAGCCGGAAGTGAAAACCCGAAGATTGCCCGTAATCTTATTGTTTTTAAGCAAAATTTCTCCATTAAGAATTAGACTGTCTGTCTTTATATTATGCTTTATGCCGGGTAAAATCTTTCCTGTATCAGTGTCAATGAGTGGTATATCGTAATATTTTGTAACATGGAAATCTGTTCCCGGTTTACTCGGATCAATGTATATATCTTCTCCGTTCGAATTTACTTTAAAAATCAAACCGGTGGAGTTAAGATAAGAGAATAAATTATAGGATGTTTTAAAGTTGGGAGAAAGGGATATTATCCTATTTTTAAAACCGAATCTATCAAGTAATTTTTTCAAAATCAAAACTTTTTCGTATGAAGTAGCATAACCGGATTCCACAATATTATTAACACTTCTTAATTTAAAACCTGAAAGATTAAGATCAATAGAACAATTCTCATATGTATCTATTATTTCTCTTTTAATGGATTTTAGTAGTTCCCTCTCTGAAATATTTTTTTTCTTAATTTTCAAAATCGTATCTTCTATTTTTTTACAGACATCTTTATTGTGAAAAATATCCGGAAACAGTTTTTTAGGATTCTTTAAATTTGAAAAAAGAATATAAGGTCTGTCATAGTTTTTAACATAGAGATTCTGTCTGTGTGCTTCGATATTTTCCAAATGGAAAAAATAATTCATTGTTCCGTTCTCAACTGTTTTTTCCGGTTTTAAAAAACAGTTAAAAGCTTTGTAATGTAATTCTTCACTTTCAGGTAATTTAATTACAAGGGTATATTTTTCTACGGGAATTCCTTTTGTGATAAATTCTTTTCCTGTGAAATAGGGTATAAATCCCTTTTTTGTAATTATTCTGTATCTTAATTCAATTTCCGCACCTTTTTCAATGCCGGTATGAGAAATAACCATCTCTTTAAGATCAGAAAAATTTGAAAATCTTTTTGCTTCACGTGGAAGGACTTCATTGTAGCCGTTTTTAGGAGTTTTCACCTTCCTTCCGTTTGCCATTGTAGTAACCGAACTGATTACTACCAACTTCTGAAATTCAGGGTTATACTTTATAAAGCTTTCTCCAAAACCTCTTGTAGAATTTAAAAGCTTAACTCTATGAAAATAATCGTATATCTGTGAGCCGTCGCTCTCCAAAGTATATT
>CAZWFY010000066.1:0-10949 GCA_964633415.1 uncultured Clostridia bacterium | reverse complement strand
TTTGAATATAAGAGATGTTTTAAGTAATAAATCAATCGGAGTTGTAAAAAATATTGAATTTTAAGGAACTAACATATTTATAGGGAATGGAGTTTTAACTTATTCATATCTCCTTGCACATTAGATCATTAAATTGGTTTTACTTGGGAGGCGTTGATAATATCGTATTCTTTGCTCGAAAATTGTAAACACAAAAATATGGTTTCCGTATTATGATTTGGTAAAAACTCTAAATTATGAACTACACATTTTGCAAGGATTTTAAATTGAAAACTTATAAAAAAACGATATTGTCAAAAAGACAAGCAAAATTACCGGAAAAATATATAAAGGAAATTTGATAAGAAAATGAAAATTGTTGTTATTAGTTTGATTTGATGGTATAAATTAACAGGAAATAATACCGATTAATTGGTTATGGGAAAAGGGAAGAATTTGATCAAATTAAAAGTGATAGTAAAATAATGTATGTTATGAAAATTTTATTTATTTACTGAAATGAAGCTAAAAGCAGTTGATTTTTTTTGTTCCGGCGGAGGTATGACCAATGGTATGCGTCAAGCCGGAATTAAGGTTATTGCCGGTATCGATAATGATCCCGATGTTAAGGAAACATACGAGAAAAATAATCCGGGTTCAAAATTCATTCAAGCGGATGTTTTAAAATTAAAAGAAATTGATTTAACCGAATATACGGGTGTTAAACGGAATGATGATGATTTGATTTTTATAGGCTGCAGTCCTTGTCAATATTGGTCTATTATTCAAACGGAAAAAAAGAAATCTCAACAATCGAAAGATTTGTTAAAAGAGTTTCACAGATTTGTGAAATATTTTAATCCGGGATTTGTAGTGGTGGAAAATGTTCCGGGTTTGGAACGAAAATCGGAAGAAAGCGGGTTAAAAGAATTTGTAAATGATCTGGAATACCGCGGTTATAAAGTGCACTATGATATTTTTAATTTGAATGAATATGGTGTTCCTCAAACAAGAAAGAGATTTTCGTTGATAGCTTCTAGAGTAACAAATAATAAAATTATTCCCGAGAAAGTTAATGAAAGACATATTGTAAGAGATTTTATCGGAGAAGAAAACGGTTTCCCGAAAGTTAATGCCGGTTATAAAGATAATACGAGCTTTCAACATTCGGTATCGGGGTTAAGCAAAGAAAATTTGGAAACACTATCAAAAACTCCGAAAAACGGAGGAAATTCGATAAAAAAGCGAAAATATTTTAAAGGAAAAGGATTCGGTGATAGTTACAGCCGTATGAGTTGGGATAAACCCGCACCTACAATAACGACAAGATTTATTAGTTTTTCTAACGGTCGTTTCGGTCATCCGGAAGAAAACAGAGCAATATCTTTAAGAGAAGGAGCTACATTACAGACTTTTCCGAAAAATTATGTTTTTTATGCCGAAAATATGCAAGCGAATGCAAGAATGATAGGAAATGCCGTTCCGCCTGAATTTGCAAGAAGAATAGGAGAATCTATTTTGAGAGGGGTATTGGATGGAAAAAAATGGGAAAAAACTTCTCAATGAAATAAAAGAAATATTTGAAAAAGATAAAGTTAGAAATATCTTTAAAAAATATATTGAATATATAAGATTCCCGTTTTTTAAGAATTTCGAAAAAGATTTAAAAGTAAATTTTACTTTCCCAATAACTTTTATTGTAGGTCAAAATGGTTCCGGTAAAAGTTCGCTTTTACACGCTTTATACGGAGCACCACGAAATTATAGTATTGCTACTTACTGGTTTGATACTGCACTCGACCCTATTGAATATATAAAAACAAATAGACATTGTTTTATTTATTCATATTTTGCTGAGTATTCAAAAAAGATTGTCGAAGTTATTAAATTAAGAATCCAAGTAAAAGATAAAAAAACAGGGAAAATTGATTTAGATTATTGGGAGCCCTCAAGACCATACAAGAAATATTTTATGATACCTCCACAGGAGGGGGATGACAAGAGAGATACTTCAGCTACAAAAGACAGATGGAATCCCATTTCAAGATCTGTTTACCATATGGATTTTAGATATTCATTAAGTGCTTATGATAAATACTTTTATTTCGGTTCAAAACCAAATACTAAGACATTGAAATCAAAACAAGATGTTATTAGAAAATATGCTTCCAGATTAAAAAAAGCTTTTGAGGATAATACTGAGATAATTTTCAGAACAAGAAAAGTGAAACGGACTACAACTCTAACCTCAAGTGAACTCAGTAGTATTAGGTATATTCTCGGTAAGAATTATACCGAAACAAAAATAACAGAACATAACATTTATGATAAAAGAATGGGGTTTGCAATTAGATACAAAACAAATAATTTAAGTTACTCGGAAGCATACGCCGGAAGCGGTGAAACGGCGGTTGTAAAATTGGTTCATGATTTGTATTCTACAGAAGATTATAGTCTAGTATTATTGGATGAGCCGGAAACATCTTTGCATCCGTTAGCTCAGAAACGGCTTGTTACATTTATTTTGGAACAAATAAAAAGAAAAAAATTGCAGGTTGTAATTTCAACGCATTCACCCGATATTATTGAGGAGATGCCAAAAGAAGCGATTAAGATTTTTTATGAAAATCAAGAATCAGGGAAAGTAAATATTATAGAAAATGTTCATCCGGAAAATGCTTTTGTTTATATCGGCAGAAGTATAACCGATAAGAAAGTTATTGTTGTTGAAGATATATTGGCAAAAATGATTGTAGAAAAGGTACTTGGGAAAACCGGAAATTCCGAATTGTTTGAGATAAAGTATTTCCCAAACGGGGAAAGTATAATAAAGAAAGAGTTTATGTTGGTTTATTCAAAAGAAGAAAGTAATAACCATTTTGTAATTTTTGACGGAGATCAAAAAACAAACAAAATAAGTGTTGATGATTTATTAGAAAGAGATAAAACTGTTGAGAATTTAAAGCAAAAAATAAATGATGTTGTAAAACAAAGTATTGAATTTGCTGTTGATGGTGGGGAGAGTGGGGGTAGAGAAGATCAAAAAATTGAATTAATGCTAAAATATATAAAATATCATCACGACAATGTTTTCTTTCTCCCGAAAAATATTCCTGAAGAAATTATTTGGAGTGATGATGTCTTAACAAGAGCCGATATATCGGAAGACGAAAAACAAAAAATTAAAAGCAAATCAGATTATAAAAATAAATTAAATTTATTTGCCAAATGTAATTTTGGTGGAGATACTGTAGAATATCGAATAAAAGCGTATGAATATTTTTTATTACGATGGTTAAAAAAAGAGAATTATGATTATAAAGAGATTGTAAGTATCATAAACATAATAAAAGAGAGATAAATGACAATAAGTGAAAAAGAACTAGTAATGAGTTTTGATCCGAATGTTATTACTCATTTGGGACTTAATATGTACTCATCAATGCCTCCTGTAATCGCTGAATTGGTTGCAAATGCATACGATGCTGAAGCTACAATAGTTGAAATCGAATTCATTGATAACGATGAAAAAGAAATAATATTGTCGGATAATGGTCATGGAATGATGTTTAAAGAAATAAATGACAAGTTTTTACAAATAGGTAGAAACAGGAGATTGGATGAAGAAAAAGGAGAGTTTTCTAAAAATAAAAAAAGAAAAGTTATTGGCAAAAAAGGACTCGGAAAACTTGCTTTTTTCGGAGTGGCAGAAGAAATAATTATTGAGACAGTTTGTGAAGGGATTAAAAATGTTTTTAGATTGGATTGGAATGAATTACAAAATCAAGGAAATCAAGAAAAAAAATATAACCCCGAACTTATAGAATATAATATATCTTCAAAAGAAAACAACCGAACAACAATAAAACTAAAGAGGTTGAAAAGGAAATCAGCTTTTAATATTGATAGTTTAGCAATATCTTTATCGAAATATTTTACAATATTTGACGGAAGTGATTTTAAAGTTGTTTTAAAATATAATAATAAAATCATAGAAATGACCAATAAATTAAAATATGAAAAATTTAATATGGAATTTTCAATAAAAATCCCAGAAGATATTAAAGATGAGGATTTAAAAAACTATTTTTCTGAACGATCAATAAACGGAATATTGTTTTCATCACAGAAAACTATCCTCGAAAAAGACAGAGGAATAGCACTTTTTTCAAGAGGGAAACTGGTAAATAAGCCTTCTTTTTATGATATCAAAGCAACAAGTCACGGATATGCGTACATAACAGGTTATTTAAATGTGGATTTTATAGATGAAATCAGGGAAGAATTAATTTCAACGAATAGACAATCACTTAATTGGGAATGTGAAATAGCAAGAAGATTAAGGACTTCTTTAAGTGAGTTAATTCGTAGTTTTTTCAATGAAGTAAAAAAAATAAAAGAAGATAAAAAAAAAAATAATATTAAAACACTGTATGGAGTTGATGTTGATAATTGGTTAAATGGTTTGCCAAAATATGAAAGAAAATTGGCAAACAAAATTGTCAAATCAATTATTAAAAGTGAAGGAATAGATGAAGAGAAAAGTTCCGAACTTATTAAGTTTACTATGGATTCGTTTAGATTTGAGTCTTTTAAAGAATTAGCACATGATATCGAAGAAAGTAAAATATCTGACCCTATTAAACTGATTGATTTATTTAAGGAATGGCAAGTTATTGAAAGTCGTGAACTTTACAAAATTGCTAAAATTAGAATAGAAACAATTAAAAAATTCAAACAACATATTGAAGAAAACTCAAAAGAGGTTCCAGAGTTACATAATTTTTTAAGAGAGTTTCCTTGGATTTTGGATCCGAGAATTATGAACTTTAAAGATGAAGTGACATATTCAAAGTTATTAAAAGAAAAGTTTGGTTCCGAATTGATCAAGGGCGAGAGTAACAAACGTATTGATTTTTTATGTGTTGATTTTTCCGAAAGTTTGTTCATTATCGAATTAAAACGACCTAAAAGTATTATTAGTGATAAAAATTTGGATCAAGCTTTGGAATATGTTTCATTTATTGAGAAAAAAATTGGAAATGAGTTTCCGAAAAAAGTTTACTGTATTATTGTCGGAGGAAAACTTTCGGATACTCCAAAAACTCAAAAAAAAGCTGAAGCATATAAAAATAATAATGATGCTTATTTTAAAAGCTATAGTGATTTATTGAAGAATGCCAAAAATTATCATAAGGAATTTATAGAAAAATATGAAGAATTAAATAATGTCTGATATTTTCACAAAACAAAAGCGTTCCGAAATAATGTCAAAAATTTCCGGAAAAGAAACAAAACCTGAAATATTGGTACGAAAGTTTTTGTTTGCAAGCGGTTTCAGATATCGGAAAAATGTTAAAAATTTACCGGGAAAACCGGATATTGTTTTACCCAAATATAAAACCGTTATTTTCGTTAACGGGTGCTTTTGGCACGGTCATAATTGTCCTGCGGGAAAATTACCCGAGACAAGGAAGAAGTTCTGGGAAGAAAAAATTAACGGGAATATCGAAAGAGACAATAAGAATAAATCCGTATTGAAAAAGGAAGGTTGGAGAGTTATAACTATTTGGCAATGCAAGTTGAAAAACAAGGAATTAAGAAAAAAAGTTTTAAGTAAAGCTATTAAAACTTTACGGAGAAACCTTAAAGATATTTCTATGATTTGAATTTAAGTAAAAAAAAGTATATTCTTAAAAAAGTTTAATAATCCGTGACAATGAATCGGAAGCGGGTTCCGATAATCGAAAAATAAATTTTAATGATCGAAAAAATATTTTCTAAAAGTTTAATAAAGAGTTTTACCGAAGATTTGGTAAAAGGGCAGATTGCGAATTCGGATCCGGAGCTTGACGGACTAATAGTTGCAGGCATTTCATATTTTTTAAAAAGCGATCTTATCTGGATTGTTAATGAAAATTTAGCTACCGAAGAATCAAGAGTTAAACTTCATATGTGGTTAGAGCTTCTAAATATAGATCGTGAAGTTATATTGTTGCCGTTTCCTTCAAGAGATCCCTATTTTAACAATACTATTTCACATGTTTATAATGAAGAGAGATTTAAGTTTTTCAAAACAGGTAGATCTGGGGAGAAAAGGATAGTTATAACAACTCCTTTGTCATTAAAGATTCCGCCGGGATCGGTTGAACAATTCGGGAGAAGTATAAGGAAAATAAACAGGGGTAGTAAACTCAACAGAGATAAATTTATTGAAAAATTAATAGATATGAATTATTCACATGAGAATTGGGTTGAAAGTCCGGGACAGTTTCGAAAGAGGGGAGGTGTTGTTGAGATCTTTCCTGCTGGACATAGAAATCCGGTTAGAATAGAATTTTTTGGAAACAGAGTGGAATCAATAACTGCATTTCATAGAGTTTCAAGATATTCAATAAATGAAATTGATAAAATAACTATTCCTTCGTGCAGAGATTTCGGACCTGATCTAAAGTTTGCGGATCTATTGGAAAAAGAGAATACAGAATCTCTTCTTGAGTTGATGAAAGGGGGGCGGGTTATAATTTCGGATAAGGATTCCACTGTTCAGGTATCGAAGAAATATATTGAAAATTTCAGGAAGATCTATGAGATGAACAAGGAAAATTCAACGCTGAAAGATCCGGATTCAATTTTTGACGGATTTGAAAAAAATATATCGGGAATCAATATAAACAGGATTTTTGACGGAATAAGCGGAGATGAAGAGTTAGTCAGATCAAAAAAGAATATCAGGGAATTTTCAACTGAAGACCTTAAACAGTTGAAAGAAGATTCAAGAAATAACAGAAAAATTTATATACTCTCTCCGGTCTCATCACTAAGGGAAAATTTAAGAAACGGCGGGATCTGGTTTACAGGGGTAAATAAAATTATTCCCTTCTCTTTTGAAAATTTAAAGTTAAAAACAGTATTTCTGACCGAACGTAACTTCCGTTACAGACCGGCTGAAGACATTTCCATGGATGATCTGACTGTAGAGCGTGTGATCGGTGAACTTAGTGAGGGAGACTATGTGGTTCACTCAACACACGGGATCGGAAAGTTCAGAGGGACTTCAATAATTAAAATAGGAGATGTGGAACAGGAGTTTATTAAAATAGAATATTTTGCGAAAGAAACTCTCTATGTCCCGGTTTATGAAGCAAATATTTTAAATAAATATTATTCATCAAAAGGTATTCCCCAGTCACTGGACAGGATCGGTGGAAAAAGCTGGAGTAGAAAAAAAAATCTGGCAAAAAAAAGTATTGTTACTTTTGCGAAAGAGTTATTGGATCTCTATGCAAAAAGAAGATCCATAAAAGGATTCTCTTATGCCGGTGATGAAATGCTTGAATCAAAATTGGCTGAAACTTTTTCTTTCATTGAAACTCCGGATCAGAAAAAAGCAATCGAAGATGTAATGGCAGATCTTGAGAAAAACTATCCTATGGAGAGACTGATATGCGGTGATGTCAGTTTTGGAAAGACAGAGGTTGCCATAAGGGGTGCTTTTAGAGTTGTACTAAATGGCAGGCAGGTTGCTCTATTATGCCCGACAACAATTCTTGCAATGCAGCACTTTAAAACATTTAAAAAAAGATTAAATCATCTGCCTGTTAAAGTTGAGATGTTGTCGAGGATGGTTACAAAAAAGAGAGAAAAAGATATCTTGCAAAATGTAAAGGAGGGAAAGGTCGACATACTGATAGGAACTCATTCATTACTATCCGGAAAAATCGAATTTAAGAATCTCGGGATGTATATTATAGATGAGGAACAGAGATTCGGAGTTTTTCAGAAAGAAAAGTTAAAAAGAGGGAGAGAAGATGTTGATGTCTTAAGTCTTTCTGCAACTCCGATCCCGAGGACTCTTTCAATGTCAATCGCAGGGCTTCAGGATATATCCGTTATAAGAACTCCGCCTCAGGGTAGGTTGGCTGTGAAAAATTATATAGGTCCTTTTTTTAAAGAGAAAGTTATATCCGCGGTTTTAAATGAGACGGAGAGAGGAGGAGCGGTTTTTATCGTTTATAATTCGATCGAAAAAATATTTTCATTTAAAAGTCTTCTTGAAAAATGGATTCCCGAAATACCTGTTACGGTAATTCATGCCAAAATGAGTAATCGGGAGATTGAAAAAAATCTTATGAGTTTTATCGAGGGAGAATATTCAGTTCTTTTATCAACTACAATAATTGAGAACGGAATAGATATTTCTCATGTGAATACTCTGATCATAATTGAAGCGGATAACTATGGATTGACTCAGCTTTATCAGTTGCGTGGGAGAATCGGCAGAAGCTCAAGGCAGGCTTATGCATATTTTTTCACAAAAAATGTTGACGTCACGGAAAAAGCGAGAATGAGACTTGATGGAATTCGTGATCACTCTTCAGTCGGATCAGGTTTCAGCCTTGCGGAGCTTGACCTGAAACTTCGAGGTGCAGGTTCTCTTCTCGGTAACAGGCAGCATGGTCATATCGAAGCTTTGGGATTTGAATATTACAATGCATTGCTTAAAAGGACGATTGAAGAGCTAAAGGGAGAGAAGAAAGAGGAGTGGACCGGGCAGATCAATGTGAGTTTCCGATATTCTATTGATAAAAAGATTGTGGAAAATATGTCGGATAGAGTAGAAATATACAGAACTATTTCCGAAGTTGATTCTCTTGATGAACTGGATGGATATATGAAGGAACTTGAGTCGAGATTCGGAAGCAAATCAAATGGTTTTGATAGATTGTTTGCGGTTGGAAAGGCAAAATTTATTGCTTCAAGGTTTAATTGTAAAGGTGTGAGTCTAAGTTATGATCATATTGATTTTGATTTTAACTCCGAAGATATTCCTTTAATAAAATTTAATGATGTTTTTTTTGAAAAATACAGACCGGATTTTTTAGGTAATGGAAGGATCTCTTTTAAAGTCATGAATTTTAATCTGTTTTTTAGTGATCTCATAAGTGTATTGGATAAAAGCATTGGAAAGGAGATAATTTAATAAAATTATTTATAGATTTTCCAATCTGGTATAATCGGAAAAAATGAGATCAATAAAAATATTGTTTAACCCGTCTTCAGGAAGCGGAAGGTCAAATAGAAAAGAGAATTTTATTAAGAAAGTATTAAATAATTATCGGTTGGATCATGACTTTATTATCACACAATCGGAACATCACATGGTTGATGAAGCAAAAGAATCGGCTATGAAAGATCAGGATATTGTCTGCATCGGAGGAGACACATCTTTTTCGCTTGTTGCGGAGAAGATCTTGGAAATTAGAAGATCATCCTCACGTTTGGGAATGGTAGGAACAGGATCTGCCAATGATATTCCGGTAGGATTGGGGTGCGGTGATATCTCCGATCTATTTTCCTGCGTAAAGGAGAATAAAACAAAAAAGATGGATGTGGGATCATTTAGAATTAACGGCGGAAAGGAAAAAATATTCCTGGGAACATTAAGTGCAGGACTCGGAGTAAGTGTGAACAGGTATTTGGAAGAGTTTAAAAAGAACAATCCTCGGGTTGCAAAAGCTACTCCTTTCTTAGAATTTATTCGTGGAGCTTTTGGAGTTAAACACTCATTTGATTCCGGTGAAATTCCGAAAAATATAAAAGTCAGATCCGAGCAGTTTAGAGGAGCTTTAAAATTCTCTCTTCTTCTTTTTCTCAATACTCCGTTATATGCAAAAGGGATAAAGTTAAGTCCCGATGCATCCTCTTTTGACGGACTTCTGGATTGCTGTATTGTCAATACCGTTTCACTCAAAGATACTTTTAATCTTCTTCATAAAATAAAAAACAGAAGCAATGATCCGGAAAAAAGATTGAAAATCATTAAAGGCACTTCTTTTAATATTGAATTTGATAGAAGTTCTTCTATACAGTTTGACGGTGAAATTATAGATGGAATACAAAATCTTGATGTTTCAACAGGGAAAATGCAACTTGAGATATTCTGTTCATAAAAGCGATTACAAATATTTTTCATATCAAATGTAAAAGATCAAGAAGAAGGAAATGTGTTGAAAAAAACTTTGATTATGGGTTGAATTTCACAATTATTTTTAAAGGTGCTATATTAATTGTCGGGGGGGTAAATGTCTAATATAAATCGTCTATTTAACTTTGCTACTTTTTATGTCAATATAGACAGAGAACAGCTGTCTCTCTTTTCTTTTCTCAATAAATGCGTATGGATGTTTATCGGTCTCACTGTGACGGTGATCGGTCTGGTTCTGCTATATTTGGGAATGAACGGAATAATGAATTCGGGAGATTTTGTTGCTTCCGGGGGTTCGTATCAGATCGCTCATCATGCACCGGAATGGTTCTGGGTTATCCCCGTATCAATTTTTGGGAGTATGTTTGGAATTCTTATCTATTTTTTTAATGGCAGAAAAATAGGAGGAGTTAAACTTTTGCTTTTCTTATGGTCTGCACTCTTTTTATCACTTGGATACAATTTTATGGAGTATGCAATTTGGAAGGGAGATCATTCGAAAATTATAATTGGTTGGTTAATACCCGGTATCTTTCTTATTCTGATGGGGGGAATACCTCTTCTGGTCATAATATTTAGCATCTTTCTATACTTTTCCAATAAAAAACAGACTGATCGGGAAACTTTTGTAAATTATTATCCTTCATCTGAAGATCAGAACAGAGATATTTTGTTAAATGACAAAGTAGCTGAATTTATTGTTGTTTTTCTTAATATTGCAGGAGTTGTTTCCGGTATCTACTTCGGTATTCAATTGTTTAATACGGCAGCAAAATAGGGTCTTTCCTAAAGAATTTCTCTCTGCTTTAAAATACATTTACACTTAAAATGTTTATTAGTGAAGATATAGTAAAAATGATTTTTTATATGGGGTAAGAGAAGTAGAGAAAAAAGAACTGGTGTATATTAAAAAATTTGAATCAATGGAGGTGTGAATATGAATGATAAAATTAAGGATTGGTTAATGGATTCTCATCCATTG
>CAZWFY010000065.1:5638-11817 GCA_964633415.1 uncultured Clostridia bacterium | reverse complement strand
ATATTTGAAGCCCCGGGATTATAAAAAACCTGACAGGGACCATACGACCCTCTGTTCCAATCCGGAGAAACTCCCGTAATAAGATTTCCTGCCGTTGCCTGATCATTTGAAAAACCTATTCCATCCGAACTATCCGCATATCTTATTGCTGTTTGCGAGTATAGATTAGCGGTATCCCAATACCATATATAGTATCTTGTACCGGTATAGATAAGTGCAACATGATGAGGGTGTGTCAACCCTGTAAGTGAACACCCGCTGCAGATCACCCAGTTGATCCCATCGGAAGAGTACGCAAACCCGATGCCGGAGCCGTTGGAAAACCACATTTTATAATATGGATCAACAGAATAAACATTAGGTGTTGAACCGATAGTATCACCGGCACTCTCACCAAATGAATTCGGATCAAATATTACAGAGGGGTAATAGGCATCGGCAGACCCGTTTGACAGAACCGGCTGCGGATAATATTCGACAAGAGAATTTTCCCATTGACCGAATAAAGAAAAAATAAAAACAAACTGTATAATAAAAAAGATAACACTCCGGATCTTTATACTCATTTTCCTTTCCCGTGAATCAAATTTCAATCACTTGTATATATTATACTTCCACTATTAATATTATTCAATTTTATGAACGGATATCTTTTTCAGTATATCTTCGGGAGTGAAAGGGAAAGAGATATAATCATTCGCTCCGGCATTAATTGCAGATGCAATAAAACCAAGATCAGTCTCACCTCCGCACACCATAACAGGGACGGAAGAGATTCGTAATTCAGACTTTAAAAGTTTAATAAACTTCAGATTTTCGCTATTTCCACCGTTTAGAATAAAAATATCCGGTCGCTCCAGTTTTTTAATATCTCCCGCAAAAGGACTCTCTACCTGCATCAGATCAAAATTTGAAATCGTTAGCAGAGGTACAATTGATTTATCAACAGGCATTTTCCGGTTTTCAAAAACAGAGATCATAGTATTTCTACGAATGTTTTCCAATTTAACCGTTACTTTATTCCTACTTCCCTTTATCCCGTTCACAAAAGTTGTAAATCCTGAAGTACCGTCATACGAAGCGGGTTTAACAAAAGATCTCTTCTGCCTTTCACTTCTAAGAAATTCCACACTCTTCTTTTTTGATCTTACGGGTTTGTATTTACTGTTAATAAAATCCCGTATTTCATTAACCGATCTAAACCGGTCATCCACACTCTTTTTCAAACACCCGTCAACTACATCCTTATATTTTAAAAAAAGCGGATCGTTTATAAGATCGGAACGATTAACTTCATCCTGAACCTTATAAAGATTATTTAACAGCAATTCAACATTATTAGAACCCTTAAAAGGAGGGAATCCACTGATCATCTCATACAAAATGATCCCTAAAGCATATATATCCGATTGAGCTGTAATATTTCTTTTTCCTACAATCTGTTCAGGCGAAAGATACATCGGAGTTCCGATAAGGTCACCGGTCTTTGTCAATCTGCTGTTCATATCGGTGTCTGTAAAAATTGCAATACCAAAATCCAGTATCTTTACTTTATCCGGATATCCCTCTCTTGCGATCAAAAAAATATTTGAAGGTTTCAGATCTCTGTGTACAATTGATTTTTTATGTGCGGTTTCAAGTCCGTCAAGAAGTTGGGTGAAAATATTGGATATCTCGTTCATCGACATGGGATCTCTTTGTTCCAGCCTATCTCTTAAAGTTATTCCGTCAAGATATTCCAAAACCATATAAAAATCATTCTTCCATGATAAATAGTCATAAATAGTGATTATATTTTTATGATTTATTCTTTTTAAAACCTCGGACTCATGTTCAAATCTTTTTTCAAACTCTCTATTTCTGTTTAAAACATGAAGTTTTTTTATGACAACCTTCTTTTTTGAAATATTATCCTTTGCGAGAAAGATCCTTCCCATCCCGCCTTCCGCTAATTTTTTCTCAATCCGATATCGTCCCGCTATTAAATATCCTTTAAATTCATTCACTTTTTTCTCTCATTTTTATAAAACTTCAAAAAGTTCAACTTCATTTTCGATACCCGGAACTTTAAAAATCCCTGCCTGACGGATACCGCTTTTTTCATCCAAATTATCAAAAACACTTTTCGTGATAAGTATCTGATTTTCCAACGCAAGTTTTTCTATTTTTGCCGCAGAATTGATCACATCTCCGATTGCAGTAAACTCCATTCTCTTTTCACTTCCGATATTACCAATGATCGCCTCTCCATAATTTATTGCGATTGATAATTTTATCGTAAGTCCCAACTCTTTTTTCCATTTTTTATTTCCCACTTCAAGCCATTGCAACATTTCCCTTGCAGTATTTACACTGTTTTTCACCGCATCGGGATCACTCTCGGGAACTCCGAAAAGTGCCATGACCGCATCTCCGATAAATTTATCCACCATTCCGTTATTCCTGAAGATTATTTCAGTTAAAATCGTAAACAGTTCATTTAATAATGAAACTACCTGCTCGGGAGGTCTTGACCCGGTAATCCTGGTAGATCCGACTATATCTGCAAAAAGCACTACGATCTTCCCTCTCTTCCCTCCAAGACTAAGATCCGCTCTTCTCTCAAGAACAGCCTCAACAAGCTCTGGTGCAAGATATCTGGACAGATCGGATCTTATCGCAACTTCTTTTTTGATCTTTGTATCATACTCTTCAAGCGACTCCCCCAAAAAATTGAATGCACCTGCAACTTCCCCTATCTCATCTTTTGAATTTATGCCTTTAATTCGAAATGAAAAATCATTTCGGGCAAACTTCCTGGCACCTTCTGCAATTTTTAAAATAGGAGAACTGAGATGATTCCCGAGAAAAACTCCCAAAATCACTGCAATAACAATAAAGATTATTGCTATAAAAAATATTTTCCTTTGCATTAAATAAAGGGACCTGTATGCAGTATCTTTTTGTTGAGTGGAAACAAGTATCCAGTTTAATCTCGGGATAATATCAATATTAACAAGAAGATCCGATCCGGAATAATTAAGATCAAATGATATTCCGATATTTCTATTCGGAATTTTTTTGTTTTTAAAAAATTTTTTTATCGCCCTATTAATTGCAGAACTGCTCTTTTCCGAAATCTTTTTATCCTCAGTTCCTGCAATAATATTAAAATATTTATCCAATATATATGCAGAATCGAATCCATAGACCGAATTCTCTCTTATCATCCTCTTCAGATCATATGACAAGCCGGTAATCTCGTTTAACGTACGAAATATTCCTTCTGTTCCGGAGCCATTTTCCCATACTCCGAATACCTCCAAAAAAACTTTTTTGTTTTTAACAAAGACGGAATTCGGGATACATTTATTGTCTTTTAGAGAATTTAAAATCGAAAGATCGATTTTCTTCGGCATATTAACTCCGCTCACAAAATCAACGGATATCAATGAATCGATAAAGTCCCCTCTTTTATTGTAAATATTCACCATATTTATGTTTGAAGAATTTGATAATTTATACTTTGCCAATCTTATTGCCTGAGAAGAAGACAAATTTTTATCATTTAAAAATCCTGCTATCTCTCTCAATTCGGAACAGGTATCTTCGAGGATTGATTTTGTTATATCCGTTAATCTGACCGAAAGGAAAAGTTGAGACTCTTTTATCTGCAATTTGATAGTCCGTTCGTTTATCTTTGTTAAAATATAACCTGTAATTATCAGTGGGATAACAGTTAATAAAATCAGTAATGTGATAAAGCGAACTCTTATACTGAATCTTTTTTTCATAGCAGGATTGGCAGACAATCAGTTTTTCTTGTTTTTAAATAATCCCGAATGTTTCAAGCCGGGATAATAACATATTGATATCCATCCGTTTTTAGCTATATATCCGGCATGATTTACAATTAGATTCAACAAATTCCAACCTCGATGAAGATTTATTTTATGTGAAAAGCTTCCGTTTTCACTGATTTTAACATTGATCCCGTCTATAACTATGGAAGAACCGACCAAGGTTTTACCTTCAATATTAATAAAAGGCCTTTTTACTACATCAGCCGCATCATGTGCTTTCCCGGGAGAATAAAAAACAGCCGGAGTTATATCAAGCGGGATATTACTTTTTTTCGGTTTCACGGTAAAAGATGATACGGCTGTATATCCCTCAATACCGCTGCCGTTGATCCCTGCAACTCTCCAAAAATATTTTCCTGCTTTGAAAGAGTGTGTCAAGGTTTTCCCGTCAACCTTTCTATTCAATAATATTTTCTCAAAATCTCTATCGGATGCAACCTGGATATGGTTACTGTTTTCAGTTGAATTCCATTTAAAAACAATATTTGCCTCTTTTTTGTTCAATTCTTCCGAGATAAAAAATTCGATATTTTCAGGAGAGATGATTTCAGGAGATTTGGGCAAAGGTTCGGGCTGTGCCGGTTCTTCGCCCTTTTTCACAAACGTTCCATAACCTTCGGGAACAGAGATACTCTTTTCCCGGGCAATTACTTCCGATTTCCCGTCGAAAACAGAAACGGCGGATTTTTTATCTTTGGAAATATCAACTAAGATCACTCTGGATCCTGAATTTATCTCACATGCAGGAGTTTTAACACGAAATTTATTTCTGATATCATTAAGCTTGGTCCTTAAAAAACCTGTCAGCAATCTTACTTCACGATTTTTACCTTTTTTGGAATCGAATTTTTCACTTCTCAAATAATCATAAATTATCATCAATGAATTCGGACCTATATTCAACCTGCTTTTATCTCTCAACGTGATATTTGCATCAGAACTATCTCCTGTATTTAACCGAAAAAGATTAAAAAGCGGCTCATGCAATTTTGCTCTTTGAAAACTTATATCCTGAGGTGCCTTGGTGAAAACATCTCTGAGAATGGAGGTAATTATTCCCGCTGAATCCGGCTTTTTCTGCAGCATGATCTCAACTCTTCTGTTTCGCCTTCTCCCATCTTCAGATCCATTATCAGCTATAGGTGAGCTTGCGGCTAAACCTTCCGTCAGAATTCGGTCTTTATACACATTTAATTTTTTAACGAGAAAATCTTTTATAAGCTGTGCTCTTTTTAAAGATATCCTATGATTTATTCTCTCTTTCCCTTCATTATCGGTATATCCGTTTATCCTGATCATTAACCGGCTGTTTTCCTTTAGAAACTTACCGAAATCAACAATAATCTTTAGAAAATCCTTTGATGCATAAATATTTCCACCCTTATAGGTACCCGGCGGTGAAACTATTTTTCCCCCTTTTAAAAACCGGGAAGCATCAAAATAACTTTTTTCCGCAGAATTTAACGAAACAAACATAAGAAGAAATATTAAAGATATAAAAACAATATTTACTTTTTTCATGATTCATCCTCTTTTTTTAAAACATTCCAAAACGAATTATAGAAAAATCCGAATTATTATACAAAGAAATTAACAATTAAATAAAAATGAGAGATCTATCGGTTTTTAAAAGGAGACTCTTGTGAAAAATCCGGAATGTATTCACTTTGACTCTCAAGCTCCTGTAAAAAAAGATTTTTCAGACCGAGTTTTACAGCAAAACCAACTATTTCATCATACTCCGAAGTATTAACAACCCTACTTATTTCAGGATAATTATCTGCTTTGTAGCATGGAGAATATTGTGACATCACACTGATAAACATTTCACCGGACAATCCAGCAAGAAACTCCATCACGGCTTTACTATTATCTACACTCCCGGGCAGAACAAGATGCCGGACCAGAATCCCGGATATGGCAATTCCATTCTTATCAGTTTCGAGATTTCCAACCTGTCTGTACATCTCTTTTACAGAGGAAGTTGCAACCTCAACATAATTATCCGCAAGAGAATATTTCTTTGCCGGATCATTTTTCATATATTTCAGATCGGGGAGATATATATCAATAAGACCATCTATCTCTTTTAACACTTCAACCGAATCATAACCGTTTGTATTGTAAACGATCGGAATATTCAATCCTCTGTTTTTCGCAAATATTATCGAATCGGCAATCCGGCAGATCATATGGGAAGGAGAGACAAAATTAATGTTGTGAGCACCCGAATCCTGAAGACGAATCATCTCATCGGATAACTCTTCTTTTGAAAAAATCTTATAATCACTGCCGATAAACTCCTGACTGATCTGGAAATTTTGACAAAACACACAT
>CAZWFY010000065.1:0-5538 GCA_964633415.1 uncultured Clostridia bacterium | reverse complement strand
AAAGGAAACCCGTCGATCGCGATAAGTCCCATTCCGACCGTAACTACAATCACAAACGGAAGTTCTACGGTTACCCCTGCAAGGATCAGTAAGAAAAAAAAGCCATAACCGGAAGCCAGTCTTTTAATAACCGATCCGCTTTTTTTAAACACCTACTTTATTCCTTTATTCTCTTTTGTCTTATAACTCATTTTTATATTCAGATAGAATTTCAGCACCTTCTCTCTTCTTTTTTTCCGTTTCGGGGATCCATCTCGAATCGACTTCTATTTTTTCGAAATCGGAAAGGAGCTTTATTGCTTTATCTATTTTTCCCATATCGTGATATACCTCTGCAAGAAATATATATGTCAAAGGATTTGTTTTACAGATCCTCATTGCTTTCAGTAGATTTTCTTTTGCTTTCTTATTACTTCCACCGAGAATTCCCGGAACCTGGGAATAGACTCTGCCAAGAACAATATATGCACCTCCACCCTCATATTTATCATCCATTTCAATAACTTTCCTCATATTTTTTTTGATCGGAGATATACGAAACAGAGATTTCAAAATTCCCTTGACCTGACCCTCTTTTGCATAATTGACACCAAGCCAGAAATAACCGTCAGGTTTGTCCGGAGAAATTGTTATCGCTTTTCTTGCTGCGTCTATACCAATATCAATTACCCTTCGCTGTTCTTTTTCACTTTTAAGCTCATCAACAAGATAATGTGTAGTTCTTGCAATCTTCCATAAAGCTTCAAATGCATCCTTTTTTAGAGCAGAAGCTTTTCTATAATTTTTTAAAGCCAGAATTGCTTTTTTCAGATCTCCTCTCTGTTTAAAAAAATTATCCCCTTTCCGTATTAATCCGGAATAGCTTTCGGGAGAAAGAGATATTACTAAATAAAAAAACAGAAACAGATAGAATACGGTCTTTTTCATACTTAAACATTGTATAGCATAAAATTATTTTAAATTGAAGTATCGACTAACTCTTGAATTATTATCTTTACATATATTCAATGATGAATCATCACATTAATTATCATTAGGCCGGCAGCAAGGAAATTGGAATAGGAAAAAATAAATTTTAAATTGTCTCTTTTAGAAGCTATTGCAAACTTTCCACCGACAAACCCTCCGACAATAGCAATCAAAGCCAGAGGGATCATCCATGACATATTAAAATTCCCTCTGATCAAATGACCTGAAAAACCCATAAATGCCGTCGAAGAAATCAGAGCCGATGAAGTGCCGATCGCCATTTTCAGATTCATTCCACAGATATATACAAGCAGAGGAACGACAAACGAACCTCCTGCCGTTCCGACCATGCCGGAACCAATCCCTGTTATTATAAGTATCATAATCACAAAAAAAATATTGATATTAAAATCTAATTTATTCGCTATATATGAGTTGGATCCCTTTTTTTTCACCTTCTCTTCCCTTGGGGTAATATTAATAAGTAGAATAACACCTGCCAAAATCAACATGCCTGCAAAGATTAGTTTCAAGACAAGTTCACTGAAAATATGTGAAAAATATCCTCCGAAAAATGCGGAAACAGCCATAATCGGAGCTATAAAAAAAAGATGAGGAAATGAAACGATTTTTTTTTGATGAAAAATAATTAGTGCAACAAATGATGAAGCAAAAAGTATAAATTGGCCTGTCGCCGCTGCCGTATGCATGGGAACATGAAGCATGGCAAGGATCAAAACATAAAAGTTGCCGCCGCCTTTTCCGACCATCGACATTAACACTGCGACTATAAGGATTAATATTCCGATAAATATATATTCACCCATTTTATAATTATATTTATTTGAAAGATCATACAGGTCTCAGCGATCCCCGACATTGTACTTTTTAAACAGAAACAGAAAAAATAAAATTGTAAGTCCGGAAGAAAAAAGAACATCCGAAGCATAATGGGCTCCGATTATTACTCTAAAAACAGATACAAACACCCCCCATGTAACAAGAGCGGAAATAACCCCGATTCTTATAGTTTTTTTCCCGTTAATAAATACTAAGATCAAAGGAAGGAGCAGCCAGGCAAGAACCGTATGTCCGGAAGGGAATGAACTATTCCCGTTCGGACCGTTAAAAAGATACCACGGAGTAAAACTCGAAAAACCCTCTGTCAGATCTCTGAATCTGACTCTTCCGGAAAAATATTTTAAAATATGTGTTAAAAAAACATAACAGTAGAGAAAAAGCTGCACTGTAATAAATGAAAAATATCTCTGTTTTTCCGAAAAATTTTTCAATACGGTCCGGAATATAAATATCATTAAAACAGATACAATACCGAAAAAAAGTAAAATGAAATATTTCTCAGACAGAAAAAATCCTTTTAAACTCTTAATTGATAAGAAGAGGGTTTTAAAAGAAAAATAGGGGATAACCATAGTTATTGTTGCTACAAGTCCCAATAGAAGATAGCGAATTAAACCGGTTTTAGACCTTATGTTGCCTGCAAAAATAAAAAAAGCGAACTCTACAAGAACCAATCCGGGAATTCCACCGAAATGTTCAACAAATCTTCCCGGACCGCTCCCGAAATCAACAACTGATCTTGAGATTTCAAGATCAATAAATGCAAACAATATCGACAACACAATCCAGATCAGGCTGAATATTAATATTAAACGGTTATAACCTGTTTTAAGCGACAATTTTTCCATCACAGTTAATTCCCCCGGTCAATTTAATATATTTGAGATCCAAGAGAGAATATCCCTGTAAACTTCCTCCCTGTTTGTCTCGTTTAATATCTCATGTCTCGCATCCGGATAAAATTTAAGATCAACATTTTCAATTCCGGATTTTCCATACATCTTTACGACTTTTTTAACTCCGTTTGAATTTTTCCCTACGGGATCTTTCTCTCCGGATATAAAAAAGATCGGAAGTGCGGTCGGGATCTTTCCTATTTCGGCTTTCATATGGATCTTTTTTAACCCTGTCAGCATATCGTAAAAGAAACCTTTGGAAAAGACAGATCCGCAATAAGGATCCCTTACATATTTATCAACTCTTTTTTCATCACGACTCAACCAGTCAAATGCTGTCCTGTTCGGTTTGAACTTTCCGTTAAATGCACCAAAAGATAATTTGTCAAGCAGGGGACTTTTACTCTCTTTTCCAAAAAGCATTCCGGATATTTTAGAGATCGCTATACCTACATTTCCCAACATTCCCGGATCTGCCGCTGTTCCGCTCAATATCAATCCTCTGATTTCATTCCCGTATTTCGAAGCATAATCACGTGAAAGCATTGATCCCATACTGTGACCCAACAAGAAAACAGGAATATTCGGGTGTTCTTTTTTTATCTCTTCAGTTAATGAATGCATATCAGATACAACAAGGTCCCATCCGTTACTTTCGGCAAAAAACCCGACTTTATCTAACGAACCCGCAGTTTTCCCGTGCCCGCGGTGATCATTTGCATAAACGCCGAAACCATTATCCGTTAAAAATTCTGCAAATTCATGATACCTTGCCGCATGTTCCGCCATTCCGTGAGCAATCTGCACGACGGCTTTAATTTCATTTTCTTTATTCGGCAGCCAAGAGTATGTAAATATATTGAAGCCGTCAATTGATTTAAAATTAAATATTTTTTCTTTCATTTTCACCTCAAGCTATTATTTCCAATTATAACACCAAAAAAAACCTGATAATTCTACTTTATTTTAAATATCGCTAAATGACCTTTTCACCGCGGATTTCCAACCTTTATACAACACCTCTCTTTTATCATTCTTCATATCCGGTTTAAATATTGAATCAACTTTCAAAATATTTGAAAGTTCATCCCGGCCTTTCCAGAAACCCACGGCAAGACCTGCCAAATATGCAGCTCCAAGTGCTGTCGTTTCAACAACTTTCGGTCTCACGGTTTCAACATTCAGAATATCGGATTGAAATTGCATTAAAAAATTATTTTTTGATGCACCCCCGTCAACTTTTAATATTTTTATAGGTATTCCCGAATCATCTCTCATTGCTTCAAGTATATCTCTGGTCTGATATGCAATTGATTCAAGCGTAGCTCTGACAATATGATAAATATTTGTTCCTCTCGAAATACCTGTAATTATTCCCCTTGCATGCATATCCCAATAAGGTGCTCCGAGACCCGCAAAAGCGGGAACAACATAAACACTTCCCGTATCATTAACTTTTTTAGCAAAAAACTCACTGTCGGAAGCATCATAGAGTAATTTCACCTCATCTCTCAACCACTGGATCGAAGCTCCAGCAATAAACACACTCCCCTCAAGTGCATAATTTACCTTCCCGTTCAGTCCCCACGCAATTGTCGTAAGGAGTCTGTTATTGGAACGGACGATTTTTTCTCCCGTATTCATAAGCATAAAACAACCGGTTCCATATGTGTTTTTGACCATTCCCTCCCTGAAACATCCCTGTCCGAAGAGAGCAGCCTGCTGATCACCGGCAACACCGGAAACCGGTATGGATACACCGCCGAAAATCTCCGGATCGGTCTCTCCGTAAATTTCACTTGATGGTTTTACTTTCGGAAGAATATTTTCCGGAATATCCATTCTTTCCAAAATCCGTTTATCCCATCTTAACTCTTTTATATTAAAGAGCATTGTTCTTGAAGCATTTGAATAATCCGTAATATGAACACGCCCTCTCGTTAAATTCCATATCAGCCATGTATCTACCGTTCCAAAAAGTATCTCGCCTCTTTTAGCCCGTTCTCTCACTCCTTTAACATTTTCAAGGATCCATTTTATCTTGGTAGCGGAAAAATAGGCATCGATTAAAAGTCCCGTATTTTTTGTAACATATTCCGCAAATTCCTTATCTTTGTTAAGTTCATCGCACATATCTGCAGTTCGCCTGCATTGCCATACTATGGCATTATATACAGGTTCACCGGTCTTTTTATCCCACAAAACCACAGTTTCCCTCTGGTTTGTAATCCCGATAGCCGAAACATCTTCGGAACTGATACCAAATGTTGACTCGATCACCTCTTTGGCAACCCCCATCTGAGATCCCCAAATTTCCATCGGATTGTGTTCAACCCATCCGGACTGCGGGTATATCTGGCGAAACTCCTTTTGTGCCGAACCGACAATCTCACCGTTATGATCAAAAAGAATAGCCCGGGAACTTGTTGTCCCTTGATCCAAAGAAAGTATATATTTTTTTGCCACGTCTACTCCTTTTAAAAATTCAAATCAATGCTCCCGAAGGATATTTCCAAAACAGATAAGAATCATAATAGTCCGTTTCATTTTTATAGAACGGGATCATATGGATACTTTTGTCAATAATATGAAACTCAGTTGATATTAACTCTATCCCGACCTTTTCGGATTCATATTGAAGCAAATATATTTCAGGATATGGTTTAACATCATCATAACATCTGTCGGCAGGAAATATGGGATAACCTCTGTCAATATCATTCTCAGGGGAGATCTTTTTTAAAAAATAGTAATAACCTATATCTCCGAAATAATTTATGTTTTTTATAAAAAAAAGAGGAATAAAAAATTT
>CAZWFY010000064.1:0-11878 GCA_964633415.1 uncultured Clostridia bacterium | reverse complement strand
ATTGATAAGATTTTCTTCTTCTGCTAATATCCGATTATGGCATCCGGGAAAATTATGTACATTAGAAAAGTTGTCGGGGAACTGGATACGAATTCATACATCGTATATCGGAAAGAAGAGAAAGAGTGTATCCTTATCGATCCGGGGGCGGAAGGAAAATTGTTGATGAATATTATTAAAGAGAGAGATTTAATATTAACAAAAATAGTTCTCACACACGGTCATATCGACCATTGCGGAGGTATTGACGAGATACTCTCTCTGCTAAAAGTACCGGTCTTGATCCACGAAAAAGAAGTAGATGTTATTAATTCCCATATCAATTTAGATCTCGGGAAATCTTTGGGATTAAACCCTCCGAAAACAATAGACAAATTTCTTAAAGATGGAGAAATTATAAATTTAAAAGGATTATCAGTTAAAGTATTACATACTCCCGGACACTCTCCCGGATCCATCTGTCTTAAATGTAATAATTATATTTTTTCCGGTGATACTCTCTTTGCAGGATCAATAGGAAGAACCGATCTTCCCGGCGGAAACTATAAAACTATTATGAAATCGCTTGAAAACATTAAAAAACTTCCGATAAACTCAACCATTTTACCGGGACATGGCGAGGAAACCGATCTTAAGACCGAACTTTCTCTAAATCCTTTTCTCTGAAAACAGATGTTTTTCAATGACAAATTTATAAAAGATCTGAGCCGTTACCTTATATTTCTTGAAGTGGAAAAAGGACTTTCCGAAAATACGGTTATTTCATACCGTCAGGAAATTGAAAAATTCGGATCATACCTGAAAAAAGAATCTCTTGATCATACTTCCGTTTCGGAAAAAAATGTAATGAATTTTATCAAAAAATGGTCACGTCTCGGTCAGGCAGTCTCTTCTCAAGCACATCAAATTTCCGTTTTAAAAAGTTTTTATAAATATCTTATAGTTGAAGAAAAAATTGATTACAATCCTCTCTCGGGAATTTCTTTTCCTAAAAAATGGAACAATATTCCTAAATATCTGACAATCGCAGAAGTTCAGGAACTTCTCGATGCTCCGGATACTTCAACTATTTTGGGGTTAAGGGACAAAGCTATGCTTGAGATGATGTATGCAACCGGGATGAGAATAAGCGAAACTGTAAATCTCACAACCGACAGAATTATAATGAGTGAAGGATACGTAAGAGTTATAGGTAAGGGAAACAAGGAGCGTCTTATCCCTTTTAACAATACGGCAGAAGATTTTTTAAAAAAATATCTTTCAAACGGACGGGGAAAATTACTAAAAGGTAAAATTACAACTTCCGTTTTTTTAAACCGTTCGGGCAAAAAACTGACAAGACAGGGAGTTTGGAAAATAATAAAAAAATATGGAGAAAAAACCGGGATCACCGAAAACCTGACACCTCACATTCTAAGACACTCTTTTGCAACTCATCTTCTCGAAATGGGTGCGGATCTCCGATCAATTCAGATGATGCTCGGTCATGTAAACATCTCTACAACGGAAATTTATACTTTTGTTGCCAAAGACAAAGTCAGAGCTATATATGACAAATTTCATCCGAGAAGTGTTAGAAAAGAGTAATACTATTTATAATTTTCAGGTTTATCCAGAAAACTTATAAGTTTTTTAGATTTCTTTTTAAGTTTTCTTAAAGCTTTTGCCTCAATCTGTCTGATCCTTTCTCTTGTTACCTGGAACTCCTGCCCAACCTCTTCCAAGGTATGTTCATTACCGTCGGCAAGACCGAATCTCATCTCAACCACTCTTGCCTCTCTCTCTGTGAGTGTAGATAGCACCGAATCAAGTTGCTCTTTAAGATTCATCTGATTTATCATCTCGGGAGGCGATGCCATCTGATCATCCTCAAGAAAATCACGAAGATGGGAATCATCATCACCCACAGGAGTTTCAAGAGATATAGGCTCCTGAGCTATCTTGAGTATCTTTCTTATCTTCTCCGATGAAAATCCGGTTTCGCTTCCTATCTCTTCCTCGGTCGGTTCCCGCCCGAGCTCCTGAACCAATCTCCTCTGCGTTCTGTTGATCTTGTGAATAGTTTCAATCATATGAACGGGAATCCTGATTGTTCTTGCTTGATCCGCAATAGCTCTTGTTATTGCCTGTCTTATCCACCATGTTGCATATGTGGAAAATTTATATCCCCTCTGATATTCAAATTTTTCAACAGCCTTCATAAGACCTATATTACCTTCCTGAATAAGGTCGGAAAACATAAGTCCTCTGTTTATATATTTTTTTGCAATTGATACAACCAGCCTTAGATTTGATTCGACCAGATCATTCTTGGAAAACTCAACAAGTCTCTGTCCAAGCTCGATATCGGCACAGGTTTTAAACAACTCCTCTGATGTTATCTCATACTTTCTGTTGAGATTATCAAGTCTTCTGTTATAGTTGTCTATCTCCTCTTTTATATTCTTCTTCTTTTCTCCCCGAGCTTTTTTCATCTCTTCAGTAAGTTTTCCGACCCTTCCGCTTATGTGTAAATAGTTCTCTTTAAGCTGTTTGATCCTATTCATAAAAGATTTCTTATGCTCCTGAAGGATCGACATATTTTGGATAAGTTGAGTTATTTCAACCATCTTTTTCGCAATTACGAAATTGGAAACTTTTGACGACTTTAATTTTTTAAGCTCTCTCTTTAGTCTATTAAGATCTTCAAATTGCTGAAGAAATTTATCCCTTGCTTTCTGCTTCTTTGATTCATCATAAATATCCTCATTGACATCAATAACATCATCAATATCTTTTCCACCCTCAAGGACATCCATGCCAAGTTCAATTACGGAATTAAGCACAATATTTGTTTTTGACAGAGCCTTTACTACCTTTTTTTCCCCCATCTCTATTTTTTTTGCAATTCTTACTTCTTCGCTTCTCGAAAGGAGGCTGACCCCACCCATCTCACGCAGGTATTGTCTGACCGGATCTCCGACTATATCGCTTTTCCCGTCTCCTGCCGTTGAATTTTTAGGTTTTGGAAGAGTTATGAGTTTTATATTATTCCCCTTCAGAAAATATCTGATGAATTTAATATTATTTTTTATATTTTCTTCTTTCTCGAATAAATTGAGAATATATGTGTTTTCGACAAGACCGAAATGTTTTTTTGATCTTCTGATAATAGCTTTCAACTCTTTCTTATACTTATCCTGAAATGCATCATACTGTTTTATCTTTTCAGGATTCTGCATATTACTTCTTCTCATTATCTTTACATTTACAGTAGAGAGGTGTGAAACTATCTCTTTTTTCCTCTTCTCAAGATTATTTTCCTTAAGAAATCCAAGAAAATCATCTTTGTTGATTTTGCCCTCTAACGTCTTTGACATCTCAATAATCTCATCGTAGATTTTTGCTGAGATCGGAGGAAGATCGGTCACATTTTCTCTTTTCTTAGTTTTAATCTCTTTTTTTTTTGTGGAACTTTTTTTTTGCTTTGTTTCCTTTTTAGGGGTTGCCAACATCTCCTCCTATTTTATAACTCGAATATTTGTTACTGACAAGTTTGCTCTTTATATTTATTAACTTTTTAACTTCATCAAGTTTATTCTCTCTCTCAGCTCTTCTGATTTTCTTACCAAGCTCTTCTATCTCCTTTTCACGAAGAATTCCAAAAAGGCTCAAGATAGAAGATTCAAGGATTTTTTCATCATCAGATCCGTCACTTTGTTCATCTTTCTCAAGAAACACGGATCGCAAAAGAGATTTTTCCTCATCAAAAAGATTTTTATTTATCATATTATAATCAATCTCATTTCCGGCTTTTTTAAAAACTGAAAATATTTCACTTATAATATGACCCGAATTAAGGACAGATAAAAGTTTATCGTTAAATATCTTTTCAATCTCTCCAATGTAACCGGGTTCCCTCAACAATGTCTTTAACACTATTTTTTCCGCCGGGGAGATGTTGATTTTCTTAGATTTTCCGGTTTTTACTACTTCTTTTTTTAATGTTTCTGCAAACATACGTTCATCAACATTAAAAAAATCCGCTGCAATAGATGCATAGCCGCTTCTAACGATCTCACTCTCAAACTTTTCAAGAAAACCTTTAACATTATCAACAGCTTTCTGTTTCTTCTCCGGAACCTGGAAATCATATTGATCCGGCATTTCAGATAGAATGAACCTGAATCCGTCTTTTGCCTCATTCTGTTTTTGTATAAATTTTTCAAATCCGTTCCGTTTGATGAAATCATCCGGATCCTTTTCATCTCCGAGATCTATTATTTTCGGATTAACATTCTGTTCAAACATTCTTTCAAGTCCACGGAGTGTGGCTTTTTTTCCCGCTTCATCTTTATCGTATGCAAAATATATATTATCGGAGTATCTCTTAAGCAGGTATATCTGCTCCGGTGTCAATGCAGTTCCCAATGAAGCCGTAACATTTTTTATTCCACTCTGAAAAAGGGTTATTACATCAAAATATCCCTCAACAAGGACAGAACTTCTATTCTCTCGTATAAACTCTTTTGTTAAGTTAAAAGCGTAAAGATTTTTCCCTTTTGAAAATACGGGGCTTTCCGGAGAGTTAACATATTTTGCCTTATCATCAATTATAGTTCTTCCACCGAATGCAATAACTTTCCCGCCTTCTGAAAATATAGGAAACATTATTCTTCCTCTGAAACGGTCATAATACTCACCTTTTTCATTTTTTATCAGAAGCCCGAGTTTTTCAGCCATAATAAGATCTACCGACTCTTTTTTAAAAAATTCCAAAAGCCCGGTCCAACTGTTCTTCGCATATCCTAAATAAAATTTAGAAATTATATTCGGCTTTATTCCTCTCTCTCTAAGATAAATTAAAGCTTTACTACCCTCTTCTGAATTTTGCAAATTTTGATAAAAATATTTCATTGCCGAACTGTTAATATCATACAGAGTGCTTTTTTTTACGTTGTCCTTTACAAATGAACTTTTTTCCACCGCAATATTAAATTTATCAATCAGAAGTGTCATTGCTTCTTTAAAATCAACGTTTTCCATCTCTTGAACAAATGTGAAAATATCACCGAATTTATTGCAACCATAGCAGGCAAATACATCTGAGTCCGGTTTTACAAAAAAAGACGGAGTTTTCTCATTATGAAACGGACAAAGAGCTTTGTAGTTCTTTCCTGCAGGTTTCAGGTCGATTCCATAGGAAGAAACCACATCTGTAATAGAAACACTTCTTTTAATCTGATCTTTTATATTCATAGAGAAAAGAGGAGAATTCCTTAATTTTCAAGTTACAAAATGATACCATTTTTACCTTCGATTGTAAACCCCGCTAAATAGTTAAAAATAGATTTTTACTATTTACTTCACTATTAATAATGTTATAGATTTCTTCCTTTTTCAATTTACACTTTTTATTAAATTAATCCGGTTTGTTTTTAGTTGATTGTAATGTATAATTTTTTATTCTGATGGGAAACGGAAATATCACTAAACTAAAAATAAGGATAAAAAGAAAAATTTTTATTTCCGAAGAGAACGGTTTCGGAGTCTTTTCCGGAAAAAGCACTCCGGACGGATCCAAACGTATTATTGTCGGGAATCTATTCGATGTCAGGGAGGGTGATACTATTGAAGTTTCCGGTGAAGAGATATTTCATCCCCGATTCGGCATTCAGATAAAAGTTAACACTTACACAAACATTCTTCCCGAAGATAATGAAGGAATAGTAAAATTCCTCTCCTCAGGAAGGATCAAAGGGATTGGCAGAAAAACCGCACAGAAGATCGTTGAAAGATTCGGGAATCAAACTTTTGAAATTATAAAAAATAATCCGGATCAGCTTAATACTATAAAAGGATTAAGAAAAAAAAGTATAACTGAACTTGAAAGATCTATGAAAGAGAGCAAAATGCTGCGTGAACTGATCGTAAAACTCTCTTCATTCGGAATAGGCTCGGAAACTGTTTTTAAAATATACAAGGAATATGGGGATGACAGTATGGAAGTACTTAAGCAAAATCCCTATATGATGATAGGAACGATTCGAGGTATCGGTTTTAAGAGAGCTGATGCGGTTGCAAGAAGTCTGGAAATACCTCTTAACAGTGAAGAGAGAATAAAGGCGGGAATATATTTTATCCTTGAACAAAATCTTGAAAGAAAAGGACATATTTACATTCCGGAAAACGAACTGATTTTATCCTCGGTATCTCTTCTCTCTATAGCTTCATCCGATATTGATAGTGTGATTATATCTATGATAAACAACAATGAACTTGTAAGAGAAGAAATTCCGGAACCTGTTTTTCTCTCTTACAAAAACCTTATGGTGGAAAAATCAATAGCTGAATATCTAAAAAGATTATCGGAAGGAAAGAAGGTTAACAGAAATGTAAAACCTGAATTTAATATCTCGGATGAAGTAGGAAATATAGAATTGACACTTGAACAGAGAGACGCGGTTGTATCGGCTTTAAACAATAAGATTACAATAATTACCGGAGGTCCCGGAACGGGGAAAACAACTATTATAAGAGCTATTATCGATTCATTTCAGAATAATAATATGAAATTTTTTATTGCCGCACCGACCGGAAGAGCAGCTAAAAGGATCGAAGAGGCATCCGGATATCAGACCGCAACAATACACCGGATGTTAAAAATAAATCCTGAAACAATGGAATTTGCATACAATGAAGGTAATCCGCTTAAAGCCGACGTAATTCTTATAGATGAATTTTCAATGGTTGACACTTTTATTTTTTATCATCTCCTGCGAGCATTAAAAAGAGATACTTCTCTTATCATCATAGGGGATATGGATCAGCTTCCGTCCGTAGGCCCGGGAAATGTTTTAAGGGATATGATCAACTCTAACTATTTTGAAACGATCTATCTTAAAAGAAATTTTCGCCAGACAGAAAACAGTCTGATAATTGAAAATGCATATCGTATTAAAAAAGGAGACAGGATTTTTGTAAAACCATATTCTGAAGATCTTGATTTTGTCCTAATAAACTCAACCGACCCAAAAATTGTTAATGAAAAAATACTGAGGATAATAGATTATCATAAGGAAAATTTCACATTCAACTCTTTTGATTATCAGATTCTCTCCCCTATTTACAGAGGTGAATCCGGTATTGATAATATCAATAAAATAGTCCAGGGAAGATTTAATGATTCCGAATATATAATAAAAAATGAAAAAAAATCATTCAAAAAATATGATAAAGTAATGCAGCTGAAAAACAACTATGAAAAAGAGGTTTTTAACGGTGAACAGGGGATAATCGTTGAAAAAAATTCAGATATGCTTTTTATTGATTTTGCCGGAAATATCATTGAATATTCGATAGATGAACTTGACGAGCTCACACTTTCCTATGCGATCTCAATACACAAATCACAGGGTTCGGAATATGATTTTCTTATCATTGTCTTACTTCCCTCCCAATCTGCAATGTTAAACAGAGAACTGCTTTACACTGCAGTTACAAGAGCAAAGAAAAAGATATTTGTTATTTCAAATGAAGATACACTTAAACGGGCAATTTCGAATTCAACCCCTAATCACAGAAGAACACTTCTTCCTCTAAGACTTAAAGAAAGATTTGAAAAAGAAAATTAAGTGATTTGCCGCTTTGATATGTTTATAATATAATCCCAAAATGGAAGATTCGAAAATTCTTAACAATATAATCGTTATTTTGGTTGAACCGAAAAATCCCGGAAATATCGGTTCCGTTGTTAGAGCACTGAAAAACATGGGTATCTCAAATCTCAGGTTGGTTAATCCGGTTGAATACCGAGATGTTGAAGAACAGAAAAAACTCGGATATCGCTCACAAGAGATCGTGGAAAAAAGTAAAGAGTTCAAAACGCTAAAAGAGGCAATGCAAGATATTTCGACAGCTTTTCTTGCAACGACTCGAAAGGGGAAATGGAAAAAGGATTTTCTTTCACCCAAAAGTGCAGCGGAAATGATATGTTCAAATGCAATAAAAGAGAAAGTTGCGGTTATTTTCGGAAGAGAGGACTCCGGAGTAACAATTGATGAGAGTCAATACGCCAATTATTTTATAACAATTCCGGCTGCTGTAAAATATCCTTCTTTAAACCTTTCTCAAGCGGTAATGGTCACCGTTTATGAAATCTATTCAAGGCTTTCAGAGGGAAATATCACCCCGATCTTTCCAAGAAAAGCAAAAAAGAAGGAATTTGAAAGATTATATGAAAACATTTGGGATCTGATGAAAGATATTGAGTTCAGAGAGGATGACAAGGGGCTTTTTCACAGATCTCTTAAAAGAGCTTTAAACAGAACTCATTGGACAAATGCGGATATTGCGGTTTTTGACAGGGCGTGCAAACAGGTTCGTTGGTATCTTGATAATAATCCGAAGCTTGGAGGAAAAAAGAAATCGTAACAACCGAGGAAGCAGGATTATACATTCATATTCCTTTTTGTAGGCGACTCTGCTACTACTGCCATTTTACAAAATTTCAATTTAAGGAATCAGCTGAAGATACCTATGTCAATTATCTGAAAAAAGAGTTAAGTTTAAGAAAAAATCCTCACTATTTTATTAATTCTATCTATTTCGGAGGAGGCTCTCCTTCCCTTTTCAAATCATCTTCAATCGCAATTTTAATTGAATTTATCAAGAATGAGTTCAATGTTACCGATGATTGCGAGATCACAATAGAGATGAATCCGGAAGATGTCTCGGGTAAAAAACTTAAAACACTGTTTGAGACAGGCGTAAACAGATTAAGTCTCGGTGTCCAATCTTTTAACGATGACGACCTGAAATTTCTCGAAAGAGAGCATACGGCGAAGGAATCCATGGCAGCAGTTGAATCAGCACTGGAATCAGGTTTTAAAAATATCAGCCTGGATTTTATTATCGGTCTTAACGGAAATAATAGAAATATTCTTGAGAAAAACTTTAAAACCGCATTCAAATATAAAATCCCTCATATATCTTCATATATCCTTGAAGGAGTAGAGGATAAAAACAGAAAGATTCCTTCCGGTAATAAACAGATTGCTATATACAATCTTGCAGTAGAAATTCTGAATTCTTTCGGATATAAACGGTATGAAGTTTCAAATTTTTGCACTAATGATAAACGATCGTTACACAATATGAAATATTGGACAAATAAAATTTATATCGGTACGGGTATTTCATCTTCAGGATTTGAGAATGGGATCGATTATGTCAACCATTCGAACCTTAACAATTACTATAAAGATATTGACAGTGGAATCATTCCTGTGAAAACTTCAGAAAAAATAAATCCTGTAAAAAGACAAATAGTTACAGGCTTAAGGCTTACGGAGGGAATCTCCTCCAATTTGCTTTCTCATAAAAAAAAAGAGGTTGAGATGCTCCTTTCTGAAAAAATATTGATAATTAAAGGGGGTAACATCTCTGTTTCCCCCGATAAATTTGGTATCTTAAATGAGGTTATCTTACATCTTATCTAAAGTTTGGGGATGTAATGTTTTTGATATCTTCTCTCCAGAGTCCTCTTCCGAATTGATCTCTAAAAATAAATTTACGATTATCTTTTGTCAACTCAATTGATTTAAAATCAACAGAGCCCGGAGTTTTGTATGCCTTGATTAAAACAACATCATCTCTATTAATTTTAAGCCCCATTTTAGTCATGAAATTCCCCGGTGCAATTTGGATAATATGTTCTGCTTTAGTTACATTATCAAAAACCTTAACTTTAATAAATGCTACGGGAGCCTTAGATATATCTAATTTTGACACCGGTATTTCAGTCATGACAGCACGAACTTGTCCTTTAATCATAACTATACTTGACGGATTAATTAAAACATTGCTTTTTACACTCATTGCTCCCATTTTATTTTGAGCCGGTAATAAAACCACAAATGAAAACGCCATTACAATAATAACTGCTATTTTTATTAAATTTTTCATTATTTCCTCCTGTTAAATATATATATATTAAATAAAAATATCTCAAAAATTTTATTTTAGATTAAAAACAGCTCCCAAAAAGAACGCATAACCGCTCCGTCCTTCAAATGCCGGATCAACAGGACGTTCATTTTCAAAAAGTCCGCCAACAAAAAACCGAATATCAAGTCCGCTATTAAAAATAGTTTTAACAATCCCCCGTCTTATAGGTTCATCATGAGATGGAACCCCTATTTTTTCCGGATAAAATTCTCCATAATTAATATTGAGTGTAAAACTCCTTGTTTTATATTGAATATCAACATAACCTCCCAATCCTGTAATAGCTGTTTCACTTTTATAAAAGATATCACGATCATACAGACTTCTTTTCCAGAAAATATTATCCGGATCATACTCTTTTCTAAACCCGTACTGATCGTAAATAAATTCTCCTGAAAATTGAAATCTCCCGGATTTAAATAGCATATCGAATCCGACATGATTTTTAAATTCTTTTTGATCTTCCGACCCGATCCCATCCTGAAATTTAGCGGAAACCCCAAAAGAAAGAACTTTTGTTTTAATTCCTAAACGGACAATTCCGGCTTTACTTGAATTTGTATCCATTTCAGGTCCACCGTTAACTATAGAAAGCGAAAGATCCAGAACTCCTTTTTTCATAAAAATAAAAAAACCGGTTTCCCTTAAAAGTATAGATTCGGTTCTGATAAATGGAAGATCAAATTCGGAATTAAATAGATGTATAAGATTATCCCTTCCGAAATTTGTCTCTTTTTTACCGAGATAAAATCCCATTCCTCCGGAATTATATCCGATAAAAAGCCTTGAAAGATCAAACCTTTTTATCTCAAAATTCTGAATATATTTTGATCTTAATTTATCAATTAGTCTATTATCATCAAAAGGCTGATTAAATCTTATCTCGCTAAATATATTCAAATTCCCTTTTCCGAGTTTTCTTACTATATCAGTTTTAATATAGGCCTCAACTCCGAAAGTCGCTTCCATTCCACTCCACTGTATTCTCTGATCATTCATATAAAAAGAGGCAAAACCCAAATCAAAATTCATCTCCGTTGCAGAATTAAATTTAAAAGTTTTGGGAATTATTTGCAAATTAAACACAAATAGCAGGATTAATATAAGATATTTTTTTTTCATAACGTATTTTACTATATCTCAAATTAAAAAAAAAATTTGATTTTTCACACTTTCGTGTTACTATATTCACAATCGTGTTATGGAGGCAAAATGAGAAAAATTTTACCTATTTTTATTTATATTTTTTTTTCAACTTCAATTATTTTTTCACATGAATTATGGATGTTTACAGACAATTTTCATCCTAATGAGGGGAAACAGATAAAACTTTCTATCTGTTCCGGTCATTATTTCCCAAAAAGCAATTTTAAAATCAAGAAATCTCTGATAAAAGATGTATTTATTAAAAACTCTGAAAAGAGATCGGATATCATAATAAAAAGTGAAGGTAAGCATTGGGAATCATCCTTTTCCATTAAAAACGGATCAACTCACCTTGCTGTTTTCACTCTGGTTAAGAAAGGGAAAACAGAGCCCTTTTTTTGGGGAAGAGCACTAATAGCACCCTTTGATCCGACAAAAAAAGAATCGGAATATATAACCGGAGAAGGTCTTGAGATTATACTTCTAAATAATATTTCCCAATTAAAGGAGAATGATACACTTGAGCTAAAAGCTTTATTTAACGGAGAACCTGTCAAATTTAACGGGAAAATATCAGTTAACGGAGGGAAAAACATATTCCTTTCCTCTGATAATACAGAACCGGTAAAACTGAATAAAATAAAAAAAGGAATATATCTCATTACAACAAGTTTCAAAGGCAAGGGATGTTCCCTTACCTTTGAAATAAGATAAATTTCTTCTATTTTTTCTTTATCAGGTTAAG
>CAZWFY010000063.1:0-11998 GCA_964633415.1 uncultured Clostridia bacterium | reverse complement strand
AGTTTTGACCGCAGTTCACTTCCGGTATCGGATCTCTTTACAATAAATTCCGTCTCTATCATCTGAAAGGGGAAATAGACCATAGGTAAATCCTTTTTCAAAAAAGGCGTTGCAAAATAAAATCCGAGAGACTCATTTCTGTCGCTCTTCATATCAAAGCTCAATTTACAGGATCTGCAAAAAAATATCTTGCTGTTGTTCTCGCCTGACAAACTATTTTTGCAATTACTGCATACAGCACTTTTTATTCTTGAACTATTCATCTTCAATATTAATTTTTATACTACCAAGGCTCTTTGTAAAACCTTCCGAAAATCTTTTCATTAATTTAGTTAAAAAATTATCTTCAAAATTTATCGTCTCGCTTTCCATTCCACTCTTTCTTACTATTAAAAATTCTCTAAAAGCAAACATTTCCCAAAAAAACGGGAAAAGTAAAAAGAAAACAAACAAAAATATAATAAATCCGCCTCCATATCCGAATAGTATCAATGATGAAATTCTATTTCCTTTTATCATGGGTTTTAAAAGTATAATTCCCAGCTTTATAATCTTTGCAAAAAGAATTCCAAAGATAGCAAGACCGGCAATTGAAAAAAGCATTTTACGCCCCTGACTCTTCATAGCTTTTATCTCGATCGGAATTCCGTCAACAGCGGAGATATAACTGTGAAACACAATGCCGTGATAACTATAATTTATTTCCCAGACAGGAATATAGATCACTCTATGATGGATCTCCACAAGTTCCGATCCGGAATATTTTGTGTTATCTTTTTCCAATAAATGATCGGATACCGGCAAAACAACCCCCGCTTTTCTCATCTCCACAAGATCAAATCTCTCCTGCTCCGCACTTATAAGAGTCTCCTCTATGATATTCATATCAATAAAACCTATATCTATTTCACTTAATTCACTTCCACGTTCAATATATTCATAAGCAATATAGGTAAATTTTTTCTTCCCGCTTGTCGAATCATCAACTATTCGCGTTTTTATTCCCCTGATTTCAACAAATGGAATAAAATAGAGTGTTCCTTTTTCAAAATATGAATTTTTTAAAAATTCCCTTGAAATATTCTTATTTCTTAAATGTTTTAACACTATATTTTTTGCTTCATCTATTACGACTGATTTTTTTATCCGAACAGACGGAGGAAATTTTTGTTCTACATAATATTCCGATCCGCAATAGTTGCAGCGGGACAGAAACTGACCTTCAGAAACTTTTATAGAGCCCCCGCACTCTATACATGATATTACTTTAACCTTCATTTTTTTTGAGTTTTTTTACAACCTCGCTGAGAGAAATATTATAGAATAAAAACACCAACACCGCATTGATAAAGATAGAGACGATAGCATTGTCAAAAAAGATATTTATTATAAAGAAAGTTAGAAACATTATAATAAAAAAAGGGAAATAGTTACCGAGCTCTTTTGCGGATATAAAGGGAATCGGTTCTCCCGTAACCCTCCCGTTAAGCGCATCAACATAAAAAGAGTACTCTTTCTCCTTGAAATTTATCACAATTCTATAATATGGCATAAAATAGAGAGTTCTTTTCCCGTCTTTATCCGGCTGGGTATCCGGATCAACTTTCTCAACCGAACTATTATCTCCTGAAAAATCAAAAACTCGTTTTTCAATAGAGGGCTTTGGAATTTTCCCGATTTCCAATTTGGAAGATGCACTCTCAAGAAACTCACTTCCCTCTATTTCCCAAAAAGGAATATATACGGCGTTTTTATTGATAACTCTATAATTCTCCGAAAATCCGATCTTACCAAAATCTTTTTTCAGAAACATTAAAACTTCTTCCGGAGAGATAATAGATTTATAAGTATATGTAGAAGATATTCCGTCAAAATCTATATAGAGAGAATTTTTACAGAACTGACATGTTAAAAACTCATATTCAACAACCTCAATATTATTTTCACCACTACAATTCGGACAAGTTATTTTCATCAATTATTTTACTGTTTTTTCCCGCAGGATGGGCAGAATTTTGCTCCGGGAGGAATAGGATTTCCACAATCTTTACAAAAAAGTCCGGTCGATAATTTCTCCCCGCACTCGGGACAGAATTTTGAATTTGCAGGTATCTGTTTTTTACATTTAGGACAAGCTATTAAAGCTGCACCACTATTTTGCGGAGCACCCTGATTCATTGCATTATTTATCATTCCGGGCATCATCATACCGAATCCTGCACCGAGCCCCATTCCCATACCGGAAGATGCTTCGCCCTGATTCTCCGCTGCTTTTTCCATCGATTTTGCCGCTTTAAACCTCATGAAATCATTTAGATTTCCAACCGCTTCCATTCCCCCCCGCTCATCAATCATTTTCACTACTTCCTCAGGAGGAGTGATCGAATTAATAATAAAATCGGATATTTCAAGTCCGTATTTCTCAAAATCGCCTGCAATTCTGGATTTAAGCCCGACACCAAGCTCATCAAAAAACTGAGGGAGTTCAAAGATGGTTTTCAGATTTTCTCCAAGAAAATCGTTTAACCTCCCGACAATCGTATTTCTAAAAAAATCTTCTATATCATCAACCGTATAAATTGCTTGAGTTCCCGCCACTTCTCCTATGAAAAGCTGTGGATTCTGAATTTTCATCGAATAAACTCCGAATGCCCTGAGTCTTACATAACCGAGTTCGGAATCTTTAAAACTGACAGGCTCTTTTGTTCCCCATTTTAAATTGAGAAATGTTTTAAGATTTACAAAATAGACCTGAGCCTGAAAAGGCGATTTAAATCCGAACGGCAGGGAAAGAAGTTTTGTAAGAAGAGGTATATTCATGGTGGAGAGTACATGTCTGCCGGATGTAAATGTATCAAGACCTTTTCCGTCCCTGAAAAAGACAGCAGCCTGGTTTTCCTGAACTATAAGCTGTGCCCCCATTTTAATATCCGCGGAACCGGATTCGGGGATTCTGTGAGATATTTCGTTTCCCGTATTATCAAAATATTGCAATATTTCAAGTTTCATCTGAACTCCTCCTAACCTTTATCAAATCCGATAAGGATCTCATCTCTTATTTTTAACTCTTTTTCTATATCTTTTAATTTCTTCACTAGGGATTGGATTTTTTTATGATCAATAGAATCCTCAAGATAAAGACGGGTCTCTTTTGAAAAAACTTCAATTGTTTCAAGCAGGGCTATATCCGCTTCATAAATTTTATCAAGAGTATCCTCTTTTATCTTTATCAGATCAAAAAACCCCGAATATCCGCGATCGGAATATTTGATACCACTGATGATCTTTTCAATATCTTTAAGGAGAATATCAAAATCAGTAAGAAGTGACAGATCTTTCTTTCTGGTCTCATTTCTGATGATCTCATTCATTTCACTCTTTGCGGTTTCAAGTTTCCCTGCAATAAACTCACGTTGAAGTTTATCGGAATCCCTTCTTAATTCCCTGTCAAAATAGCCTTTAAATCCGGGTAATTTATCTAAAACTTTCTCAAACCGGTTTAACCCTTCCTTTGCTTTTGTTCTTATATCCATTTTTACCACCTTGATTTTATTATATTTTATGGGAAAAAAAATATCAAACCCGATCTGAGTTTCGCTGTATGAGTTAATTATTTGAATGGATACGGCAAAAATGATAATATCCTTTTATGAAAAATCTTGAAAAACATTTTGAATCTTTTCGTAAAAATATTGTTGGGATTAACACATCCTATTCATCTCCATTCGGGGAAAAAAAGATTATTTATGCCGACTGGATTGCAAGCGGAAGATTGTATGCTCCGATAGAGGATAGGATCAAAAACAGTTTCGGTCCTTTTGTTGCGAACACTCATACGGAGACAAGCGAAACGGGAACAATTATGACATACGCTTACCACTATGCACACAAGATGATTAAAAAGCATGTAAATGCAGGACCCGACGATGTTATCATCACGCCTTGTTCCGGAATGACCGGTGCAATAAATAAATTCCAAAGAATACTGGGACTTAAAATTCAATCAAGAACTATAAAAAAAATAGATATTAAAGAAGAAGACCGTCCGGTTGTTTTTGTGACCCATATGGAACACCACTCAAACCATACATCATGGTATGAGACAATTGCCGATGTAATAGTTCTGAATCCCGGCAAAGATCTCCTTGTTGATCCTGATGAATTAAGAAAAGAGATAAAAAAATTCGATAAAAGAAAATTTAAAATAGGTTCATTTTCCGCTTGTTCAAATATCACAGGACTAAAACCTCCCTATTATGAACTTGCAAAAATAATGCATGAGAACGGCGGGCTGGCATTTATTGATTTTGCCGCATCCGCTCCTTATGTGGATATTGATATGCACCCGGAAGACCCTTTGAAAAAACTTGATGCCGTCTTTTTCTCACCTCACAAATTTCTCGGAGGTCCCGGATCTTCGGGAGTATTGATCTTTGATAAATCTCTTTACAACAATGATGTGCCCGACAATCCGGGCGGAGGAACCGTCGACTGGACAAATCCATGGGGTGAATATAAATATATGGATGATATAGAACTTCGTGAAGACGGTGGAACTCCCGGTTTTCTTCAAGCTTTCAGAGCTGCAATGGCAATAAAACTTAAAGAAAAAATGGGAACCGAAAATATTGAAGAGAGAGAAAACGAACTTCTGCAAAAAGCATTCCCTTTGATGGAAGAAATACCGGGACTTCAGATACTTGCAAAACAACACAAAGAACGACTTGGTATCATCTCTTTTTACTTTCCGAAGATACATTATAATCTTGTTGTTAAATTGTTAAGCGATAGATTCGGCATTCAGGTAAGAGGAGGTTGTGCTTGTGCAGGAACTTACGGACATTTCCTTTTTAACGTTACTCATGACGAATCAAGGCATATTACGGAAATGATAAACAGAGGAGATTTTTCAGAAAAACCGGGTTTTGTCAGATTGTCACTCCATCCGACAATGACGGATTCCGAACTGGAATATATCGTTGAATCCCTGACACAGATAGCAGAAAAAGTTGATGAATGGTCAAATGATTATGAATATTCATCGACAACGAATGAATTTTATTATAAGGGATCATTTGAAAACTCAAAGGATTTTTATAAATCATGGTTTGAGATTTAATAACAAACAAATCCGATTCATAAGCAATTTTAAAACCAACAAGCCTTTTTATCTTGACAAAAATCAAAAAATAGTATAAAAATAGCCATTAAAGAGGTAAAAGATGAATTTGAATCTGAAGAACAAGACTTTTGTATACAAAAAAAGTCCGGATGAAAGAAAATGGTGGCTGGTTGACGCCGAAGGTATTGTACTCGGTAGATTGGCTACAAAGGTAGCGACGGTATTAAGAGGAAAGGATAAACCTGCATATACACCGTTTTTTGACAATGGAGATTTTGTTGTCATTATCAATGCCGATAAGATCAAGGTTACTGGAAATAAAGAAGACCAGAAGATCTATTATCATCATTCGGGATTTATGGGTGGCATAAAAGAGGTCGGATATAGAAGGATGATGAACACTCATCCCGAAAGAATTATCCGGGCTGCCGTAAGAGGAATGCTGCCAAAGAACAGATTAAACAGAAAGATACTAAAAAAACTTAAAATCTATGCCGGAACTGACCATAAACATGAAGCACAGAAGCCGGAAGTATTGAGTATTTAAGGAGGTAATGTTGAGTATAGTACAATATTACGGAACCGGAAGGAGAAAAACCAGTATTGCAAGAGTATATCTCAGACCCGGAAAAGGTGAAGTAAAACTGGTTGTTAACAAGAGAAAAAGAGTTTTCGAGGAGTATTTCCCTCAAAAAATACATAAGATGGCAATTTACAAACCGCTTTCGATCACAAGCACAACTGATAACTTTGATCTCTATTTCAATATTAACGGCGGCGGTGTCTCTGCACAGGCTGATGCAATTAAGCTCGGAGTGTCGAGAGCATTGCTGGACTTCAATCCTGAATTAAGACCCGTTTTAAAGAAAAACGGACTTTTGACCAGAGATTCCAGAGAAAAAGAGAGAAAGAAATATGGACTGTTAAAGGCTCGTAAGGCTTCTCAGTATCACAAGAGGTAGGAGGAATAATGATATCAGTAAATATCAGAGAAATGCTGGAAGCCGGTGTTCATTTCGGTCATCAGGTAAGAAAATGGAATCCGAAAATGAAGCCGTATATATATGGCAAAAAGAACGGAATATATATAATAGATTTACAGACTTCTATAGAACTTTTCAGAAATGCAATTGAGTTTGTTACAAACATAGTTGCCGAAGGTGAAGAAGCTCTCATCGTCGGAACAAAAAAGCAGGCACAGACGATCGTTGCAGAGATTGCAGAAGAAACAGGACTTCACTATGTAAATAAAAGATGGCTCGGAGGCTTGCTTACAAACTTTTCAATGATTAAAAAGAGTGTTGAAAAATTACTTGATCTTGATGAGATGAAAAGAGACGGTCGCTGGGATGTTAAGAGCAAAAAAGAGCAATCCAAACTTGATAAAATATATAAAAAACTTCACAAAAATCTTTGGGGAATAAGAAAACTGAACAGACTTCCCGGAGTTTTAATTATTATTGACTCGAATTTCGAGGATATTGCGGTTTTTGAAGCAAAAAAACTAAATATTCCCATAGTCGGAATCGTTGATACAAACGCGGATCCGGACGGAATAACATATCCCGTCCCGGGAAACGATGATGCAATAAGATCAATAAAACTTTTCACTTCAAAATTCGGTGAAGCTGTAAAGGTCGGTCTTGAACAGCGCATATCAAATGCTCTGCTTCGCGAACAGCAGGAAGCTGCCGGGGTTGAAGATGAAGAGACGGAATCACCCGAAGATATAAAAACCGAAGAAAGCGGGGAAACCGCAGCAGAAACCAAGCCGGAGGAGAATTGAGATGGCAGTAGATATGAAATTAGTCAGAAAACTGAGAGAACAGACGGGAATAGGAATTCTTGAATGTAAAGTAGCTCTTGAAGAAACTTCCGGAAATTTTGATAAAGCTGTTGAAGCTTTGAGAAAGAAGGGATATGAAAAGGCAAAATCAAAATCTACAAGAGCAACAACACAGGGTGTTATCGGTTCATATATTCATACCAATTCAAAGATAGGAGTTCTTGTTGAAGTTGCCTGTGAAACGGATTTCGTTGCTAAAAACAAAGATTTTCAGCAATTCGTCAAAGATGTTGCAATGCAGATCGCCGCAATGAACCCGCTATACGTTTCCGAATCAAATGTTCCGGATAATGTTATTGCAAAAGAGAAAGAAATTTATGCCGAACAGCTCAAGAAAAGTGGAAAACCCGAAAATATATTAGAAAATATAATAAATGGAAAACTTAAAAAGTTTTATTCCGAAGCTTGTCTTCTTAACCAGACATTTTTTAAAGATGACAAAAATACCATTAATGACCTTTTAACCGAAATGATTCATAAGATTGGAGAAAACATAGTAATCAAAAGATTTGTCCGCTATCAGGTAGGCGAAGAAATTTAAAATGGATGAGCTTCCCCAATATAAGAGAATAGTTCTTAAATTAAGCGGAGAAGCTTTAAAAGGCAACATTCCTTTCGGAATATCAAACGAAACTATAAACAGTATTGCCGATCAGATAAAAAAAATTCATTCTCTCGGAGTTGAAATTGCAATTGTTACCGGAGGAGGAAATTTTTTCAGAGGAGTCAAAGGGAACAATCTTGATATCGGAAGAACATCCGCAGATTACATGGGGATGCTTGCAACGATAATCAACGGTATTGCTTTACAGGATATCCTTGAGTCCAAAGGGCTTGTTACCAGACTTATTTCGGCACTTGAAATAAAATCAATTGCCGAACCTTTCATCGGACGAAGAATAACAAGACATCTTGAAAAAAAACGTGTTGTTATATTTTCTGCGGGAACCGGAAGCCCATATTTTTCAACAGATACAGCTGCCGCACTCAGAGCTATTGAAATCAGAGCCGACATTCTGCTTAAGGCAACACTCGTGGACGGAGTTTTTTCCGCCGATCCGAAAGAGAATAAAAATGCAGTGAAATTTAAAAAGATATCTTATTCCGATGTTCTTTCTAAAGAGTTAAAGGTGTTGGACAGTACTGCTGTAAGCCTTTGCAAGGAGAATGACCTAAAGATCAAAATTTTTAATATTTCCGGGAAAGACAATATTTTTAGATCGGTAATAGAGAAAGATATCGGCACTTTAATAAGCTAAGGAGATAATTACAATGTTTAAAGATATCATCAATGAAGCAAATGAAAAATTTAAAACCGTTAAAGATGATTATTTAAAGCAGATCTCAAAATTCAGGACGGGAAGAGCTTCTATAACTGTCCTTGATAATATTTCGGTTGACTATTTCGGAACACCTACACCTTTAAATCAACTTGCAACTCTTTCGGTTCCCGAATCAAATCTCATTATGATTCAACCATGGGATTCAAATATAATCAATGATGTTGAAAAAGCGATTAGAAGCTCCAATCTCGATCTTAATCCTATTTCCGACGGTAAGGTAATAAAACTTCCAATTCCCCCGCTTGATGAACAACGCAGAATGGAAATTGTAAAGATGCTTAAAAAATATAACGAAGAGAGAAAGACTCAAGTAAGAAACATAAGAAGAGAATATAGAGATAAGATTAAAAAAATGAAAGATGACAAAGATATTTCCGAAGATGATGAAAAAAAGTTTTATGAGCAGTTCCAGAAGATTGTTGATGAAAAAATAACCGAATTGGAAACCATAACAAAAGACAAAGAAAAACATATCCTTGACGACTAATTAGATCAAGATTTTTTTACCTTTTTACTGCTGAAATCTTTCCGGTTTTAAGACAATTAGTGACATTTGCACTTACAGATGACCAATGTTCAGTTTGAACACCTGATATAGTATTAGATGAAACAACCGCCGTAATCTGAATTGTAACAATTGCATCAGCAGGCGTTTTATTATTACACCCTTGAGGGTCAAACTTATAATTATTCAAATTGATGCTAACATTTCCATCTTTGTCAATCGTATAGACACCGGTTTCCAAAGGACAGGCAAAATTTACATCTGAGTTACTATAGCTCGTCCATGTTCCGGTTTCCTCGCTTTGAGTAATTTTAATCACAAGTTGATATCCATTCATTCCATCACATTCATTATTAGTGAAGTTAACTGTCCAATCCCAAATACCTGAAACATCCGGAAATATGATTGTTCCATTATTTGCAGGACATGCCGTCAATATAAACATGCAAAAAGTTAAAACTAACATAGTAAAATAATTTCTTAGTTTCATTTATTTCCTCCTAAATATAAACGAACATTAATTGTGTGAATCTTTAAAATATTATTGGAAATTGTGCCTCCCCGCTCACAGTCTACAAACCATTCATAAACAACTCAGAAAACAAACACTCCCTCCTTATAAAATCAAAAATAATTTAAAGAAAAATTCAATCCTATAATACAAATACAAAATTTTTCATATTGTATAACAGATCTGCTTTATATTTATTTGCCTTGATTACAACCTGATTTTAATTGAAATTGTTTGTAAGCCTGTTAATTTGTAAAAGTGAAAGAATAAATTGAAAATGTTTTATAAAACTATATTTCGGAATTAAACACAATTGAATTGATCTTTTTAATATTCTCAACCGTATTTTGCTGAAATTCTCTGACCATGGCAAAATTTGTCAAACCGAAATCAACAAGAGGCTCAATATTTTCTCCGTTTAAACCCCCGATTGCAACAATGGGTATCTTAACTCTGCTAAAAACTTCTTTTGCCAAGTCAACACCCACCGGAATATAATCTTTTTTAGTCGGAGTTTTAAAGATAGGACCCACGCCTATATAATCGGCACCGTCTGATTCCGCTTTAATCGCCTGATCAAGAGAATGTGTGGATTTGCCGATAATAAAATTTCCCGGAACTATTTTTCTCGCCTCTTTGACGGAAAGATCATCCTGGCCGAGATGGACACCGTCAGCACCGGAAAGGACCGCCAGATCAATATTATCATTAACGATAAAAAGAGTTTTTGTCTGCCTGGTAATCTGCTTTATCTCTTTTGCTATTCTTAGTTTATCTTTCATAGATGATCTTTTATCTCTGTATTGGATGATTTTTGCTCCTCCCCTGCAGGCCTCTTTTGCAATCGAAATATGATCACCGCTTGTTATGACATAAGCTCCTGCTTGTTTTAAAATATTTTTTCTTATATCAAATCTTTCATTTTTAACAACAGAATCCAATATATTGATATGACTTTGAAATGCTATCTCCGGCAACTTATCAAGCTCAAAAAAATGAACCTCTGTCGAATCATCCCCTGCTCTGACACTTCCGCCGATGATCCTTATCTCATATCCCATAACAATTACCGAACTGTAAAATGGACTGGGACTTCGCTCATTTTTTACAAAATTTACAATTTCACCTACTAATCCGGTCTCCTCTTTAAGCTCCCGAAGAGATCCTTCTTCGGGTGTTTCATCAATCTCAAGAAATCCTCCCGGAAGACACCACTCACCTATATTAGGCTCAACTCCCCTTTTAACAAGGAGAATTTTTCCGGATTCATCAAAACAGACAGCTGCAGTCGCAGGGATAGGGTTCTCATATACAGGCTTTTTGCATCTTTCACAATATTTCCTCGATCTACCGTCCATCGGTCTCACGGATAACTCTGATCCGCATATTGAACAATATTTTATCTCATTCATATTTTCACCTTAAACTATTTTAATATTATACATGAATAACAGGTTAATTTTCCGATAGATCCTTAATTAAATAAAAATTCCAGACGGTTGTCATCTTAAAAATTTTGGTTTATATTAATCTTTATAATATCGAAAACAGAAAAATGATAAAAAAAGAAAAAAAGATGAATGATGATGATACATTCAGGATCCTTGAAAAGGGAAGTTACGGAGTTTTAGGGACGGTAACACCGGAAGGAGCCCCCTATGGAATTCCACTCAACTATTGCACTGTTGACGGGAATATCTATTTTCACTCTGCAACCGAGGGAAAGAAACCGGACTGCTTTAAAAATAATAACAGGGTCTCGTTCTGTGTCGTAACAAGGTCGAAGGTTATTCCGGAAAAATTTGATACTGATTTTGAGAGCTGCATAGTGGAAGGAGTGATTGATGAGGTATCGGGAGAAGAAAAATTCAAAGGCCTAAAGAGCTTGATCGAAAAATATTCTGAAGATTTTTTTGAGGAGGGACTGAAATTTATTAAGAAACCGGATAAAAAGACAAAGGTTTTCAGGATCAAAATAGAAGAGATCTCGGGTAAAGCATCGAGACCTGAAAAATGAACAATTTTTTTTGTGATTCCAAATGAGTAATCGTAAATTAATTGAACTGGAAAATAAAAATATCCTACTCTCTGATACCGGCTCTGTGAAATTTGGTTACTGCCGGGATGGATGTTCTGCCGAAACTCTGTCAGAATATTTCAATTTAGAATTTAAGGAACTCAAACAGATTCATTCGAACACTATTTTTGATCAAAAAAACATTGTGAAAGGGAGCGAAGGTGACGGGATAATTATTACGGAGAAAGGAGAAGGAGCAATAATAAGGACTGCCGATTGTGTTCCGTTATTTTTCTTTTCCCAAATGGGAGATATTGCAGGAATTATCCATGCGGGGTGGCGCGGTTTTCATAAGGGGATCGAAAAAAAGTTGATTGAAAGATTAAAAAGTATGAATATTGATATAAAAAATATAAAATTTATTGCCGGACCTCACATTGAGGGAAAATGCTATGAGGTCGGAATGGAACTGTATGAAAATTTTTCAAATAATAAAAATAGGGATGAATTTTTTCAAAAAAAAGAAGGAAAATATTATCTTGATATTTTTAAAGGGTTAAAACTCTCTCTTATCAGTGAAGGAATCCCGGAAACAAATATTTCATCCATGAACATCTGCACATTCTGCAACCCCCAAAACCTCCCCTCCTACCG
>CAZWFY010000062.1:0-12570 GCA_964633415.1 uncultured Clostridia bacterium | reverse complement strand
AAATATTTGAGATTTTTTCTTGAATCTTATATATTACTTAAAGTACTTGTTTTATATTTCATTATGTAAAACTTAAAAAATGATTTCATTATTTTCGGGAGGGAAGATGTTCAAAATAAAAAAGGCAGGCACTATTATACTTTTTCTTCTACTTTTTTTACAGATTTTACCGGCAGCTATCAGTTATAGTCCAAACAACCCGAAAGCCGGTCAGAATATAAATTTTTCCACAACAAGGATCTGCACAGGGGTCATTCCTATTCAACCTAAATGGTATTTTGGTGATAGCGGAGGCGGATTCTCTATAGTTCCTTCGGGAAACAATGTATCTCACATATATACTAAACCCGGCACATACATGATTAACGTTAAGTGCGGAAATACGATTATTGACAGGCTTATGATCACAATTGCCCCAAATCAGACTGTTAATAGAAAAGTTGTTTTTTCTCCGGCAAACCCTTCACCGGGAACAGCTGTACAATTTCAAGCAAAGGATTTTTTTTCCAATTGTATCAGATGGGATTTCGGCGACGGCTATCCTCCCGAAAACGGAGGGCAGAATAAATCGCATATTTTTAACAAATCCGGGATTTTTTATGTCAAAGTTTACAAATCCTGCGGGGATGATCCTAATCCGGTAACGGTAACAATCAGTGTAAAGGATAACAGGAAAGTTACGGTCACTCCGAAACAATCAAATATCGGTTCCATAGTAAAATTTCTGGCATCTAATTTCATTTCTAACTGTATAAAGTGGGATTTCGGCGACGGATCAGTACTGACGGGTAATAAAAATCAGAATCATGTATATAAAAAACGAGGTTCATTTACGGTAAAAGCTTATGACTATTGCGGAGATGACAAACATCCTCTCTCGGTTACCGTAAATATTAATGACAATAGAAAACTGTATGCACAGCCTCAGACGCAGGATTTAGGACTTCGGATAAAATTTGTAGCGAAGAATTTTGTTTCAAACTGTATAAAATGGGATTTCGGCGACGGGATCATTCAAAACGGCGGCAAAAGAATAGATCATATATATGACAAGAAGGGGGCTTTTACGGTAAAAGCCTTTGACAATTGCGGTGACAACAAATCACCTATACGTGTAAAAGTAAATATTCGGGACAATCGAAAAATCACCTACCCCTCATTTAATTTTAAGGCAGGATCAAGCGTCCCGTTTAAAGCGGAAAATTTCATTTCCGAATGTATAAAATGGGATTTCGGTGACGGATCAATCGTCCCGAACGGAAGTAAATCTCAATCTCACACTTTCAAAACATTCGGTACTTTTATGGTAAAAGCTTACGATGACTGCGGAAAAAATTTTTTGCCGAAAATGGTTTCAATATCAATCAAACCTTCAATAGAAAAAAAGACAATTAAAAAAATTATCTCCTTTTTACCAAGGAATCCCAAAGTAGGCGAAAAAGTGAATTTTTTAACCTTCAACTTCTCTTCCGATTGCTTAAAATGGAGCTTCGGTGACAACACCCGGATAATCAGAGGAGGAAAAGTCATAAGTCATACTTTTTCCAAAGCCGGCTTCTTCAAAGTAAAAGTTTATGATAATTGTAATTTGTTCTTAGATCCGGCTGAAGTTACTATCCCCGTAAAAAATAATATTAAGATCAAGGTTATGACTCCGAGAAAAAAGGCTCCAGCCCTGCCCGAATGCCCGAAGGAATTAAAGGTAGACGAAGATCATATCTCTCTTCTTTGCCCTGAATCTATATATACTCAATCAAATGTAGTTAAGGAATATATATTCGCAGCTAAACTTGACGATATGACATTTTTTGAATGGAAAGAGATCAATCCGGGTGCTTCCGATTTCTTTGAATTGAGAATATTTGATAAGTTCGGGAAAAAACTTATTCTGAAGAAACATATTCAAAAAATGAACTATCTATATGCCGTAACCCCGGATTTTATCAAGGAGATTCACTTTGAGATGGAATCTCTTTTTAAAAAAATCAGAACACGCGGGAAAAACAGATTTAAAACAAAAAACAGTATGAATATAAAAAAGGATCTTTCAACTATGCCTGATGATTTCCCTGATGATACGGATCTTTCATGGGAGGTAGCGGGATTCAAAAAAATACTCTGCAAAAGTAATAACAAAGCAAAATTTAAAGATATTGAGATAGGAGTTTCCGAAAAATGGCCTCTGAGACTTACCGATGCCTATACAGGAATGAATTGTCCCGGAGGAGCAATGAAAAAAGTTAATCTTCGGACTGACGATATAGACAGAGAGACACTTAAAACGGGGGAAACCGATCCCAATATATATATAAATCATAGAATTTCTTTGAAAGGTAATTTTAATTTTAAAGACTCGCCATTCTCTTCTCATCCTGAAATAATAGAAAAGGAAAATCAGGGTTATGCCAATGAAGTCGCCAGAGTCAACTTCAATAATATTTTCGTAGACTGGGGTGACGGATCTCCCTCAGTCCCGCTCTCTGCAATACCAGATGATACAATAGATGCCTATTCCAGTGGAATGCATTCAAATTGGAGCGGAGATAAAAATCTGGAGTTAACAGACAATTTTATTCACAGATATCAAAGGAGTGGAAAATATACGGTAAGAGTATTTATGTTATCGGAAAATGATATACAGCAGCCGATTGAAAATTTTAATGAACTTCTCGGGGAATCAATAACTCCCGCATCGCGACAAAAAGATGCATACACTCTTATTAATTACAACTCAAACAACAAATTCGGTTTTTCAACACCCGGAATAGAGATCGACAACGGAATGAACGGAGTAAAAGATAGAGCATATATGCTTTTCTGCGAAGATATTGTTGTAAGGGATAGAATGGATATGTGTGCGGACGGACCTCTTAATTTGGTATCAATAGAGATAACCGGATTCCCCGGACACGATCTCAAAGGTGGAGCTTATATAGGGGATGCGGTTAACGGCATCAATAGTGATACCGATATTAGCGGAACTATGAATAATTCAAAAAAAACAATCCCGAACGGAAAAAATAAAAAAAGATCATCAAAAACATTTACTTCAACAAAGAAAAGAGATAATCTAACCAAAACTTCAAACTCAAATTATCTGTCGCAAAAAGTAGATGCTCGAGCTGCAACCTGTGATGAAATGCTTCAGGCAAAAGCCGAACTTAAATTTTTCGGAAGGGTTGGAGACGTGCTTGTCATATGGAAAGTCGACGGAATTAAAATATATTCGGAAATAGTTCGAGGTCTCAGTTCCTCTTATCGTAAAAACCTGTCAAAAGATGATATTACCGATTGCAACAATGCTCTTAAAGCATCTAAGACTCTCTATTCACCGAGTCTTCCGGTCAGAAATATCGGAATCCATACCGTATCGGTGTCGGCAACTGTCATTCCGGAGACAACAAGTCCCTACATAGGGAAAATACTTGAAAATACCATTATCACTCTTCCGAACAAAAAAACTCCGGATACCGGAATACTCTATCTTAAGGAGTTCCTGAAAAAAAATAATATAAAAAAAGGACAGAAAATCGGATTTCTAAACCCTCAGCCCTCTAAAAAATTCCAGGCTGCTTCTTATACAAATTCGCTTTCCGGATCATTTTCATCCGGTTCATATGATTTTAATTTACCTCCGTTTAGAGTTGTTTCAAAACTAAATAAATACAGCGTATCCCAAACCCGCTCGGGAAAAATTTGCCTCGCCGTTTTTCAGACATCAAAAGGTAATTTTAAAATTACAGATATTAGCAATTCACTTAAGAAATCGGGGAATTTTTACAGTGGAACCGGAATTCTTAAACTTCCTATGGCGGCTAATTCCCATTCAATACGTTATTATGCAATACCTATATCTATACATAAATGGACAATCGACGGGGCAACCGGATTAGTTAAAAGCGGAAAGATTTCCACCACACCCGGAATAGAAGTTCTTACACCCGCAACTGATACAACTATTCTTCGATTGAAAGGAAGGACATCACAAACACTTAGTGCAACCCTTTCTTTAACTTTGCGGGATAAGAGTTTACTCATCCCCGCTTCCGGAAATAGTGGAGAAAAATCTCCAAAATGGAAGATATCGAGTGTTCTGTCCGGATCAGATAACCCTTCGACTTGTGAAGGGGACTGGATTGCAAAAGGCAAAAAACTTCCGGAAACATTATTAAGCTGGACTGCATTCAGATTATCATCCGATGATATTACAATTGATTTCAGTAGATCGGAAGGAAAGGGAAAGGGAATATGCGGCGGTTCGAATCCATCATGGGTCGGAATAGATCTCGGAACTGCACGAATTATCCCCTACACTTTTAATCTTGTGAGCAATTCACCTTTTAAATTGGAGTCCGATAAATTTACAATAACAGACGACGGAATATGCGGTTCGGTTTCCAGTGCTCATTTTTTCTCAACTATGGATAAAGGGAGTCTGAAATTCGACACGGTTAAACTATACGTAAAAAACGGAAATTATGACATTGAATATAAAGGGCTTGATATATTTGTTCCATGGATAGATGCTCATCTGAAAGGTAATGCTCCGTTAACATTAACTTCGGAAGGATACGGTATCTCATTTTCCGGAGTGAAAAGTCCGGATATTCAAAAAAATTATGAGAATATAAACATAAGAGCTAGAAATCTTGCTTTTATCTCCGAAAAAAATATAGGTTGGATCGTAAGAAGTGATACGGAATTCAATTTTTCTTCCGAAAACAAAATGTTTGCAAATTTCACACTTAATTATTTCCTTTTCGGTTTTAACGGAAAAGCATATTTTAAGGAGGGGGAAACAGTTAAATCTTTGTCTTTATCAGGCGAATCATCCATCGGAGATAGTGGGATTACACATAACGGAGTGGATATAACCGCACCGACCGACAGTGGATACCGTCTCAAATTTAATTTTCATACAAAACTTCATCTAACGGAATCTCAACTTATCCATGATCCCGATGTTCAAATAGACTATTCCATATTAAACAACGAGAACAGCTATTTTTCCAAAGGACCCGATATACTCCCGTTCTCTGTAAATCTCTCTTACCCGCTCGGAAATCCTTTGATGAATTCAACATTAAATCCGGAATACTCACCCGCAGGTTCAAGCTTATCTTACAACCTCTTTAAACCGGAAAACAAAACCCATTCCATGCTTACTGTCCCGGGAGGAGGTGGAACAGGTCAATCCCAGCAGAGTACAAGATTTTACGGACGTGTCAATATGAGCATGTTCGGAGGTCCTCCCGTGGATGCTCAATTCCTGCTCGGATATAAAGGATCGGGGAGCTTCTTCCTCATCAGAGCAGATATACCTCTCTCTTCTCAAGGAGTCACTTTTGTTCCTCCTTATTTAACACTGTTCAGAATAAGCGGAGGCCTCGGGTACAACTTTCCCGTAAACGCTTACAAAAATGCTTCAATAGAGGATGCCGAACCTGATATGCAAGGAAAAACAATATTTATGGCGGGGATGAGAGTGGGACACCCGACAAAATTCCCCTTTATGCTTGACGGAACACTTTCTATTACAACTGGAGGAGAAGCAAGAATGGATTTCGATTCATGGATTCTTTCAAATGATCACTCCGGAGATGGACAGCTGCAGGGTTTCTTTCAATACGGCGGCGGAAATTTTGACGGTAAAATGTGGGGCGGTTTTAACTTCATGAATGGACTGATCTCTTTCGACCTTGGGAACAGCGAATCAAATGCTGCCTTCGATATTCATTTCGGTAACGGAAAGTGGCATCTATATGCCGGGAATAAAAACGGTCAACGCATTAAAGCTCATTTTCTTATTCTCAATGCAGATTCATATATGATGCTCGGTTCCGATGAAGGATTACTTCTCGGAGGCAGCGAACATATTCTCCTTGACAAATCCATAGGTGTCTTATCCGGATATGTTAAAGGCTGGATGGAAATCGGACTTCAGGTTAAACCTCAACCTAAGATCATAGGAAATTTCGGGACGGAGATTAAAGCCGGTGCCTGCGTAGACTTATCCGCTTTCAAAGGCTGCCTGAGCCAGGGGATAACCGCACAGATTCATGTTAGTGCTCCTCCTTTGGATATAAGAGCTAACGCAACTATAGATCTGCCCTGGCCTGCGGGAAGTGTATCATTTAAAGTTCATCTATAAAATAGAAGGAGAAATAAATTATGACAAGGGAAAATTTAAAAAATTTCATTATATTATTATCACTATTCCTTTTTATTACAAACATTCTACCAGGGGGAACCTCCCAAAAAAGAGTTGGTGCTGTTATGGCAATTTCCGACGGGCTTGGGAATATTGAATTGATGTGGTATCCCCCGATAGGGAAATGGCCGGATATAGGGTGGAGAATACTGGATGGAAAGGGAATTGTTGTAAAAAAATCAATTACTCCGGGGGAAAAAAAATGGATGAAAAAGCTGCATCCCGATGATGCAAAAACCGCCCGTAAACTTATTGAAATCCTTAAAAGTAGAAAAAACATGGCTCAAATGAACAAAATATATGCCGTTCTTGCCGTTAAAGAATTTACAATTCCATATTTTGCAAAAGCTATGGGGCTTTCGGTAAGTTTAAAAAAAGTAGGAAAAGGATTTCGAAAATATAGGGTTATAGGATTGTCGCGGAATAAAAGAAACGGAATATCTTTAAATAGTATATCAATTGACGGATTTAAAAGATCTTCCCTCCCCGAGCAACCGAAAAATTTTAAAGGAGAACCTGTGAGAAACAGACTTGCACTTTATTGGGATATCCCTGTCATCAATAAAAAGGACCCGGTTTTCTCACACTACATTGAAAGAATAAACAGCTCCGGAGAAAAAAAAGCACTCACTCAAAATTTTTTGATTTTAAGTTCAAAAAGAGACCCGAAAAAACCTTCATATTATGATGATACTCCTCTATTTGAAAAGAAAATAACATACAAAGTTGAAAATATTGATGTTTTCGGACGACATAGTGAACCTTCTCTGTTCTCAATTAATATTCCCGATCCCGATTCAAAATATCCTCCTATTCAAAAAAGCATTAATATAAGGGCAAAAAAAGGAAATGTAATAATCAGCTGGAAACCGAAAAAAAATATTTATACGGCCGGATATATTATAGAGCGGTCAAACTCTGACAAAGGTATATACAAAAGGTTGACAAAGCAATATCTTCCTGTAAAAACAGATAAATTCATAGATAAAAATATTACCGGAGGTACTACTTATTTTTACAGGATCATATCGGTAAGAAAAGACGGTGAAAGAGGCGAACCTTCCTTTTCAAAAGCAATTACGGCAAAGAACTCAAAAAAACCCTCAAGAATAAACAGCCTGTCTGCAAAAGTAGGAAGAACAAGAGTCCGGATTGAATGGAAAAAAGGAGGTAAAGTTCCGGTTTCCGGTTACTTAGTCGAGAGACGTGCTGAAAAGAAAAAGTGGGAAAGAATAAATAAAAAAATTAATCAACTTGAATACTACAATGATCATATGGATATTAATTATTACGGAACATTCTACTACAGAGTAACCGCAATTGCCTTCGATAACCAACAGAGCCAACCTTCAAAAGCAGTCAAAGTTACCATCCCTTATAAAATAGCCCCACCGTCACCTTACATTGACAAAATAACCGGAAATAATTCAGAAGCACAGATTACTTTTAAACCCGCTTATCCACCGAAGATATCAATAGGATTTTATATTCTCAGAAGTGGGAATCCCGATGAAAAGGGAGTAGTCATATCCGGAAAACTTACTTCAGGAACCAGAAAATTTACGGATAAATTTGTAACTCCGGGGAAAACCTACTGGTACAGAGTTGTTGCTGTCGGAAACAATAATATGTTAAGCTCTCCATCGAATTCCACTGCCGTATCCATATCAAACGGGAAAATACCAATCCCAAAAGCTCCTCTTCTGAAAAAGATAAAAACACCTTTCATCGGAATTACTCTATCATTTGAGATACCCGGGAAAAATTTGTCGGTTATTGTAGAACGGAAGTCGGAATCGGGTAAAAACTGGGTTTTAATCCTCGGTCCTACAACGGAAAGAGAAATAATTGATACAAATCCTCCGGAGCATGGAAAAATTCTTTACAGAATTTTCTATCAATCTCCTACGGGTGCATCCGGAGAACCTTCACCTTCCGTTGAAATCAAAATGTGAGTATGATTCTTAACCGGATCGACTTTTTTACAAACATACGTAAGAAACGGTCATTAAAGAAAGAAGTAAATATTTAAGCCGTTTATCTTAGAATAAATTGACGGAAGATTTTTTTTTCTCTAAAATCGGAGTAATGAAAAAGAGAAGCATCAAGAATATCAGGAAAAAAATAGATTCGATTGATAGAAGAACAGTTAAACTGCTTCTCCGAAGAATGGAATTGTCAAAACGGATTTCCGATCAAAAAAAAGAGATCACTGACAGTAAAAGAGAAGAAATAGTATTTAAAAATATTACGGAACAGTCTAAAGGAAAACTAACTGAAAAATTCCTGAAAAATATTTTCTCCCTGATTATAGAAGAGAGTAAAAAAATTCAGCAAAAAGAGAAAAAACAATCCTGAATTAGACTGTCCTGCTTAAGCAGAAAGCAAAAAATTTATTTCCCGATATAAATCTTATACGCCTCATCCACACTCTTATCGTAAACCGTTATTGCAGTTATTGCATTTGCAATTCTTACCGCTTCATCCAGAGATTTCTGATGGATATTTCTTCCGGTTGCATTTCCGCTTGCTCCCGAAATATGGATCTGATCATGAAGTCTCTGTAAAAAAAGTTTCGGATCGGTTGCGGAACCTCCCGCACATACAACTTTTGTCTTTCCTGCAGCTTTTATTGCTCTTTTAAATATCTCGGAAGATTCTTCTCCCTCTTTTTTCGGATAATTTACCTTGACAAAATCAGCACCTAAGGTGGCTGCTACTCCTGTAGCTCCTGCGATAAGATCGGGATCTTTCTCATCTTTAACCGCATTCCCTCTCGGATATATCCAAAGAACCGATATTAAACCATGTTGATGTGCTTTGTGAATAGCTTGTGCAGCTTCTCTGATCATTAAATGCTCAAATTCACTCCCTATATAGATAGTATATCCGAATCCCAGAATATTAAGCCCGGATCTATCTTTAAAATCTATTATCTGCTCAATATCAACCTGCTGAAGAGAGAGAGGATCTCTCTGTGCTGTTTTCACAAGATTCGTTTTGGAATTAAGTTTGACTAAATAAGGCACTTCGGGATAATCTCCGCCATACATTGATATAAGCCCCATCTGAGTTGCAAATACACCGATCTCTGATTTTGAAGCTATTTTGAACAGATGCTCAGGCTCATTATCATCGGAATGAATTCCATCTCCGAAAAAATCACCGTTCAGATGTTCAACCTTTTGATCACCGGCAAATAGCATTATCCTGCCTGACCCGAGTGTTATTTCATCCTGATTTGAAAGATACTCATTTATCATTCCGCTGGGAACATCAGCAGGAATATATATATTTTCATCCATTGTTGCCTCCTGACGGAATATTACTTCAGGAGTTTGAAAAAATCAAGATAAAAAAAGGGGGAAAAAATAACTTTTTCCCCCTTTCGTTCTATATTTTATTTGTTAAATCTGTAAGTGAATGACACACTTGGAACGATCATCGACATGCCATGTGTTCCGGGCATTGCCGTTCCCGCCATAACACCGGCCATATCGGCATCACGGTCGGTACCTTTCAGATATTCAACCCCTACATCAAGAGAAATCGAATCTGTTTTGTAGCCTATTCCCGCAGTTATTACACTATAAGTAATACTTGGAAGGAGAATGTTAAGAGTGGTTGCCGGAGCAGGAGCCGGATCATAATAATATCCCGCTCTTACAGCAAAGCTGTCCGAAAGAAGATATTCAAATCCAAATCTGTACTGTATCGTATCATCCCACATAAGTTCGAAAGCAGCATTGTCTTCGATCGAGCCTGACCCCATATTTACTTTCCAAAAAGCCTCATCAAAAGTCATATCTATCGTATCAAGTTTTTTCCAGTTAGTATATTGAACATCAAAAGCGATAGTAAGCTTATCGTTAGGAGTAAAAGCAATACCTGCACCAAGCCACATCGGCCATGTCACTTCTCTCGTTGCATTTGAAGATGTCGGCATTCCGGGAATTGCTGCAAGACCCGGCATTTCAACCGTTCCTGTCAATTTAACTTTTTGCGGTGTTTTATATGTAATACCGAAACTGAACTTATCGGAAGGTTTAAACATAGCTCCGATAGTAGCACCGAAACCCGTACCGTTCAGACTCTCCGTATATTGACCGCCGGCTTCTTTTTCCATATCAAGCAATCCGTAAACAACATTAAGAGTTGCACCTATTGAAAATGTATCACTTAACTTATAAGAAACAATCGGTGAAAATGTGAATGCACCTACTTTACTTGACCATTTATAAGCCGTGAGATCACCCTTTTTGGCATAGGTGTTAAAAACAGCCAGTTTATCACCCGGCCATGTTGCACCGGCACCTGCCGTTGCATAGGCGGCAAAACCAATCGTAAGTTTTTCCGAAATCGGATTAATATATGCAAAAGCCGGGGTCGGAAAAGTTTTCTTTTCTGTCTCTATATCAATGCCTGCCGGTGAATATGTATATGTCCCTGTCGGTATAATAAAAGATGAAAAAATAGACAAAGATGATTTATCCAACTGAGTCAATCCCGCAGGATTCCAGAAAACAGCACTATAATCACTTGAAACTCCTATAAAAGCACCACCCATACTGATGGCTCTTGTCCCTATTCCATTCAAATTCAATCCGTTTGAATAGAGACCTAAAGATAGCCCTGCAATGAGCAGAACAGCTAAAACAGTCTTAAAAATATTTCTCATTAGTCCTCCTATTTTAGGTAATTATATTAGTCTGAAAAAAAAAAAACAATATAATTTATATTTTTAACTATTTCCGGATCTGATTATCAGTGAACTGCAGCTCATCTCTTCAGGTTTTTTAATATCCATAATATCAAGAATAGTAGGAGATATATCACACAAACTTCCGTCTTTACGTAAAATCAGATGATTATCATCAAGACCTACTATTGTCAAAGGAACCGGATTTTTAGTGTGTGAGGTCATCGGAGAACCATCATCAAGCTTTGTCTGTTCCGCATTCCCGTGATCAGCGGTTAAAATTGTCACTCCACCATATTTAAGAATTTCTTTGACAACTTCATTTGTGCATTTATCAACGGTTTCAACTGCAGTGACTATCCTATCATAAACTCCCGTATGCCCTACCATATCACAATTTGCAAAATTACATACGATAAGATCATATCTCTCCGACCGTATAGCCTCCAATAATTTTTCCTTTACAATATTTGCACTCATCTCGGGTTTAAGATCATAAGTTGCAACTTTCGGAGAGTTAACAAGTATCCTCTCCTCATTATCAAAAGGTTCATTTCTCAATGCATTGAAAAAAAAGGTAACATGAGCATATTTTTCGGTTTCGGATATTCTTAACTGTCTTAATCCCTTTAACGAAATAACTTCTCCCAAAATATTTGCATATTTTAACTCTCCAAACACTTCTTTAAAATTTCCATTATCATAATAGTGTGTCATCGCAAGAAGATATATATTGTTTTTCTCTCTCGGAAATTCTTTAAAATCATCTTCAACTATTGCTTTTGCCAACTGTCTGGTTCTATCAAATCTGAAATTAAAGAAAATAAAAATATCATCTTTGCCGGCACCGTCATAATCTATTATCCTCGGTCTGATGAATTCATCACTCTCATCTTCTTCATATGCGGATTTAACCCCGACCTTCCAGCTATCAACAACTTTTCCCTTCCCGAACATAACTGCATTATAGGCAATTTCCGTCCTGTCCCATCTGTTATCCCTGTCCATCGCATAATAACGTCCGATAAGTGTAACAATTTTTCCGGTATTAAGTTCATCTATATTTTCCTGCAAAAACGAGAGATGCTCAATAGCGGATCTTGGCGGAGTATCTCTTCCGTCGGTAATTGCATGAATAACAATATCATTAAAATTTTTCTCTTTTGCTATTTTTAATAAAGCAACACAGTGCCTGGTTACCGCATGGACACCCTCCTCTTGCACAAGTCCTATAAGATGAATTCTTGAACCTCTTTTTTCAGCTTCATCAAATGCATTGATTATCTCACTGTTCTTGAAAAAATCTCCATCTTCTATGGATTTATCTATTCTGGTAAGGCTTTGATAGACAACTCTTCCCGCTCCTATATTCATATGACCTACTTCGCTGTTTCCCTGATATCCGGAGGGTAACCCGACACTTAGTCCTGATGTGGAAATCAAGGTTGTCGGATAATTCTTTTCATAATAGTCCGTATACTCGGTATTTGCATTATAAATAGCATTATCTTCAGTCGGTTTCCCTCTCCCCCATCCATCTCTTATTATCAGACATACGGGTCTCTTTTTTTCTCTTTTCATTGTTTATCCTTTTATTTTTTATTATACCACCCCCACCCCAATAGGGGAATTATTAATTCTCAATTTTGAATTCTAAATT
>CAZWFY010000061.1:0-13044 GCA_964633415.1 uncultured Clostridia bacterium | reverse complement strand
TTGTCTCATGGTATGTTGTTGCTGTTATTGTTGTAAAGGTGTTTGTTTTCGTCACAGCTCTCAGGAAGATCTTGGATAAGATTGTTCTTGATACCGATGAAAGTTCGATTCATGATTTGAAGATCTTAAAGCCTGTAAAAGATTTTCTTAAAACTTTGACATATTTTTTCGGGGCATGCGGATATGGACTGATAATGATAGTTGTGAGGGGAAATTATTACGGATATTTCAATCATAAATGGGTTATATATACCGGTGTTATCCTATATGTGTTTATAATTTCTTTTATTTTTTTTTCACCACTTCATCCATTTTTTCATCTGCTTAAAAGAGCAGGTAGAAAAGTGTTTGATAATAAAGGTATTTTGAAAATCCAAATTCCTTTTAAAATATTGCCATTTGATCTCTTGAGAAATTTCCTTCTGTCCTGCTGTATCCCTCCTCTATTTATCCTTGTTTTTATAATATCCAGTTAAAAGAGAGTTTTTTGTTATGGGAAGAAAAAAAATTTGTATTATATATATTGTACAAGAAGCGGGAATCTTTGAAGGGTAAAATGGATTTGAAAATTAAATTCTATGATTTCAGGAGAGAGATTGTGAGGATAGTTAATATTGTATTAATTTTATCTGTTATTATAGTTTTATCATGGGGATGTGCATCTACTACTAAAGTTTTTAAACCACTGGATCAAAAGATTTTTGCCGAGAATATAAATCTAAACTATGAGCTGTTAAAGATCGATTCCGATAATATCAGTGTCCCAAGACATTTTATGGAAGCGGTTAATTCCTATCTGGAAGTAGCATTAAAGGAATCGGGATTTATTCGCAAAGGTGATAAAAACTATCAGATAAAAATTAAGGTCGAAAAATATAAGATGAGGAAAGGCTTTATAAAAAAACACCTTGGATTTCTTGCCGGAGGCGATAAAATTGTTTCGGGGATAACCGTAATAGATAAAAAAACCGGAAAAATTGTCGGGGAAGCTATGGTAGATACATCAAATATAGCGAAAAGTACTACTATTGATGATATGGCGAACATGCATGCAAAGAAAATAGCTACATATTTAAAGGGAGGGAAATAAGATTCCTTAAAAATATTGAAGGAGATTTTATTGATTTTTATTAACCAAGGAGAAATCAAATGAAAAGTATTTTGGTATTGATTATTATTATAGGATTGATTTTTATAATGCCTAATTTTTGTTTCGGAAGTGATGAAAATGCTTCAAAAGGAAGTGGTGAAGGTTCAGCCGATGAGAGTAGCAAGAATAGTGATAGTGATAATTCTGCGGAAGAATCAGCCAGTGCAATTTTTCTTGGAGTGGCTGCTGCTATTGTGGTTACGGGTGCTAGTATATGGGGTGGAATAACTACTACAAAAAGTATTAAGAGAAAAAAAATGAATAGAAAAAATAAAAAAGTTGCAACGGCGGTGTTTAATGAAGCAACAAAAGGGTATGGAGTAAAGACCAATATTGAGATTTTGGCAAAATATTACTGTTGTACTCGGGAAAATGTAATTAATACGATATCAAAGCTTTCTGCGGAAAACCGTATTGATATCGTCAATTCACTAATTGATGAAAAAACCGCAGGTCAATCCTTGCTGATTCTTGAAAATGAGTTGCAGCGAGACGCTGAAAAAAATGAGGAGTTCGGAAGAAGTATTAAAAAGATGAAGGAAAGGTTTGCAAATAATTCGAATTCAATAAAAAGTATCAGAGATATTTATAGCTTGAACATGTCAGGACTTGCAGGTTTTTATCGTCTTTTATTCAATTAATTGTTTGAAAAGCTTCCTTCAAAGCAGATAAAAGTCTTTTTTTTACTATTTGCTATCTTTAATTTTTCATCCGGAATTTTTCCACGCAATGAAAGTTTTTTGTTGTGGAAGCCTGAGTTTAGTTATAAAAACATCTCGGTAGGAAGCAGAGGCAAAGGAGTCTTCTGGAGTAAAAAGGAAATAGGCCTTATAGAAGTATTATGTAAACAACTTCCTGAAGAATATTTTTCTTTAGGAGAAGTTCATATTGGAAAGCTTAAAAAAAAAAAATCCGATAAGCAGCTTTCAATAGATAATAAAACAAGAAGTATATATATATCTTCCGATCCTTTATCTGAAAAAGAGTTTTCCGTATTGGTTCTCCGTGGTCTCACTTATTTGTTGAATAAAAAATATAATTATAGTGAAAAATGGGAGTGGAGAAAGATTTCCCGATGGACGGGATGGGATATTTTAGGAAACCTTTCGGAAAACATTAATCCGAAGGGTTTCGTTTCAAAAGAAGCTAAGAAGAACCCTGAAGAAGATTTTGTTTATAGCGTTGTGCATTTCTTCCATCCTCCCGATTATAAGAATAACTGTGAATATTTAAAGAATAAAATCCCCTTAAAATATAATTTTATCAGAAATATTTTCAGGTCAAGACCTGATCCGCAAGCAGAAAAAAGCTGCCCGGATACTTATAAAAAATGGATAGATCCGGATGATATAGATCATATTGAATTATTAATTGCATCACCTTCTTATGCTTCAATTGCATCGATTGCCGGACACCTTTCAATGCTGATAAGAAGAAAAAATGATATTGGCGGACTATCAACGGTTGTGAGTTTTGTTGCACAAAATACTGATAAAAAGGGCAATCTGGAACATGGCTGGAAATATGTATCAAAAGGGATTTTCGGAAAATATAAGAGCATTCTTATGGAAGAGACACTGATTGAGCTGGTTACAAGGCAGACAATAACTGAAAACAGAGACATATACAGGCTGAAAGTAAATTTTTCACATAAACAGATCGACAAACTTATCCAAAGACTCTGGTCATTTAAAACAAATTTTAATTATAAATATTTCTTTTTTAATAAAAATTGTACTACGATGCTTCTGAACTTAATAAATTTTGTTCTGGATAAGGGGGAGATAATCAAAGATTTTGATACTATAGATCTTCCTCTGAATATTGTTTTTAAAGTTTATAAAGCATTCCATGCGGATTTTATTTATCCTGAATTCTGGAGCGTATCACGTAATTCAAAATTCAGTTATAGCAGAAACATAAAACTAAGATCAGAGATATTAAAATTATTCTCAAAAATATCGGATGGAAAGAAAATTTCAAGGTTAAAACTATTATTTAAAGGAGTAATTGATCCGCATAATATTAAGAGGGGATACTATTATTCTCAGATATACAATATATTTAGTGATTTGGTAAAACGAAAAAATAGTCCGGAAGAAAAAAAAATAATAGGGGAAATAGGGAGTTCATTGCTTGAATATCTGATCAATGCCAAGGATTTTGAGAAATATGCTTATCGGATAAGTCTTTCTCTGAAATCAAAAGCAGAAAAAAAACCTAAACCTTTTTTTGAGACCAGTGAGATCAGATTACTTATGAAGTATATTTTAAGTGTCAGATATATAATAAAAAATAAATTTCAAAAAAATGCACAAAAAATTTACGATAGGATTGAAACAGAACGAAGTATATATGCTTCTGCGGAAAGAAAGATCAGTTCTTACGGCTCTAATTACGGTGTCATATTTGTGACACCCGAACTTTACAAATACAATGGAAATGATTATTTTTCCTTTTCATTAAATGCAGCTACTTTTTCACAAAAAATGGGTGATAAGAGTGTTTTCTCTATGGGGGCAGGTAGTGAAATCGAATTATTAAGTTTAAATTTATCTCTGTCAAAAAGATCCGAAATTTTATTTTCCGGAAGAACAGATAAGGGATGGTTCTTTGATAGCGGGTACGATATATTAAGATATAAAAAAATATTCCGTAAAAGCGATTTGAAATATTCCGGAACCTTTAATAATGGTTTTGGTATTAATCTCTATTCCAGGCGTTCAAACAAGATGAGAAGATATAATAAAACGAATTATTTTAGCTTCAGTTATATTTTAAATGTCTTTGAAAGGAATAATTTTTCCGATTTCCTATGTTTTGAAATCGGGGCAGGGTTTTCAAAATATAATTATTATGATTTCGGGAAACATTTTTATATAGATCTGATAACAAGTGTGAGTTTGAAATTTCATCTTTTTAAAAAGTATTCAAATGTTTTTAGAAGTTCTATATCTTATGTCCCAAAAATTTCCCTTCATGAAAAGTCTTATAATTTTAAAGAGTTAAACGGGAAAATTGAAGTGGATTTTAACCTTAATGAAAGGAAGGATGTTTTGTTTTCCTCCGGAATAAAGTTTTCAAAAAATATTTATAAAAACCCCATGTTTAATAATATTAAGAGTCGTTTCAAGCTTTCACTTTTTTCCACTATAAGATTTCATGGAAAGTTGGTACCGTCGATTGGCGGATTTAAAAAGTTAATGAATAAACTGTTTTGATATCTCTCTTCATTTCCGCAATTATAATTGCTTAATGGTATCTTAAATGAAACAGAAAATATCGAATGGAAAACTTGGGAAAAATCATTAACAAGAAACTTTTTAGAAAAAAAATCATGTATAGAGTTTCTTGACAAGGTTGTTGCTTTTAAGTATATTTTAGTTCTGTTTATGAGGTTATCCTCTAATTATTTTCCGGAGAAAATAACGAATGCTTTTGCACCTTAAAGTTGAAAATTTTGCAGTTGTTGAAAAGGTAGAGATAGATTTCTGTCCGGAGTTGAATATTTTGACCGGAGAGACCGGAGCCGGAAAATCCATAATTGTGGATGCGATCAAACTATTTCTTGATAAAAAGATATCCGGAAATTTTCTTAGAGATAGAGATAAAAAGCTTATTGTTGAAGCTCTGTTTATAGAAAAAGATGAAGAGATCGTATTAAAAAGAGAGATAACCGACGGAGCAAGAAGGCGATCCGTATCATTTATAAACGGTGAGGTTATTCCTTTCCAAAACATGAGAGAGGCTGCAGAGAGGTTGTTGAATATTTACGGGCAACATGAATATCTTTTTCTTTTAAGCCCTTCTAATCACCTTGATTATATTGATGCTTTTGCAGAGAATGGTAAACTCCTTTCGATGTTATCTTCTGTCTATTCCGATTTGAAGCGTTCCGAAAAGGAGCTTTCGCAGTTAATTGAAAAGAGAAAAACATCCTCGGAAAAACTTGATTTTTTAAATTTCCGTATTGAAGAGTTAAAAGAACCGGATCTAAGCGAGAATATTGAAGAAGAGTTGGAAAAAAGATCAAAAATCCTCTCCTCGTCAGAAGAGATAATGACCGGTTCCGCAAATATTCTTCAAACACTTTACCGGGATGAAGATTCCGTTTATACATCTCTTGCAGCGATAAAAAAAGATATTGAATTTTTATCTGCTCTTGATTCGGAAATTGAACCATACAGAAAGGAAGTGGAAAATTTTTTTAATATGATCCCTGAATTTTCATCAAAACTGACCTCTTTTGCCGAAGGAAATGAATATGATGAAAAGGAGCTTAATGTTCTTGAGGAGAAACTATTTAAGATCAAAAGGTTGAAGGAAAAATATACAACGGACTCTGCCGGACTGGTTAAAAAACTTAAAGAGATGATCGAGGAGAGAGATCAACTCCTTAATATGGATTTTTCAGTTAGGGATGTGGAAAAGAGGATTGAAGATCTTTTTCTGAAATTCAGAGAGATTAATGAAAAATTGAGGATAGAGAGAAAAAAAAAAGGAAAAGAGTTGAGTTCGATTGTCATTTCCGAACTGGAGAAGTTGGAGATGAAGCAAGCTGAATTTATTGTCTCTGTAACGGAGAGAGAGCCCGATCATTCAAATATTACAGATAAGGGAAGTGATTTGATCGAATTTTTATTCTCTCCGAATCCGGGAATTAAACCCGATAGTATAAAAAACACTGCTTCCGGAGGAGAATTGTCGCGCCTTATGCTTGTTTTAAAATCTCTTATCACCGATGAGAATGAAAAGTCATATATCTTTGATGAAGTTGACAGCGGGATCGGAGGGAAAACAGCCGATTTTGTTGGGAAAAAGTTGAAAGAAATTTCAAAAACAAATCAGGTTATCTGTATTTCTCACCTCCCTCAAATAGCTGCATTTGCCGATAAACATTTTCTTGTAGGGAAAAAAATCGAGCAGGGGCAGACATTCAGTTTTATAAACAGTTTAAGTTACAATGAGAGAATTTTTGAAATAGCAAGATTGATGGCTGGGTCATCCGTTAATCGCGATGTTGAAGAGGCTGCAAGACAGCTTGTAGAGAGTAGAAAAGAGTGAAATTTTTTATTAAAACTTTCGGATGTCAGATGAATGTAAATGATTCCGAAAAAATGAACTCACTTCTTTTGGAAAAAGGGCTGTCCAAAGCGGAAATTCCGGAAGGAGCTGATATTGTAATTGTCAACAGTTGTGCTGTCAGAGATAAAGCTCAACAGAAAATATTTTCATATATAGGTCGTCTTGATAAAAGGACGAAGGTTGTTGTGGCAGGATGTGTTGCTCAAGCCGAAAAAAAGACACTCTTGAAGAGAAATTCAAAAATTGATTTTGTTATCGGAACTCATCAATATTATGATATTAATAAAATTGTGGATGATATGTTTATTTCCAATCAAAAGGGGAGTGAAACTTCTTTTTCAAAAGAGTGGCACGAGGTCATTCCGCCTGTTTTTTCCCGATCAAGTTCCATATCCGGATATATTCCAATCATGGAAGGGTGTAATAATTTTTGCACTTATTGCATTGTCCCGTTTACCCGAGGAAGAGAAAAATACAGACCTTTTGAAAATATTGTAAAAGAGGCAAAATTTCTTGAGGAAAAAGGATATAGAGAGATCATTCTAATAGGACAGAATGTAAACAGCTGGAAAGATCCGATTGAAAAAAAAGATTTTGCACAACTTCTTGATTATCTCGGGAAGAATATTAATGTTAAATGGATCAGATTTATCACATCTTATCCGGGATATTATGAATCGGAACTAATCAATGTTATGAAGGAAAACAGAAGAATTGCAAGACATATTCATTTTCCCGCTCAATCAGGCTCAACCGAACTGTTAAAAAAGATGGGGAGAGTATATTCAAGAGAAAAATATCTGGAGATAATAAATAAATTTAAAAAAGAGATTCCGGAGATGAAATTCAGTTCGGATTTCATCGTTGGATTTCCGGGAGAGAGTAGAGATGATTTTGAGCAGACCCTCTCGTTAATGGAACAGGTTCGGTTTGATTCCATTTTTTCATTTATATTTTCAAAAAGAAAATTTACCAAAGCAGCGGAATATAGTGATGAGACAGACTATAGCGAGAAGAGAAAAAGACTTGAAGAACTTCAGCTATTGCAGAGAAGAATACAGATGGAAGATCATGAAAAGATGGTAGGAAAAGAGATAGATGTCCTTGTTACGGGAGAAAACAAAAAAAGAGAAGGTGAAGTGCTTGGAAGGAGCGAATCGTATAAAGTCGTTAATTTTAAATCCGATGATGATCCGGGATCAATTGTCAGAATCAGGGTGACGGGTTTCGGTCCCTATTCTTTAAGCGGGGAGAAACTTTAAGCTGTTTCCCAAACATAACCCCTTTAAATCTTGACTAAAATGGTGAAATATGTTAAAAAAGGGCTGTATTTGGCAGGATTTTTACAGGAATAAGCATGACATTAGACGTAAATGAGATAAAAAAGCAAGGATTTCTTCTCGAAGATAGTCTTGATCCGGATGATTCTCTCTTGATAGAAGAAGACTCTTTTTTTAATGATGCTATCCGATTTTCTATACAATTTAATAAACTGGAAAACAATAAAATAAAGGCAAAAGGTTGGGTTAAAACTCACATCTTTCTCCGTTGTGTAAAATGCCTTGAAATGTTTGATTATAAGATAAATTCAAATTTTGATATTGTGTTTTTTCCTGCGGAATTATCCGGTTTTGAAAGTTCCTCTTTGAAGGGGGATGATCTCGAATATATATTTTATGAAGATAATGAGATAGATCTCAAAAGAGTGTTATTGGAACAGATAAACCTTTTTATTCCGGTTAATCCCGTATGTGATTCCGGTTGTAAGGGGATCTGTCCGAATTGCGGAAGTAATTTAAATAAAGAAAAATGTAAGTGTGAAAATCCGGTTAAAGATGTAAATTTATTATTCGATAAATTAAAGGGGTGAAAATATGGCACTGCCAAAAAGAAGACATTCACATCAGAGAAAAAATAAAAGAAGGTCACATCATGCTTTAAAGGTGGAAGGACTTTCTTTATGCCCTCAATGTAATGAACCGAAACTTCCTCACAGAGTTTGTACAAACTGTGGCTATTATGACAAAAGACAGGTAACGGAAGCAGACGAAGTTTAATTGCAATATGAAGATTGCTGTTGATGCTATGGGGGGCGACAAAGCTCCTGATGTTGTCGTCAAGGGTGTTGTTGATTATTTAAACGAAGACAAAGATGGAGATTTCCTCAAGATAGTTCTTGTAGGAAAGGAAAAGGTGATCAGAAAGGAGCTTAAAAAACATACGATCAAATCTGAAGATCGTATTGAGATCCTGAATGCCAAAGAGGAGATCTCTATGAAGGAACATTTTTTCTCATACTGGAAAAAAAGAGAAGAAACTTCTGTGAAAATAGGGCTTGATCTTGTAAGGAAAAATAGTGCTCAGGCAATGGTTTCAGCGGGAAATACCGGTGCGGTAATGGCGATTTCAAAAAGCGTCTTGGGTCCGATAGAAGATATTGACAGACCTGCATTGGCACTTATGCTCCCGACTTTAAAGGGAAGCTCAATGCTTATGGACGTGGGAGCGAATGTGGATTCCAAGCCAAAGAACCTTGTTCAGTTTGCACTTATGGGAAAGATATTTCTTGAGAATGTTTATGGTATTAAAAACCCTAAAATTGCTCTGATGAGTATTGGTGAAGAGGATATCAAGGGAAACATTCTGATAAAGAAAACATTTAAACTTTTAAAAAAAATTGATATTAATTTTATAGGAAATGTTGAAGGTAAAGATGTCTATGCGGGAGATGCGGATCTGATCGTTACGGATGGTTTCACCGGCAATGTCGCATTAAAGGTTTCGGAAGGGGTAATTGATACTATGCTTTCGATGCTTAAGCATGAGATGACTTTTGGAATATTGTCAAAAATCGGATTCTTTTTTCTTAAAAGTGCATTAAAAAGAGTTCAAAAAAAGCTTGATTATTCCGAATATGGTGGAGCATTGCTGCTGGGAGTGAAGGGACTTGTAATAATCGGTCACGGAAGATCCAGTGAAAAAGCGATAAAAAATGCGATAATTCTCGGAAAGAAATTTGTTACGGGCAATGTGCTTGAAAAGATTTCTAAAGAATTGAGTAAAGTTAAAGGAGTTCTTAAGGAGTTACAATATGTATGATGAGTATAAAAATGCAGTTGTTACGGGTGCTGCAAGAGGAATAGGAAAATCAATAGCTTTAAAATTAGCTGAAAGCGGAATTAATGTTGTTATATCCGATATTATGATTGATGAAGCAGAGAAAACAGCAGAAGAACTTAGAAAAAAGGGAGTTAAAGCTATTGCCGTTAAAACGGATGTTTCAAATATCGATAGCGTTAACGATATGGTTGAACAAACCGTTAAAGAGTTCGGTTCGATCGATTTTCTTATTAACAATGCCGGAGTAACAAGAGATAATCTTACAATCAGAATGTCTGAGCAGGAATGGGATATGGTTCTTAATATAAATTTAAAGGGAACTTTTCTTTGTAGTCAAGCGGCGGCAAAGATGATGATGAAAAAGAGATTCGGAAGAATAGTAAATATTGCCTCTGTCAGTGGAATTCTCGGAACAGCCGGTCAGGCTAACTATGCTTCGTCTAAAGCCGGAGTTATAGCTCTCACAAAAACATTTGCCCGGGAACTTGGCGGAAGAAATATAACGACAAATGCTATTGCCCCCGGATATATTATAACGGAAATGACGGAAAAGTTGCCTGAGAAGGTAAAAGAGGCTTATATAAGTCAGATCCCATTAAAAAGAGGCGGAACACCGGAAGATATTGCCGAAGTTGTAAAATTTTTAATTTCACCTTCGGCTTCTTATATAACGGGAACTGTAATTAACGTTTCCGGAGGACTTTTAATTTAAAAAAGGAGATAAAAATGAACAAAGATGAGATTTTAGCAAAAGTAAGAAATGTTGTTTCGGAAAAACTGAATGTAGGTGAAGATCAGGTTGTTATGGATGCAAAATTTGTAGAAGATCTTGGTGCGGATTCACTGGATCAGGTTGAGTTGATTATGGCACTTGAAGATGAATTTGATCTTAAGATTCCTGAAGAGGAAGCAGAAAAACTCTCTACAGTCGGAGCAGCAGTAGAATATATCATTTCGAAAGCATAACCAATGGTTTTTTCTAAAAAAAATATCGCTCTCCGAAGAGTTGTTATCACAGGAGTCGGAATGATTTCTTCCGTTGGTAATAATGTCTCCGAATCATGGGAGAGTGTTAAAAACGGAAAATGCGGAATAGCCAGAATTACACGTTTTGATCCCACAGAGTTTTATTCACAAATCGCAGGAGAAGTGAAGGGATATGATCCTCTTAACTATTTTGATAAGAAAGAAGCGAGAAAAATGGACCCGTATATTCAATTCGGTGTAATAGCTGCATCTGAGGCTGTTGAAGATTCCGGAATTGATAAATTTTCCGGACTTAATCATGAAAGATCCGGAGTGTATATCGGATCCGGAATTGGCGGGATATATACAATTGAACAGAATAAAGAGATATTAAGTGAGCGTGGACCCTCTCGTGTATCTCCTTTCTTCTTAACAGCTTCAATTGCCAATCTGGCAACAGGTCAGGTTTCAATAAAATATGGTTTGAAAGGTCCGAATCTGGCAAATGTAACTGCATGTGCGACAAGTACTCATTCGATTGGTGAGTCATTTAGAATTATTCAAATGGGAGATGCGGATGTAATGGTTGCAGGTGGTGCCGAATATCCTATAACACGACTCGGAGTTGCGGGATTCTCTTCCATTAAAGCCCTCTCCTCAAGAAATGATGCTCCTGAAAAATCGAGTCGTCCTTTTGACAAAGAGAGAGACGGGTTTGTTATCGCGGAGGGTGCTGCCATTGTTGTATTGGAAGATCTGGAGCATGCGGTAAAAAGAGGGGCGAAGATATATGCAGAGGTTGTCGGCTACGGATATACCGGAGATGCTTTTCATGTTACAGCTCCGGATACTGAAGCAACGGGTGCTGTCAGAACTATGAAAATGGCAATCGATGATGCGGAAATAAAACCGGAGATGGTCGATTATATAAATGCACACGGAACTTCAACTCCGCTGAATGATAAGATCGAGACCAAGGGAATAAGAAAATTATTCGGAGAACATGCGGAAAAAATAAATATCAGTTCAACTAAATCTATGACCGGTCATGTCCTCGGAGCAACCGGAGCAACCGAAGCGATCTTTTCAGCTCTATCCACGCGTGATGATTTCATTCCGCCTACTATTAACCAGGAAGTATTTGACGAAGAGTGTGATCTCAACTATACTCCTAACAAAGGTGTAAAAAGAGAAGTTAATTATGCTTTATCAAACTCTTTCGGTTTCGGCGGTACGAACGGATCACTTTTAATAAAAAAATTTACTGATAAATAGAGGATGGTCAGCTCTCTTTTGAGAGCTGATCGTTTTTTTCATCTATTCCGCTTTTTATAGGTCTTCAATAAATCCGCTTTATCCATTTTGCAATTATACCATGCAATGTAGAGACGCGATGCATCGCGTCTCTACCAAATATTTATAATCCTGGGAAAAAGTTAGTATAAAAACAAACAGTGTACAACAGTGTATATAAAAAATGAACAAAGCAGTAATAATATCAAAATTTGCAGCCTGTTTGAGCTTTCTTGTAAATTGAAATTTTTTGAGTTTAGAAGTCGCCAAATGTACCATATTCAAACCGTTGTAGTGCATACAGAGACTAACTTCCGAATAAAAAGAGAATATGGACGAATTACAAAAATATAATAACCAAATAATAGACAAACAGAATAACCAAAGTATTCCTGATTTTGAGGGTTATTCCCCGATAGAAATGCAATACATTCTTTATGAAATATTTGAAAAAAATAGCCCGATACAATTATTAGAACTGTCGGAACAGGATTACAATATTATTCCGATTTTAAATCAAATAAAATATCTGTTACAAATTATTGAAAAAAAAAGAAATTTACAGCTAACAGCTAAAGGGTTTTTGCCTACAAAAATTGTTTCTGAAATTTATAATCAAAAAATTATCAAAGATGAAATGATTGAATCCGGAATATTAAAACCAAATAGAGAAATAGACTCAATGTCAATAAATTTAACAAGAATATTGTCGGAGTTATCAAGGGTAGTAAAAAAACGGAATAATAAATTATCTTTAACCAAGAAAGGGAAAGTAGAATTAAATGATAACCATAAACTTTTAGAAAGTATTTTTACAACATTTGGAATAAAATTTAACTGGGCTTATTATGACGGTTACGGAGATAATCATATAGGGCAGCTTGGATTTGGATTTTCGTTGGTATTATTAAGTAAATACGGTAGTGAAAAACGAATTGATAGTTTTTATTCAAATAAATATTTTAAAGCATTCCCAACGTTGCTCGACGATATTCAATTAATAAAATATAACACAAAAATTAACCAAGCTACAAGATGTTATTCATTAAGGACTTTTGATAGATTTCTAGAATATTTTGGTTTAATAAAAATTGATACGGAGAAAAAATATAATTCAGATAAGTATATTATTAAGACAGAATTATTTGATAAATTAATAAATGTACAGCCACATAAAAATTTAAATAAGTCATTGGCTGATAGGTAGTTAAACTGAAAGCAATGTGTTCCCAAACACATAGTGGATCATATTCTGAATTTATTAAAAATATTTATTTTAAAAAATTAAAATTCTATATCTGTTTATCTTTCTTATTTTTACGGTAGGGATATTTTCTGGAAGAGGCATGATAAATACGGTGAAATGTAGAGACGTGATGCATCACGTCTCTACAATTTTTTTATTTTGTTTGAAATATTTATTATACTGT
>CAZWFY010000060.1:0-13894 GCA_964633415.1 uncultured Clostridia bacterium | reverse complement strand
ATATTAAAAAATGACACTACATCTTCAACCAAACCTTCTCTGACAACAGCAAGAATATCTCTATTACCGGAATCAACAATCTTTCTGAAAGATGAATAAAATCCGGATCCGTTCAATTCCAGAGGACCGATCTCATCAACAACAATAATTTTACAATCACTTTTTAAAGACTCCTCTATCTCAAAATTAGCAAGTTTAAAAACTTTTTTTGAAAACCTGAATTTCCTTATTCTTATTACTTCCTCTTCAGGATCATCAGCTCCGGCTTCCACTCGAAAATATTTCCCGGAAGAGATCGAATAGATATGTCTTACTCCTTTGATTACAGGCATTAATATTCCACATACATCTTTCCTCTCCAACATCCATCTCTCAAGTTGTGTGGTTTTTCCGCTTCCGATAGGTCCGGTGTATATATTGATCATAATCAATCTCTCTCTGATAAATATTAAAAAAAAACAGTTATAATAATTATTTCAGAAAAAAATAACCCGATAAGGGTATTTCCTTCTTATCGGATCAAATTATATATAACTCTTAGAATCAATTCAATATACAAATCAGCTGTTTATATATCTTCTATATAGAATTATTCCGGATAAGTTGTATAAAAAAAAATTGGTTTTAAATATATCGGCAACATATTCAATTTTTGTAAAGCAGTCGAAATAAATAATCAGATAAATCCGCCATTCATCTGATTATTTCCGTCTTTCATCGAAAAAATAAAGAAAAGGATGGAAAAACACCGTATATTTCTTATGATAACAAAAACAGGAGATTAACAATGGAAGAAAAAAAAAGATTTGTTTTTGATGTAAGAGTGGTAACGGGAATAATAATAATTGCAATAGGAATAATTCTGTTACTGGACTCTCTCGGATATGATCTGAATATCAATGTATGGAACTTTTGGCCGCTGATCCTTGTTGCAATAGGTTTGAAAAAAATACTATCTCACAGAGGAAGCAAGCAATATGTTGTGGGAGGATTTTTTATCCTTTTCGGAATTATTTTTCTACTTAGAAACCTTGATATAATGTATTTTACATTTAGGGATATATGGCCGTTCATTCTTATATTCATAGGACTGGAAATAATCAGAAACGGTATTTTCACAGGTTCTCATCATAACAGGACAGATCATCACAGATTTAAAAGTGAAGAAAACGTTACAGGGGATTCAATAAATATTTCCGCTATTCTCGGCGGAGGAGAGTACAGATATTCAAGTAAAAAATTGAACGGCGGAAAAATATCTGCTATTATGGGCGGGTGTGAAGTTGACTTGAGAAATTGTGATTTTGACGATCAAACAATTACTTTAGAGATCTTTTCTTTAATGGGAGGTATTGAAATTTTAGTTCCTCAAAAATGGGAGATCATTATTGAAGGAATTCCTATCCTCGGAGCATTTGAAAATAAGACCTCAACATTGAACGGGGCAAAAAAGAAACTGATAATCAAAGGATCCGCAATCATGGGTGGAGTTGAAATAAAAAACTGAAATGCATCCGCTATTTTTATCAGGGAAAAAAATATTTATTACAGGACTCCTCTGGAGTCCTGTAACTTTCTGGGTTGTGATGTTGCATATGCTTTTAACTTCATCACCTATTTCCGATTCAGCCATATTTGTAGTTCCCCCGATGATCATTGAACTCTTTATAGCGGCATCTTTATGGTATATATGCAAAGCCACACCGTTTTCGGACAAAGACATCATCACATTTTTCACAAAACACTCTTTGTCAATGGCAACGGTAACAGGTCTGCTATTATTGGCGACATACGGTCATTCACTTCTTTTGTCTTATCTATATTCAAGCAGCAAATGGGAACTGCTTTTTCACAAATCACTTTTTCTTTTTGCGGGAACGGGAATATCGATCTATATTCTGGTCTCACTTCTATTCTATCTGATCATATCAAATGAGAAAGTACTCGATGCGGAGAAAAAATATCTGAATCAGCAGCTTGAAACAACAAGAGCGGAATTAAACGCAATAAAAAACACAATCCATCCTCATTTTATATTTAACAGCCTTAACCTGATGAAACCTTTGATCAAAAAAGATCCCCTAAAAGCAGGTGAAGTAATATCTCAGTTATCCGAATTTTTAATCTACAGTTATGTTTACGGAAGTAGATCGGAATCAACGGTTGAGAAGGAACTGGAGCATGTCAGAAACTATCTGCATGTGGAAAAGATGAGGCTTGGAAAGAGATTAAATGTAGATTATTCAATTGATGAAAAAGTTTTGAATTATTCCATAATTCCATTATCTCTGCTTCCGCTTGCAGAAAACAGCATCAAACACGGTATCTCTCAATTACTTGACGGAGGAACAATTAAAATTATCGTTAAAAAAGAAAAGACTTCTCTTATTTTAGAATTCATAAATCCTTTTGAAGATTCGGATAAACAAAATGATTCACGAAGCGGATACGGACTGACAAATCTCGAAAAAAGAGTTAAACTGTTTTACGGGAACCGTGCCGGAATAATAACTTCCGTAAAAAATAATACTTTTTCGGTTAAACTCTTTATTCCTTCAAATACCGGAGATACGGATGAGTAAACAATTAAGAGCAATAATAGTTGACGATGAAATGTTAGCGAGAGAATCATTGGTGGAAACATTGTCGGATTTTCCCGAAATTTCAATAATAGGAGAATGTTGTAACGGTTTTGAAGCAATAAGAATGATCCGGGATGAAAACCCCGATCTTGTATTTCTTGATATTCAGATGCCAAAGCTTAACGGTTTTGATGTTATTGAACTTTTAGGCTCCGAATTACCCGATATTATTTTTGTCACGGCTTATGATGAATTTGCTCTAAAGGCATTTGAAACACAGGCAATTGATTATCTTCTTAAACCTGTAGAAAAAAAAAGACTAAAAAAATCATTGGAAAAACTTAACAAAAGAAAAAATTATACGAAAAAGGAAAAAATTAAAAATCTTCTTAATCTCAACTCCGAACGGATTTCACCTGTTTCAAGAATTCTCATTAGAGACGGAAATAATGTAACTATTGTAAAAACCGATAATATTATCTATATTCAGGCTTACGGCGACTATATTAAAATCCATACTGATAATAAAACATATATAAAATATGACAGAATGAATAGCATTGAGAAAAGACTGGATACTCAAACTTTTTGCAGAATACATCGTTCCTATATTATCAACATAGATTATCTGGAAAAAATCGAACCATATACTCGAGACAGTAAAATAGTTAAAATGTCTAATAAAGAGACACTACCTCTAAGCAAAAGAGGAAATGAGCTTTTAACTGAACTGTTATAATTAGAAAAAAGTTTTAAAAACTGTATAATAATCAGCGGTGAGAAAATGAAGAAAAAAATATATTCTATTACATTCTTTCTTCTTATATTATCAATAAACCAATTTTATTTAGGAGAGACAATGCAAGACAAGGTAAAAAAAGAAAAAGCCGTTTTTGCATCCGGTTGTTTCTGGGGAACGCAATATCAATTTAATAAAAAAGAAGGAGTTATATCAACTACTGTAGGATTCACCGGAGGAAAAATTGATAACCCGACATATCAACAAGTCTGCAATGAAGACACAGGCCATGCCGAAGCAATAGAGATCATATTTGATTCTTCAAAAATCTCCTATGAAAGTCTCTGCAAACTCTACTTTGAAACACATGATTTCACACAGGTAAACAGACAAGGTCCGGATATCGGGGAACAGTACAGATCGGAAATATTTTACATAAATGAATCTCAAAAAAAAATTGCTGAGAAGTTGATTGAAATATTGACAGGTAAAGGTTATAAAGTTGCAACAAAACTTACAAAATCAGATATTTTCTGGAAAGCGGAAGAGTATCATCAGAACTACTATCAAAAAAAAGGAGGGACTCCATACTGTCATATTTACAAAAAAATATTCTAAATATCAAGGAGAGGAAATATGGGGAAAAAAGTTGACATAATAGGTGGCGGAATTGCAGGTCTCAGTGCCGGATGTTACCTTCAAATGAACGGATATGAGACAACCGTTTATGAGATGCATAATCTTCCCGGAGGCGTTTGTACAGCATGGGGGCGTGGCGGATATACATTTGACGGATGTATCCATTGGCTTATCGGTTCATCTCCCTCCGATGATTTATACTTCCTGTGGAATGAGATTATGGATATGAAAAATATTGAATTTTTTAATCCTGATGTCTATGCCAGAGCTGAGAGCAGTTCTCCCGACCGATATATTGATTTCTTCACAAATATAGACCTGATGGAGAATGAACTTTTAAAAAAAGCTCCTGAAGATGAAAAACCGATAAAGGAGATGACAGATGCCGTCAGAAAATTTATTAACCTCAAACTCCCTATATTCAAAACAAGAGAGGTTATGGGACCTTTGGACGGAATAAAACTGATATTAAAACTTTTCCCCTATCTCGGAGACATGAAAAAATGGGGATCCGTCTCGGGAAAAGAATTTTCGTTAAAATTTAAGAATCCTCTCCTGAAAAATGCAATTGAAAATCTTTTCATTCCAGACATGTCCTTTCTGTTTATGATTCTTAATTTCGCATGGATGACAAAAAAAAGTTCAGGATATCCAATCGGAGGTTCCCTTCATTTTTCAAAAAGAGTGGAAAAAAGGTATAAAGAGCTGGGCGGAATTATCAAGTATAATTCTAAGGTTTCAAAAATCATTCACAACAAAGGTAAAGCCACGGGAATTCTCCTTGAGTCAGGTGAAAAGACCGAATCCGAAATTGTAATTTCGGCAGCAGATGGATACAATACTATCTTCAATATGCTTGAGGGGAAATTTTTAAACAAAAAAATTGCAAACTATTTTAATAAATATAAAACATTTCCATCATTTGTTCAGGTATCATTCGGAATTAAAAAAGAGTTTGGAAATATACCGGGACAGATATGGTTTCCTATCAAAGACGGATTAAGAATTGACCCTGAGACAGAGTTAAAACATGCCGAGGTTAGAATATTTAATTTTGATAAAACAGTTGCTCCGGCAGGAAGAACAGCCGTTACTATTACTCTCCCTACATATAATTATAAATACTGGGTTGACCTCAGAGATAGTGATACTAAAAAATATAGAGATGAAAAAAAAAGAATAGTGGAAAAATCTATGGAAATCCTTGAAGACAGATTCGGAGATATTAGCAGCAATGTGGAAATTGCCGACATTTCAACACCATCAACATTTATACGTTATACCGGAAACTGGAAGGGAAGTTTTGAAGGATGGATATTAACACCTGATATTGTAATGAAACAGATGTCTAAAACTTTGCCCGGACTTGATAATTTTTATATGGCAGGGCAATGGGTGGAGCCCGGTGGAGGAGTTCCCGCAGTTCTTATGTCCGGAAGAAATGTCACACAGATCATATGTAAAAGGGATAATAAGGACTTTAAAACAGAAAGTTTTTAGAGAAATGATCCCTCAAAAAGAGATCTATTCCTATTGAAACTCAGATGATTTTTGTAGTTTTCCAAAAATAAAATAAAAAAAATATTGACGTATAAGAAAATTCATGTTACAAACAATAAAAAACAGGAGGATTTTATGTTTATTGAAAATGCAATGATTATTATTTCAGGAATTATTATCACAATTATTATTAACATTGCAATCATTATAAGCATAATCCTTTCAAACCGGATAGAGAAGAACGGAAATATTTCAATAATTACCGAATCTCATAATCCTTTCGCTCGAAAAAAAATTTTTGCAAACTGACTGTTTAACAGTTTAATCAATAGTTAAAACCCAAAGAAAGGATCATGAGTCACATCTATATATGCATAGTTATATCTCTATATAAATCAACTAACAATACATCTCTCTTTTTTAATATAAAGAGCATGAATCAAAATTCAAAAGAACAAACTTTTTCAAGGAGGGAAAAATGAAAATGAAAGGTTCAAGAATTGTTGTGGAATCTTTAAAAAAGGAGGGCGTGGAAACACTTTTCTGCTATATCGGCGGCTCTGTTATTCCAATATTTGACGCTCTCTATATCTACGGTGACAGCATCAACAGAATATCTCCGAGACATGAGCAGGGAGGAACTCATGCTGCAGACGGTTATGCACGATCAACGGGAAAACCGGGTGTAGTACTTGTCACATCAGGACCCGGTGCCACAAATACATTAACCGGAATTGCAACGGCTTACATGGATTCCATTCCTCTCGTAATTATTACAGGACAGGTATCGGGGAAATATATAGGAACAGATGCTTTTCAGGAATCCGACATTACCGGAATAACAATGCCGATTACAAAAGCTAATTTTTTAATTAAATCGGCATCGGATATAGCGGTAACCTTCAAAAAAGCTTTTCATATCGCCAACACCGGAAGAAAAGGTCCGGTTTTGATCGATATACCGACGGATGTTCAAAATGAGGAGTGTGAATTTGTCTATCCGGACAATATTGAAATAGCCGGTTATAGACCTGATAGCAAAGGCAAATCCGAAAAGATAAAAAAAGCTATGGCTCTGATTAGAGACTCAAAACGACCGTTGATCATATCCGGTGGAGGTATTATAAGTTCAGGAGCTGTTGAAGAACTGAATCAATTTGCAAAAAATTTCGGAATTCCGGTCGTCAATACACTGATGGGTTACGGATGTGATCCCGGAAACAGTTCACTCTATCTCGGAGGGCTTGGAATGCACGGTTCTCTTTACGGGAATTATGCAGTATCCAATTGTGACCTTTTGATTGCATTGGGATGCAGATTTAGTGATCGTATACTCGGCGACCCGCAAAAATTTGCACCGGATGCAAAAATAATCCACGTAGATATTGACCCGGCGGAAATCGGGAAAAATATAAGTGCCGACCTTTCTATCATAGGCTCTGCAAAAACCGTTCTGCATGAATTTAATAAGAATAAATCATCGAAAGATTATTCTAAATGGTTAAACATGATATTGGATTATAAAAAGCTCCATCCTCTCGAATATAAACCTTCTAAAAAGATGCGACCGCAATATGTGATTCAAAAAAGTGCCGAAATATTTGATAACGACACAATAATTGTTACCGATGTAGGTCAACATCAGATGTGGGTGCCGCAATTCTTTCCCATTAATAAATCCGGGAGTCATTTAACATCCGGAGGATTAGGGACAATGGGTTTTGCATTACCTGCAGCAATCGGAGCAAAGATCGGGAATCCTGACAAAGAAGTTCTTATGTTCTCCGGAGACGGAGGGTTTCAGATGAATATTCAAGAACTTACTACCATTAAAAAATATAATCTGAATTTAAAGATGATTATTCTTGATAACGCTTATCTCGGAATGGTTCGACAATGGCAGCAGTTATTGTACGGTGGAAGATATTCACAAACCGATATGAATGATAATCCGGATTTTGTAAAAGTTGTAAAAGCATTCGGGATAGAAGCAAAGAGAGTTAATTCTAAAAATGAATGCATTGATGCACTACGCGAATTAAAGTTAAGCAAAAATGCAATGCTGCTCCATATTCCTGTTGAGAGAGAGGAGAATGTACTGCCGATGGTTCCTGCAGGAAAACCGCTCAATGAAGCGGTTACGGAAATAAAAAACAATGATCATTCAAGGAGATAAAAATATGGATAACAAAAATCATGAAAAATTAAATGAGCAGACCTTTTCAATAACTACTTTGAAAAGTTCGAATGTGGTGGCAAGGATTACCGGATTAGTAACAAGAAGACAGTTTTTAATAAAAAGTATCAGCGTTGGAGACTCAATGGACGAAAATATTTTACGTCTTACCCTTGTTATAAAAGGAGATCAAAGAGAGTTCGATCAACTGCAAAAGCAGGTGGGAAAATTACTTGATGTAATAGATATCTCACCAATAGATGAATCTCACAAAATTGAGAGGGAAATTGCTCTTATCAAATTTCAGAATTTCAGGAATAGACAGAGTGGATTATTAAGACTTATAAATAGTTACAATGGTAATATCATAAATTCCAATCCCGACACAATGGTAGTCGAATTGATAGGAACCGGAAAAAAGATCGACGATTTTATTGACTCTTTATCAAAAAATAATATCACGGATATAGCAAGAACCGGTGTGGTTGCAATCAATCATACTGCATTTTAGCTCAAAACAAACAGGAGAAAAAATGGGAAAAATTTATCAAAAAAATGATGTAGATTTTAAAATTTTAGAAGGGAAAAAAATTGCCGTATTAGGCTACGGAAGTCAGGGACATGCTCATGCCCTGAACCTGAAGGACAACGGATGTAGTGTGATTGTAGGGCTTAGAAAGGAAAGCAAAAACAGAAAAAGTGCAAAAGATAGTGGCTTTACGGTTATGACAGTTAGTGAAGCTGTAGAGAATTCGGAAATTATTATGGTTTTGTTACCCGATGAAATACATAAGAAAGTTTACGAGAAAGATATCAAACCTAATCTGAGAAAGGGACAAATGCTTATGTTTGCACACGGTTTTTCAATACACTACTCACAGGTGGTCCCACCCGATTTTATTGATGTAACTATGGTTGCGCCAAAAGGACCCGGACATCTTGTAAGAAGAGAATATATGAATGGAAGAGGAGTCCCTTCACTTCTTGCAGTTTATCAGGATCACTCAGGTCACGCAAAAGATCTCGCTCTGGCATATGCTCACGGGATAGGTTCAACGAGAGCCGGAGTTTTCTTAACCAGTTTTGAAGAGGAGACGGAAACAGACCTGTTCGGTGAACAAGCTGTTTTATGCGGGGGAGTAACATCTCTTATGAAGGCCGGATATGAGACACTGGTTGAAGCGGGATACCAACCCGAAATGGCATATTTTGAATGTATCAATGAGATGAAACTTATCGTTGATCTGATTTACGAAGGAGGAATGTCTTTGATGAGATATTCGATAAGCAATACTGCCGAATACGGAGATTATATCACTCAAAAAAAATTGATCACAAAAGAGACAAAAGAAAAAATGAAAGAAATCCTGGACGATATAAGAAGTGGAAAGTTTGCTAAAGATTGGATTCTCGAAAATCAAGCCGGCCAACCCTCTTTTCGTGCAGTCAGAAATAGTATGAAGAAACTTGAGTTGGAAAAAGTAGGTAAAAATATCAGGAATATGATGCCATGGCTTGAGGACGGAAAATTATCCGCGGAGTTTGAAAATGAGGAGTGACAGCATAAAAAAGGGGTTTAACAGAGCTCCACACCGATCTCTTCTTAAGGCTCTCGGATTTACAAATGAAGAAATCAACAGACCTTTTATCGGAGTCTGTTCCTCTGCAAATGAAATAATCCCCGGACATATGCACTTGAGAAAAATTGAAGAAGCCGTTAAAGCCGGTATCTATTCTGCCGGAGGTACACCCATGGTATTTTCAACAATTGGGATCTGTGACGGAATTGCAATGGATCATGACGGAATGTACTATTCGCTTCCATCGAGAGAATTAATTGCGGATTCAGCTGAGCTTGTGGCAAATGCAACACCTTTCGACGGAATGGTTTTTATTTCGAGCTGCGATAAGATAACGCCCGGAATGCTGATAGCCATGGGAAGAATAAATATTCCCTCTGTTTTTGTTGGCGGCGGACCGATGCTTGCAGGACAATTCAGAAATGAAAAAGTCAGTCTTGTTTCGGTATTTGAAGCGGTAGGAAGATATAAAAGCGGAAGTATCAGTGAATCTGAATTAAACTTACTTGAAAACTCCGCCTGCCCCGGAGCAGGAGCATGCTCCGGACTGTTTACTGCAAACTCAATGAATTCCATCAGTGAAGCTCTCGGAGTCTCCATGCAAGGTAACGGAACCATTCCTGCAGTTGATTCCGCAAGAATAAGACTTGCAAAAATGAGCGGCGTAAGAGTGATGGATCTGGTAAAAAGCGGCTGCAAACCGCACGACATAGTAAAAAGTGACTCTTTTCACAATGCAGTTCTTCTTGATCTCGCTCTCGGCGGTTCAACAAATACCGTACTTCATCTGCAGGCAATTGCTGAGGCATTTAATGTAAATCTGCCTCTCAATATATTTGATTCGCTATCTCATGAAGTTCCACAATTATGTTCTCTATCTCCGGTCGGAGAACATTACATTGAGGATCTGCATAGAGCAGGAGGGGTATATTCCATTTTAAACATGCTCGACAAAAAATCATTGCTTAAATCTAATGCCGATACAATCTATCAAAAACCGATCTCAAAACTTATTTCCGATTGCTATGTAAAGGATGAAAGTGTAATTCGTTCTTTTAATTCTCCCTTTAAAAAAGAGGGAGGGATTGCCGTTATTTACGGAAATCTTGCAGAAGATGGAGCCGTGGTAAAACAAGCAGGTATTCCGGGAAGTCTGAAAAAGCACAAAGGACCGGCGGTTGTTTTTGATGATGGAGAGAATGCAACAAAAGCTATTTTGAACGGAAACATTAAGCAAGGTGATGTCATTGTCATCAGAAATGAAGGTCCGAAAGGAGGACCGGGTATGCGTGAAATGCTATCTCCTACATCTGCTCTTGTCGGAATGAATCTTTTGTCCGAAGTAGTTTTAATAACGGACGGAAGATTTTCAGGAGGATCAAAAGGTGCGGTTATAGGGCATGTTTCCCCTGAAGCTGCACAGGGAGGAGTGATAGCAATTGTGGAGCAGGGAGACCTGATCGAATTCGATCTTGAAAAGAGAGTGCTGAATTTATTGGTTCCCTCTGTTGAGATAAAAAAAAGAATGGGAAATCTAAAAGTACGTGAAAAATATATTAAAACTTCAGTACTTAGAAATTATTCCCGAAGGGTACAATCCGCTTCAACCGGAGCGGTTTTTAGAAGGTAACATGGACAAAAAAATCAAAATATACGATACAACACTCAGGGATGGTGCTCAAACATTCGGCATCTCCTTTTCACTTGAAGACAAGATAAAAATAACGAAAGCATTAGATGAACTTGGAATTCATTATATCGAAGGAGGTTGGCCGGGTTCCAATCCGAAAGATATAAATTTTTTCGAAAAGATGAAAAAAATCAAACTTTCCAATGCTAAGTTAACGGCATTCAGCTCAACAAAATTTAAAAGGAAAAAAGTGGAAGAAGATAAAATTATTTCAGATCTTCTTGCCGCCGAAACACCTGTTGTCACAATTTTCGGGAAAAGCTGGGATCTTCATGTCAATAAAGCGTTAAAGTGTAGTCTTGATGAAAATCTGGAACTGATTCACCAGACAATAGATTATTTAAAACCGAGAGTGGACGAGATCATTTTTGATGCGGAACACTTTTTCGACGGTTATAAAAAAAACAGAGATTATGCCATTAAAACTTTAAAGACCGCTACGGAAGCAGGATGTGACTCCATTGCTCTCTGTGATACAAACGGAGGAACATTACAGAGTGAGCTTATAGAAATAATTGAAGCTGTAAAAAAAGAGGTTGAAATCCCGCTCGGAATTCATACTCATAATGATTCCGAACTTGCCGTTGCAAACAGTATTACAGCCGTGGAACACGGTATTGAGATTGTCCAGGGGACAATAAACGGTTTGGGTGAGAGATGTGGAAATGCCAATATATGCAGTATAATACCTATCCTTTCAATAAAACAAAAATATTTTACAATTGGAAAAGACAAAATTTCAAACCTTAAAAATATTTCGCACCTTGTTTCGGAATTATCCAATCAGTCCCATATGAAAAATCTCCCTTTTGTTGGAGACCATGCTTTCGCACATAAGGGCGGCATTCATGTCTCAGCCGTTCTTAAAGATAGTTCAACTTACGAGCATATAAATCCCGAAAGTATCGGCAATAGAAGATTTATAAGTGTTTCCGAGCTTTCAGGAAAAAGTAATATTCATAAAAAGTTGAAAGATCTTGATATAAAATATGATCAAAATTCTTCGACAATAAACAGAATATTAAAGGAAGTAAAAGATCTTGAAGCAATAGGATACAGTTTTGAAGGAGCACAAGCTTCATTTGAGCTTCTCTGCAAATCCGTCACACAAGAATTAAGAAAATATTTCACTCTTTACGGATATAGGGTAATGATATGGAAGAATTCCGACGACAGTTCATGGGCTGAAGCAACAATTAAAGCGGGCATCCCTGAAGATATCCAAAAATACCGGGGGATAAGTGAACCCATGGAACACACTTCCGCAGACGGACACGGTCCGGTCGAGGCATTGGACAAAGCCTTAAGAAAAGTTCTGGAAAGATTCTACCCTCAGCTTAAAGAGGTAAAACTTACAGACTACAAAGTCAGGATACTTGATGAAGAGAAAGGAACAAAGGCTGTAACGAGAGTTTTAATTCATTCAATGGACAGAGAGAATAGCTGGACCACAGTAGGTGTTTCAAGCAACATAATTGATGCATCATGGCAAGCTCTAAGTGATTCACTGATCTATAAATTGATGAAAGATGATGAAAAACTATTTTTCAGATCAGGAAAACAATTTCAAAATGAGAGGAAGGAGGCACTATGAATTTAACCGAAAAAATATTATCAAACAAAGCAAACAGACCGGTTAAATCGGGAGAATTTCTCCTATTAAAAGTTGATATCGCACTCGGCAATGATATAACGACTCCTGTTGCAATTGATGAATTTGCAAAGAATGGAGGAAAATCTGTTTTTGAACCTGACCGGATAGCATTAATTCCCGATCATTTCACACCAAATAAAGATATCGAATCCGCTATGCAGGTTCGCAAGATCAGACAATTCTGCCGGAAACAGGGTATAAAAAAATTCTTTGATGTCGGAAGGGTCGGAATAGAGCATGTTCTATTACCGGAACAGGGAATTGTCAAATCCGGGGACCTTGTTATAGGTGCTGATTCTCATACATGTACATACGGAGCTCTCGGAGCTTTTGCCACCGGAATGGGATCAACCGATCTTGCCGGCGTTTTCCTTACGGGTAAAGTATGGTTTAAAGTTCCCGAATCAATAAAGATAACAATCAAAGGGAAATTCAACAAATATATTTCCGGCAAAGACCTGATCCTGAAAATTATATCCATATTGGGAGTAAACGGAGCAAACTATAAAACACTTGAATTTACGGGTGAAGGAGTACAAAACATCTCAATGGATTCAAGGTTCACAATTGCCAATATGGCTGTAGAGTGCGGTGCCAAGACCGGACTTTTTCCGGTTGATGATCTTACAGTCCGGTATGAAAAGGAGAGAAATATCACCGTAACAAAAATGTTTCCTGATAAAAATGCAAAATATTGCCGTGAATTGGATATTGATCTATCCGAACTCGAAGCTCAAGTTGCTTTCCCTTTCCTCCCTTCCAATACTAAAACTGTAAAAATTGCTCAAAAAGAGAAAATAAAGATTGATCAGGTTGTAATCGGAAGTTGTACAAACGGGAGAATGGAAGATCTACGTATTGCGGCTTCGCTTTTGAAGGGTAGAAAAATTTTCCCGGATGTCAGATGTATCGTTTTTCCGGGTACACAAAAAATTTACAGTCAAGCTGTAAAAGAGGGTTTGGTGAAAATCTTTATTGATGCGGAATGTGCTTTTTCAACTCCGACATGCGGACCCTGTCTCGGAGGTCATATGGGAATACTTGCAAAGGGGGAGAAAGCTCTTTCAACAACTAATCGTAATTTTGTCGGACGAATGGGACATCGTGAAAGTGAAGTATATCTTGCCTCTCCGGTGGTTGCCGCTGCAACTGCCTTAAAAGGGTTTATAACTCACCCTGATGAAATAAGGAGCGAAATATGATAATTGAAGGGAAAATTTTTTGTTTTAAAGATAATGTTAACACCGATGAAATAATACCTGCAAGATATCTTTCGAATAGTGATCCTCTAAAACTTGCAGAATACTGTATGGAGGACCTGATTCCGGGATTCG
>CAZWFY010000059.1:0-14299 GCA_964633415.1 uncultured Clostridia bacterium | reverse complement strand
TTCCACTATTTCACATATAATATGACCGATCATTATGTGAGCTTCCTGAATTCTCGGTGTGTTTTTTGACGGGACGCAAATACAGGGACAAAGATCTTTCATATTTCCACCTGTTTTACCTGTTAAACCATAGACATCTATGTTCCTCTTTTTCGCTGTCTTTATTACTTCAAGAATATTTTTTGAATTCCCGCTTGTTGATATTGCAATAAGGATATCGCCTTTATTTCCCAATGCTTCCAATTCTTTTGAAAAAATATTATCAAATGAATAATCATTTCCGATCGCTGTTAAAATAGAGTTATTTCCACCCAGAGCAATAGCCGGCAAAGGTCTCCTCTCAATCATGAACCTGTTTACAAATTCAGCGGCGAGATGAAAAGAATCGGAATGGCTTCCACCGTTTCCTGCAAAAAAAACTTTATTTCCATTATTTATGGCTTCAACTATTTTTTTTGACATATTGTATATTTGAGAAACTATCTCTTCACTATTTAATATCTCTGTTTTTATAGAAATACTATCCTCAATAGTTGACAATATTCTTTTTTTTATCACATCCATTTTTTTTCAATTTAACACTTCATTTTTTATTAATATTTTTTTTAAAATAAAATAACCTGCAATACTAACAACAAACCCGATCAGATTAAATAGAGAATCCAGAGGATTAAACACCCTGCCCGGGATAAATATCTGTATTATTTCAAAAAATATAGAAAAAAATATTCCGAATGATATTAACAAGACATAAAATTTCTTTTCTTTTTTCCCCTTATGCTTCCAAAGAATAAAAAAGAGTGCAAGGGCGAAGTAAGCAAGGAAATGGAGCAGATAATCGAGGCGGAATGAGATATTTGCAATTTTTTCGGTTCTGTTCAAGTTAAGAGAGATCAGAGATAATAGAGCAATGGTTGTTGCAACAATAAAAAACAGTGATTTAAAGATTAATTGCATGTTTAAGAATTTATTTATCATTTACTCGTTTTACTCGTGTCATTAAGAAATTTTCTCAAATGGTCATTAGTTCGCTACGCTCACGGTCATTAATAGTCATTTGCTCATTCCATCTATTCGCGTCATTGAGTATTTCCAGATCTTCATCATTTATGCTTATTGATTGTCAAAGAAAAACAATAAAATTATCATTTATTACCTGGGATATCTTTCCCTATGGAGTTTATGTAATTATTTAATTTTACTCCAAGAATATCCAGATCATTCATTAATTCTTTAAAATCTTCTTCACTTATTAAACTTCTTTCCGAAGCTTTATTAATCCATGTTTTTGTTTCAAACAAAGATCCTCTTGAGTAATAAGCAAACTTTTTAGAATCATTGAAATGAAATCTGCCAAATCCTTCACTCAAGTTGGCAGCAACCGAATCACATGATCTAATCAATTGTTTCCCAATCGTATCCTTATCAAAATATTTCCAATTATTCACGATTTTCCATATGCGATTTCCTAATTCCATAGAAATTTTATAAACCTTCAAATCTTCAAGCTTCATTTTATATTTTTATGCTCCAATGAGATGTTTTTAATATATTAATGACAAAATTCATATTTTCTAATGACAATCCCTGTAATCACTAAATGACGTTCACGTCAGTGGACAAATGACCACAAATGACAATTTCCATAATTTCCCTCTGAATGCTGTAAGTTGTTTCTGTCATTCGTGTTTCGGATTTCGGATTTCATTCGGGCAAAATACCTTTTGCCCCTACCAAATCCCATATCCTAAATTGATTGATCACTGTAATCTCCTTCTTCCATTTATAGCTTGACCTCCCAATATCCTCCTTTATCCGGACCAATTCGCTTTACAAGACCGGATTTTTTCAAATTTTCCAATTGATATTTCACTGCACGTTCACTAATATTTAATAATTCAGATAAATCCTTAATAGTTGTGTGGGGAGTATTTTTAAGTAATTCTATAATTTTCTGTGAAGTTTTCTGTGAAGTTTTTTGTGAAGTTTTCTGTGAAGTTTTATAAATAGTAACACGAAACCCATGCTGAAAGTTTTCAAATTTAGGTTCGGATATTTTATGCTCTTTGCATGATCGAATTATTCTTCTAATACCCGACCCATATTTTTCTATTATTCCTGCATCTTTAAATATTGCCGCAATCTGTTTATTTCTTATATAGGATATATAATCCCCACTCAGAAGTTTTTTAACGGACAAACTTTCTGACAAATTCCCGGGATTAAAAAACTCTATCCTATCATCAAATATCTTTATAATAGAATCACTTGAATTTTTATAATCTCTATGAACTATCATATTGACAATAATTTCTCTTATTGCTTCAAAAGGATAATCCCAGCGTTCTTCCCTTTGCATATTGCCTGAGATAATAAATTCCTTATTCATATGTTTTTTTATAAAATCCTGCAACAAAAAAATCTCTGAAAATAAATCGGTTTTAATAGAAATATCATCTTTAATTACTGTTTCAGAAGCAAAACGACCAGCTTCAATTGTACTTAAACCGGATTCTTTATTCATAAAGAGTAAAAAACATCCATTTGTGATATTTTTATTTTTTTCTAATTCATATTTTTTCAAAACCTTTACAGGATCATTATCAAGTTCTAAATCTCTATATTTATTTGCCCTGTTAATAAATTCATTTATTTTTTTAAAAGAAATATCCTTTATGCTGTAGATTGGATTAAAAAAAGCATCCCAACTCAAGTTAAATGTTTTCAAATGCATGTCGGAAATTTCATTTATATCCATTTGGTGATTAGAGTTTTTTGTTCTTTTAAAATATCTTCCTTTAAAAGAGACCGGCTTGACCGGATAACTCTGTATTTCAAAGGCAATTACAATCTTTTTATCATAATCTATTTCACTGACATCAGGAATTATAGACGGATAAGTTTTTGATTTAATACTGTTAATCCACTTCGGAATGGATTCTTTACCCAAATCCACCCCGACAATTTCTCTTTCATCGGAAATTCCTATAAGAACATACCCGCCACTGCAGTTAGCAAAAGCAACCAATGTCTCAATTACTTTATCGGAAAAGGAACTTTTAAATTCTACTGTCTCGCTTTCCCCTAACTTAACGAGTTTATCTAAAATTTCTCTATTCATTCAAAATAGTATCGTTTTTTACCTTTGTTATTCGGATTTGTTTAGCCCAGGCTACCCTCTCTTCGCCACGGCGAATTCACCTTGTCGGATTTCGATATTCGATTTTCGGATTTCATTCGGGCAAAATACCTTTTGCCCCTACCAAATCCCATCCCCCACATCCTAAATCCAAAAGATGCTGTGGGCTGAAAGTTGATCTCCGCTATGCTTTAAAGACCTTCCCTTTCTTCAACCCTTTTATCTTCATCGCATTTCTCGTATCTATTACTATTTTTGCTTTTTTTGCGATATTTTTATAATCGACATCTGAATGATCGGTAATAATCATTGCCGCATCATAATAATTTTCCTTGACTTTTTCGATATCAATAGACCTGAGGTCAAATTTATACTTTCTCGTTGCGGGAAGAATGGGAATATAGGGGTCATAATAGTTTATTCTGCATCCCTCTTTTGAGAGGATCTCCATCACTTTTAACGCGGGACTCTCCCTCATATCATCCACATCGGATTTGTATGCAACACCGACAATTAAAATTTTAGCATTTTTTAACGGGATCCCCTTCGTATTTAAAGTTCTTAAAAGTTTGTCTGCTACATAATATGGCATAGAGTTGTTGATCTCACCCGCAAGCTCAATGAAATGAGTATGGATATCTTTCTCTTTCGCTTTCCAACTCAGATAGAACGGATCTATCGGAATACAGTGACCGCCGAGACCCGGACCGGGATAAAACGCCTTAAAACCGAAAGGCTTTGTCTTTGCGGCATTGATAACTTCCCATACATCGATATCCATCCTGTCGAAAACCATCTTAAGTTCATTAACCAGGGCAATATTTATTGCTCTGAAAGTATTCTCAAGGATCTTTGACGCTTCGGCAACCTTGGGACTTGTAACGGGCACGGATTCCACTATCTCATCATAAAGAGCCTTAACTATCTCTTTCCCGTCCTTTGATATCGCACTTACAACTTTTGGGATTGTCCCCGTCCTGAAATCGGGATTTCCCGGATCTTCCCTCTCGGGAGAATAACCGAGATAAAAATCCTTCCCTACCTTTTTTCCGGTTTTTTCAAGAATGGGGAGCATCACTTCTTCCGTTGTCCCCGGATAAGTTGTGCTTTCCAAGATCACTACCTGTCCCTTCTTTAAAAATTCGGCAACACTTTCCGTGCTTTTTACAACATATGAGAGATCGGGATTAAAATGGTCATCAAGAGGCGTGGGAACACAGATAAGGATAAAATCCATCTCCTTTAATTTTGAGAATTCCGAAGTTGCGGAGAGTGTCTTTTTTTTAACCGAATATTCTTTAATAAAATCGGAACTGATATGTTTGATATAACTCTTTCCATTGTTTAACTTTTTTACCTTTTCGGGATCAAGATCAAATCCGGTCACTTTAAAACCTTTGGATAAAAATTCCCTCGCAAGAGGCAAACCAACATAGCCCATACCGATAATACCGATAAGTGCCTTTTTTGATTTGATTCGCTTAATTATCTTAGTTTTCATTTATACTCCGGATAATGGATGTGATATTTAGGATATGGGGGTTGGGATTTAGGATATGGGGGAAGTAAAAAATTGCAGTTTTATCCATATTAATTTAATTTATTTTTTAAAGATTTTATTAGTCCGTTTAATTGTTTTATAACAATGACACACTTCTCTTTTAATTCAGAATATTTTTCTGAACTGATATATTTAAGATCTTTAGATAATAATAAAAAATATTTTAATTCGTTAATACTTCCTATAGACATATGAAGATAGTTTATATATTCTTTTGTTGTATTTCTTGAATTTCCTTCTGCAATATTGGAAGGTATCGAATATGCTGCTCTTATCATTTGATCAATAAGTCTATATTTTTCTTCTTTTGGAAAATTGTTTGTAATTTTATATATCTCAAGAACAATTTCGTGAGAATTTTTAAATACATCCAAGTCTTCATAATTCATTTTTTATAAATAGTTTTTAAAAAAAAATTTCATCCGAATCTCACATTCTAATTAATTTAAAAATCCTGGCTAATAGCTGAGATATCTGAACTCTGTGAACTCTACCAAATCCCATCCCCCACATCCCATATCCAAAAAAAGCTGTAAGCTCTTTATCATTTTATAAAAACCGGACAGGCTCCCGCCGTTACCCCGGAATCCGTAATTCTCCGAAGATGAACAGTTTAAACAAACAAGTTTCCATTCCCTTCAAAAACCACTTCTATACTGCATTTAATAGCATAAGGTATAAAAAAAATCAAGGTATATAGGAATTGAATATAATTTTTTCTCTAACTCTCTGAAAAAGCTTAATGACAAATCCCCTAAACTCTTAATGACGTTCACGAAGTGAACTAATGACCACAAATCTCTGTAATTCTCAATTTTGAATTTTAAATTCTTAATTAAGAGGTAAATAGTCGAAATGTCGATTGTGTCAAAGTGTCGAAATGAAGTTGCTATTGGTGAGGGGGCAGTGGTTAGAGGAGAGTTTTTAGTGTTAAGTGTTTAGTTATAAGTGAATTCTTTTGATCTCTTCCGACTTCTTCTTGATACTTTATACTTTTATCTTTTTACTTTAATCTTTGATGACAAGTTCCGTAAGTTCTTAATGACGTTCACGAAGTGAACAAATGACAATCTCTATATCACTCAATTATTATCTAAATATCATCAATTTCCTCATTAACCAATACATGTCCGACCGGGTGCATATTCAGGTGTGTTAAACAAGGTGAACTCACCCACCTAAAACTCATGGGTTCAAACATCACCTGTTTCCCTACGGATCACACACCCTCGGTATGTACCGGTTCCCGGCCACTCCTTTCTGTTTCTTCGGAATTTGCTGATATTTCTTCTAACTACTTTCCTCTTTTATCTTTTATCTTTTATCTTTTTACTTTAATCTTTGATCTTGTGAACTCAGCTGATGGCTGAAAGCTGTTAGACTGCAATCATTTAATGATTAAATCAAACGGTTTTTTCACATAAAAATCATTTGAATCCGGACCTTTTTTTGCAATCACTTTCCCATTAAGAACCCATTTGATGATTGATCCGTCCATTGAGTTCAACTTGATCTTTTTAATACTTCTTGCTAATTTCACTAACAATATTCTTCCCAGCGATCTAAAAAACGAAATATTTGTGATATTTTTGTATAACCAAAAGATTGATCTTCTAATAAAATATTTTATTTTTGCCTGATAAAGACCGAGGAAACCACCTCTGACCTTATATTTTTTTCCATCTCTTTCAAAGGAGATCACTTCTCCAATCAGATTTTCACTTGTAACGGGATGAGTATCTTCCCGTCTATTACTATCTCCTCTTGTAGTTAATTTGTTACCCGTAATTTTAATGACTCTGTGAACTATCTGAATTTTTTTTGAATTTTCCGCTTTATTAATGAAAACTACAATATCACCCTTTTTTAAATTTTTAAATTTAGTTTTTTTTACGAACAGACAATCTCCGGTTTCAAAAACACCCTTCATGCTCCTTCCGGAGAAAGGTTTCAAGGAATGAGAAATTTGCCCTGATATCAATTATTAACCGGAGATTATGCTGAGGGAGAGGTTCCTGATTCACATGTACCGTGAGCAGTTCCACCGACAGTGCAATTCCCGTTAGTATTGGTAGTACCCGTAGTACAATTATAAGTTGCAGTTAAACCAGGCTGGCAAACAGGTGCTGTCTGCGGGTCATTCCCAGCAACACATCCGTCACCGGCTCCATCTCCATTGCTACATACTGCACCCAGAACCGATGCAACTTTACCAGCATCAAGACTTATAGGTTTTTCATAACTAAATTTTTTTTCTTTACCCATTAATTCCTCCACGGATATATTAATATTATAATATTAGAACCTATTTTTCAAATGTTTTTTCTATAATCGTTAATATTTTATCATTTTTAATAAATTCAAACTCCCAGCCTCTGCTTTCTCTCGATAATTCGGCAGAGAGGGAAAACCATTTTTTCCTTACATTAATATCTTTAATATTTCTCTGATTATCAACTTCAAATACAGCATCAATCAAATATTTACAAAGTAATGATTGTTCTATTTTATTTATCTTATTACCGTTCGATTTAAATATCCTTACAAATGACATAACAGGAAAAAATACGTTTGTGGAAAAGGAGAGATCATTTCTCCCCGATAAAAAATCTCCATCATCACCATTCCTGATCATCCAGATGTTTTTTTTTTTAAATACAAATATTTTATCATCGGATATGATCGGATATTTTTTAGAAAGGATACCTGCAATTGTGCTTTTCCCGGCAGTGGAATGTCCCAAAAAAATCAGAGCTTTTCCGGAGATCTCAATTGATGATGCATGGAGATAAAAACATGAATTATCCATTTGAACCATATCGGTTTTACTTATCGTATTCTTTTTTACTCTTATAACTTTTTCTTCTTGTTTCGGGAAATAATCCCTGTGCTTCAGCCTCTTCGCACAGATAATAGGGATGGACAAGTTCTCCGGATAAAGAATAATTTATAGCTACACACTCCGTCTGACATCTGTGGGCATGGATGCAATCACCGCATAATCCCGGATATTCTCCAACCAGATCTTCTCTCAATTTCTTTAATATCGGATCGTTTATCCAGACATCTCTAACACTGTCTTTTCCCAACTCTCCAAAGCAGAGTTCCGGGATATTTCTCCCTATCCCGCATAGTGCCATCTCTCCGCTTCCGAGTATTCCGAGGATTCCGCGGACATTACATTGTCCGCCCAAACCATTTGAATTCAACAACTCTCCCACTGTTGATAGTGCGGGAGGTAGAGAGATATAGAGATTGATGGGAACCCTCTCCTGCAATTCACCCCGGATATATCTTACCAATTTTATATGTTCATCAAGATTAAAAGTTTTTCCATCCTTAAACATATTTTTTCCTCTTCCATTCGGAGTTACCGGGTTAAATTTCACCGACCCGGCTCCAAGTGAAACAGCAAGATCAACCAATCCGTCAACATCTTTTACATTCATCTTATGGGGCGACATAATTATCTGCGGTCTGTACCCGGCATTCACCAGATATTCTATTCCTTTTATTGTTTCCTTAAACGCCCCTATCTTTCCTCTGAACAGATCGTGAAATTCCTCTCTATGACTGTCAAGACTTGTTGAAACAAACCATATATTTGAGTTATTTTTCATATATTTCGCCAACTCTGCATCCAACAAGGTCGCATTTGTCTCCATGATCAGCCTAAGATCTTCTCCTGTCAGATAATCGAGGATCTCCCTGAATTGAGGGTGAAGCAACGGTTCACCGCCTGTAAATTTAGCATTATTCAGACCGAGGGTTTTCCCTTCGCTTACGGCTTTTTTCAGATGATTGATATCAATATACTTACCCGGAGAAGGTTTCCCTTTAACAAATGAAGGGGTAATCCAGCAGTGCTGACAGAACAGATTGCACCCCGTGGTCATATAAAGGTAAAAAGTAGTTAATGGCGGAACTCCATCCGGAAGGTCGATTGTACTGTTTATTTTAACTTCTTCGGTTTTTAAAATCGGTGTATCATTTTTCATCAACTATTTCTCCGATAAATCCTTTCGTGTGCAGATTCATAATAAACTCCTCCACATCTTTACTTACCTGATCGGAAGGAGCATCATTATAAAGATTTTTTATATGAGACACTACATCGGATAACGTTTTAGGATGCCTCTCAAGTGCTCGCCAAATATCAAGACCTATCGGATTGATTATCTGAGTGGAGTCTGTATCCGGGTTAAACAAAATCGCTCCGTCCTCATCCTCCACCCTGCACGAAACATCCGGGTTTGCCATTAATTTAGTATTTTCATCCATATCTAATTCTCCATTATATATGATTTTTACAACCGGAAAAATCACATCTTCCGATATCATTTTTAAAACGGTTATTGAAACATCATGAGCAATATCATCTTTGTTTAATTCAAACTTTTCCGCAATTGTTTCAACTATTTTCCCTATACTTCTAACTCCATTCATAAGATCCAGGATCAATTTCGTAACACTGTTTATCTTAAGCAACTTTAACTTTTTTGCACAAAACAGGAGGAAAGTATCGGGAAATTCCTCTATGATCACTTCCTCATTGACAGAATATTTAAGATTTTTGTCAATTAAGATATTCACGGTTTAAACCACGGAACATCGGGAGATTTAAGTCCCGATTCTTTTAAAAATTTTCTGTAACAATCATGAGTGTTTGCACGATTAAAATCTCCGGTTATCGTATAGGGTAATCCCGGACAGCTACCGTTGCAATATTCAGCCCATTCACAATCTTCACATCCGGGAACTTCTCTCATAGGGATCTGTCTTCTGTCTTTTAACTCTTTTAAAATTTTATGATTTTTCCAGATTTTTTTTATCGGATCTCGATTTATCCTTCCCATCTCGAGCCCGGGGAGCATATTGCATGGGGATATAATACCATCATGGTGAATTGATATTTTACTATAATGACATCCGCAGGCGGTCAGATAACCCATCTGCCATCCTTCCGGTTTTTCTCCCGTCGCCTTTGCACGCTCCATCTCCCCATACATCTTCCACTTTGCAAGAGGTCCGGCGGAGGCTGTTATTCTTCCCTCATACTTCAGATCCAGTTCGTGCATTTTTAAAATTGCTTTCAACTGCTGATCCGGAGTCAATGTAATACTCGACTGATTATCACACCCCGCACCCATCGGGACGGCATCATTTGTCCCAATGGAATAAAGACCTATATCATCAAGCAATAATTTTACTACATTTTCGAGATCATCAACATTATATCTGTTTATGGTTACTCTTGATGTTACCGGCAATCCGGCTTCTTTAAGGAGTCTCAAGCCTCTGATCGCCTTATCAAACGATCCTACTCCTCTGCTCTTATCATGAACTTCCGGACAGGAACCGTCAATTGAAACTTGAATTGAGTCTAATCTTAAACGTCTCTTTTTTTCTGTTAATTTTTCTATTATCTCTTCAGTAATCAACGTTCCGTTGGAAAGGATAGAATACCTCATCCTGTTCTCAATCAAATTATCAATCAGTTCAAAGAGATCTTTCCTGACAAAAACTTCTCCGCCGCTTAAAACCAAATCTTTTACCGCCAGACCTTTCAGCTCTTCGAAAAACCTAAACCACTCATCTTTAGGAAGATCCGGTCTGCCATGCATCTCATTTGCATAAAAACAGTAATCACAATGGAGATTACACTTTCCCGTCAGAGAGACATCTATACTCTTGGGACCGTCATAGACATGGGGATATTCTTCATCTGTTAAGAATTCATTATCTTCTGCTATTCTTATAAAGCCTTTTCCTTCCAAATCTTTAATCAGATTGAATATATCTCTTTCCAAATCATCTTTGGGAACGGAATTAAAATCAGATAGAATATCGGCGGAAATTTCTTCAACGGTATTTTTCCCATTTAACCTTTTCCAGATAAACAAGGCAGTGCGATTCAATGTTTTATATTGATTTTTATCCGGATCTAACAAAACTGCATTGTCCTTGTCCAATGAAACCGATATATCATTTGATCTTATATATTTAATGTTGTGATCAACGACCATTTTATTTCTTTTTCTCCTTCAGGAAAAATCATTCTTCCTATTCCGGTTTTTAACAAACTAACCGTATAAAGTCAACATAAAACCATAGAGATTGTTAAAAAAAAACTTCACTTTTTATTCTCTGTATTTAACTTTATTTTTAGTAATCGTGACGTATAGTCGCAAAAAAGATAAAGGGGTGAAATGAAAGGGATCAGGAAAAACAGTTTCCCCGGCAGACGGAAAATCGGGGGATGCATTTGCGGACTGGGATGTAAAAAAAACCAAAAATAAAATCTGATTTTGCTAAAAACAGTGTCAAGGGACTTAGGTATAGTTAAAATATTCGTAAGAATATCCAATTCAAAATTTTTAAAAAACAGACGACCAACCAAATTATCAAAAAATCTGTTCAATGATTTTGTCTCAATTGCTTCCGAAATATCTTCAGGAAGTTTCAGTCCACAGAATAATTTAGAAAACTTAAGTGATATTTTCACAATTTTAAGACTCTTTTTCTTTCCTGCTGAAAAAAACACTTTTTCCCAGTTTAGATCCGGATTTTTTATTATTATTCCTGTAATATCCCTGTAATGCTTAAAAGATCCATATCCATCCGATGCACAATTTATTGCCATAATAACAAGAGTTTCCTCCGGTGAAAATGTCTTTATCTCCTTTTTATTTAACTTTACCTTTATACAAGATTTGAAAGCATCATCATCCGGTCTGAAAAATTCAGGACCCTTCTCTATTTGCTGATGAATATCAAAATGATATTCACCCTTTTCAAGATTAATATCTCTCCATGTTTTATAAGTATACTTAATGATCTTTTTCTTGGAAGATACCGGAATTGAATATCCGTTGTTAACGAAAATATTAATCGCTTGTTCAAATTCAAAATTATGTATCATTATATCAATATCGGCAGAAGATCTTAAAGCGATATCACCGTAAGCAATTATCCCTAAAGTCGGACCTTTATATGGAATCGGATCAAGACCGTTATTTCTTAAAAGATTAACCGCTCGCCAAATATTGTTTGATAACTTCATATTGTCTGAAATAGTTGAAAAATAGATATCCTTAAATGCCTTTGTAAACCGTTTGTTAATTTTCTTTGGATCAAGTGCTTTCATTTTGGAATATAAAAGCGGTGTCAATCCCTTTAGATGTGACAATTTCAGCAATTTTTGAATATCAACAACCGGACTCTCCGAGTAAAAATATTTTTCAGCCAATTCAACAAACAAATCATCAACTCTGACCGACCAGATCAGCAATTGAAGCTCGGGAGAAAGTTTTAAAACATTTTCAACAAACCTCTTCTCATCAGATAAATTCAGCTGTCCTGCTTCAAACAGATATCTCATCCTTCCGTTAACTCTCTGTAATCGGAATTGGATTTTACAAGCTCTTCATGGGTGCCGGTTGCAACAAGTTTTTTCTTATTGAGGAACAGCACACGAGATGCTGATTTAATGGTGGATAATCTGTGGCTGATCAGGATTAATGTTTTATTTTTTATTACACTTGGCAGTGAATCAAAAATAGTATGTTCGATCTTTTTATCAAGAGCGGATGTCGGCTCATCAAGGATGAAAATGTCGGGATCCCGGACAAGAGCCCTTGCCAATGATAATCTCTGTCTCTGACCCTCCGAAAGATTAACACCCTTTTCTCCCAGCTTTTCCTCATATCCATTCGGGAGTGTTTTTATAAATTCATCAATTCCGGAAACCTTTGCAGCCTCAAAAACATTTTCATCGGCGGCATCTTCATTCCCGTATTTAAGATTATCAATTACAGTTCCTGATAGAATGACGGGACTCTGACTTACATATCCTATCCGCCTTCGCAGATCCTTCAAGTTATATTCGGATGAAGAGATGCCGTCAAATTTAATTTCTCCGCTATCGGGTTTGTAAAAATTCAGGATCAGACTTATCAGCGTTGTCTTTCCCACACCACTTGATCCAACCACGGAAACCCACTCTCCGGGTTCTGTTTTAAAAGATATATCTTCAAGGACAGGCTCTTTTCCTCCGTATGAAAAAGTGACATTTTTAAATTCGAGGACTCCTTTAAGATGTTTGACTTTTTTTCCGCTTTTCAAATTCTCTTCCGGGACAATGTCAAAAAGTGCGGACACTCTTTCAAGCGATGCAAGGGCATTCTGAAAACTGATATTTGCCGTAGCAAAGAATTGTGCAGGACCGTAAACATAATTTATATAAGATTGAAAAGCGAGGAGAGAACCGAGACTCCACTCTCCGTTTATGATCCAGAAACCTCCCGCAAGGAGGACAATAAATTTTGCTATCTCGGGGAAAAGATTTATGAGAACTCCCGCTACCGAACTCACCGTCGTCCTCTCAAGTCCGAGGTCAACCGATCTTCTTAAATGGTTTGTAATGTTGTCAAGAGTTTTTTTCTCGGATGAATATGCTTTGATAAGAGAAGTTGTAGAGAGAGTCTCCTGAACCGATCTGTTCACTTTCGCATTCTGTTCCATTCCGTGATGACTGAGTATCTTTGACTTTTCGGAGAAATATTTAACTACAATCACCATCCCGGGAAGAACAAGTAGAACGACAATTGCCAATTGCCATTTTAAGTAAAAGAGAAGGATAACTCCTCCGATAAATCTGAAAACCGAGCTGATAAGATAGACTATTGTGCTTGAAAAAAACCATCTTAATCCTCCGACATCCGCCATAAGACGTGACATCAGATATCCGGTATCTTTCGAGTCGAAAAACGATTTCGGCAGATGAAGAGTATGGTTGATCAATGTCTGCTGAATATCAAGTGAAACCTCCTGCTCGAATCTGGTGAAATAGAACCTCTGGAAAACAGACAAGATCTTCAGGAACAATCTTAATCCGACCAGAGCTGTTACGGTGATCAAGAGGTATTTCATATTTTTACCGAGGATAACTTTATCGATCAGAAATCTGTTTATCATAGGAGTAGGGAAACTGAAAAGAGAGACAACAAGGATAAGGGTCGCTCCCAAAATACCCTTTTTCCAGAATTTTAAAACGAACGGTTTAAGATTTTGAAGATTTTTTTTTGTATTCTTTTTTCTATCCTTCCCTGAAATCGGATCTCTGGGCATCTCCCTTTTAAGGGCATTTTTAAGATAGCTAAACCATGAGAGCATGGATAGATTATATAAGAAATCCCGGAGATTGTCATTTGTTCATGAAGTGAACGGCATTAAGGGCTTACAGCTCTCAAGGTAAAAGAAGTCAGAAGTCAGCCGGAGTTCACATTACTAAGAGATAAAATATCAGCAAATTCCGAAGAAACAGAAAGGAGTGGCCGGGAACCGGTTCATATCGAGGGTGTGTGTTCCGAAGGGAAACAGGTGATGTTTGAACCCATACGTTTTAGGTGGGTGAGTTCACCTTGTTTAACACACCTGAATATGCACCCGGTCGGACACGTATTGGTTAATGAGGAAATTGATGATATTTTAAGATTTGGATTTGGGGGATGGGATTTTGTAGAGCTTACAGTTAACAGAAATCAGAAGTCAGGAGTCAGCCGGAGTTCACAAAGTAAAAGAAGTCAGAAGCAAGAAGC
>CAZWFY010000058.1:0-14829 GCA_964633415.1 uncultured Clostridia bacterium | reverse complement strand
CAACTGTCCGAATGCAGCGTGGTCATTCCCGAGTGTCCGGAATTAAACGCCCTCATAAGATCAAACACCTCCCCTCCCCTAACCTCTCCCAAAATGATCCATTTCGGAAACATCCGCAACGAATTGATAACAAGATCACGCAATGAAACCTCTCTCTCCTTTTCAAAAAATGCTTTTCTGGATTCAAGAGGAGCCCATAAACGATGGGAAAGATTCAACTCTCGTGCATCTTCTATCGTTACTACTATTTGAGATTCATCTATATAATTGCATAAAATATTTAATAAAGTGGTTTTCCCCGTTCCGGTCCCTCCGGAAACAACTATTTTTTTTCCCATTTTAACAAGAGAACTAATTATTTTAACACCGTTTTCATCAAGAGTTCCTAACTTTACAAGACTTTCCGAATCTAATTTTTCAGATGGAAATTTTCTTATGGATATACAAGCTCCGTTAGAGTAAACGGGAGCAATAACAATATTAACCCTTGATCCATCCGAAAGTCTGGCATCAAGAATAGGATTTTCCCTGTTCAGTTTCCGCCTCATTTTTTGTGCAATCGTATTACATGCAACAATAAGGTCAATATCCTCTTTCCACTCTCTATCAACTTTTGACAGTTTACTTCCTATCTTTTTAATAAAGACTTTATCTCTTCCATAAATAAAAATATCGGTTACGGAATCATCAGAGAAAAGATCCGCAATAGGATAGAGAGCAATTCCTATCTGATCTTCAATTGATATCACTCTATTTTCAGACAAAAAATTTATGCTCCCAAGAAATTTACAATAATAATTGCAATCTCAAAAAATGCAAATTTTATCCCCTTGCTGTTTCCCGTTCCGAGACGATGGAAAAAAAACTTTCCTGTTCTTCTGTTTTTTAAATAGTATTCGATCATACATCCCGGAAGTGATCTACTGCTTTTCTCCGATTCAACATCAAGTAATGCTATCCCCAATTCGATATTACTATTCAAATTTCTTCTAATTCCATATTTGTGGAAAACAATATCAATGGCTTTTAAAAAATCATTCTTAAATTTTTTTGTACCGTTAAAAAACCTCATAACCTTTAAGCAGACCGTATCGGATTCTCTTGAAAAACCATCATCATACTGATATCCGAGAATATCATTGCCTTTTAATTTTTTATATATTTTCTCGTTAAAAAATTTTCCTATCGTTTCCGGACGAAATTTAATATCTGCACTTTTCTTTAGAAACGGACCTCGCATAACAACATCTTTAATAATTCTGATCTTCTGCTTCTCTGTTAAGGATTCAAAATTATTTATCTGCTTCATCAGATTATCTTTGACATCGGAATAGATCGGAATGGTCAAAATAGATAAAAAAATAGTTATCAGAACTTTCATTCTATCACCTCGGGATCTTTACTTCTCCCGGACACTTTCCCAAGCAGAATCATAAGAAATAATAGAACAAAGGAGAGAACTATCGTATAGACCGACAAAAAATTTATTCCCCTTCTCAACCCATCGATAGAAATGGTGAAACATCCAAGTGCAATCCACCAGCCCAACATATAAAACTCTTCAAAATATATTTCCTCAATTCCAACCGAACTGAAAACCGAATCACGAAATGCCGATAATAACGATGAAAAATTCATTTTTCTTTTTACTGCAGATCTCATTTTCCCTCCTTTTTTTCAACTATTGCTATTTTTAAAATATCCTCTTTCATCTATTCTTGAATATGCGGAAATTTTAATATCTGCTGATATATATATCTTTATCTTACTACCCGAATTAAGTGAGATCGTCGGAACTATTGACATACTTTTTGATGCAATACCATCATTCAACCGAGTGAATTGTTCGGAACCGCGACCTATCACAATTGAAGTGTTTCCACTCCTGCTTACTCCATTTTGGGCCATACCGACAATTCCGTTAAGAAACCCGAAAAAGAGAGCCTGACCGTATTTTTTCATAAAATGGCTGTTTACACTCCCCTTCAATCCGGAAGCCCCTTCGGAATTAAGTGCAGACATCTCTCTACCCTTATTCAACACAATGGATCTGCCATCCGGAAATATCATCCTGTGGAATCTCAATATCAATCTATTTCCTTGTCTCGGAGAAACAGGCATAGCTTTCCCAACAATCCTGGTGTCGGAAGGAATGAGGACAAAAGTTCCGCTCCTATCATAAAAATCTTTAACAACCCTGCAGATAACCGGACTTTCATATATGTCGTTAACAACCCTATTCATCAATACGGCATCGAGGAAATCTCCTTCAAAAATCTTTTTAACAGGATTATTGTTGTAAATAAGCCTTTCATTACCATCATCCTTCTTTAAACTATTATTTAAATCTTGTTTATGAATTATTCCGTGTTCTTCATTTTCCGATATATAATTTACAACGACTTCACTTCCATTATTAAATATCCTTGCATTGCGATCACGATCGGAATAGGCTTTGAGAGATATCTTACTTCTTTTAAACCTCTTTACTTTAATTGAATTCCTTTTCTTACTGTTATCGTAATAATCAACTATTTTCTTTTCTGCCGCCGACACATCCGGATCAAAACCGGAAAAGGGATCTTCATCACTATCACCGAAAGATTCATCCTCGGATTCAGGTTGGAATTCAGCAACCGAATCTTTCTCCTCAATAGTATTAACTTCAGTATTATCTTTAAGTCCCGACATAATATCATTTGCAATATCGGAAACGGCAACACTTTTTCCCATGAAAATATCATCTTCGATTTTATTCTCTTTCTCCAAGACCAATTTTCTATTTTTTTCCATCTCTTCTATCTGTGCTTTTATATCTCTATTTTCCGAAGTAAAGTTTAATTTTTTATTACCGGTTGTTTCACCATCCAAAGCACCGTAAATAAAAAAGGTCAAAATAAACAGTAATACGGCTCCTGTTGCAATCAGATATTTTTCATCAATCTTTCTTTTTTTTTTATTTTCTACTTTTTTTTCAACCGACCTTACATAATTGTTATTTAAATTTTCAGACATAATATCAATACCTTCCTATTATCGACTCTTTCCCTCCGAACTTAAGAACAAAATATTCACTATTATCAAGAACCCTGTGAACCATATACTCTTTTCCATTATCAACATACCTTACAATCTCAAGTCTTTTTTTCCCTTTTTTATTTCTGATGAACAATGCAGGTCTCAATTGACTTTTCCCTAAGTTTATTACGGTAAATATCCCGTTATCATATACTTGTGTTATTAAAAAATATTTATCCCGGATTCTATATCTATAGCTGATTTTTTTATCTGTCACTCTGCTTAAATCGTCATAATTTTTTTTACGACCGTTTTTTTTGATATAGGAAATATCCCTGCTGCTTACATTTATAAAAACCTGCTTACATATCTTCTTCTTTTTTATATTCCCTGAGATCTCCTCAAGAATAAAACTGAAAATTTTTCCTCTTTTTGAGATAATATCAAGAGAAGTATGAATATTTTTCCTGTCCGGGACAACATAAATATATCTTTTATTATTACTGTTCACTCTCCATTCACCTGTAGGTTCGATTATCTCGGAAACTTCTTCATCTTCCGGAAGTATTAAAGTTGTCGTACAATTAACCTCACAATAGATCTTAAAAATCCTTTTCATATTATTATTCCGGAAATTGCAGGTTTTAATGATATATTCAAATTCTGCTCCTGATAATCCGGAATATAAAAAACAGATAACCAAATAGATCTTTAACAATAGTTTTTTATTTTTCATCAAACCCCCTTTCCGGTTTGAAAAACGGATTTTCCCTGTACTCAACTATTAAAAGTCCGTGAGCATTTCCTCTTTTCCTCACAACCGGTTTTATTCTAATTATCGAAATATAATTTTTGTCTGATTCAAGCCTTCCCGCCATTGATAAAAGTCTTTTATTAAAAAACACCTGCACTTTAAGATCGGGGAGCTTTTGAATGATCGAAATATTTTTTATAGATACCATACCCTGCAAATTTCTGTTGATCATATCGTATCTTTTAGAAACGATTAAAGTGTTTTTTATATCTACCGCCGCCTCTTTCGAAGCCTTAGACAACGCCCCCATCAGATTACTTTTTACAGTAAGACGATTAAATGTATACATATCCGTTAAAAATCCGGTAATAAAATCATCAATCTCTGCAACGCACCTCGTCTCACCTTTAGCATCAATAAAATCAAAATCAACCGGTTTAGCTTCACCGGTCTCTCTGTTAATAAAAATAGGGAGAGGCTTGATTTCATCAATTTTAAGAGTAAGCAGATATGAGTAAATTCCAATTACAATTATTATTAGAAGTTCCAAGATAGATATCAGCTTAAAAGCTTTGCCGACAAGAATACTGGCATTTTTTTCATAAATATACTTACTCATCCTGTTTCTCCTCTTCTGGAATTATTTCGGTTACAAATGACCCGGTTTTTGAAATTTTCGGATCATTGGATCTCTGATTTATTCTATCTCCCATTCGTCTTTCAGATCTGCTTTTCCTTTTTTTCAAACCTGATCTTTGTGAATCGGAAGAAGTTCCGGTACCATTTTTATCATTAATATTTGAAGTTTTTTCGGATATTCTCGGCGGATTTGCAAAAGAAGAATAACCTCCGCTATCTTTCTTGCTCCCTCTCATATCATTTCCATTCTTTCTCTTCCCTCCGCCATTTCCGGAGCCTTGTTTTTTTCCTCCGGAGAAACGCCCTCTTTTAACAATCCCGGATAGATTCTTACCGGACTTCCCAATACTTTTTACGGAAGCGGCAGCACCCTTTAAAACAGATCTGGAGGCAACTGCAACAGATGCACCGACGGCAAGTGCAGTCTCCCCCATATTTCCGGCACTTCCGATTATCCGATCTACTATTTTTGATACTGAAAAAACCAACCCGAGAGAGATAAGCGGTCCTGCCATAAGGAGGATCATCTGTTCAACCGAGGCACTCACACTAACCGAAGACGGCCGGAACATATTTCCTCCATATGCATTCTGTCCGAAAAGATCTATCATCATTCTCATAACCATAATATATACCGGTATCACAAGAAGATATGAAAGAACTATAAGTGTCCATTTTATTCCTATTGATCTGAATTCCCGTGAAACAAGCATTGCTGCAAAAACCGGTCCGATAGCAAGGACTAATGCTAATGATGCATAAGCACCTGCAATTAAGACCAGAATGAGGATCATAATAAAAAACATTATCATCAAACATATTCCGGAAAGAATCGCAGTAACCAGACCAATGAAAAGCCCCTCGAAAAAGCCCGCTTCATCACCATTTTTTTCCAAAGCGGCTTCATGCCTTTTACTACCTTCGACATAACTCTCTTCTATATTTTTATTGATATTTCCGAACTCACTTATAACGGTATCACCGATATCCGCTGCCGCTCTGTATATACCTGTTGAAAGTTTCCCGTATCCAAGCAGAACCGTGCCTACAAAGAATATGGTCAACAACTTTGAAGCAAGATTAATTCCCTTTCCGGTTGAGATATCGATCGCCTCCTTGAGAATCTCAAATGTGATCAAAAGAATGAAAATAGATCCGGCAAAAGGAATAATATCGTGATAGAAGGGAAGAATGATATTGCCGAAGCCGTCAATCAACGCTCTTAAAATAGTTCCCATAATAATCCTCTAACTGAAAAAGGCAGACGTGACCTTTGATAATATCCTAAACATAAACAGTATTAACAATATTGAAAGAACAGTGGGAATATAAAAATCCATATCAAGAATTCCGGGAACTATTGAATTGATCGATTTGATATTTTTATGTATAAAATCAAGAGAAAATTTTACCGAGAAAGAGTATAGGATAATCGTAAGAAACCTTGCAAAAGCCGTCTTTACCCACATGATTCCCGTAGCTCTTGTTTCCGGAGACATCATCAAAGTAACGGGTATTATTCCGAGGGACATCTGAATTAAAAAAATTGCATAACTTTTACCTATGACAATAATAACCACGGTTAAAAGTATCAGTGATATAAACAGTGAAATATATGCAAATGTACATTTTAAAATATATACAAAATCAGCTTTATTCAAATTAATATCGAGTTCACTGTTAATTATACCTTTAAGACCTCGCGGAGATAGAAGTATTGTCGGAAGTTCATGTTTTATAATAACTTTTTTCCAAAGAAGAGAAAAATTTTTTTTAAGACCGCTGTTAGAAACAACATTATCACAAACTCCATGATAAATTTTTCCCCATCCTCCGATTATAATTATCAGAGAAATATAGAGAATAAATTTTTTTGTAATCGTCACTCCCTTTCCGGTAACAAGATCAAGTGCCGACTTTATTAGTTCTATTGTAAAAAGAACAATAACTATAGATAGAGCTACTTCCACAAAGATATCTGCAAATCCGCCGATAGATTTATTAAGGATCTCTATCAGCCTTCCCAGGATATCCGCATTTTTCATTTAATCACACCCTCTTATTCCGATTTTTCCCTTCCCTTCATATTTTTTAACAGAAGCGAACTTTTCACTTTCAACTCTGTTTGAGCATTCATCAACATTATCAGCTCTACTATCTGATGCTGTATTTCAAAATCCAGCATAGTTCCGAATGTTAATAGTTTTACTCTTTTTGCTTCCCAGTAAACTTTCGGTCTCCCGAGAAGATCATTCTGTTTTTTTATTTTTAATATTTTTTCCCCACGCTTCTGCTGCATTTTTCTCGTATCGGCTATTAATCTTACAACCTTATCAATCTCTTTAAGATAAACTTTCATATCCTCTATATTCCTGTCCATCTTTTTTCTGAATTTCATATTATTTCTGTACATATCATTATCTTTATAATGATCGGTGTAGAGAAGATATGAATATCTCTTCCAAAGATATCCGGGGGTTCCAAATATCTTATTCCATATTTCCTTATCACTTTTGAGTTTTACATACGGCTTGTTGTATATCTTTGACGGGTCATCCATCTTTAGAAGCTTTAGTTCTCCCGGGAAAAATTTTCTGTTAAAATTCTTCCAATATTTATTGTAATATTTTCTGAAATCCTGTTGATATTTTTCAATGTTTTTTTCATAAACCGACATCTTTTTTGAAATCTTGGTTAAAAAAGTAACAATCTTTATAAGGTTGAATCCTATTGAAAAAGAATTTATGCTAAAAAATGTAATAAAAAATATTGATAGAACAGATTTTTTTAGCATTCTATTTCCCCGAGAACAGATCTTTAAGAGATTCCCTGTCTTTTTTTCTGTCTCTCATCCTATCGATCTCACTCTTCTTGAAATTATCCATCCTGATAAGTTTTTCCTTAAGTTGCATCTCCATTCCTACTCTTATTGCTGTTATTAAAAGATCAAGTTTTATTATCTGCTCAATTTTAAGATCATTCTGGATAGCAAGAAGCTTCCCCGTTGCACCCTGTCCATTTACTCTTTTTATCAATTTTTCAATATTTCTATATCTTTTTTTTCTTTTGAATATAACCTCTTTCGTATCGGATAACATCCTTAAAACGGATCTATACTCTTTCAATATTTCTTTTTCTCCCCTGATCTTATAATCAATTCTTTTTCTAAACTCTCTGTTTTTCTTATACATTTCACTTTTTTTCAGATAACTTTTTCCATCCAGATATTTAAATATTGATTTTACATTTGCCGGATTCTTCCATATCCGTCGCCATTTATCTTTTTTATTAAAACGTACATAGGGATTATTGTAATAAAATTCAACATCTTCTATTTTCAAAAGATTTTTAAACTCATCAAAAGTCAATCCCTTATGAATCCTTAAATAGCGATTTTTAAAATATTTAAATTCCTCATTCAGTTTTGAAGATGATTTTATAAGCGTTTTCAACGATCTTATCTGTTTAACAAACTCCGCAGTCATTTTTATAAACGACAGGATATCCGTTGCATAAAACGCATTAAGGTTTCCTGCCGAGAACAGCATTACAAACAGTAAAAAGATAATTGTTGCTTTCTTTCCGGTTTTCATTTTCTCCTCTTCTCTCTTTCATAGAACTTAACTATTGATGAGATCCTCGAATCAGCAGAATCTTCACATCCCTGTGTCTCTCTTACAAAAGCTTCAATAGTTTTTTTTGTATCTCCATTGAAAAGTTCACTCTTTATCTTCTTTCTCAGAATCCTTTCGTCAGGATTTGTGGTTGCAAGCCAATAAGTGTACGGATCGGTCAACGGAGTCAGAATACGTCTGATCCCCTTTGAAGACCAGTACAAAAATTCTCTGACCGAATCACTCATCCCATTATAAAGATCAATATGGTTTTCGCTCATCTGTAATTTGGAGAAGGAGTCCTCAATATTTTTTTGACCTGAAAAAAAAAATGCCTGTTTAAGATTGTTTACAATACCAGTTGACCACTCCTCTTCACAGATAAGGTCATTTATACTCTGCGTTACAATTCCAACCATCAGTTTAAAATGCCTTCCGGTTCTGATTAAAAGATCTATCCAGAATGAGAACTCTTTCTGTTTTAAATATCTGTGTGCTTCATCCATGATAAGAATCTTCGGATTTGTTTCAAATTCAGGATTACTGATGTCCGAATATATTTTGTTGAATATTGTATAAATAATTGCAGCCATCTCTTCTCCCGATCCCTCCATATCCCGAATGTCATAATAGATATATTTGGCAGAACTAACACTATCTTCACCGCTGTTAAATAGCTGCCCTCTTCTCCCCTCTTTCCAGTATCTAAGGGCATCTTGAATCTCTCTGACGGAAGAATTCTGTTCGAGAACCGGAATAAGTATATCAAGCGGAGGACTGGGGACCCTTCCTCTCAAATTTCTTAAAATAGATTTATATTGCAAAAAGAACTGCTTGAGTGTATCCGTAAGAATGATCCTGTTTCCTTCGTTTATCAAATTACTGCCGATCATTATCTTTAACAATCCCTCACAAAATTTCATCTGTTGTTCAGGTATCTCTCCATCAAGATCTTTAATAAGAAAGGGATTGAATGAAAAATTTATTTCATCTTTAGTTACCTTCAAAACTGAGGTTTCCTCCGGAAGTTCCTCACTTAAAAAATCAAAAAACTCTGAAAATGATCCGGAAAGATCAATTACATAAATTCTCGGCTCCTTAATAAGACTTGAAAGAAGGATCTTATTTACCATAAAACTCTTTCCTCCGCCGGTAGGACCTGTTATCGCCATATGCCATGCATTTTCTCTTGATGTAAAAGGTGTATAAGAAAAAATCCCGGAAGTTCTGTCTTTAAAATAGTCTACCGGATCCCTGTCCCCTCTGTAGAGCAGATAGGCTGAAAAAAGATCTCCGACATTTGAAGTTAAAATAGTCGAACACCTGCTGTTTAACCTCTCATGCCCCGGCAACATGCCGAACAGTGCACTTTTCAGATTGAACATTTCAGTCATACCGGAACTGCCGATCTCTCTGAGAAGACTCAATACTTCATATACCTTTTCATCAAGGTAGGATTGATCTTCCGAAATTAATAAAATTGAAAGATTCCATTTCACAGGTTTTTCTCTGTTAACCTGAATCTCACCAATAAAATCATCTACTTCTCCGACATAATGCTGACTGCTTTTATCAATTGAGGATAATGACCTTGCAATATTCTGATTTCCTTTTAGATTTCTTTCCATTCTTGAAAAATCAACTGTTCTGAAAGATTGTTTTATTACAAAGCGGATATTAAGATCATAAAGTCTCTCAAAATATATAGGGAAAGACTCTTCCGGTAAATATTTTATTGAAACTATCTTTCCGGAAATTCCCGCTCCGGTTATAAAGGAATCACCGTTAAAAGTGTATGCTGAATGAGCAAGCTGAATGTTAAGTTGTAAATCTTTTCTATATGCGGGAGGTGCGGCAAAATTTATCATTTTATACAATACCGAGAATGACTCCTGCTTATCCAAAGGGAAAAATCCGAACCCCTTAAGAGCTGATTTAACAATCATATAACCGTGAAAAAACTTTGTGATTTTTTCATTTAATTCTTTTTCCGAAAAATTAAAGAGCTGCTTTTCAAAAAACAGTCCCTTTAAAGGAACTTCTTTTTTATGACTGTCATAATATCTAACCGAACAAAATATCCGGTTAGAATGACTTTTTATGGAAATAGTGTTCCAGAATTTCTGTTTTTTTTCCTGAACATATTTGATCACATCGGGAGCTTCTCCACTTTTTTCCAGAGGAAACAGTTCATTTATATCGCGATCAAGATAGTTACTCACGGTAAAACCCTCATCAAGCTGTAAAAATGCAAACTTTACCTTCTCACTTAAAGCAACCCTTTCTTCCGGGGATAACTGTTCATAATCAACGCCGGAAATCTCAAACAGAAGCAGCAGGCTTCCATCCTTTAGAAGTATAATCGGAAGATCATAACCGTTATCCAAAAAATCGATAAAAAGAAGTATATCATCTAACTTTTGTTCTTCTTTTTTTAATCTTGCCGTAATAGCATTATAGGTTTTTGATTTTTCCAATATGTTTATCATGATCAATCGTTAAATTGTATCCTTTGATCGGATACCGTATAGGAAGTGATCCTATTTCTGAACATTGTAGATTTTCTTGAACTATACTCAACTTCATCTCTGTTATCTCTAAAAAAAAAGTATCCATACAGACCGGCAAGAAATAAAAGACTGATAAAAAGAGCTGTAAAGATATTCATAGATATCGACAAAACCATCAATATCATAAGAAATCCCCCGAGAGCCGAAAAAAGACTTGTAAAATATAAGCCCCATATCCGGGGCTTATACTGAATATTCCTGTAGATTGTATGCATCAGGATCCTGCCAACATTTTGGCAACAATTCCGAGACCGACACCTACAATACCTTCAAGTAGTTCCTTCGTTCCCCCCTGCCCTCCCGTAGAAAAAGTAAAGGCAGCTCTTCCGATTCCGATTAAACCTAATACGGGAAAAATAATAGCCGCAACTTCGGCAACAACATTCATAACCGAATCCGTAGCAGACTTTATACTGATTTGTGCAGAATATGAAGGCATTTCAACTATCATAAAAGTAAGAGTAAATTGAAAAATTCTTTTAATTGATCTCATTTTAGTCTCCATTCAACCTGCTATTCCAGATCTTTTCTCTTTTTTGCCGCCAGAACCCAGATTGCCGCACCGGACAGAATAGTAAATATGATCACTACCGAAGAAACCTTACTTAAGAAGGATCTTGCCGAAAGATCCGTTGAAAACATTACGATCATACCAAACAATCCACAAAGGTTATAAAACATTTTTTTCATTCATCCTCCTGTTCCTGACATATTATAATATTTATTTTTGTTATTTTCAACATTTTATTTATATTTATCATTATTACGGGGATTTTAACCTTTCATTTCTTTTTTTAATTAAAAAAAGTTGAAAATATTTCAAAATCTCTCTAACATATTAAATAGGGGATTAATTATTTATAAAGGAGAATCTTTTTAAGAGAGAATTAATGCATATAAATAAAAAAAAGGATAATGATCATTTTTTTCCCATATATACAATAATAATCACAATATTAGGATTGTATATTTTCTTTCTATCCCCCTCCGCCCGTCTGTCCGGAAAAGTATCTTTAAATGAAAACAACAGTAACTTTTTATCTATTCAAAACAATATAACTCCATCTAATGATATCTCTGAAAAGAGTATAATTGAAAAAAAAGATCTCGAAATTGACAGGCTGAAAAAATATAACCACACTCTTTTCATTATTTTTATTTTCACATTATCTTTTTTTACTCTTCTCTTTTTTATCATTCTATACAAACGTTATCTTTTCAATAAAAAAATGAACTCGGAACTAAAAAAAGCTTATATACAAATGGAGAAACTGGCAACTTATGATCCGCTAACACATCTCTATAACAGACGTTCTATGACTGAGAGAATAGAGATTGAAATTGTCAGGATGGGCAGAACCGGCAAGCCATTTTGTTTAATAATGTTTGATATTGACGATTTTCAAAAATATAACAATCTTTACGGCAACGAATGCGGGGATAAAATTCTTGAATCTCTGTCTATTATTTTAAAAGAGAGTATAAGAAATCAGGATGCAGCTTCACGCTGGGGAGGAGAAGAATTTTTAGTTCTTCTTCCTGAAACAGGAGGAAACGGCGGATATATCGCAGCTGAGAAAATCAGAAAAAGAATTGAAACAGCTACAATGGAATATGGCGAATATAAAATTCAATTTACTATTACCGCAGGTATTTCAGTCTATGATAAACCGGGATCTGTGAATGATTGTATCAGAGCTGCCGATATGGCGATGTATAAAGGTAAAAAAGACGGAAAAAATAGAATCATCAGATAAAATAAAAATCCACTGAAAACTTTCAACAATTGTCGGGATAGAGATTTCGTGGTATATTTTTTCTATGCTCCAGATCCGGAATATTAGCTATTCAATTGCCGACCGCCAGATACTTTCCGAAATAACTCTATCAATGAATCCCGGGAAAAAATATATTCTTACCGGCAACAACGGAACAGGAAAAACCACACTGTTGAGAATTATTTCCGGCGAGACCGAACCGGACTCCGGCAAAATAGTAAAATCCGGGGGATATAGAATAGGTTATCTTCCGCAGGAAATTATCAGCAGCGAAAATAGTACGGTACTTCAAACGGTTATGAATGGGAAGCAGGAAATTTCCATAACCTATAAAAAGATGGAAAAGATCCATCTTAAAATGAAATATGCAAATGAAACCGAACATGATTCTCTGCTTAAGAAACTGGAAAGAGTTGAACATAAATTCAACTCCCTTGACGGATATAAACTTGAGTTGAGATCAAAAGAACTTCTCTCGGGACTTGGATTTACCTCTAAAGATTTCGATCGTCCGATAAGTGAATTTAGCGGTGGATGGAGAATGAGAGCTTATCTTGCAATGCTTCTTGTCCAAGATCCGGACCTGCTTCTTCTTGATGAGCCTACGAATCATCTTGATATTCCTTCAATGGAGTGGCTTGAACAATATCTATCCATATTTAAGGGGAGCATTATTCTGGTTACTCATGATAAATTTTTTATCGACAGGATTAAAGGAGAAATAATCGAACTGGAATTCGGAAAAATAATCAGATATAAAGGCAATTACAATGATTATGAATCTGCAAAAAAAGAGAGAATTGCACTTTTAATAAAAAAATTTAATGAACAGGAAAAAGAGATAAACCGTCAGGAGAGATTCATCGAAAGATTCAGATATAAGAATACAAAGGCTTCTCTCGTTCAAAGCAGATTAAAATCTCTTAAAAAAATAGAAAAAATAGAACTCCCCCCCACAACATCAAAAATAACATTCGGAATTGAATCCGGAATAAAAAGTTATAAAGATGTTCTTAAGATCAGAGATATGTCGTTTGGATATTCCGAAGATGATATTTTTCTACAAAATGTTGAGTTTATTATGCACAGAGGTGAAAAATCCGCACTTATAGGCAAAAACGGATCGGGAAAAACAACATTGACAAAATTAATCACAGGTCAATTAAAGCCCTTAAAAGGATCGGTAATTCCCGGAGAAAAGGTTATTGTCGGTTATTATGCTCAACATCAGATTGAAGCACTTAATCTGAATTCGACAATTCTTGAAGAGGTCTCAATAACAGCTGCCGACAAACTTATTCCTAAAATAAGAGATATACTCGGAATATTTCAATTTAAAGGTAATGACGTATTAAAAAAGGTTGGAGTTCTTTCAGGTGGTGAAAAAGCTCGAGTTTCCCTTGCAAAGATCCTTTTATCCCCTGTCAATTTTCTTATTATGGATGAACCGACAACCCATCTGGACAAGATCGCAAAGCAGGCACTTCAGGATGCTCTTATTCTCTATGAAGGTACTCTTCTCATTATATCTCATGACCGCTATTTTATAGACAAAATTGTCAACAAGATTATTCTTCTTAAAAACGGATCTTTGACCGAATATCATGGGAATTATTCCTATTATTTCAATAAATATGTCGGCAATACAAAAGAATCGCAAAAAAATTTTAACGGACAATCCGATAAAGATAAAAAAAACAAACCATCGGGGAAGAAAAGTAAAGAACAGAAAAGAGCGGAGGCGGAAGCAAGACAAAAAGTGAGTTCGGAATTGAACAGACTTAAAAAAATGTCCGCGGAACTTGAATCCGATATTGAATTCCTCGAAAAAAGAATAGAAGAGATCAAGAGTGAAATGGCCCTCCCCGAAACATATGAAGATAAAGATTTAACCGTATCCCTCCAGAAAGAATTTCACAAAAAAAGCAGTTATCTTGAAAAGGCTTATAAAGATTGGGAGAAGGCTCAGATTGAGATGGAGAGAATAAGATCATCCCTCCTGCCGATACAATAAAAATTATAAGGATCAATCAATTGAATAAGTTACGAAACATATGAGATTCCTAATGTATTTTTAGGAGTCATAGATGTCCGGCAGAATAGGCAGACCGACGAAGTACAAATCTCTCTGTTACGGCACCTCCTTGTATAATAAGGGAGTTATGAGTTCTTATGAGGAGATATTCAAATTTTCAGGGAGCAAACAAGGTAAGTTCCGATTAAAAGTAATAGAGCATTTTGAGAGTCATGGATTTCTATGCATACGGAGGAATAAAAAAGGTAATAAGAAAGATCTTTAACGGGGTAATATGGAACATGTGCAAAGTGCATTTTATGAGGAACTGGGGAAAGAAAATAACTAAAAAAAAGATCGGTCGGAACTTCCTTCTTTGCTTAAATTCGCATATAATTCAAGTAGTCGGGAGAATGCGATGGCAATCATCGAGCAAACATCA
>CAZWFY010000057.1:0-15705 GCA_964633415.1 uncultured Clostridia bacterium | reverse complement strand
TCACCGAAAAAGGGTTTTATTCCGGCTAAAAGCTCATAAAAAACAATTCCGAAAGAAAAAATATCACTTGCGGATGTAATCTTCTCTCCTTTGAACTGTTCGGGAGAAAGGTAGTGAATAGATCCCATAATATTTCCGGTCTGCGTCAATTTTGTGAACGATTGAACCCTGGCAAGTCCGAAATCAAGAAGTTTAACAAAGAGCTCCTCTCCTTCTCTTTCTAATATCATAATATTCCCGGGTTTCATATCCCTATGAATAACTCCTTTGCGATGAACGTGAGACAAAGCATCTGCAATCTGTAAAACTATTCTAAGTATCTTATCAACCCCGATCATGGAATCTCTGTCGGCAATAACCTCCCTTAATGTTATTCCTTCAAGGAGCTCCATAACGAGATAGATAGAATTCCGATACTCTCCTCTCTCATAAATCTTTACAATATTTTTGTGATCCAGACTGTCCGTCACTACAGATTCATTATGAAATCTTTTTATCTGTTCCTCATCATCAAAATATTCCTCTCTTAATGTTTTTATTGCAAAAACTTTTTCTCTGTCAATAACATCTCTTGCTTTATAAACGGTTCCCATTCCTCCGGAAGCAATCTTTTTCACTATTTTATAACGACCTATATAATTCTTCTCTTTCCAAAATGCCAAGATCCTGAAATATTTTTTGCCTATCATAACAAAATAGTATGAGATAAAAACAAAGATAATAAATTCAAGAAATCTGAACCAGTTAGTTTCCCAGAAGAAAGGTTTAATGATTAATTGTAATGATGTCGGGGTCTCATTCCATATACCGTCGCCATTGCATCCTTTCAGAATAAACCTGTAATTCCCAAATCTCAGATTAGTATATTTCGCAGTCCACTCTCTCGAACTGTCCATCTCCTCCCACTTTTTATCATATCCTCTAAGCATAAATTTAACTCTGTTTCTTTCCGGAGCAAAATAACTTAAAACCGAAAAATGAATTTCTACCTTTGATACGGATGAATCCATTTCAATTCTACTTTCCGGATCTTCTATAATCTTACCGTCAATAACAACTTTTTCTATTTTCAACGGAGGTATACGATGACGGATTTTCAGTGAATCCGGAACAACCATAGCCATTCCGGAAGTTGTGGAAAACAGAAGCTTACCGTCTGAAGTTTTCCATCCGGAGTATGTGAATCCGCCATTACCTTCATTTCCCCTCAATCCATCAATGGTTGTATATCCTTTTGAAATAATTTTATTTATCTTTCCCGATGCAAAACCAAGAAGATCTTTTCTATTCACACTATAGATCCCCTTATTGGAACTCATCCACAAAGTCCCATTGTCATCTTCAAGAATTGTAAAGCCGACATCGTTATAGAGCCCGTTCTCTTTTTTAAAAACAGATATCTCTCCGGATCTTTTAATCAGATTTAGACCGTTTGATGTTCCCACCCAGATATTTTTCTGTCTGTCTTCATATGTTGATAGAACAAAATTATCGGAAAGACCGTTTTTTTCCGAATAGTTATAAAATTTCCCGTCTTCATATTTGAAGACTCCTCCTCCTGCCGTACATATCCAGATACAACCCCTTGAATCGTTCATCAATGAATATATGATCTGGCGATCCTTAAATCCTTCCTTCGCTCCGAAAGTATGAATTTTTGATCCGTCTATTCTTACAAGTCCTCCGAATGTTCCCACCCAGATTTTCCCGGACAAATCCTCTATTATCGAATACACCTTAGTACTCGGGAGACCATCGGCTTTATTGATGGTAATAAATTTATTCCCTTTTTTTCTGATAATTCCTCTGCCGAAAGTTCCTGCCCACAAATTACCTTTTTTATTAATAAAAATAGAAACGATCATAGTATCTTTAAAAATCTCATCATGATACGGAGATATCTTTTTTCCTCTCATGATATCAATTCCTCCGGTATTATACCCGATCCAGATAGTTCCGTTCCTTTCAAAAACAGGACCGACTTCATCATTTCTTAATCCTTCCCGCTGAGAAAAAACCTGAATTTTACTATCCATTATAACGTTAAGCCCTTTCAATGTCCCGATCCATAAGTTCTTTTCCTTATCTTCGTAAATACTTCTGAATTGCGAAGCTTTCAAACCATATCCGACTTTTAACTTTGTAATTCGTTTTCTTGAAACTCTTATTATACTGTCACTCTTATCATATAAGACCCATAAATTCCCATCACTGTCTTTAAACAACTCTTCAATATTTTTCTTACTCATTCCAAGTCTTTGTGAAAAAGGTAATATTTTTCCATTATCTATTTCTATTATTCCACTTCCTAATGTTCCGATTAAGAAATTTGATTTTGAAATCGGGAGAATTTCGGTAATAATATTATCCGTAATCCCCATTCCTGTAAACACTCTCTTTTTTTTACCCTTTTTTAATAAAAAAAGACCATTCTCCGTCCCCACAAGAAGGGACCCTATCCCATTTGTTTTAATTACCAATATTCTGCTTCCCGAAAAACCGGAAACAGACTTAAAACTTTCATTCTCCATTATAAACAGACCACTGTCGGTTCCAATAAACAATCTGTATCCGTCGAAACCGAGACTTCTGATAAAATCATGCTCTAAACCGTTTTTTCTATCGAATAATGTAAATTTTCCATTTCTATATTTTAACAACCCCCTTCTTGTCCCTATCCATAAATTCCCCTCTTTATCTTCCCAAAATGATGTAATATCATCATTTTTTATCTCTTTTGTATTATATTTTGTAAATTGTCTAAACTCCCTTCCGTTAAATCTGGCAAGTCCCTCTTCCGTTCCTATCCAGAGATATCCGTCTCTTGTCTGTATCAAATCCGTAACGGTATTTTGTGGTAATCCGTCTGACTGATCCCATCCTCTGATTATATAGTGGGAAGGTCTTATATCCGGATCAAGAGAAAAAAGAAAAACTTGAAAAACAGATAAAATAAAGAAAGCTGATAAAATCTTATTAAAAAAATCATTTTTATCAAAATAGTTTTTCACTGATCTTTTACTCACTTTTAAATATAATATGTAAATTATAAACATTATATATCATAGAAAAAAATATTTTTTTATTTTTTTCTATTGACATGCATAATAAAAAGTTTATCATTTGTGCTTGTGAACACAAGAACATGAAGAAAGTTAATTTTTTATTCAGAAAAACAATCCCTGAAACATCGGTAAAACGTCTTATCCTCTACAGAAGGTGTCTTGAAAGAATGCAGGAAGAAGGGACAATAACCGTTCTTTCCGAAGATATCGGACGTAAATGCGGAGTAAGCGGTGCGGTAATTCGAAAAGATCTCTCCTACTTTGGTGTCTTCGGTGTAAGAGGAAAAGGATATAACGTTAAAGACCTTATTAAGGGAATGGATGATCTGATTTTCAGCAAAGATGATATTGATGTTATTCTTATCGGAGCAGGAAAACTCGGTCAGGCAATTCTTAATCACTCGGAAGAAAAATGCAGAGTTAAATTCGCAGCGGCATTTGACAGAGATCCTAAAAAAATAGGAAAAAAAATCAACGACATAGAGGTTCTTCCTCCCAAAGAGATGAAGCATTATGTGAAAAAAAATAAAATAAAACTGGCAGTTATCGCTATTCCCTGTTCGGAAGCACAGGAAGCTGTCAATTCGCTGGTTGATGCCGGAATTAAGGCTATCTTGAGTATGGCCCTGGCTCCGGTAAATGTACCGGATGATGTCCATGTCTCTTTTATGGATGTTCTTCCGGAAGTTGAATTTTTACATTTCAAATTAAGACAAAGGAGTATAATATGAGAATACTCGTTTCAACGACAATTCTTTTTCTGATCTGGATAATACTCACACAGAGTTTTAATCCTCAGGAGTTGTTTACAGGCATTATAGTGTCTGCCATAATAGCTCTTATTTCTCCCTCCATTGCCGGAGAGAGGGTCAGGAACTGGTTTAACATTAAACGTTATTACTATCTGGTCGTCTATTTGTTCTATTTTATATGGCAAATGATCAAATCAAATATTGACGTCGCAAAAAGAGTAATAAACCCTAAACTTCCGATTAATCCCGGAATTGTCAAGGTTAAAACAAAACTTAAATCAAGATCCGGAAAACTTGCATTGGCAAATTCCATAACACTTACTCCCGGAACGCTAACAGTAGATGTTGTGGATCAGGATCTCTATATTCACTGGATAGACGTTAAATTTACCGACGTGGAAAAGACCACAAAAGAGATTGTGGCAGGTTTTGAAAAATATCTGGAGGTGATCTTTGAATAGCATATTAATTATAGTACTTTCACTTGTAAGCCTTGCAACATTTCTTGCTGTAATCAGAATAATTATCGGTCCGACTCTACCGGATAGAGCCGTCGGACTTGACACTGCGACAACCATAACAATCGCATTGATTGTCCTCATTTCACAACTTTTTCACAGTGTTATCCTACTTGATGTGGCAATGGTCTATGCCTTACTCTCTTTTTTAAGTGTTATTTCCATAGGACGCTATCTCGAAGGAGGATTCTAATGGCTTGGTATCAGATCATCGGAGTGGCAATGATAGTTATCGGATCCGTATTTTTATTCCTCGGAGCTCTCGGTATATTAAGGATGCCCGATGTTTACAACAGACTTCAGGCGGGAACAAAAGCATCAACTCTCGGAGCCTTATCGTTAATTATGGGTGTGGGAATATATCATCCGGCATGGCTTATCAAGACGGGTCTCATAGGACTGTTTCTTCTTTTAACAAATCCGGTATCCTCAAGTGTAATTGCAAGGGCAAGTCACAGATCCGATGTGAAACTGACCGGCATTACGGTTGTCGATGAATATGAAAAAGATATTCTCGCCAAAGAGAAAGATGTAAAAAAAAGAGGTAAAAAATGAATAGCATACTTCAATATTTTATGATATTTCTGGTTTTTTTGATGATTGTCCTTGCAATATTTGCAATCAGAACAAAAGATCTTCTTGCAGCAGTAATAGCCTCCGGTTTTGTCTCTCTCGTTGCATCAATAGTTTATCTCTATCTGAGGGCACCTGATGTCGCAATGACTGAAGCGGCAATCGGAGCGGGAATTACAACTCTAATCTTTGTTGTGACGGTCAGAAAAACAAAAGGAAGGGAAAAATGAGAAAAATAACCGCAATAATATTCCTCTCCATTCTGATGTTCTATTTTGTTATGATCATCGGAGAGATAACATTCGGAGAAAAATATAAAAATGTTTCCGAAAAAGATGATGTTTCAAAGCATTATGTTGAAAAGGGAATTGAAGAGAACAGAGGTTCAAATCTTGTAACTTCCATTGTTGTAAATTACAGGGGATTTGATACTCTTGGTGAAGTTACCGTCCTTTTCCTCGCAACAACAGGACTCTCTTTTCTACTCGGATCTTGCAAATGTTTAAATCCAATGAAGAGGATCGAAGGGAGTTTCGTTCTAAGAGCAGCAACTGAGACACTCTATCCGCTTATTCTTCTTTTCGGAGCTTATATATTCATTCACGGACATCTGACACCCGGCGGAGGTTTCCAGGGCGGTACGGTCATAGCCTCGGGTATCCTACTACTTCTTCTTGCGAACAGAAAGTATAAAGTAAATCATACTCCATTGACAATCATCGAATCGATCGCAGGCATATCGTTTGCTGCAATAGGGATCTTGGGATTGATCTACTCAAAAAGCTTCCTGGCAAATAACATACTTCCGCTCGGGAACTGGAACGAACTGGTCTCCGCCGGATTTATACCTCTTATTTACATAGCGGTAGGATTAAAGGTCGGGGCTGAACTGTCCGGACTTCTCGGCGATATGTTCAAAACAACAAAGGAGAGATAAAATGATATTCTTCATAGCATCAATTTTATTAATTCTAATAGGACTCTATGCTGTTCTGGTGAAAAGAAATATAATTAAAGTCGTGATCGGACTTTCAATTATGGATGCCGGTATAAACCTGCTTATTATTTCACTCGGTTTTTTAAAGGGAGGAAAAGCACCCATTATATATTTCAAAGATCTCTTCAAACCCGGAACACTCCTTGTTGATCCTTCAAAGATAGTTGACCCTCTTCCTCAGGCACTTGTCCTTACTGCCATTGTGATCGGTGTCGGTGTTACGGCAATGGCACTTTCAATAGTTATAAGAATGTATTCAATAAAGAAATCAATCGAAATTGACGATTTTAAGGAGCTAAAATGGTAAATCCGATACTTATAATTATAGTAACTTTGATCTCAGCATTTTCAATAGGAATTTTCAAATTCATGGGGAAGTATACAGTTCGCACTGTTTTCTTTGCTACACTTTTGTTTAACCTTACGGCTTCCGTTTCAATTCTTACTGATTTTATAAAAAAACTCATTGCAGGTGATGTTATTAAACCGATTATTGTAAAGATCGGTGGTTTCGCACCTCCGATCGGCATAAATCTAAGTATAGATGCTTTTGGAGCGGCACTCGCAACACTGATATATACGATCGGCATTATTGCCTCAATTCACTGGATGAAAAAAGGGTTTAAAGAGTCTGAGACGAAATCTCTCGTATTGATGATGCTTCTCCTTCTCGGTTCGACGGGAATCATTTTCACAGGAGACTTTTTTAACCTTTTCGTATTTATTGAGATCACTTCAATCGCATCATACGCTCTCATTGCTTCCGATATGACGAAATCATCGTTAGAAGCATCTTTTAAATATCTCATAATCGGATCAATAAGTTCAACACTCGTGCTGTTAGGAGCTGTTTTCCTCTATAAATTTACGGGAAGTCTTAATATGGCTGCCATTTCCGAAAGTTTGTCTGCAAGCCCTTACGGGGGTGCAATACTGCTTGTCGCAGCAATGTTCCTGTTCGGACTTTTAATTGAGCTTGAAGTCTTTCCAATGAACGGGTGGGCTCTTGATATATATCAGGGGGCACCTGCTGTTATCGTAGCGGTTATGGCCGGAGTTGTGGTCAAAGCATATTATCTCGTATTTTTGAGAAGTGCATCTCTTCTTCATTTTCCTTATACTGTACAAATCGGTCTTATATTCGGACTTTCAACATATATAATCAGCCAATTTTTCGCTTGGAAACAGAATAATATAAAAAGACTTCTCGGATACTCCTCTATTTCACAATTGGGACTTTTAATTCTTGCCGGATCATTTTACGTAGGCGGAGGTCTTCAAGGTCATGCAAAAACATATATGCTCCTATCTATTATCTTTTTCATTTTAAATCACAGTTTTTCAAAATCCGGACTATTCTTTCTTACTGACATTGCAGGAGAGAGCAAGATAGAAAAATGGGAAAGTATATTTGAAAAGAACAAACTTTTTAAATTTCTTTTTTCTACTTCGGTATTATCTATATCGGGATCTCCCCCATTTCTCGGATTCTGGGCAAAACTGTTTCTCGTTCTCGCCCTTCCGTTAAACTATTTTTACGTAATTATTATTATCCTTATCGGAGCGGTTGCGGAAATTGTCTACTATTTCAGACTTTTCAATATATTCGAACCCCTCAAAGGAAAAGCGAAAAAACTTAAAGGGAGTTATATAGCCCCTTTTATAACAGTAACTTTTCTGATCATATTTGCAATGGCAGGCGGATATGCTTTTTTCCACTTTACTGCAATTTCCGTAAATATAAAACTTCTAATAGGACTCGGAGCATCTGTCGGACTCATCATCTTCTGGTTTTCAAAGTTTATTCAATGGATTGGATCAATTCTGATCCTTTCATATGCCGCATACAATTTCCTCGGAAAAGAGATGACGCTTCAAACTTTTTTCCTCTATCTTATCCTTCTTGGCGGTCTACTCTTTACAATTTCCTCCTTCCCTCTCTCAAAAAAATATAAGAAAACATTTTATCCTCTGCTGCTTACGGTAATCCTTTCAATGGCCGGCATTGTTCTATCCGGTGAGTGGATCTCATTTTTTATCTTCTGGGAGCTGATGTCATGGGCATCATACCTTATCATCTATCAGGGAAAATTTGCAAAAAAACCTTCATGGATCTACCTCGTCATGAGTTCTTTCGGAGGATATGCAATGCTTGCAGGAATAAAACTTCTTTCCACAAACAGTTACCTTATACCTCAATTCACAGATACTGCAAAATTATATGGAGTTCTTGCTCCGATCCTCATATTTACGGCATTTCTTGTTAAGATGGCAACAGCCCCGCTTCATATATGGGCGCGGGATGCATACGGTGAAAGCCCGGATGGGTTTACACCTGTTCTTTCGGGAATAATGTCTAAAATGGGTGTTTTCGGAGTAATAATTACAGTCGTTCATCTACTTAAATTTTCATCGGGTTCCGGGTCGGATGTTATTCTATACGGTCTCGGATGGCTTGGAACATTTACGGCATTTTTTATGACACTACTTGCGGTATTTCAGGAAGATGCAAAAAAAGTACTGGCTTATTCGTCAATCGGACAGGTCGGATATATCCTGATCGGTATTGCACTTTCAACTTCTCTCGGATATTCCGCCGCACTTTATCATACTGCAAATCATATGATCTTCAAGGGTCTTTTATTTGTTGCAATAGCAGGAATAATATACAGAACCGGAACATCAAAACTTCCCGAACTCGGTGGACTTATAAAAAAGATGCCTTTTACATTTTTTGCTTTCCTGCTCGGAATAATTACACTTGCAGGAATTCCACCTCTTTCCGGATTTGCAGGAAAATGGCTTCTATACTCCGGAATGATAGAGAAAAAATGGATGTTCATGCTGCTTGTAGCAATGCTTGCTTCGGTCATTGCTTTCTTATACTGTTTTAAACTGCTTCATACGATATTCCTCGGACAATTAAAACCGGAGTTTAAAAAGATCAAAAAAGCACCGTTGCCTATAATGGTCGTTGAACTCTTTCTTGCAATTTTAACAATGGTTATCGGTATGAAACCGGAAATATTGTTAAAAGCGGGAGAGAAGATACTTCCGGCACTCGGTTTTACCGGACATGGATATTCTTATGCAGGAACATTCAGGATCATTTCGAAACTCGGATACTGGAATGCTATGGCATTAATGATATTTACCGGCGGAACATTTGTTATCGCGCTCATTATTTTCTATCTGAATAATCCGAAGATCAGGAAAGTCGGACAACTCGATATAGGATATTCCGGAGAAGTTCCGAAAACTCCCGAACAGGTTCATTTCGGTTACGATCTTTATGCTCATTTCAGAAGAGTCGTATGGCCTCTTATCAGACCGGTTACCGAAAAGATATATTCATCCGTTTACGGATCCCTGATGTCTGTTGTTGATTTTCTGAGAAAATTTTATTCGGGAGACCTTAACACATATGCATTATGGGTTGTAATTACCGCAACTTTTGTTTTTTACATCTTCTATAAAGGAGTCTGACAATGTATGTTAAAATAGCTTATACACTTCTCGCAGCTCTCGGCGGGCTTGCATACGGACTTTTCCTCGGAGGGCTTTCAAGAAAAATCATGGCAAGACTGCACGGAAGAAAGGGCCCTACTGTATTTCAAAATTTTATTGATGTATGGAAGCTGTTTAAAAAAAAGACAGCTATTTCACATGGAGTAATGTTTTACCTTGCACCTATGTTCAGACTGCTTGGCGGACTTGGAACATTTCTTCTCGTTCCAATCGTTGTTACCGTTCCGGCTCTGTCCAACTTCTCCTTTATGGGAGATCTGCTCGTTATACTCTACTTCATGGTATTCGGATGCCTCGGCATGGCTCTCGGAGCTGCCGAAAGCGGACATCCACACTCGGCTATTGCCGTAACAAGAGGCCTCTCACAGATGGCGGGTTACGAACTCCCGTTTCTGATAGCGGTTATCGGACTTGCCGTCAGCAACAATACGGTTAATCTACACGATATTGTTATGTCGCAACAGGGAGGTATTCTTCACTGGAATCTCTTCCAATATCCGTTCCTTTCTATAGCAGGGTTTATATCAATGCTGGGAATGTATATGTCTTATCCTTTTGCAGTCGTTATGGCTCCGCAGGAGATAGCAGTCGGACCTCCGACCGAGTTCAGTTCCGAATTTCTTTCATTCATGTTCTCGGGAAGAAGCATCTTTGCAGTTGGAAAATATCTTCTGTTTATGAACCTCTTTCTCGGAGGAGCAACAAATATCTGGGAAGCTTTTTTAAAAACTTTCATTCTATTTTTGTGGCCGCTTTTCATCACGGGAACTTTCCCAAGATTTAAACTTGAACAGAGTGTGGCTTTTTTCTGGACATACCCGGCTGTAATAGGTCTGATAGATTTTATAAGAATTTTTATTAAAGGATAAATAATATGGGAAAAAAAGATAATTTTCTGAATGAAATGCCCGAAAAGCTCACATATTCCAAAGTGTGGGAAAAATTTAATGACTGGGTTCGTGCAAAATCTCTCTGGGTGGTTGCATACGGAACCGGATGCGGAGGGATCGAGATACCCCCTATGGTTACTTCAAGATTTGATGCGGAAAGATTCGGTGTCAATATGGTAGGAACCCCGAGGCAGGCCGATGTTATTATAATAAGCGGATATCTATCGGTTAAAACCTTAAAAAGGGTTATCAGAGTATACGAACAGATGCAGAGCCCGAAATATGTTGTCGCCCTCGGAGCTTGTCCGATAAACGGCGGAATGTATTATGATTCATATAATACTATAAATCTACTTGAACACTATATGCCTGTTGATATTTGGGTAACAGGATGTATGCCGAGACCCGAAGCCATCCTCGCCGGATTTGCCGATCTCATGGGAAGGATCAAAGAGGGAAGAGCAGACGGTTGGAAAGAGTATATTGACAATATTAAGAAATACAGAAAAAATCAGGAAAAGGTAATCAAAACCTGGAAAATGCCCGATTATAACTGGTGAGGTAACTATGGATAAATTAAAAAACAGATTAGAGGAAAGTTTTGAAATAGATAAAATAGTTATGAAAAGAGATAACTTTATGATTGCTGAGACAAAAAGTAGTTCTATACTTCCGATATTATCATTTCTTAAATCCAGTGAAGGTTTTGTTCATCTTTCACTGATATCATGTGTAGATTGGATTGAAGAGAAGAGGTTTCAGCTTGCATACATTCTCTGGAATAATAAGAAAAAAGAAAATCTTATTATTAAATGTTCCTTAAACAGGAAAAAACCCGATCATGAAACTATCATGAATATTTTCCCTACAGCCGAGATATATGAGAGAGAGATCAGGGAACTGTTCGGGGTCAACTTCGAAGGAAATCCTACTCAGGATGAAGATTTTGTTTTGGAAGATTGGGATGATATTCCGCCTATGAGGAGAGATTTTGATACTCTGAAATATTCAATGAAACATTATGGTCGCAGAAACGAAGAAAAAAAGCTTAAGATAAGAGATGTCATTGCAAAGAAGACTAACGAATGGAGAAAAAAATGAGCTCTTTTAAACAAAAGGATAAAGAAGTTAAATTAATGGTCGGCCCGCAACATCCGGGTGTCACCGGTAATATGAGCTTTGAGATCACTCTTGAGGGTGATACTTTAAAAGATGTTGAGACTCATGTCGGATATCTTCACAGAGCATTTGAAAAACTTATGGAGAGAAGAACATTTATACAGAATTTTCCTCTTGTCTGCAGAATATGTGTTCCCGAACCTGATATAAATGAAGAGAATTATGCAAGAGCTCTTGAGGACATTGCAGGTATTGAAATACCCGAAAGAGCAAAATGGATAAGGACACTTGTTCTTGAAATGGCGAGGATGACATTTAACATCCGTTGGATCGGAGGATTCGCCGGTACAATGGGACTCGGCACTGCCCCTCAGTGGATGATATATGACAGAGATCTGGTCCTGGATCTTTTTGAAGAGCTTACGGGAGCAAGAATTTATCATATATACATACTCCCCGGAGGAGTCAGAAGAGATTTTCCGGAAGGTTTTGAAGATCGCGTTCTCAAAGTAATGGACTACCTCGAAAGCAGAATTCCCGATTATGACAACCTGATCTTTGAAAACAGCGTTATTAAGAAAAGAACTATAGGAATATCAAAAGTAAAACCCGAATGGATTGAGGAACTCGGGATCACCGGAGCTGTCGCCCGCTCTTGCGGCTTTCCTTATGATGTGAGAAAGGATCAGCCTTATGAGATCTATGACAAGCTCGATTTTGATGTTCAGACGAGAGAAGAGGGCGATCTCTATTCCATGGCAATCTTAAGAAGACATGAACTGATCCAGAGTATCGATCTTATCAGACAGATAATTAAAAATATCCCCAAAGGAAAAGTATGGGAGAAACTTCCGAATGTCCTCTTCTGGGAAATCCCGGCAGGTGAAACATATGTAAAACTTGAATCTGCAAGAGGAGAGTTCGGATATTATGTAGTGACGGACGGATCGGATAAACCGAGAAGGGTTCACGTCAGAGGCAGTTCGACTCCTGCCGCTTATCCTTTGCTAAAAAGACTTGTTCCGGGTATGAATATATCCGATTTTTCACTTACTATTGTCGGGCTTCAAACCTGCCCGCCTGAAATAGAGAGATAGGAGAAAACAATGGATCTAAAAGGAATATTAAAACCGTTAACGGCATGGAAGAGAGTTGCTAAATCTCCGAATACAATTGAAGTTCCGATCAAAGTAAAACGTGAAGCGGCTGACAGATACAGAGGATTTCATAAGAATGATATCGAAACCTGTATCGGATGTGGTTCATGCTCGGTTATTTGTGAAAATGCTGCGATCGAGATGATTGAAATAAAGAATCCCCAAAAAGGAGATTCCGGATACAGACCTAAAATAGATTACGGAAGATGCTGTTGGTGTGCACTCTGTGTTGATGTCTGTCCAACCGGATCACTTTCTATGTCAAACGAATATGTCTGGAGCAGAGAGACTCCCGAAGATTTCGTCTTCATTCCGGGAATTGATCTTAAAGGACATGAGGAAGAAGAAAAAGGATTTAAAAAGGATGATGAACTGAATCTTCTCCACCTTGAGAGAGTACCGATGAGGGAGCTCGACGGAAAAGAGAGATCGGGAACATTTGCAGAAGCAGTGCTCGGATATATTGAAGAAGAAGCAAGACGTGAAGCCGACAGATGTGTGGATTGCGGACTATGTATAACCGGATGTCCGGATACGATGCATATTCCGGATTACATTAAAGCCATTGCCAAAGGAAATTATGAAGAATCCTTAAATATAATTTATGATAATAATCCGTTGCCGGAGATGTGCGGTAAGGTATGTACAAGAAGATGCGAATTTGAATGTGCACTCGGACATCTCGGTGATCCGGTTGCTATAAGATGGCTAAAACGTTTTGTAGTTGAACAGTTTGATGATCTGAAACAATATGTACATCTTGATCCGAAACCCCTAAACGGTAAAAAAGTTGCGATAATCGGCGGCGGACCTGCCGGTCTTACAGCCGGGTTTTATCTGAGAATTCTCGGATATGAAACCGAAATTTTTGAGAAGATGCCCAAAGCCGGCGGAATGACAATGATCGGTATCCCCAAATACAGATTCCCTATCCCCTCACTTGACAAACAGCTCGACCTTATAGAATCTGTCGGAGTTAAAATCCACACGGATTCACCTGTTGACAGGCGCAAATTCAATATGCTTTTGAAAAAATATGATGCCGTTCTTATAAGTACGGGATTACCGAAACCGCTCTCGGCAAGGCTTGAGGGGGAAGATCATCCGAAAGTAATGGCTGCAATTGAATTGTTAAGCAAGGTCAATTTCGGTGAAAAAGTGAAGCTCGGAAAAGATGTCGTTGTAATCGGCGGCGGAAACGTTGCAATAGATGCTGTGAGAGTTTCAAAGAGACTCGGATGCGATGCCTATATAGCATACAGAAGAAGAACGGTGGATATGCCCGCCGATGATGAAGAGATAGAGGCAACCGAACATGAGGGTATCCCGATCTACACAAAGATCATTCCTCTTAGAGTGGAAAACGGACCCAAAGGCAAAGTTAAACTTGTATATGGAAAAGCCAAAATGGTTCAGGAGAAACCGGGTGAGAGACCGAGACCTGTCCTTATTAAGGATAAAGAGTATGAATATGTCGTTGATACGATAATAACTGCAATCGGACAACAGCCTGACCTTGATTTCCTCCCCGAAGACATCAGAAAGAGTATCAATATGGACGGAAGATTACTTAAAGTCGATAAAAAGCAGAGAACAAACATTGAAAAAGTATTTGCAGGGGGAGATCTTTCCAACTGGACTGCCGATGCAATTTCAGCAATTGCAGACGGTCTCCGTGCAGTGAAGGGAATAGATGAATTCCTGAGAAACAAAAGAGTAAAGACTAAAAAGAAGAAATAGTAAAATTCTCTTTTATCTCTTTAAGTATTGATTTATTAATACTTTTTTTATATATTGTCAGCTTATTCCTCCGAGTTAACGGTTCTAAGGTTTTTTAGCTATGAACGTTAACCGATAGGGTTCTAAGGGAAACCTTATTGCCTGCCATAAAGTTTTATTTGCAAAGGAGGCAAAATGGATCGTATTCTAACTTTTTTCAAATCTTTTTTTATCGCTCAAATAACTCTGTTTATACTTATCGCACCACTATTTTCAGCAGGGAAAGATCCGGCTGTTGATGCTGTATCTTCCGCAACTTCACTATCCGTAAAAATATCATTCCCTGAAAATATCACACTTACTGTTTTCGGCAAAGTAAAAAATATCTATCACTTGAACAGTAAATATCTATCAACTCTCTCAACCGTCAGGATAAGAACAAAAGAGGCTGATAGAGACGGAAGAGTTACCGGAGCGTATAGTTATATCGCTATACCCGTCAATTTTCTTTTTGAAGGTATCAAACCGCTTAAAACCAGTACGGATTTATTCGACAGACCTCTTGATCTAATAATTACTTTTATTTCAAAAACAGGTCAAAAATCACATTTCAGCTATGGAGAGCTGACCATGTGCAACGATTCGAATCCTGTCAGTCTTGCTTATTATAAAGATCCCGTATTACCCTCCAAAGAACCTGAAAAATATACTAAGAACAGAGATACGAAGCCTTTGTCCGGACTTAAACTGATCTGCCCGAGAGATAAATATACAAACCGATATCTTGACAATGTTATTTCTATAAAATTTTCACTTCCGAAAAGTTCGGATACAATTCTTCCGAAACTTGCGAAAGGGAAAAAATGCAATAGCAATAAACTGTTTTACATTAAGGGTGGAAAAAAGTTTGAAAGTTCATATTCCGGAGTAAAAATAGAAAAATATACAAATTGGATACGAATCGGTCACGGAAGAGGTATAAAATCAAAATCTCCGGAATCCGTGACAGGATATAGTCTCAGAGATTTTCTTTTTAAAAATTTTGGAGAAAACGGTCCGGATGATTTTTATCTCTTTGTCGGTTGTGACGGATACAGATCGATCTTCAGCTGGTCGGAAATTTTCCGAACTTATGAAGGGGGAAAAATGATCCTTATTACGAAAAGGAACGGACTGCCGACCGATAAAGATATTACACTCGGTATTATCGGAGATTTTTTTGTTGACAGGGATATCCACGGATTATCTTTTGTGGAGAAGATCACAATTTCAAAAAAATAAACAGGGATAAAATTTTCTTTATTGAGAATTGCCTCCACCCGACCGTATAGACTCCTCTGCCTCCCCCGGCAATGTCTCAATGAATATCTCAGTAATGACAATCTCT
>CAZWFY010000056.1:0-15886 GCA_964633415.1 uncultured Clostridia bacterium | reverse complement strand
TCTCTCTACAAAATAAGCCTTGTTTAAAAGGACATTACAAAAAGAGATAGATAAATCTCCTTTGGTAAAGTTTCTTTAATGATAGAATTCATTTGAAAATCAAAAAGAAGAGAAAAAGTATTTTGAAAAAATTTTTCGGGAAATTAAGGAGGTAATATGAAGAAAATAGTTTGTCTGTTTGTTCTCGGTTTATCTTTTTTAATGATTTTTTCCTGTAGTAAGGAAAGCAAAAAAAATATATTAAAAGAAACAAAGAGAGATGAAAGGTCAAATAATAAAATTGTTGTTTTAAAGCAAAAAGTCAAAAACAGAAGATATTCTTCAAGTATAATGAAGAAAGTTGTTGATATTGATTTCTCGAAGCAGAAAGAAAAAAATATGATTTATTCTCCCGAGAAGTTACTTCCGGATAATAAAGGGAATCTATATATAATTGATTTGTTAAACGAGAAATATATTTTTCATAAATTAATACCGATTTCTAAAAAATATGATAAATTTAACCATATTGTATTTTCGCCTCCCCAGGGGCAGGGCCCGGGGGATGTTTCCAGAATGTTGGATGTGAAAATATATGATAATAAGTTTTACATTTCGGATATGGGAACTCAGTCAATTAAAATATTTGATTTAAACGGGAAATATTTAAAAAGCATTGTTATTTTTACAAATGGGAAAAAGCATTTTGGAAAGTTTAGTTTTTTAAAGGATAAATTGATTGTGGAAAACTATTTCTATTTTGCCGATGGAGAGAAGTTTGCAATGTGTGACCCGCAAGGACATTTGATTGAATTATTCGGTAGTCATATAGATGGTAGGAATAAGGATAACGGTATTTATCATGACAATTATTTATCTCGTGGTTTTGGAGAAAATGAATATTATTACTTGCCGTTTTATCTTGGATTTGTAACCAAATATAAAAATGATAAAGTTGTTTTTACCAAAGAGACAATTGACGGGTTGCAGAATGTGATTGCAATAAAAAGGAAAACCAAATTCGGTATTTTAAGGAAAATAATAAAAAAGTCGGAAGCTGTTCTTGACTATTATATATTCGGTAATTATATTTTGATAAAATCAAAAAACAGTAAATATGATAAATCTGTCTGGGATATATATACTCTTGATAATTTTGATTATTTGTTGACAATAAGTGATAAACCCGATTCCTATGTTGTTGCTATATATAAAAATCGCTTGATATCTGCATATGAGAGTAAATTACTTATTTATGATATTACTGATTTGTTAAACGAATTAAAAAAGTATAATAAAATATAGTTGTGAGGTTGTACCGGATGTTTTTGTGATAAATTGCAATTCGGGGATTTAAATCCCCGAATTGTATTTTGGAGGTGGAATGTGTTTAGACTTTTTTTTATACTGTTTTTTTCAAATTTTTTAATATTTGGTGCAGGATATAAAGCAATTCCGATAAATAATATACAGCTTTCACAGGAAAATGTTATTTTACAGTTTTATGGTGGTATTGTTGTTGATAAAGACAGAATAATATTTTGTGATTCAAAAGCCAGTGATTTTAAGATATTTGATATGAAAGGAAAATTAAAATTCGTTTTTGGCAGGAAAGGACATGGACCTAATGAATTTAGTCGCCCTGTAATTCATGATTATAGTAATTCAATTCTTGTTATTGGGAATCTCGACACATATCGTACTAAATTATATGAATATAAAAAGGATAATAAATGCAGTTTTATATTCAAAAAAGAGTTTTTATTGCGTGGAATAGATGCAAAATTATCGGAAGATAAATTGTTGTATTGTGGAATACGAAAACCGGATCCCAAGGGAAAAATATATAATCTTTTCTCAATTGATCTTAAAACAAACAAAAAAGAATATCTTATACCATTTGAGTTACAATTTGGTGATAAACCTATAGATTTTAGACGTAAAAGAAAACAGGGGTTTAAGAGAACGGATGAACTGATTATCGGATATAATACGTATTGTGATATTTATAAAAAAGATGCTTTTTTTATATGGACGGGAAATTTATCCGTAATGAAATTCAATTTTAAAACTAAAAAAATATTTCGTTTTGGAAATAACTCAAAGAATTATTTGAGACCTTATTTATCTCAGGAACTTAAAAGAGGATATGAAGAGAGAAATATTAAAAAATATTTGAATGCTTCGAAGAAAATGTCATGGGTAACCGGGATTTTTGTTGATCCGAGATTTGTGGGTGTTATTTATGTCAACTATGATATTTCTTCATCTTGTTGGGTGGCATTTCTTGATTTTTTTAATAGAGATGGAAAATTCATTAATGAGATTAGGTTGAAAAAGTTATATTGTCCTTATAATTTTCTAAGATTTTATTATGATAAAAAGAATCAGGTTTTTCATGGAGCTTCTCATACTATTGATGAAAGCTTTAATGATATCTATAGAGTAATAAGCTATAAATTTATCCAATGAAAAATTATCTGATTGCAGTTTTAGTAATATTTGTTCTTGTATTAAGCAGTTTTTTATATAAGATATCTTATGAAAAAAAATTTAGGTATAAAAAATAAAGTATTAAGATATATAATTTAAACTTGGGAGTTCTGTATGGGGATAATTAAATATTTTAAAAAGTCTTTATTCTGTATTTTTATCTGTTCTTTTATTTTAATTAATTTGAAGTCCTTTGTTTACTCCCGACATATTATAAAAGAGTATATATCCGTGAAATGGTGGATATTACCGATTTATGCAGTTTCGGATAGTGTGGAAAAGGATTTTGTACTGAAAAAAGAGGATATAAAACTTCTGATAAACGGAAAGGAGATAAAGGAGTTTATCCTTTTTAAAAGCACTAATGTTGCAGAGGAAAAGGATAATGGATCTTTAAATAAGATTGGTAAAAATAGTAAAAGGAATAATATCAAGCATATTGTTTTTCTACTTTTTGACAATATGCTGACGGATCCGCTGATCTTTATGAGAGGAAAATCGATAGCAAGCAAGATAGTGGATTCAGCCTCCGAAGGAACGGATTTCGTATTGTTATCCCTTGAGAACGGTTCGGGGATAAAATATCATTACGGACCCGGTAGCGATAAAAAAAAGATAAAGCGTATCTTAAAGAGGAAGATGCCTCCGCGAAAGGTGAGGAAAAGACATCTTGGGAATTCCGATATAGATTATAACGATATATCCTATCTTAACGACACATATGCAGAGGGTATACAACATTCCGGCGAACGTAAAAAATGGGAAAAAATATATGCAAAGATTGCTATGAAGAACTATCTCAAATCCTTGATTTCATTAAAATATATTCTAAAGTTCACAATGAAAAAAAGCCTTTTCTTTTTCTCTTCCGGAATTTCAAAAGGTCTTTTTTCAAAAAATAGTATTTCGGGCGGAGATAAAATAATAGGGAGTGCTCCCGTAGATTCCTTTCCGTACTGGATGTTAGAGAATGCCGCAAAGGTGATAAATAGAAGCGGGGTTCTCTTTTTTATAATAAATCCTGAGGGAACAAGAATTCTTTCATCCGATATTAATTCCGGAGAAGGAGCATTAAGATCTTTAAGTATAAGAAGCGGAGGAAAATATCTTGAGGGAACAAAGGATGAGATCGTAAAAGGGGTTAATAGAATTGTAAAAAATTTCTATACGGTATCTTTCCCCGAGCAGAAAAATTTTAAGGGTGATTCCATAAAAATTAAACTTATAAGTAAAAGAAAGGATATAAAAATATACTCCCCAAGGGTTTTATCACCTGATAAGAATTATGGAAACATGAATAAATTTGAAAGAGAAATGCTTGTTGTTGATATTATTGCCGGAGGATTCTGGTCTAAGACGAGAATAGAAATAAAAAAAGTGAAATTGAAGGAAAACGCAGGAAGTGTTTCTTCCAATAAATACAGGTGGAAAGATTGCGAACTTTCGAGAGGACAATATGCCGATATTTTCATTGTTTATACAAAGAATGGTAAAAAAGAGATAAAGATGAAAAAAGAGCATATAAGATTTTCCGGAGGAGATTTCTTAATCGAAGTGAAAGAGTTAAAAGGGTATAAAACCAATATTATCATTATTGATCGGTTTAAAAACAGAGCCTATATTTCTCTGATTTGATACTAAATTTAAAATTATAAAGTTATTTTTACTTAAAAGAGACTTAACGGATATAAAATGTGATCATAGTCAAAAGTAAAACCAAATCCGGAATAGTTAAAAATTGTTTTTGTCACGATTTTTCTTTTCATTCGTCTTATAATATTAATGATTAAAAAAAAATATATAAATAAATCGAAAATCGAGATAGATTTAGGTCAATTATTTGAGAAGTATAAAAATCAGTTATATTTGTTTTCTTTAAGATTATCCGGAGACAGTGATTTTGCAAAAGATATTGTTCAGGATTCATTTCTAAAAATTTTTAAATATCTTGATAAGGGCGGTATTGTAAAAAATCCGAGATCTTTGTTGTTTAAAACAGCTTATAATATTTTCGTTGACAAAAACAGAAAAGCATTAATAGTCAAAGAAAATTTGTTTAATCTTTTTATTACAGAATCTGAAAAATCGGATCCGGGAAATAATTATATTAGAGACGAAGAAGGAGATATTATTATTAGAGAGATATCAAAATTGAAAGAGCGGGAAAAAGCGATTATCTGCTTGTATGCTGAAAATTTCTCATATGATGATATGTCCGCTATTCTTAAAATCAGAAGAAGTTCGGTAGGAAAGGTTTTATCCCGTTCGATAGATAAATTGAGGAAAAAAATTAAAGACGGAGGATAATTTGAAACATTTAAAAAAAGAAACTATCCAGAAATATATAGATGATGAACTACCGATAAAAAAAAGAGAGAAAGTGATAAAACATATTTCCGAATGTGAATTCTGTAAACATAACGAGATAGAGATCAGAAAAGAGATAAAAAAAATTAAAAATATTATCAAGGAGAACAGCCGGCAAAAAGTTCCGAAACTGATGTTTAAATTCTCAGATATGAAAAATTCGAAACGAAAAAAGTCTTATATTACAATCCCTGTTCCATTGTTTTCCCTAATTGTAGCTCTGATTCTTTTCATGGGAATTTTCTTAATATTTCAAAAAAATAAAATCGACAAACTGTCCGGATCAAAAATTAATAAAAGGGAACCGATTTTAAGTTATGTCGAGTTGGAATCAAAGAATATGAGAAAGATTATATCCATAGACTTGGATTTATCGGATTATTCGATTGTAAAAAAATCAAAAATAACAGTTATGAGGAGTTTTAAAAATGATAAAAAAGAGATGTGAATTTATCTATTTTGTTTTAATTATTACTGTTTTATTTGGAATTAATAGTACAAAAGGTCTACTTTTTGGGGAAATCCCCGAAAATAATGTCATTATTAAAACTGTCTATTCCGAAAAAAAATCAAACGATAATAAAAAAAGCGATATTATATTCAAAGATAAAAAAATTATTAATTTGTCAATATCCGTTCTTGAAGTGAGGCCTTCCGAGACTATTATAAAGTTAAAACCACAAATATTTGTTGAAGACGGCCAGAGTTGTTCGTTAAGATTCGGAAAAAGGTTTCGGAACCGAAAATATTCTACCGGTAATTCGATAAAATTAAACGGTGAATCCGTTAATATAATGCTTATACCTAGAATTGTAAAAGATAAAGGAGTTGAAATTTCAATAAAGACTCGTTACTTTTATTTAAAAGATTCGAATATGTCCGGTAAAAAGCGTAAACCCTTGGAACTCCTGTTAAAAAGAAGTGTTTTTACAAGGAATGATGAAGAAATTGCGGTTGATTTGCTGGAAAATAAAAGGGAAAAAAAGAAAATTGTATTATTAATAACACCCTTTATTAAAATTATTCCCGGTCCTTCCCTCTATCGGGAAAATGCAAAATACAAATTATCAGATCCGATATTTATTATGAATAATGAGTTGATAAGCAATCAGAACGGATCGCCGAGTTTTATATCAGAAGGTTTGACTTCAAAAAATAGAACTGGAAAAAAGTTTTTAAATTCTTATATTGCTTGTGTCTTAAAAAACAGATTTAAAGGGACTATTTTCCTTTCCGTAAAAAAATTCAAGGGTTCGAAAAAGATAGGAATATTGAATAACAAAAAACTGAAATTCAGATATAATGACAATAATTTCGAATTGATCTCTCTTGAATCGATTTTGCCAGTTAAGGGGAAATGGATTGTATTTGGGAAATATATTTCAGATAGAGACATAAGGAAAGAGAAAAGTTTGGATTTATCTCCCTTAGTTGGAGATAGGGGAGGAATTGTTATCGTTAGCGGAAAAGATTTTGAAAAAGTTATTCTTTAGAAAAGATAGTTGATAATATTTCCGGAATAAAGTCCCATTTCAGAGTAAATCGGAAAAATTATTGTTAAATCAGAATAGCTATTTTATCCCGAGTTTCTTTTTATATAATCTTGTGGCATTTTTTAACTCACTTAATGACATAATCCAATTTGCAGTTCCACCCTTGTAGCGTTTCCCTTTATTTACTCCTGAGCTCACTACAAGCCAAGACTCATTTGCCACTCTGTATTTATTATGACCGATTTTAACGGCATTGGCGGTTACGATTACAGTTACATCCGGGGATGCATTAGATTTAAGCCAGACCGGATATAGACTTCGGAACTCCGAAAGGATTTTTGCCTCCGTATCCGTTTGTGACCTTTTTTTAACATGGACTGATCTTTTTTGGGGAGTTTCTATTTTTTGATTCTTTTTTAAACGATGGGATGATTTATATTTCTTTATATATTCAATCTGATATTTTTTAATTTTTTTCTTTAACTTATTTATTGCTCTGACTGAAGCTTCTCTTAGCTTTGTTCTTATCGATACTTCTCTTACCTCCAGTAGAAGTATATTCCACATGTCTTTCTTGAATTGTTTAAATTTTTGGTTTTTCTTAATGTAAAGATTTGAAGCACCGATACCGAAAAATCTCTCTTCGCACCAGAGATTAAATTGTTTTGTAAGTTCTGTTGTAAAATTTCTGTCGAAGCGATTTTTTTCTCCGAATCTGTTTTCTTCATACCATTTTTTCATTCTCTTTTTGAGAAATTCATTAATGAAAATGTTTTTATTTCTGTCATCTGCCCATTGATGTGTTGAATTCCATATCCATTTGTCAAATTCCCATGCAGAACCTATTACTGAAGCAAAGTTGTTGCCAAGAATAACAGTGAAAACCTCTTTCATTATTATCTGTTTCGAAAGACTTTTCCCTTTTTGAATTTCACCATGTGAGAAATGATAAAGTGCCATTAAATAATCTTTTGCATTTACCTTGTTTCCGATTTTATTTGAAAGCTGGGTTTCAAACTCATATTCAACTCTTTTTACTGCTTTTTCCCATGCTAGTTCTTCAAGAGTTTTTTGCTTGCCATATGAATAAAATGAGATTGAAAATAAAAGAAACAAAACAATAGATTTAAAATGCTTTGTCAATTTTTTCTCCTTTAATAACATTATAATATTGAATAAAAAATTTTTACACGGTAATATAGCGGATTTTCAAAAAAAATAGAATTAGCGATTTTTCCGTAAGATTGATCCCCATATTCCGTTTCCCTGAGTTTCGGGGGAATTACCGTCCGATTACATTCTCTCATCTGAATTGGAATGCCTGTAGATAATGAAATTTTGATTATTAATTTCTTTCTTGAATTTCTTTAATTGTAGTTTTATCATTGAATTTTATTGTATGGAGGTAAAATGGGTGAAAACGTGAAGGTCGGAATAATAATATGTGATCGTTACCGCAGGTGTGCCGGAGGGAAATGTTTCAGGTCTGCAAAGAATAAAGAAGGCGCATTTGAGAGATATGGAGATAAAGATGTTGAAGTGGTTGGTTTTACGACTTGTGACGGATGTCCCGGAGGTAATATAGAATATGCGGTCGATGAGATGAAAGGAAACGGTGCTGAAGTTATCCACCTTGCAACGGGACTTATAGTCGGATATCCTCCGTGTCCCTATATAAAATATTTCCGTGATTTCATTGTCAACAAATACGGTCTTGAAGTTGTTTACGGGACACATCCTATTCCTGAAAAATATGTTATTGAGCATGAGAAACTGGGAACATGGGAATCCCCCGAATGGAAAGAGATCATAAAACCGACAATGAACGATAAAGATACAAGATTATCATATGACTGAATAGATCGGTCTATCAGGGTTGAAAAGTGAAGGACAGAGCAAGAATTTTCGTCTGGTTTGTTTTTTTGATCGGAGGAGGGGTTTTTGGAGTTATTTGTGATCTGAAAATTTTTCCGAAAATTTTTAAGAATACTGTATTTCATTTAATTACTTTTATTTTAGGAGTTTTATTGCTGAAAATGGTTTTAAGGGCAAGTAAGAATACCGGAAGGTTCCTTTCGAAAAAAGGAAGAGAAGGAAATATTCCGAGAATGGAGACAAACAGACTGGTAACCGACGGGATATACGGCTGCATGCGACACCCGATGCATCTCGGACTTCTCTTTTTTCCGCTTTCGGTAGCACTTCTTATCGGATCTCCTGTTTTTATTTTATTCATTGCACCTTTTGAAATGCTACTTATGCTGATCATGATAAAGTTTATCGAAGAACCTGAAGCAGTTAAAAAATTCGGACGGAAATATATAGACTACAAAAAAAATGTACCTTTCTTTTCGTTTAAAACTTCATCTCTTAAAATTCTGCTGGCAAAAAAAGGCGATTTGTAATTATTATTTATATGCAAGTTTTGGGAGTTGATTTTTTTACGGGTAAGTAGTATTAATTTTTTATAAAACAAAAAAATTAAAAGCGAAAAAGAGGAGATAAAATGGTTGACAAGGATAGAATAGAGGATTTAACAAAGGAAGAATTGATTAAATTAACAGAAGTTTTTGCAAAGAACTGGATTGCACACGACGGGTCATGGTTTCTCTCCATCGAAGAGGAAGAAGGGATTGATACGGCAATTAAATATGATATTGAAGCCTGGAGAAAATTTACCGTTGTCGAAGCAAAGAGGATCATGGGATTTTTGGGGCTTGAAAAAAATTCGGGAGTTGACGGTTTGAGAAGAGCTCTTGCATTCAGGTTATACTCTTCATTAAATGAAGATGAGATAGTCGTGATCGATGATAAAACCGTTGAATACAGAGTTAAGACATGCAGGGTTCAGGCGGCAAGGCGGAGAAAAGGATTGAAGGATTTTCCGTGCAAGCAGGTCGGAATAGTTGAATATTCACTTTTTGCAAAAACAATAGATGAAAGATTTGAGACTGAAGTTGTCTCATGTCCGCCTGATATTGTTGAAAAAGATTACTACTGCTTCTGGAGATTTAGATTAAAATAGATATAAGATTATTTTGTGAAATTTAACAGTATTATTATTTTTGTTAATAATATTTGCTCTGTCGGGTGTGCGACATGCAATGTTTCGGCGAAGAGTTCCAACAAGGGTGTTCTTGACAGAAAAAAACTTGATATTTTACTGGTTGAATCGAAGATCAACGAATTATCAAAATATGTTATATGGACAGGCGGAGAGCCTTTTTTATCTTTTGAGCTGCTTTTATACGGATTAAAAAAAGCGGAAGATCTGGGTTTTAAATCCGAAGTTTTAACATCGGGAGTATGGTTTGATAAAGATCCGGAATTTATTGATAAACTCAAAGGTATCCGGGATATTTCGATCCGGATAAGTTTGGATTATGAACATAATAAAAAAGTCAGTCATAAAACTTTGATAAAGCTTATTGAAAGATCACTTGATAATAAAATTGATATCAATTTTACAGTTAGAAAGATCCCCGGAGTAAATTATTCCCCTGATGATCTGTTTATGAGGATAAAAGGGGGTTTTTCGGAATATTTTTTAAAGAAAAAGTCGGATTTTCGTTGGATACATACCATTCCGCATATTCCGGTACATGAGGATGATCCCTATATCTCTGAGATTAGAGATTTCCATGTTTCAAAAAAGGGGTGTAAATTTGTTTACAAAGATCTTGTCACCGGTTGGGATGGTTTTGTATATCCCTGTTGCGGACTTTTTTCAGTCGCGGATTTTAACGGATTTGCTCTTACGGAGATTACCGGAGGGTTTTCAAACAGGATAGAAAGCCTGATAAAAAGTGATCGGTTGTTTTTTATGATCAGATCTTCGGGTCCAAGCTCACTAACGGATAAAGTTGAAATTCCGGATAGAATCAAATGGAGTATTAAGAGTATGAATAGTTGTTTTGTCTGCAACAGGATTCTTGATAATTGGAATGTGAATGACAAAATAGTATAAGTTTTTGATTTTAAATTCTTTTTTTTATTTCAAGATTGTTAAAATTTATTCTTATATCAAATTCCGAATATTTTCCAAAAAAGAAACGGTTCCCGACACTGTTCTGTAAAGGGTAGAGTTTATCCTTTTTTGAAAGTTCGAAAATACAATTAATAAATATCTCGGGAGAGTTCATAAATCTGGTTTTTGAAATCCCGAAACTTCTTTTTCCGATGGAAAAAAGTATCATATCATCCGTTGTCCTTATCGGATAACTGCCGGGAATAAGTTTTTTATACAATGTATCCCTTTAAGATTTGATTGTAAAACAAGTTCATGTAAAAATATATGCAATTCGGAAAAAAAAGTCAAGGTTTCCCGCTGTTTTTCAATCCAATGTAAACCCCGATGGTTGACATAATGAACAGATTATTATAAATTCTCTATCTTATACCAAAGTGAGGTAAAAATGAAAAAAATCATCGTTCTTGCAAAACAGGTGCCGGATACATCCAATATAACCGGTAATGCGATGAAAGAGGATGGCACCGTAAACAGGGCGGCACTTCCGGCTGTCTTTAATCCGGAGGATCTGAATGCTCTTGAACTTGCACTTACTTTAAAAGATATAACCGGTTGTGAAGTGACTGTTTTAAGTATGGGTCCCCCGAAAGCTATAGAAATTTTAAAACATTCTCTCTATCTTGGTGCCGATAAGGTTTATCTGATATCGGACAGAAAGTTTTCGGGAGCCGATACACTTGCAACATCTTATGTCCTTTCGGGAGCAATTCAATATTTGGGGGGAGCGGATCTTGTAGTTGCAGGAAGGCAGGCGATAGACGGTGATACCGGTCAGGTCGGTGCTCAGGTTGCCGAAAAGCTTGGATTTAATATCATCTCCTACGTCAAGAAATTTATCTCGACAGATAATAATGAAATAACCGTTGAGAAGGATGGCGATCTGCAAACTGAAATAATTAAGACCGAATTGCCTGTTCTTCTTACCGTAACGGATGATGCAAATTTTCCCCGTTATCCAAACACACTGAATATGTTGAAATATATGAATGCGGAACTTGATATAAATATTGAAGATGAAAAGAGGGATTATTATAAAGAGAGAAATCTTTCAATTCAAACATTGAATATGGATCAGCTCGGACTTGATCCCGAAAGATGCGGATTAAAAGGAAGCCCGACGAAAGTTCACAATATAAAAAATATTGTTTTAAAAGGCGGTGACCTAAAAATATTTGATAATAATCCGGGCGGGGTCATGGGACTGGTTAAAGAGATCATAAAGGATTATACGGAGGTCTGATCATGAAGACAGCTATCTTTATTGAAAAAAACCCGGTCTCGGGTAAGTTAAGAGATGTAAGTTTTGAACTGACTGCAAAAGCTTCATCGTTAATGTCGGATCAGAAAGGCGAAGTGATCGGGCTGTTTTGCGGTGATTCACTACCTTCGAATATTGATGATCTGTTCTCTTTCGGGTTGAATAAATTGTTGTATTTTGAAGATCCGTCACTTTCAAATATTCAGCCTTTTGCATTTAAAAATATATTGAAAAGTATGATTGTAAAAGAAGACCCGGATATAGTTCTCTTTGGGGCAACAAGCAGCGGAAGAGAGATTGCTCCGTTAATAGCCTCATCTCTCAAGACCGGGTTGACAGCGGATTGTACCCAGCTTTATATTGATGATTATAAGGATAAGGGGAAAATACTATATCAGGTAAGACCTGCTTTCGGAGGGAATATTCTTGCTACTATAATTTCTCCCGATCATAAGCCGGTCATGTCAACTGTCAGAGAGGGAGTGATGAGACTTCCTGAAAAAAGAGTTGTTAACAGGATAAATAAAGAGATCTTTTCTGCGGAGATGAACAGTTCATGGATAACAAATACGATCATTAAAACCGTATTAAAGAAAAGAAATGTCCATCTTGACCGTTCCGGAATTATTGTTGCCGGTGGAGCCGGGATCGGCAGCCGTGAAAATTTCGAACTGCTTTTCGGACTTGCGGATGTTCTCGGTGCGGAAGTAGGCGGCAGCAGAGCTGCTGTTGATGCGGGATATATAGAAAAAGAGAGACAAATAGGTCAGACCGGAGTTGTTGTAAGACCGAAATTATATCTTGCTTTTGGGATTTCGGGCTCCATCCAGCATAGGGCGGGGATGGAAGAATCCGGAAAGATCATAGCTGTAAATACAGATATAAATGCACCGATATTTGATATTTCACATTTCGGGATCGTAGATGATTTTAAAAGTGTCATACCGATGATGATAAGGTATCTGAAGGAGGATATTGATGGCTAATTTTTTTAATGAAAGCAGAAAGTTTGCACTCGGCTCCATTGATCTGAAAGAAATTGTAGATGAGTTGGAAGATCAATATTCAGAAAAGAAGGAACCCGCCCCTTTATCTTTTGAAGATGCAATAAAATGGTATGATCTTCTGCTTGATAATGCCGGACGGATATCTGCCGAATTCATCTGGCCCAGAGCTTCGGAAGTTGATGAGGAGGGAGCGGTTTTTAATAAAGGGGAAGTGAAATGGGCAGACAAAACAATTGAAAATATGAAGACTCTTGCCGATGCCGGATTTATGGGTGGAACTCTTGAAAGAAAATATGGAGGACTTAATCTTCCGAATTTAATTAATACGATCATTATAGAAATGGTTTCTCAGGGAGATGCGTCATTAATGAACCTTTTCGGACTCCAGGATATTGCGGTAACAATTCAGAAGTTCGGAACCGATGAACAGAGAAACAGGATACTTCCGAAATTCGCAAGCGGTGAAGTGAGCGGAGCTATGGCTCTGACCGAACCGGATTCGGGCAGCGATCTTCAAAAAGTAAAACTAAAAGCTGTTGAAAAAGACGGGGAGTGGTATCTGGACGGAGTGAAACATTTCATAACAAACGGGAATGCTGAAATTCATCTTGTTCTTGCAAGGACTGAAAAAGATGTCCATGACGGGCGGGGTCTTTCGATGATGCTCTATGAAAAAGATGAGAACCTGATTGTAAGGAGAATAGAAAATAAATTGGGAATTCACGGTTCTCCGACATGTGAACTTCAATATAAAATGGCTAAATGCGAGCTTGTTGGAAAGAGAAGGTTCGGATTAATTAAATATATGATGAGTCTTTTAAATGGAGCAAGACTTGCAACTTCCGCACAAGCTCTCGGAATTGCTCAGGCATCTTATGAAGAGGCGGTCAAATATGCAAATGAGAGAGAACAGTTTGGCGAGAAGATAGTGAATTTTCCTGCAATATACCGGATGCTGGCAGAGATGGAATCGGATATTGAAGCGGCAAGATTATTATTGTATAAAACTGCATCGGCAGTGGATATTCATGAAATGTATGAGAAAAAGATGAACCGCGGTGAAAAAGTGAGGGATAAATTCAAGGAAGCGGGAACAATAGCCGGATTTTTAACACCTCTTTCAAAATTTGTATGCACCGAGATGGCAAATAAGATCGCTTATGACTCTCTCCAGGTTCACGGAGGAGTCGGATATATGAAGGAGTTCCCGATAGAGAGACTTTATCGTGATGCAAGGATAACAAATATTTATGAAGGAACAACTCAGCTTCAGGTTGTAGCGGCGATCGGTGCAATAACATCGGGGTTCTTTTTTAAAATGATAGAAGAGGAATTGGAGAAAACGGACAGCAGACCGGAAACGGGCGAACTTAGGAAAAGAGTTGAAATTTTTGCCGCTATAGTTGAAAAAGTGAAAGAGTTGGATTCAAAGGAATTTCTTAATTATGTATCCAACTATCTTGTAGATATCGCATCATTGATCTTTCGCTCGCTTCTTCTGTTGCAAAATCCGGACTCATCCGAAAGGGTGAATTCAATATACAAATATTTTGACCTTAGAGCGGATAGAAAAATAAACTATTTTACAGAGCTTATAAGCAGTTTGATTTATGAATATGGTTCGGAAATTTCAGGGATCAGAAAAAAATTTCAAAAGAGTATCTGAATTCTATTTGTAAACCGAGTCTTATAATGTAATAGACATCAACATCTAAAAATGGTAACATTAATGACCGAAAACAGTATGTTTTTATAATAAAAAAGGAGTTTATCAAATGAGTTATACCGAATTGGATTTAAAATTGAATTATAAAGTGGCTGATATTTCACTTTCCGAATGGGGAGATAAAGAGATGAAGCTGGCTGAGAATGAGATGCCCGGATTGATGTCGGTCAGAAAAAAATACGGAGCAGACAAGCCTCTTAAAGGGAAGAAAATAGTCGGGAGTCTTCATATGACAATACAGACGGCAATGCTGATAGATACGCTGGTTGAGCTTGGTGCGGATGTCAGATGGGCATCGTGCAATATCTTTTCAACACAGGATCATGCAGCGGCGGCAATTGCCAAAAAGGGGAGTGCAGCTGTTTTTGCATGGAAGGGTGAAACTCTTTATGAATACTGGTGGGCATTGGAACAGGCGTTAACATGGCCTGATGGTTCGGGTCCGGACCTTATCGTAGATGACGGTGGAGATGCGACTCTTTTTATCCATAAAGGTGTTGAAGTGGAGAATAATACCGCTCTTTTAGACAAGGAATATCCCGTTCTTGAGGAGAAGATCCTAATGGGGAGGATTGGAGAGGGGTTAAAAAAAGATAAAAATTACTGGAGCAAGTTATCAAAAAATATTGAAGGCGTTTCCGAAGAGACGACAACGGGTGTTCACAGGTTGTATCAGTTTGAGAGAGAGAATAAGCTTCTTTTTCCTGCAATTAATGTGAATGACTCTGTTACAAAATCAAAATTTGATAATCTGTATGGTTGCAGAGAATCACTTGTTGACGGAATTAAAAGAGCCACCGATATCATGCTTGCAGGTAAAAAGGTTGTTGTGTGCGGATATGGAGATGTGGGAAAGGGAAGTGCTCAATCACTTGTCGGTTTCGGAGCTAAAGTGTTTGTAACCGAGATTGATCCGATCTGTGCACTTCAGGCTGCTATGGAAGGTTTTGAAGTTGTAAGATTGGAAGATGTTGTAGATGATATGGATATATTTGTGACTGCCACAGGAAATTATAATGTGATTAACGGCACTCATATGGAAAAAATGAAAGATGGTGCCATAGTTTGTAATATCGGACATTTTGATAATGAGATAGAGATGTCTTACCTTGAGAGTGGCAAAAACGGATGCAAAAAGGAAAATATAAAACCTCAGGTTGATAAATGGACATTGAGATCGGGTAATTCTATCCTGATATTAGCGGAAGGAAGACTTGTGAATTTGGGATGTGCAACAGGTCATCCGAGTTTTGTTATGAGTAACAGTTTTACAAATCAGACACTCGCTCAGATAGAACTTGCAACAAAAAAGCATGAGAAAAAAGTTTATACTCTTCCGAAAAAATTAGATGAAGAGGTTGCAAGACTTCATCTTGAGAAGATCGGAGCTAAACTTACCGTTATGACAGAGGAGCAGTCAACTTATCTGAATGTTCCTGTCGAAGGACCATATAAACCGGATTATTACAGATATTAGCACACAGCAATATTTGGATTTGGGATTTTGGGGATGGGATTTGGTTGCTTTCAGAA
>CAZWFY010000055.1:0-16628 GCA_964633415.1 uncultured Clostridia bacterium | reverse complement strand
AAGAACCGATTCCATCTCTTTTTCAAAATCTTTTCCGAAAATTCTCTTTTTTCATTCGGATTTAAACCCTTTACGTTTCCCGTATTAAATAATATTATGTGATTCATTAGATGATTTTGCAACATTTTTAAAATTTTTTAAAAAGAGATAAAAATAAAAGAGAAATTATTCCGAATTAAAGATGTCTATTTAAATCTTTTAAAATATTTATCAATTTCATCTCTCATTTCAATTCCGACTTTTTCAAAACAACCGAGTAAATCATCATAAGCACCTTTTCCACCAAGAAAGTCCCAAAATTCTTCCGCAACTTTTAGTTCGTTGTCTAAATCAAGCATCCCCGCCATTGTCCATCGGTCGTATGGCTTCGGTTCATACGGATTATAAGGGATTGCTATTAGTGTATTTATTTTAGCATTCGGATTTTCCGATAGAACGGTTGCCGCCCACTCCAAAAGAGTTCTTTTAAATTCTTTAAATCCACCCTTGTTAGGTTTAGCGGTTTTTATATCAAATAAATATATTTCTCCGTTTTTTCCTTCAAGATATATATCAACTCTTGTCGGTTTGACCGTTCGCATTTCTCCCTTTTGGCATACTTTGCGAATGATTTCGATCTCTTTTAATTTGTCTGGTTTTTTATTTGCTGCAGTCAATTCATCCATTATTTTTTGGATTTCATATTGAGCTTGCTCGCTAATTTTTGTCCCGGATTTTATTTGACGCTTTGCAATTTTAAAATTTCTTGAAGCCAATGAAACCGCAACAGGTTCAAAAATTGTTGTTCCGAAACTTGTGTTTAACGAGTGAATAAAAGAATACAGTGCGAATCTGTCCTTTCCCAGCAATCGGGTATGAAAAGGCATTACCGCCGGTTCCGGATCGTATGTCTCAAATCTATTTCTTAAACTATTTCTGATAGTATCTTCTACCGACAATATTTGTTTTTTTGATAATGCCATTATTTTTCCTTTAAATGAAATATTATTTCGGCATAAGCGGATTTGTCTTTTTCAGTTCTATTCAAAACAGGTCTTTTATATTGGTTTACGATTTTCATTCCGGCTCTTTTAGCAATCTCCGGATACATATTATATTTGTCGTTTGCCACAAGAAAAATATCGTAATCATCTCTTAAATATTTTTTTGAATTATTTAAAACCTGCGAGATTCCCTCAATATATGAAGCTCTTGCTTCACGACCTTGACCTCTGTAGAGCGGTCCTATCTCCTTTTTATCATTTCTTTTAAAACCAAACAAATCATATGCATAAGCATGCTGCTCATGATAATCTATTAATCCTACATAAGGTGGAGATGAAAAAATCCCTTTTATTTTTTGCTGTTTTGCAAGAGCGGCAAATTTTTTGTTTTGCTTTTCAAGTGAAGAAAAAATATCAATATTTCGAGAATCCCCCTGTAGAGTGATCTGATATGTTTCGGTTCGCAATGAATCAAACTCCTTAAGGCGTTTTACCGTATCTTTGGAATATCTCTCCCACCAAGAAAATATTGAGAATAACGGTTTGCAGATTTTTCCATGTTTTCGGCAATAGTAAGTCTGTGTTACCGGCTTTTTTAATGTTGCCAAATCGGCATGAGTTGTTGCACGACATGAACGAATGGTTCGGCTTAAGATTACAATCAACACTTTTTTTATTGCCTGATTTTTAACTTCCTTTATTTGGTTGTAAACAAAGTCAAGTTCTTTCTTTACAGGTTTCAGATACCATTTTTCCAGAAAATTATCCGATTCATCGTGCTCTATATCTAACTTATATTTTCCTTTTAGATTTTGGAAAATTTTACCGAAGATCTCTTCTTTCTCCTTTTGATAGGTTATTGCATCAATCTTTTTTTGTTTAACCCATATTTTATATTCGGGAGAAGGAAAATATTTCCTATTAAAAATATTCAATTCGTTCAATAATTCCCGTTCAAATTGGATGTTATTTGAAAAAGAGATAAACTCTTTTAATTTAATAGTAATTTTTTTAATTTCATTTATTAATTCAAAGAAATCAACTTTGTTAATCTTAACATTGGAAATCAAAGCATTAAAAGCCGAAATATCAATGCCGATTGCATGGATACCCAATTCGTTTGACTGAACCAGGGTTGTACCGCTGCCGGAAAACGGATCGAGAATAATATCTCCTTTTTTGAAATAAATTTTGTTTTTAAAACTATCTATATGTTCATCAATAAAATATTCAACTAATTGAGGAATAAATTTCCCTTTATATGGATGTAATCGATGGACATGTTTTGTAGTATCTTTTTCTTTAAACTCTTCAAAGGACAAAGCCCAGTTTAAATCGTTTCCAAGTTTTTCTCTCCAATTGGTTTCCCTTCTGCCATGATAGCTTTCGTAGTATGAGATCAGGTCATATTTGTTTATTTCCGTTGTGCCGTTTTCTCCATGTTTTTTAATTTTTCCATATTGTATTAAATATGAGATATTTGATGTTGTAACATTTTTATTTAAATGCTTGCTTGCCCACCTGCTTGCTTCTTTTATTGATAACAACTCCTTCATATTATTTTCCAACTATTAAAATATCATTATCGGTTGAAAATGTCACTTATCTCTCCATATGTAAATGTTAAAGTTTATATTCTGCTTGCTTTAACATATATAAAAAAATATTGTTTTTCATTGTAAATATATTATATACTCTGCTTTGGGAAAATTCAACATTTTATACAAAATATTTATAATTAAATCAAATAAATAATTTAGATCATAGTTCAGTTCTTAATTGTTAATGATTTTTTCTAAGTGAGACAATCCTTTTTTTAATTCTTTTAAACAATCCGGATCTTTTTCAACTTTCAGGGCTGTTTTCATATCTCTGATTGCAGGTGTATATTCGGCTTCGGATAAAACCCGAGAAGCTATAATTCTCACTTTTGGGCTGGAATCCCTTAATAGACCTATTGCCCACCTTAATGCAGGTCGTGACCTCATTTTAATCAGTTCTTTTAAAGATTCTATCTTTTCCGTTTCCGAATCTCCGATCAACTTCCAAAAAAGTTTTTTCTCTTTTAGTGTATTTTTTTTGTCAAACAATATGGCTTGAGATTCTCTTTTTGGTCTTACAACTGTTTTCGGATAGGAAACAATTTTTCTGTTTGAAACAATCCTTACCATTCTCGGAATCATCCATCTCATTCCCGGAGTTGCTTCGGGGTGTCCGGTAACAACAAAAACTTTGCCCTTTCCGGCACTGTTTAGTAGAAGAGAAGTTTTTCCGGAGGTTACTCCGGGACCCGAACCGCCTGTCAGATGAATATCCGTTACATATTTTCCGAGTTCAACATAGTCCGGAAGATATGAATTTTTTAACCTTACAAGTATGGGTCCGTCATAATATTGAAGGAAAAAATGTTTGAACTCTTTTAATTCCGGGAAATATTTCTTTCCTTTCTCTGTCAAAGCCATCTTTACCAAACCTCTCCCTCTGTTGTAGTGTGCTCTGTCTATTACTGATGATGATGTAAGTTTTAAACTCCACTTATAGATCGGAGTGGATGACAGCAGATAGCCTCCCGCACATATCCCGACACACCCTTTCCCGTCGATCTTAACGAAATCTTTTACCATTTCCCTGTCTTTCTCACCCATACTGCTTGACTCTTTACTTCCGCTTCCTCCCGGGAAAACAATGACATCAAGTGTTTTTAATATTCCATCTGCGATATCTGCTCCACGGATAACTATCGGTATGATCTCCGGATCTATCTTTAGTGCCGCCATTGTTTCCGTGACACAGATTGTGCTTGAACCGTTATCTCCGTAAACTCCGACCTTGATCGGTTGTTTGTTCGATGTATCTGAAATAAGGTATTGAAAAAGAAAAATTGATAACGTTATAATAAGTAAACTTTTTTTCATTTTAACTCCTTACGTTTTTCGTTAAAAATATATTAGCTAAATCGGCATTGAAAAACAATTTTATTGTTAAAAAATTGTTTGGATTTTAGATGTAGAGAATAAAAGTTTTATTATAATCACTTGAATTTGACACAAATATATCTATAATTATTCTGTTAAACAAAAGGAGAATTAAAATGCGTGTAAAAAAGATAAAAAATAATATTTGGTCGGTCGGATCTATTGACTGGGAGAGAAGGATGTTTGATGAGATCGTTCCTTTGCCGGACGGGACTTCCTACAACTCTTATCTGATCATTGGCAGTGAAAAAACTGCACTTATAGATACTGTTGATACTCATATGAAAGATGAATTATTGCAGAACCTTAAAGATCTTAAAGTTGAAAAGATAGATTATATTATTTCAAATCATGCGGAGCAGGATCATTCGGGATCAATTCCCGATATTTTGAATATGTTTCCCGATGCTAAAGTTGTCACAAATGAAAAGTGTAAAAATATGCTGACCGACCTTCTTCCTCTGAAAGAGGATGTTTTTAAGGTAATAAATGACAGAGAGGCTCTCTCTCTCGGAGATAAAACTTTAGAATTCATTTTTGCCCCGTGGGTGCATTGGCCGGAAACAATGTTTACTTATCTCAAAGAGGATGATATTTTGTTCTCTTGCGATTTTCTCGGATCCCATCTTGCGACAAGCGATCTCTATGCGGATTTTGATGATTATAAAATATATGAAGATGCAAAATTGTATTATGTTGAGATAATGATGCCTTACAGAAGATTTTTTATTAAAGCTCTCGATATGGTCAAAGAGTTAAATCCGTCAATGATTGCTCCTTCGCACGGTCCTGTATATGATAAACCGGAAAAGATTATAAATCTTCATAAAAAATGGATCTCCGATAAAGTGGAGAATCAGGTCCTTCTTTTCTGGGTTTCGATGCACGGGAGTACAAAAGAGATGGTTGATCATCTTGAAAATGAACTGATTAAAAGGGGGTTGGGAGTTAAAAAATTCAATCTTGTTACCGCTGATTTTGCAAGATTGGCAATGTCTATGGTTGATGCTGCAACACTTGTTCTTGCAACTCCGGTGGTTCTCGGCGGTGCTCATCCTTCAGCTGTATATGCGGCCTATCTCGCGGGAATTTTAAAACCAAAGATAAAATTTGCATCCATAATCGGATCATACGGGTGGGGAAGCAAAATGATAGATCAGATTGCGGGATTATTAAAAAACACGAAAATGGAAATTCTCGATCCTGTTTTATCCAAAGGTGCTGCTGATAAGGATTCTTATTTAAAACTTGACAAACTTGCCGATGAAATTTTGAAAAAACATCAACAGGAAGGACTGCTTTAATTTCGTTTTTACAAAATAGAACCGGCAAAATCAAAAGGAGATATCAATGAAGGAAGAGTTGTCAATAAATTTCAAAAAGATAGGAATAATAGAGACTCCCTATGAAAAAGTTGCTCCATATCAACCTTTTGAGAAGGATGTAAATAGTTTCAAAGTAATAATTGATCCTGAATACAGCGAAGGGCTTGAGCGATTATGCTCTTTTAAATATATATATCTTCTCTATTTTATTGACAGATATAGCGGCGAGGGAGATCTGGTCTTCAAACCTGATTGGACGCGTGAAGATATAGATGTCGGAATATTTGCATCAAGATCACCGGGAAGACCGAATCCTATTGGATTAAGCATAACTTCGATAAAAAAGATAGAAAAAAATATTATATATACAACCGGACTTGATGTGTTTAACGGCACTCCTCTTCTTGATATAAAACCCTACATAAAAGATCTGGATGTTAAACCGGAGGCAAATTTCGGGTGGTTGGATGAACTTAAGGATAAAGGACATTTTGCAAAACATCTGATGGGAATTCCTCACGATTAAATTTTTTTTTATTGGATTTTTGAGATAAAAAACTATTTGATTTTATTTATATTCCGGAGAAAAAAATGAAAAAATTTATACTGATATTTTTATCTTTGGTTTTGCTTTTTTCATGTACAAAAGATGACGGTAGCAATAATGATGATTCCGGATCCATACCAACCGGAATTATCGGAGAGAGTGATCTTGAATATCTCGGAGCTTTCAGACTTCCCGACGGTATATCCGATACGAAGAGTTGGGAGTGGGGCGGAACGTCGATGACATATTTCCCGGGGGGAGATCCTGACGGTCCGAATGACGGATATCAGGGATCAATATTCGGAGGCGGGCATGAATGGGAACATCAAATCGCTGAGATAGATATACCTGTTCCTGTAATTTCACAATCAAAAAACCTTTCTGATCTTAACAGGGCCACATTCATTCAGTCTTTTAGAGATATATTAAATGTCGGCAATCTGGAAATGCCGAGGACAGGGATTCAATATCTTTCTGCACAAACAGGGCAGAGCGAAGGAAAGATCTATTTTTGCATCGGTGAGCATATGCAGGAGCATGAGAAAAGAGCTTCACACGGAATGTTTGATGTTAATCTGTCAAATCCAAATAAAAGAGGGCTCTGGAGAGTGGATGATTTTTTAAATTATGTGACAACCGATTATATGTTTGAGATTCCAAAGAACTGGGCTGATGAATATATCGGTGGAAAATGTCTTGCGACAGGAAGATTTCGTGACGGAGGACAAGGGGGTATGGGACCGTCATTAATTGCAATTGCACCCTGGGAAAACGGGAATACTCCGGAAAACAATGCAACAATAGATGCCAGGTCGCTTTTGCTTTATCAGAATGTTTATGTGGATAATCCCAAAACAATGAAAGATTACCACCATTCGGACGAGTGGAGCGGGGGATTGTGGTTGACGAAGGGAGAAAAAGCAGCGGTTGTCTTTATCGGAACGAAAGGTATAGGAGATTGCTGGTATGGTTTCTCCAACGGAGTAAGATGGGAGGAACCCTACCCGAATGTTCCCGATTATCCTCATGATGACAGAGGGTGGTGGTCAACCGGATTTAGAGCTTATTTTATCTTTTACGATCCTGCCGATCTTATTGCAGTTTCAAAAGGTGAAAAAGCGAGTTATGAACCGCAGCCATATCTGACAATTGATATAGGAAAATATCTTTTTAACGGAGATTATAAAACATATGAAACCGATCACGGAGATGAACAGGTTCAGAGAAAATATCGCCTGGGAGGCTGTTCTTTTGACAGAGAGAGAGGAATAATGTACGTTTTTGAACTTTTTGCAGATGAGGACAGACCTCTTATACATGCATGGAAGATCAAATAACATATGTTTTCAAATTATATTAATTATTTTGAGTCCTAAATCTTATCTCTTTTTGGTATAATTTTATTACTTAAAAAATTTTAAGAATAGAATGAACAATTCATACTTTTTTGTTGAGGAGTATGGAGTGGTTTTTACAATTCAAAATAAGCGTAGAAAATGAAAATCGAACAAACATTATTCAAAATAAAATATATGACTTTACTTACAATATTTATATCATTATTTCCTATATTCGGTAAGTCCGATAAGGCAAAAGAGGATTTACTCCTGTATGAACAACCTGCAATAAAATGGAATCAAGCTCTTCCTCTGGGAAACGGTAGAATAGGTGCAATGATTTTCGGTGATCCTGTTATAGAGCATATTCAACTAAATGATGATTCCTTGTGGCCTTCCGATTCAGGTTGGGATGAACCGGAAGGAACTCGAAAAGATCTAAAATATATAAGGGAACTTCTTTTTAAAGGGAAAAACAGCAAGGCGGACAGGATATTTGTTGAAAAATTTTCAAGAAAAATGATTGTAAGATCACATCAAACACTCGGGGATCTTTTCATTTTTTTTGATCACAATAATATTTCGGATTATAGGAGAGAGTTGGATATAGGCAGGGCGATTGCAACTGTTTCATACAGATCGGCAGGAGATCTGATTTCAGAGAAAGTATTTATATCTTACCCCCGTAAAGCAATGATAATTGAGTTTTCCTCTCAATCAAAAAAGGGATTAAACGGAATAGTTTTTCTGAGTAGACCGAAAGATTGCGGACATCCTACGGTTACTTTAAAGACGGAAGGGGATAATCTTCTTATTATGAGGGGAGAGATTACCCAGCGGGAAGCTGTATTTAATTCAAAAAACAGACAGATCTTAAATGGTGTTAAATTTGAGACACGTATTGAAGTCGAGAATAGAGGTAGAGGCGGGAGGATCTATACCGGAAAAGATTTTTTAGTTTTACAAAATGTAAAGAAAGCTGTTTTTTGTCTCGTCACGAATTCATCTTTTTACCATAAGGATTTTGTAAAGCAGAATATAATTAATTTGAATGCTATACGTAATATTGATGTGAAAATCTTAAGATCCGAACATATTGAGGATTATAAAAATTTATATTCAAGAGTAAAGTTGAAATTGACGAATAAGGGATATAGTGATATCCCTACGGATAAAAGAATTGAATTGTATAAAATGGGGAAAGAAGATCCCGAACTGGAAGCACTTCTTTTTCAATATGGACGATATCTTCTTATAAGTTCATCAAGGGAAGGTAGTAATCCTGCGAATCTTCAGGGTTTATGGAACCCTTATATTAAAGCTCCATGGAATGCCGATTACCATCTTAATATTAATTTTCAAATGAATTACTGGCCGGCTGATATTACAAATTTGGGTGAGCTAAACTCTCCTTTTTTTAATTTTGTCGATAGATTGATTGAAAACGGGAAGGTTACCGCGAAAAAAAATTTCGGGTGTAAAGGCTCTTTTATACCACATGCAACCGATATATGGGCAACAACATGGTTGAGAGCTCCGACTGCTTACTGGGGATGTTCCATTGGTGCCGGAGGCTGGCTTGTGCAACACTATTGGCAGCATTTTGAATTCACAAAAAATCTCTCTTTTTTGAAAAAAAGGGTTTTCCCAGCTTTAAAGGCGGTTGCCGGTTTTTATAGCGATTGGCTTGTTAAAGATCCGCGTGACGGAAAATTGATTTCAGCTCCTTCGACATCACCGGAAAACAGATTTATTCTTCCAAACGGAAAAATAGCCGCTACATGTCTCGGAAGTGCAATGGATCAACAGATCATTACGGAAGTTTTTAATAATTATATAAAAGCATGTGATATTCTCAAAACAGATAACCGCTTATTAAACAGGATAAAGAAGCAGAAACAAAATATTCGTTCCGGATTTGTTGTGGGGAAAAGCGGTAGACTCCTTGAGTGGGATAGAGAATATAGGGAGAATGAGTACGGACACAGACATATGTCCCATCTCTACGGGTTTCATCCCGGTACTATGATATCAAAAGAGAAAACGCCGGAATTATTTAAAGCTGTTAAAAAAACTGTAAAATATAGGTTGGAGAACGGTGGAGCCGGAACAGGTTGGAGTAGAGCATGGTTGATTAATATCAGTGCCAGATTATTGGATGGAAATATGTCTCATAAACATATTAGACAATTTATACAAAAATCCGTGTATGACAATCTTTTTGATTCCCACCCTCCTTTTCAAATTGATGGAAATTTCGGATATACTGCAGGTGTTGCCGAAATGCTAATTCAATCCCATGAAAAAAATGTTGTCAGGATATTACCGGCACTGCCGTCCCTTTGGAGAAACGGATGTGTAAAAGGATTAAGGGCAAGGGGAGGATTAGTGTTTGATATTTTATGGAGTAATGGCAAACCGGATAGAGTTTTGATAAAATCGGAATTTAATAATAAATTTAAGCTGAAGTATAAAAGCCAAATTATTTTAGTTGAAATGAAAACAGGGGAAACTGTTGAAAAAAGTTTTTTTAAAAAGGAATAAAGAGAATTTTACAATAGGGATAAAATTTGTTCTTTCATTTATATTTATTTTATTTTTTTTTGAAATAAATATAATTCCAAAAGAAAATCATTTTAATCCGCAGAAAATTATATCTCGAATGACCTTGAGGGAAAAGATCGATCTGATCTCCGGATATAAAAATTTTTATATAAAAGGTGTTAAGCGTCTTGGTATACCTCCTGTTAAAATGGCTGACGGACCGATGGGTCTAAACGGTAATGGAAAAGCAACGGCCTTTCCTGCTTCGATATGCATGGCTGCGAGTTGGAATCCCTCTCTTATAAAAAAAGCTGCCGCATCAATTGCAGAAGAGGCAAAATCGAAAGGAGTTGGTATTTTACTGGCTCCCGGTGTAAATATGTACAGGCTTCCGCATTGCGGAAGGAATTTTGAATATTTCGGGGAGGATCCCTTTCTTGCCTCCGAATCGGCTGTAGCATATATAAAGGGGGTCCAAAGCAAAAGAGTTATTGCAACCGTCAAACATTTTGTCGCCAACAATGAAGATTATGACAGGCATAGATTAAGTTCCGATATAGATGAAAGGAGTTTAAATGAAATCTATTTTCCGGTTTTTAAAGCGGCTGTTAAAAGGGCAAACGTAGGTGCTGTAATGACCTCTTACAATCCGGTAAACGGAGTGCATGCTTCCGAATCTCCGTTTTTAATTAATAAAACTTTGAAAAGTGAGTGGAGTTTTAAAGGATTTGTAATGTCCGACTGGATATCTGTTTACAGTACGAAAGCATTCTATTCCGGGCTTGATCTTGAGATGCCGCGTCCGCAGTTTATGAATTATAAAAATATTTTATCAATTATCAGATCCGATCCGGGGGCTTTGAAAATTCTTAATGACAAAGTGGCAAGAATTCTAACGACTTGTAATAAATTCGGATTGTATGATTTGTTGGCGGTTATTCCCGTCAATTGGGAAAAACATAAAAAAGTTGCAGGAGATATTGCCCGTGAAGGATTTGTTCTTTTGAAGAATGAAGATAAAATTTTACCGATTAATAAAAATAACTCGCTTAAAATTGTCGTACTCGGACCTAATGCATTTTATACACCGCATAGCGGTGGAGGAGCGGCAAAGATAGAGCCTTATGAAATGGTATCTTTTTATGAAGGTATAAAACGAAATGCATATAAAAATTATAGTGTTGATTATTTTCCTACCGAAGGTTTGCACTGTGAATATTCCGAAATAAACAGAAAAGAGTTTTATTCGACACTTGATGTAGTGAATAGATATGATTATGTTATTCTTTGTGTCGGATTTAATCCGGGAACAGAGGGAGAAGCTTTTGACCGCTCTTTTTCTCTTCCGAAAAACCAGGAAAAGCTAATCGAAGAAGTTTTTAAACGAAATCAAAATATAATTATTACAATAAACGGGGGAGGAGGAATTTTTATGCCCTGGATTGATAAAATAAAAGCTTTATTGTATACATGGTATCCGGGGCAGGAAGGGGGAAATTCTTTGGGTGAGATCTTATTTGGGAAAACAAATCCTTCGGGGAAACTCCCTGTCGGCATTGAAAGAACGGAGAACGATAATCCGGCATTTAAAGGTTATCATGAGGCAGGTTGTGTAACCGGAACAAAACCGTTTTATACTTTATATGGGAAAAAACATATAAAAAAACATTTGAATTATGAAGAGGGAATTTTTACGGGATATCGTTATTATGAAAAAGAGAAAATAAAAACTCTGTTTCCTTTCGGTTTCGGTTTAAGTTATTCTACATTTAAGATTTCCGATATGTTTATAGATAAATATACTATAAAGAAAAATGAGAAATCGGTTTTAACTCTTAATATAGAGAACACCGGAAAATATAGAGGAGCTGAAACCATACAGCTATATATTCACGATGTAAGTTCGACCTTGCCACGTCCATATAAAGAGTTGAAAGGTTTTAAAAAAGTATGGCTCTATCCGGGTGAAAAACGTCGGATAGAATTCATGATCACACCGGATATGCTTGCTTCTTATGACACGATAAAACATGATTGGAATGTTGAAGACGGTGATTTTGACATATTGATAGGAAATTCGTCAGATCATATAGTATTAAAAAAAACAATCGAGTATAAAAACAGATGAGTTTTTTGTTATGCAGGAACTATTATTAAGGGGTGATAAATTGAAAATATTGATATTGATTGTGATGATTTTTTCTCAATTCGGTTTTGCAGGATCAAAAAAATATGAAAACACGTGGGCTTCTATCGATTCACGTCCTATCCCGTCATGGTTTGAAGATGCAAAATTCGGGATATTCATACACTGGGGTGTTTACTCCGTGCCTTCATGGCGTAAATTAGAACCCGGATTATATGCCTCTTATGCCGAATGGTATTATGCACGTGTTATGTATAATGCCAAGAACGGCGGGATGGAATTCCACAATAAAAATTTTGGGAAAAATTTTGAGTATAGAGATTTTGCTCCGATGTTTAAAGCCGAATTATTCAACCCAGAATTTTATGCAAAACTGTTTAAAAGAGCCGGTGCTAAATATGTTGTATTGACAAGCAAACACCATGACGGTTTTTGTCTTTGGCCGACGAAAAGTCCCTATAAAAAAGGCTGGAACTCAATGGATGTCGGACCGAAAAGAGATCTTGTCGGAGAGTTAACGGAGGCTGTTAAAAAAGCGGGATTAAAAATGGGCATCTATTATTCGATTGTAGAGTGGGAAAGCACAAGAACACACCGGACGAAAACAGGATATTTTCTTCCTCGAAAAATTGTTGATAAATATAAAATCCCTGAGAATGAGTATGTTGATAAACATCTGATACCTCAGTTGAAAGAGTTGGTCATTAATTACAAACCCTCGCTGATTTTTGCAGACGGAGGTGAGTGGGACGGAACTGAAGAATATTGGAAAACCAAGGAATTTCTTGCATGGTTGTATAATGATTCTCCCGTTAAAGATGAAGTTGTTGTTAATGACAGATTTTCAAAAGGGATGCCTGGACATCACGGCGATTATTTTTCCAGTGAATATAAAGATATGAAAGAGACTAAAAAGTATCATCCGTGGGAAGAGAGTCGCGGGATTGGCGGGTCATACGGTTTTAACAGAGCTGAAAATATAGATAACTATAACAGTTCAAAAGAGTTGATACATGAATTGATCGATATTGTCAGCAGAGGAGGAAATCTGCTGCTGAATATCGGTCCCGCTTCCGACGGAAGGATTCCGGTAATCATGCAGGAGAGACTGATTGATATCGGTTCCTGGCTGAAAGTGAACGGCGAAGCAATATATAAAACCAGGAAGCGAGATGTTGTCAAGGAGATATCGGGGAATCAGATCATTAGATTTACTAAGAAAAAAGGAGCTGTTTATTGTATATTGTCAAAATGGGAAGATCATATCGATATGAATCTATTAAAGGGAGAAAAAGTAAAAAAAATTACTCTGCTTGGATATAAAGGAGATATAAATTATAAATTATCTGGGAATAAATTTTTAAGAATAGAGATCCCCAAACTGACAGTTGGTGAGATCCCCTGTTTGTATGCGTGGATATTTAAAATCGAATTGAAAAATTAACAAGATATAAAGGATAAAGGATGACAGATAGTATTTATAAGGGAAAAAACGGAGAATATTTAAAAAATAATCCAACATGGCATAGTGAAGATTCCAAGTGGAAAGCAGGTCAAATTTTTAAAATTTTGGAGAACAATCATATTAATCCGAAATCCGTTGTAGAAGTAGGATGCGGAGCGGGTGAAATATTGAATCAGTTACATGCGTTAATGACTGATAATGTTGATTTTACGGGATTTGATATCTCTCCGGATGCGATAGAGATAGCTAAACCGAAGGAAAAAAATGGACTAAGCTTCAAATGCAAAGATTTTTTAAAAACTGAAAAAAAAACGGATCTACTACTTCTTATTGATGTTTTTGAACATATCGAGGACTATCTGGGATTTTTAAAAACTCTAAAAGGGAGAGCAAAGAATACTGTTTTTCACATTCCGCTTGACATATCCGTTCAATCGGTAATGAGAAACAGACTGATATACGGCAGGAAAAAAGTCGGACATTTACACCATTTTATGAAGGATACCGCAATTGCAACTCTTATTGATGCGGGGTATGAAGTGATCGACAGCTTTTATACACCGAGTTTGCTGGATCTGCCTTCAAGATCGTTTTTAACGAAAATGGCTGTTTTACCGAGAAGATTGTTTTATAAAATCAACAAGGATTTTACAGTGAAATTATTAGGGGGATTCTCATTAATGGTGCTTGCAAAATAGTGAAGTGAATGTGAATTGTAAGTAAAATGAAAGATGATTGTTACGTTTAAAAGAAAAAATTATTATATTTTAGGGGGGGAGAAATGAATTACGAAGAGACCCAATACGGATTTGTATTCATTATCGGATTTGTCTTAGCAGGCATACTTATGATCTTTGCATATGTTTATAAATGGGGAAATAATCCAATATCACAGATTCCATTTATGATTCTGTCGGGAGTGTTTGCAGTTATATTAGCTCTGTTTTATAAACTTGAAGTAAGAATTGAAAACAGGAAGATTTTGATAATTTACGGAATAGGATTGATTAGGATAAAAATAGAGCCGGATCGATATTATAATTCGGAAGAGTTTAAAGTTCCCTGGTATTATGGGTTGGGTATAAGGATAACCCCCGGGGGAATGCTGTACAATCTACGTGGAGATAGAGCGGTCATAATAGAGTTGCAGACCAAAGGAGTGAAAAAAACGATTATTATAGGCACTGCCGATCCAAAACGACTAAAAATTTTTTTAAACCGTCATTTTGCAGTAATTAAAGAAAATAGCTGAATCATATACTGTTTTTTGTTTTTTTACCGGTTTTTTATGTTGAAATTTAAGAATTATAACCACATAATATTTCAGAGGGGAAATCATGGAAAGAAGGTTAAAAATATTTTTGGTTTTATTTTTCTGTATTATTGTTTTGTCTCTTTTTCAGTGTAAGATTTATCATTCTTCTTCAGTTTCGGGAGAACTTATTTCCCATTCCGATTGTTTAAATTCAACATCCGGAGGTGATAGATCATCAGCTGAGGATATTGATTCGAACTATGAAATAATCAGGTATAAATATGAAGACGGAGTTTTAAGATTAACTCATGAAAATTCCGTTTTCAACTGCTGTCCCGGAGAGATAAATGCAACTGTTTCGATTAAAAACAGTAGTATTGTCATTAATGAAAAAGAAAAGAGTGCCGAATGTAGTTGTATGTGTTTATATAAGCTTGATTATAAAATAGACGGACTGACTCCGAGTGTTTATAATTTTACAATATTTTCAAAATATATTCCGGAAGAAAACAACAAGATAACATTTACTATTGATCTGCTAAAAAATTCTCAAGGTGTCTTTTATTTCCAAAGAGATACATATCCCTGGATCTGATAATAATCAAAAAAAGTTTTGTATTTGAAAACTCTTTGTTATTTGACATTTGTTAAATTATTATTTAAATTTAATAAGTGTAATAAATAAGGAGCGATGGGAGCGGGGCAAAGCAAATCAAAATATTATGGTTTTAATATTATTTTGTATAAGGAAGTGACAGATGGATTTATGTATATTTCTGTCTGTTAAAGAAAACTATGATAAATTGATAAAAATGGGAATGCAGGAAGTGTTGAGGAGAACAGGATGCTCTTGGGAAGATGCAGAGGATATTGCATCCCAATCGCTGTGTAATCTGTTGGATTATTATCAGAGAAAGCCGGAAAAATTGCTTGAGTTGGAAAAGAAGGGTTATAAAGAGATGCAAAATTACCTTAACAAATCTATAAAGAATCAGATAATGAATGTGATTATTAAAAAGTATAAAAAGAGAAAAAGGGAGTTGGAGATTGCAGAAAAAATAAGAAAAAATAGTCAAAATACATTTCAATCAGCTTTGCAATTCCCTGAACAGACCTTAAATCGTACATTATTTATAAATAAAGATATGGTTGGTAAATTGACTGGAAATACAAGGAAATTAACTAAGGAGGTGATTCGGAAAGATATTTATTCATTTATCGAGAGTAGATTTAAACCTGAAAAGTGGAAAATTAAAAAACAGGCAATTTCTTTGTATATTAAAAGGATGGAAACTGCAAAGACAATTGCTCAGATGCAGATATTGATGCCGGAAAAGAATTTACCATCTCTTAATACTCAAGCTCATCGAATTATTTCCTCATATAGGAATTGGCTGAATGAAAAGGGTAGACTGGATAGATTTGAAAATGAAAATTAAAAATTCTCAAAAAAGATTCGAACTTTTTAACAATAGACTTGAATATTTTAAATATTTCAAAGATTCTTTTCTTTATTCGTTTAAAAGTGATCCTCTCGCAAATTTTATGATTTTACGGTTAAGATTTTCACCTTTAAAAGGGATGGTTATGGCTTTTTTGCTAACAATTTTCGTATATTTCACCGGATATATATTGTTGTTGATAACGAAATATCCTGTCGTCGGAATAACTCAAACTTATCTGGATTTTTTTTATGATATTATTGTAATTCCGATAGTATTTGCTTCATATCTGTGGATGTCAACCGCTCCATCATATACATTGTTTAGGATAGGTCAAGTTCAGGAAAAGATCGAAGATGAAATGGAATTTTCTGTTATAATCTCCGATCTTTTCAAAAAGCTTAATAATAAATTGATATTTTTATTTGGGTTAGGGGCAGCACTGTTTTTGGGATTTAATTGTTTGTTTTGTGTTTCCGGTAAATTCGGATCGTTTATTGGAGGCCGTCTGAATATCAACTTTTTCTATTATATAAAGATTCCGGTTTTATGGTTTGTCTCATGGTATGTTGTTGCTGTTATTGTTGTAAAGGTGTTTGTTTTCGTCAC
>CAZWFY010000054.1:0-16925 GCA_964633415.1 uncultured Clostridia bacterium | reverse complement strand
AGGTGTGAATATGAATGATAAAATTAAGGATTGGTTAATGGATTCTCATCCATTGTTAAAATACAGAGTTGCATCCGATTTCGGATATGATGGAAATTTGTCGGATTTAAAAAAAGAGGCATTGGAAGATCCGGTAATTAAAGAACTTATATCGGATTTAGAGAAATGGCCGGGTCATGTTCTAAAAAGGCATAATGATGCAAAGCATTTTATACACAAGTTATCATTTTTAGCGGATATGGATTTTACCATAGAGAATAAAGATATAAATGATATTTCTAAAAGAGTTATGGAGCATAAATCCGATGAGGAAGTATATCAGATCAAGATGAATATTCCCGTTGTTTTCGGAGGAACGGGCAAGGATCAATATTCATGGATGCTTTGTGATGCACCACTGTTAATCTATTCTCTAAAAAAAACCGGAATACCTTTTAATCAATTAAGAAATGGGATCGAATATCTGTCAAATCTAACGGTAGAGGATGGATATCCGTGTGCAGTATCTCCCGAATTGGGGCGTTTTAACGGACCCGGAAAGAGAGGAACTCCTTGTCCTTATGCAAATCTTCTTATGGCAAAAATGTTTTCGCTTTTCCCGGAAAAACATAAGGAAACAAATGTCGGGAAAGCTGTGGAATTTCTCTTATCCCATTGGAAGGAAAGAAAAAAGCATTATCTTTTTGGGATAGGAACAGATTTTCAAAAATTAAAATATCCTTTTGTCTGGTATGATATTTTACATTTTGCCGATATACTGTCTCATTATAACCATATAAAAAATGATTTACGTTTTATAGATATTATTGAAACAATTAAGAAAAAAGCTGACCCGGAAGGATTATATAAAGCCGAATCCGTATGGATGGCATGGAAAATTCTTGATAGCGGTCAAAAAAAAGAGCCTTCCCGCTGGATAACATACAATGTGTACAGAATATTAAAAAGAGTTTATACTAATTAGTATAGTAAAGCTGATTACTACTTTTCTTTCTTAAATTTAGTCTGTGCAAAAATTATAGTATGATGATATATAAAACTTTTTTTATCGGTTTATATTTTTATTAATACTTTTTATAAATATTCACATTTGTTCGGTAATCGCCGAGGAGGTGTTCGGAAAAATAGTACCACATCATTCTCTCAAGGTATCTTGTGTATTCTCCGTATGTATGTTTCTTCCCGGGAAAAATCATAAGATCAAATCTCTTTCCGGCTTTGATAAGTTCGTCTACCATCCTTATCGTATTTGCCGGATGGACGTTGTTGTCAACCTCTCCGTGAATAAGAAGAAGATACCCCTTCAGATTTTTTGCAATCTCCTGATTTGTTCTTATCTTTTTTTCGAAACTGTTTTTATAATGGAGTTCGCCCCATTCATAGTCGTATATATTGTTATTATGATTCCCGCATGCAGATACAGCAACCTTGTAAAAATCTGGATAGACAAGCATTGCGGCAGTTGACATAAAACCGCCTCCCGATCTGCCGTAAATTCCGATTTTTTCCATATCAATAAAACTGTATTTTCTCCCTAACTGTTCTATTGCAAATTTATTATCGGCAAGCGGATAATCACGTGCATTATCATAACCGAAATTATGGTATTTTTTTGATCTTAAAGGACTTCCGCCTCTCTGTCCTACCGAAATAACGATGAATCCGAGCTGAGCAAGCGGGATATTACTAACACGTTCATTTCTGACAAGAAAAAAAGTTTTAGGGACAGGTTCTCCCTGAGGTCCCGGATATACATATGATATAAGAGGATATTTTTTCTCAGGATCAAAATTAAACGGTTTCCACATAACTCCGTAGAGATCCGTAACTCCGTCGGCAGCTTTCACTTTAAAAGTTTCAGCCGGCTTCCATCCCGAAGAGATGAGCTTTGAAACATCCATCTTTTCAAGTGTGGTTAAAAGTTTTCCTTCTGAATCTCTAAGCACTGAAACAGGAACTTTTTTTACTGTGGAAAACGTATCTATAAAACAGTTCATTGATTCATTCATAGAAAAAGAGTGAGTTGCATTTTCCGGAGTTAAAAGTTTGAATCCGGTTCCGTTGAAATTAACTCTGTAATAGAATTTATAATACGGATCGGTATTTTTTTCTTTCCCGTATGCTTCAAAATAAAGAATTCTTTTTTCTTCATCAACTTTTACTATTCTTCCGGTAGTATAATTACCTTTTGTGATTCTGTTGATAAGTTTTCCTTTCTTGTTATAAAGATAGAAGTGCTCTCGTCCGTCTCTTTCGGACTGCCATATAAGTTCTCCTGTTTTTTTTACCGGATAAAACTGCTGGAAATATGAATTCCAGTATGGTTCACTTGTTTCGTGAATAAGTGCAACGGTCTTTCCCGTATCCGTATCGGCTCTGCATACTTCCACTTTTTTATAATCTCTTGTGCTTCTTATAAAAAAGAGATATTTTGATTTATCCGTAATATATATCCTGTCATCTCCTTCACTTCCTATCCTCTGGTCTTTCCACTTTTTTATATCAAGTTTCACCTGTTTCAAACTTTTAATATCAATTACCGATATCTCATACCGAGGTATATTTTTATCACCTGCCATTGCATATTTGTATAATTCAAGCGTCGGTCTCGGTCTGCTTAAGGAATGAACGAGAAAAAGATCCTCAACTTTTCTCTTGTCAACTCTTTTTATATAGATCTTTTTTGAATCATTGAACCATTTTGCAGCGGTTTTTACTCTTTTTCCGCTTTGATCTTTTCCATCCTCTTTTGCATAGCTGAACCACTTTTCTCCGTCGAACGTCAATTGGGTTTCTTTATCAAAAGAGTCATCTTTTTTATTTAAAAAAAGGTTATGGTCTTTGGAATAGATAATCCACTTCTTATCCGGAGAAATTTTATACGGTGGTTTTTTATCACTTTTTTTCTCAATATCCGTGATAAATTTTATTTTTGATTTGGAAATATTCCATAAAAATTTCTTTTTATTAAATTCAAAAGTGAAGTGTGATTCATCTTTGAATTCAATTTTTTTTATTTTGGCAATCTTGTTATTTAGTTTTTTATCTGCAAAGGATGAAAGAGAGGATATCATTTTTTCTCTGTCAAAAAGAGGGGATTTAACAACTTTTTTTGTGTCAACTATGTAATAGAATGTATTATTTGAAGTTTTATATTTATACCAAAATTTTTCGGAATTTTTAATCCAGTGGGGTTGGACTGATCTGCTGCCCACCATCTTCCTCAGATTTTCGGGAGCAAATTTCTCCGCTGTTTTAAAATCGGCTTTTTTAGAAAGTCCGGTAATAAAAAGAGTTGATATCAGAATACAAAATATTATTGTTTTTCTATTGACCAAAATAACACCTCCGATAATGAATTGGTTTTTTTAAAACTCAAAAAAGTAGATAATTTATACATTTGAATTGATAAATTGCAAAAGTTTTGATTTTTCTCCAACGAGAAGAAGCGTATCTTCCGGTTTAATTATATATAAAGAAGATGGGTTGAAAATAATTTCCTCTTCTCTTTTTATTGATATAATTATTATATTGTAATTTTTCCGTATTCCCGACTCGGAGATCTTTTTTCCGATAAGGGAAGATTTTTCATGAACAACAAACTCTTCAATTCCGATTGATATTTTCGGTGAAAAAGAGATAAAATCAATAAATTCCCCTATATTATGTTTCAACGCTGAATTTATAATTCTGAAAGATATAAGCTCATTCGGAAGAACGACTTTTTCCGCTCCGGCTTTTTTCAGCTTCGATTCATTCGCGAGGTCAATTGCTCTTGTCACACTGTTTAACCCGGGGTTTAGCTCTTTAACCGTCATTATCGCTATAATGTTGTCGGCATCGGAAGAGAGGAGTGATATAAAAGCTTTTGCATTTTTTACTCTTGCCGTCATTAGAATATCTTCATTGGATGCATCGCCGAGTAATACATTGTAACCGAGTTCTTCAGCTTTAACATATCTCTCCGGATCAATCTCAATTAACAAGAATTTTTCATTTAATGCCGATAATTCTTCACAGATAAAATGGCCAAGTGTCCCGAATCCTGCAATAATTATATGATCTTTTATATTCAATAGTTTTTTCATTTTTCTTCTCCCGAACATCTTTCTTAGATTATTATCGATAAGCAATGTTGTAAAATTCCCGATTATGTAGAGAAAAATGCTTAATCCGCTTAAGATAACCCAAATTGTAAATATTTTTCCAATTGATGACAGATGAAATGTCTCTCCGTAACCAACGGTGGAGATTGTGATGATTGTCATATAGAGTGAATCCAGAAATGGTACTTTCTCAATGATTATATAACCTGAAATATCGATTAAAAGAATAGCGATAAAAACCGAAATTAATATATAAGTTTTTCTTGCATTCATTCTAAATTCCAGTTTCCTATAAGTATATCTATTTTCACAAATTCATACAATCATACAAATATGTCCGAGTTATTTTTTTACAGCCATTAAATCATCAATTTTATCGATCACTTCTCCGTAAGGATTATAGATCGTAACCGATATTTTTTTATTGTCAGCTTTAAAAAGCATAAAATTTTCCTGTGATGAGTAGTAGAAGCATCCTTTTCTGGAAGTATGTTTTGATTGCGGATAAAACTTTGGATTTTCCTTCCAGAACTTATTCCATGGTGACTCTTGTGCTGAATAGTAGGGTGCGCCTCCACCTCCGGATACGAGATACCATACCGGATATTTAAGATCACTTAAAGGAGATATTGATTTTAACTTTTCAAATTTCCCCTTTTTATAAATAGGAATATCTTTTTCTAAATTACCGATCGGAACATTTTTATCGATAAGCACTTTGTGAAATGCATGTTCGTCAGCTCCGAGAACAGCTGCAACCTTTTTGTTTGCGGACATCATTCTGACAAATCTGTTTCTTACTTCTATTATTCCTGTTTTCTCTTTTTTTATTTTTCCTGTTCTCGGGTTGTATGTAAAAGCTCTGGATCCGTTATCTCCGTCATACCACATACTGTCCCCGATATGTCCACCGTTGGGAAATACCGGCTCTTGAGCAAAGAGAATAATATATTTTATGTTCGGATCCGCTTCTGCGGAATTCAACTCTTTTTCAATCCATTGCATCTGATCGTCGAATATGTATCCTTCCGGACATCCGCCGAATCTTTCAGGGATCTTCCAGGTCGTTCCCCTGGTCTTGCTTATCCAATAGTTGTTGTTAAAAACAATAATTTTAACTTGACCGTAAGTGAATGAATAGACGTTTTCTCTGTATGAGGGTCTGTTTTTATCCGAAGTATCGGGGGCATTCTGCGGTTGAACAAGCTCTTTTGCAAAAACCGCTTCCACACTTTGTGTATTATACGGCCATCTGTCAAGCATGATAAGTTCGCTTTTTTTATTAACAAAGAATTTTAACAGTGCTTCATGATTTCCTATACAGGTATAAACGGGGCTGTGATGCCAAAAACCGGAGAGAGACTGTTTCCATATATAAAGTTGAGTTTTAAAATCATCTATACTTGCCGTTCTTCCATTTACAAGGTCTCCGCCCAATATGATAAAGTTTGCTTTTTTCAAATATGCCTGATTTGCGATTCGTTCTATTGTGGAATAGTTCATTCCCATAAGGGTCCTGTCTCCGCCTCCCGTTCCCTCTCTGCAATCTCCCGAATAGGCAAAAACAATTTCTCCTTCTCCTTTCCGGGGGGCTGTTTTGAAATTGTAAACTTTTGATTTTATACCGGAAAAAATAAGATTGAATTTATATTCATGATCGGGTTTGAGTCCGGAAACTCTTATTTCATGTCTGATTAGTTTTATATCCGAACCGAAAGTTTTTCCATTTTTTAGTTTGATAAATCCATCGGAAGGTTCGCTGGTTTTAAATGAAATAACAATATAGTCCGGATGATCGCTTGATACAAGATTAATAAGAGGTCCTTCCGTTAGAGATAGTTCTTTGTAGAATTTATCTCCTGTTTTTTTGAATCTTACGAAAGTGTCGTATATTCCGAGTTGAACATCTTCGGAGTCTGTTTTTAGCTTTATGTTTATCCTAATTACGACCTGACCTCCGTCAATCCAATCTTCACTATTTAGCCATGTTTTGAAAAAATATTTAAGGGGGATAACTCCTATTCCGTTTTTTATTTTTGAGCTTAATCTGAATCTTTTGTAAGTATATTTTACTTCCTTTCCTTCAAATGGATAGGGTGCGGTATATATTCTCCCGTAGATATTTAAAGGATCAATAACTCTTCCATCAAGAAGCTTTTTGTGACCGGTAAGATCCAATACTAATCCGTTCGAAGAACCGCTTTTTATCATTTTTTGCAATTCATCAATTGAAAAAAGATTTCTTATCCCTCTAACTCTTACCGTTGCTTGACCTTCCTGTAATTCTCTATATCCGAAAGCGGAAGGATCTTTGACGGGAAGAATTGTTTTTTCCGATGAATAAAGTTGAAATACCGAAAGGAAGATAATTAAAACTAAAATTGATTTAACGGGAATAAATTTTTTCATAACACCTCCGGAAAAAATATAATACTAAAATAGAATTAACTATTAAAGAAAAGAGTGATATTTTTTTAAAAAATAGTTTTTTTTGTCTATTTTATTTCAAATAATGAAATCAAACTGATATACTTCATTTTTGTTTTTAAGGATATTGTTATGACAAAAAGGAAAAAAATTTTTATTACGGGCGGTAACGGTTTTATCGGAAGCTGTCTTGTGAAAAAACTGATTGACATGGGTGAAGAACCTGTCTGTCTGATATTACCCGGTGAAAACAGTGAAGAGATAAAAAATTTCGGAGCGAAAATAATTTTTGGCGATATCACCGATAAAAAAACTTTATATCCTGCTTTGAAAGATGTTTCGGTAATATATCATCTTGCTGCATCTGTGGGTTCAATGAATCCGGATATTCTTAATCTTATTAATGTTGAAGGGACAAAAAACCTTATTGATGTTGCTATTGAATTAAAGCTTCCGATAGAAAGATTTCTTATGGCTTCCAGTGTTGCTGCGGCTGGTCCGGTGAAAAAAGGTGAGATACAAAATGAATATAGAAAACCTGATCCGGTAAGTGATTATGGGAAAAGCAAGCTGAAAGCGGAGCAGTATCTTATCTCAAAAAAATCATTAATTCCTTTTACAATTATAAGATTTCCGCTTGTTTACGGTCCGAGAAGTAACGGAGGTCTATTTACCGCTTTTAAGTTGCTTAGCAGACATCTTGAATTAAAATTCCCTGAAATGGAGACAAATATAGCTTATGTAGAGGATATTGCGGATGGAATGATCGAAGCCGTTTTAAGTAAAAAAACCGTAGGAGAGGTTTTTACAATCGGTGAAGATCATGTCTATAACTCAAGAGAGATGGTTAGGAAGATGAAAAGTGTTTTAAATATATGGACGATAACACTTCCGGTTTCAACCGGTTTACTATATTTTTTCTGTTTTATATTTGAATTTTTTGCAAAAATAACAGGGAAAAATCCTGTCTTAAGAAAGAAAAATCTTGATGAATATTTTAAATACAGATATTGGGGATACAGTATAGAAAAAGCTGCTGATTATTTCGGGTATACAACGAAGGTTTCATTTGAAAAGGGAATAAAACGTACATTTGACTGGTATCGGAAAAATGGAATAGTTAAATGAACAAAGTTCTCGTAACCGGAAGCACGGGATTTATCGGAGGTCATCTCGTTGACAAACTTTTATTAAAAGGATTAAAGGTAAGGTGTCTTGTCAGAGAAGATAGTAATATTAAAAATCTTAAAACAAAAGATGTCGAGCTCTCTTATGGGGATTATTCGGATATTAACTCTTTAAAAAAATCTTTAATCGGAATTGACACTGTTTTTCATCTCGGTGCTGTACTTAACGGAAAAAATTGGGAAGTTTTTTGGAATGCAAATACCAAAGGAACAGAAAATCTTATTAAAGCTTATTCGGAATTGACGCAGAGACAAAAAAGGTTTGTTTTTATTTCCAGTATCGCTGCATCCGGTCCTGCATTGGGGAATAAGTTGAAAAATGAGGATGAAGCTGATACCCCAGTATCACTTTACGGGAAGAGCAAACTGATGGCCGAGGAGGCTGTAAAGGAATTCAGCGGAAAAGTGAATTTTGTAATTCTAAGACCTCCAAATGTTTACGGTCCGAATCAGAAAGAGATGTTCACACTTATCAAAGTTATACGAAAAAGGATATTGCCGTTACTAGGGGGCAGAAAATCCTTTTCAACTTTTTCTTATGTTGATGATGTGGTTGAAGCGATCGTTCTTGCGGGAGAGAGTCAAAAAGCGTTGGGAGAAACATATTTTATTTCCGATAACTCTATTCATTCGTGGAGAAAAACAGCCGTTAAAATTGCTGAGTTGTTAAATGTATATCCTTTTGTCCTTCCTGTCTCAGACCGAATACTGTTAATTATTGCATGGAAACTGAATATTCTTTCAAAAGTTTTTAGATTTGATCTACCCTTTTCTCCCGGGGATATAAAAAGTATTAGAAAGAATAATTGGATTTTCGACGGATCAAAACTAATGAAAGAGTTAAACTTCAGACCTAAAATATCATTGCAAGAAGGTCTTAAATTAACGATCGATTATTACAAAGAACATAAGTTAATAAAATAGATTTTTCATTATCATTATCAAAATGACAATTAGATTGAATTATTAAACAAAACAGTTTGAAAATTCGTAATAAAAGTATCAAAAATAATAAAGGAGATTATCTATGAAATTAAAGTTTTTTTTAATTGTTATTATTATGCTCTTTTTTTTTAGAACATCAGAGGGTAAGATCAATGCAAAACTGATGAGATATATGGATGTGTCCGATACACAGATAACATTTGTTTATGGCGGAGATATCTGGCTGATGCCGAAAGAAGGAGGGACTGCTATTCAGGTGACTCATTCACCGGGAGAGGAATCCTGGCCTAAATTTTCTCCCGATGGAAAATATATCGGATATACGGCTGCATACAACGGAAACAGTGATATTTATGTGATTCCCGTTTCGGGAGGGTTGCCGGTGAGGGTAACATATAATTCATTTCCCGACAGAATGATAGATTGGCATCCCGACGGTAAGAGGATATTGTTCAGATCGTCAAAAGAGATGGGAATCCGAAGACTCGGTCATTTTTATCTCGTTGACAAAAACGGCGGTTTCCCCGAAAGATTAAAAATACCTTACGGAGAACTTGCGACATTTTCTCCCGATGGTAAAAGGTTGGCATATATAACTAAGATAACCGAAAATTATCCTTTTAAAAGGTATAGGGGAGGATTGACATCGGATATTTTAATATTCAATATGAATGATAACAAAATAGAAAATATAACTAAAACCGAATGGACCGAGGGTAAACCTGCATGGACCGGGAATTTTATCTATTTCCTTTCCGACCGCGGTGCAAATATGAGACATAATATCTGGAAGTACAATGTTATGAACCGGGAAATCAGACAGGTGACTGCATTCAAGGATTTTGACATAACCTATATGTCGGCAGGAAACAGGGATATAGTGTTTGAAGAGGGCGGCAGGTTGTATCTGCTGAATCTTTCGAATGACAAATATAAAGAGATAGAAGTCAATGTGATCTCCGATCTGTCTAATGAAATGCCAAGGAAAAAAAGTGTGGGCAGACGGATAGAGAATATGACTCTCTCCCCGAATGGAAAACGAGTGATCTTTGAAGCAAGAGGAGAGCTTTTCAATGTTCCTGCGCAAAAGGGTTTTGTTGAAAATCTTACAAAAACAAGCGGTGCTTGGGAACATAATCCTTCATGGTCTCCCGATGGTAAAAATATTGCGTATTGGAGTGATGTTTCCGGAGAGTATGAGATCTACCTTAAGGACCTTAAAGGAAATGTTAAAAAACTTACTAAAAGAGGGAAAGGATTCGGGTATAAATTATTCTGGTCCCCGGATAGTAAGAATATTGCTTTTATTGATGAAACAAATACAATATTTATTGTTAATTCTTCAACAGGTATATTAACCAAAGTTGCAAATACAAAATGGAATATCGGACACGGAGGAAGATATTCCTATTCCGTTTCGTGGTCTCCTGATTCCAAATGGCTTACATTTGCACTCGGTATGGATAACAGTAACAATGCCATATATGTTTATGATATAACGGGGAAAAAATTATCACTAGTAACAAACGGATTTTTTAACGATATGGGTCCTGTTTTCAGTGAAGACGGAAAATATCTTTTCTTTATAACATCAAGAAGTATGAATCCTATATATTCCGATATGGGAGATGGAACATGGATCTATCCCAATTCCGGTGAAATAGCCGTGATCAGTCTGACATCCGGTATTAAATCTTTCTTGTATACGGAAAATGACTCTTTTAAACCGGAGGAGAATAAAAAAATTTCCGGTAAGAAAAAGAGTAAAAAAGCCGATGTAAAAAAATCTAAAGTTGCTGTAAAAATTGATTTTAAAGATATTGAATCAAGAATGGAGATATTACCTCCGAAGGCGGGAAATATCGGAGCGTTATATTCTTTGAAAGGAAAACTCATCTATATAAGGTGGCCGAATTCAGGAAGTGGTGAAAGAAATCCTTCTTTGATGTTCTATGATATTAAAGAGAGAAAGGAGAAGAAGATCATTGACGGAGTAAATAATTATGTTATTACCGCTGATGGTAAATCCATTCTTGTTAAAACAAAAAGAAGCTATGGGATAGTAAAACCCGTTCCTGCTCAAAAGATAAAAAAACCTATTCCCGTAAACGGACTTGTTATGAATTGGGTTCCGAAAGAGGAGTGGCATCAGATATTTAACGATATTTGGAGAAGATTCAGAGATTTTTTCTACGATCCCGGAATGCAGGGAGTGGATTGGAAATTAATGAAGGAAAGATATGGTGCTTTGATAGATTATGCCAGAACGCGTCAGGATATAAATGTTATCTGTTCAAATATGCAAGCGGAGTTGAGTGCAGGACATACATATACTTTCGGAGGAGATTCGGAAAGGGTGAAACCTGTTATTACCGGTTTTCTCGGAATTGACTGGGGAATGAAGAATGGAAAATTTATAATTAAAAGAGTTGTAAAACCTGCTCAATGGGATATAGTCAAACGTTCTCCTTTTGATAAAACCGGAGTTGATGTAATGGAGGGAGATTATATTCTTTCTGTTAACGGGGTTACACTCAATCCGAAAAAGGATCCGTATTGTGCTTTTGAAGGTCTCTCCGGAAAAACCGTTGAACTGAAAATAAGTAAAAGCGGATTACTAATTGATTCAAAAGATGTTGTGGTTAAATGCCTTACTCAGAGAGAGGAATCGATATTAAGATTTTACGAGTGGGTTGAGGGAAACAGGAAAATGGTAGATAAACTTTCAGACGGAAAACTCGGGTATGTTTATATGGCAGATACTTCCGCCACAGGACAAAAGGATCTTGTCCGTATGTACTATGCTCAGGTTGACAAGCAGGGATTCATTATTGATGAGAGGTTTAACGGCGGCGGTCAGCTTGCCGATAGATTCCTTGAGATTTTAAAACGCCCCGTTATTTACAATTTGAACTGGCGTCACGGGAAAGATCAGACTGTTCCGTCCAAAGTGAACACAGGGCCTGTCGGCATGCTTATAAACGGATGGGCTGGATCCGGAGGTGATGGTCTTCCTTGGGCATTTCGTGAGTTAAAAGCCGGTCCGATTGTCGGTGAAAGGACTCTCGGGATTTTAGTAGGACCTGCTACGGGACATATGTTGATCGACGGTGGAGGCATAACTGTTCCGGGTGCAAGACTTTATTATAACAATGGAAAATGGTTTCAGGAAGGTGTAGGTGTCAGACCGGATTTAAAAGTTTGGGATGATCCTAACATACTTATGAAGGGAAGAGACCTGCAGATAGAAAAACTTGTTGATAAGTTGGTTGAACAACTTAAAACGAATAAACCTGAGATGACACCTGCTCCTAAAAAGGAGGACCGGACTGCAAAAGGATTAAAGAAAATATATAAATAAAAAAGGCTGTAAAAAAAAAGGGGAGATTAAAAAATCTCCCCTTTTTTTTATGATTTTTTCTTACTTTTTTTAAAGATTCTTAATTATCTCATCAGTCATTTGAGTTGTTGATGCTGCTCCGTTATTGAGTGCTTCTTCAGAACCTTTTAATTTCATCATATCATAGGTTCTTACTTTACCTTCTTCGATAACTTTTGCTACTGCATTCCTGATCTTTGTTGAGATCTCTATTTCACCGATATGATCAAGCATCATACATGCGGAAAGGATCATTGCCGTGGGGTTTACGATTGATGTTTTAAATTCCGCATATTTCGGAGCAGATCCGTGTGTGGGTTCAAAAATTGCAACATTTTCTCCAACATTTGCAGAACAGGCAAATCCAAGTCCTCCGACAAGCCCGGCAAATCCATCTGAAACAATATCTCCGAACATATTTCCACTAACGAGAACACCGTAATTTTCAGGGTTTTTTGTGAGCCACATCATCTGGGCATCGATATTTGTATTCCAGAGTGAGATCCCGTCATACTCTTTGACCATCTCTTTTGCGAGTGAGAGCATCATCCCTGAAGTCTCTCTTATAACATTTGGCTTTTCACAGACTGTAACGGATTTATATCCGAATTTTTTTGCGTGTTCAAATGCAGCTCTTAATATTCTTTTCGTTGCTTTTTTAGTAAATATTCTTGTCGAGATAGCAAGTTCTTCTTTAGGTGTATTACTGAAATTTTTCATTTTGGGATGAGTGTTGAGTGCGTCATATACCTGCTGAGGAGGATCTGTCCACTCAACTCCGCCGTATAATCCTTCTGTATTCTGTCTGAAAATAACAACATCAACTTCAGGTTCTTCTATTGTTCCGTTCTTTCCTCTTCTTATGAAATTAAGAGGATTTCCCTTAAAGGTCTTGCAGGGGCGTGTGCATATATCAAGGTTAAAATGTTGTCTTAAACCTACGATAGGACTGTAATATACATAACCTTTGTCACGAAGAGAGGGATCGAGTTCGGCAGCAGCTTCGGACTTCGGTTTGGACGTTATTGCACCGAAAAGAGATAATCCGTGCTTCTGAAGAAGATCTATTGTCCTCTGCGGTAGAGGATTCCCTTCTTTACACCAAAAATCCCACCCTATATCTGCATTAACATAATCAGCTTCGAATCCGGCAGCTTCAAGAACTCTGACTGCTTCGGGTAAAACTGTTTTTCCTATGCCGTCCCCGGGCATTAAAACGACTGTTCGTTTTGACATTATTCCTCCTGAATTTTTTATATTTTTTTATATAAAAACGATCATTTGCAAAATCTTTCACACAAGTGATCGAATATAATTTATAAGTCCGCCTTTTTCAAGTATTGTCATTACCGTATCCGGATATGGGGAAAAAGTAAATTCACCTTTTTTTGTTATGATCTTTCCTTTTTCCATATCAATTGTTACTTCATCACCGTTCTCTATTGCCTCAACAGCTTCGGTTGATTTTATTGCAGGCATTCCTGCATTGATTGCATTCCTGAAATATATACGTGAAAATGATTTTGCAATTATTACACTTATTCCCGCATACTTTATTGCAATTGCGGCCTGTTCTCTCGATGAACCCATACCAAAATTTTTACCGGCGACAAGGATATCACCTTCTCCTACTTTATTGACAAAATCGGGATCAAGGTCCTCCATCGCATGTTTTGCCATCTCTTCGGGCTCCATTTTCTGATATGTGTATTTTCCCGGAAATATCACATCCGTATTGACATTGTCTCCGTATTTCCAGACCTTTCCGTTAAATATCTTTTTCATAAAACCCTCCGTGGATCAACAATTTCACCGGCTATTGCCGAAGCTGCAACAGAAACAGGGGAACCGAGATAAATCTCAGCTTCTCTGCATCCCATTCTGCCTTTAAAATTTCTGTTGGCAGTTGAAAATGTAACTTCACCGGGAGCCATAACTCCTTCATGAGCACCGAGGCATGGTCCGCAACCGGGATTGAGAATGATGGCTCCTGCATCTACAAGGGTTTCAATTGTTCCGTCATGGATAGCGGCTTTATATACTGCTCTCGAAGCGGGGACTATCAGAGTTCTTGCTTTGACTTTCTTCCCTTTTAAAACTTTTGCGGCAGCTCTCAGGTCATATAGTCTTCCGTTAGTACAGGTCCCTATGAGAGCCTGGTCTATCTTTGTTCCCTCCACTTCCGTTATCGGCGAATAGTTGTCAACCGTATGAGGTTTTGCAACTGTTGGAACGATCTCTTCCGTATTGATCTTAACCGCATTAAAATAAGTTGCATCTTTATCTGAATAGAGAGGTTCATATTCGGTTTTTGCACGTCTTTTAAGGAATTCAAATGTTTTGCTGTCCGGTGGGATATAACCGCATTTTGCCCCCATTTCAGCTGCCATATTAGTTAAAACCATTCTCTCTTCAATCTCCATATTTGAAATCGTGGAGCCTGTAAATTCCACAGCTTTATAGTCAGCTCCATCCGATCTGATCTTTCCGATTATATGAAGTGTTATATCTTTAGGAGTTATCCATTTTGAAGGAGTTCCGTTCACTTCTATTTTCAATGTTTCAGGTACGGAGAACCACAGCTCTCCGGTTGCCCATATTGCTGCAACTTCGGATCTTCCTATTCCTGCCGAGAGAGCTCCGAGTGCTCCGTATGTTGTCGTGTGAGAATCGGAACCCACAATTAATTTCCCGGGCATTGCAAATCCGTTTTCAACAAATATCTGATGACAAATACCGTTGTTTATATCAAAAAAGTTTGGAATTGATTGTTCGGAGACAAATTTTCGTATCTCTTTGTGATTTATTGCGGAAGACTCTTTGGGAGCCGGAACTTCATGATCAAGAATTATAACTATTCTTCCGGGATATTTTACATTATTGATCCCAATCTTTTTAAATGTGCCTGATATAGCTGCTGCATTATCATGGCTCATCACATAATCGGGTTCGACAGAGACAATATCTCCCGCTCTGACATCTTTTCCCGCTTTAATTCCGAAAACCTTTTCGGCAAAAGTTTTTCCCATATCGACTCCTTTAAAATTTATTTATTGAAGAGTGATAATTTTATAAAAATTTTTTTAATAAGTAAAGAATAAATGAGATTAAAAAAATGAATTCTAAGACATTCCGATTTTAATGTTTAAATAAAAAAATTTGACATTTTTGACTGAAAACCTAAAAATAGTAAATATTATTTTTTTTCTTTATTTAACAGGAGAAATTATGACTCTAAACTGGATGGATTTTTTAACCTTCGGTGGTTTTTTTGCTATCGTTATTGCAATTTCACTTTATAAATCCCGCGATGAAAAGACATCCAAAGATTATTTCCTTGCAGGGCGAGGGCTTGGTTTTTGGTTGATAGGTTTGTCTCTGATCGCATCAAATATTTCAACCGAACACTTTGTCGGTATGGCGGGAGCAGGGTATGGCGGACTCGGACTGGCTGTAGCAAATTATGAATGGATGGCGGCTGTTACGCTTGTGTTTGTTGCTCTTTTTCTTTTACCGAGATTTTTAAGAAGCGGGATATATACAATTCCGGAATTTCTTGAATACAGGTATAATCCGGCAAGTCGTGCGATCATGGCAACTTTTATGATGATTATGTATGTTGCAGTTGCACTTGCTTCAATACTTTATTCAGGTGCAATAGGATTAAAAACCATTTTCGGAATGGATCTCACCATGGCTGTCTGGCTTATCGGAATTATAGCCGGTGCATATACAATTTACGGTGGTTTGAAGGCTGTTGTCTGGACGGATCTGTTTCAGGGAACCGCTCTTCTTATCGGGGGAGCGATCGTTCTTGTGCTCGGATTAAAAGCCGTAGGGGGAGTTTCGGTATTTTTAGAAACAAATGCAGATAAACTTCATATGATACTTCCTGCATCTCATCCCGAACTCCCGTGGACAGCATTAATATTAGGATTATGGATACCCAATATTTTTTATTGGGGGCTTAACCAGTTTATTGTCCAAAGAACTCTTGGAGCGAAAAGTCTTCAAGAGGGGCAGAAGGGAATAATGCTTGCAGCAGGGTTGAAATTGATAATTCCTTTTATCATAGTTTTTCCGGGAATAATTGCTTTCCAACTATATTCCGGGCAAATTGCAAGCGGTGATCAGGCTTATCCGACGTTGATCAGGGAAATAATTCCAATGGGGCTGCGTGGGATAATGTTTGCAGCTCTGTTCGGAGCTGTTTTAAGCAGTCTTGATTCTATGTTGAATTCAGCTTCTACTATTTTTACCATGGATCTTTATAAACGTCATTTTCGTAAGAGTGCATCAGCGGAAAAACTGGTAAAGGTCGGAAGATTTATGACAGCTGTTTTTGTCCTTATAGCGTGTTTTATTGCACCGTTTCTGGGAGATCCGAGATTTGGAGGGATTTTTAAATATATTCAGATGTTCCAGGGATTTATATCTCCCGGAATTGTAACGGTTTTTCTTTTCGGACTCGTCATACGCAAAGCACCTTCCTCTGCCGCCATATCGGCGATGCTCGGAAATGTTGTAATATATGGAATGCTGCTATGGATATTTCCTGATATTTCATTTCTTAATCATATGGCAATAACTTTTATCATTCTTGTATTACTAATGGCGGTCATAACTATTTTCAAACCGCTTCCCGAACCGGTTAAGATGCCTGTTAATAAAGAAGTTGATGTAACTCCGAGCTCCCAGGCAAAAGTTGCGGGAATCGGAATTATAGTAATTACTGTAATTTTATACATCATTTTCTGGTAAAGAGAGTTGGTAGAGTTTTCAGCTATCAGCTGAACTCACAATATTAAGGGAGTAAATCATTACTTAGATATTTCATTGAGATATTGCCGGGGGAGGCAGAGGAGTCTAAGTCGGATTTAT
>CAZWFY010000053.1:0-17523 GCA_964633415.1 uncultured Clostridia bacterium | reverse complement strand
ATTTCGGCTCTTAAGAAAAACGGATTTGATGATCTTGTTGCAGTTCACAACCATACGGTTGTTACAATAGCGGAAAAGGGTGAAAAGGATCTTAAATTTAAACCCATATACAAGAAATTTGATATTCCCATTCTTTTTAATTTTAAAGAATCTGATATGAAATGGATAAAATTCAAACCGAAATTTAAAACTCTGGCGTTACACAAAATATTTCCGGATGGGATTATTATTCCCGATTATTTTGTAGGAAAAAATATTATTCAGATGCCTACCGTAAAGACTCACTCATATACGACTTATACGGGAGCTCTAAAAAATGCTTTCGGTGGTTTGTTGAATTACAGAAGACACTATACTCATACATGGATACATGAGACTCTTGTGGATCTTTTGGCTATCGGAAGGGAGATCCACAGCGGAATGTTTGCTACGATGGATGGAACTACTGCAGGATCAGGTCCCGGTCCGAGAACGGTTGTTCCTCACGACAAAAACATCATACTTGCTTCTGCCGACCAGGTTGCAATAGATTCCGTTGCTGCAAAACTCATGGGATTTGACTGGAAGAAACTTCCATGCATCTATCTTTCTCATGAAAGAGGGCTCGGAGTGGGAGATCCTTCTCAGATAGAATTGGTTGGTGATACGGATCTTGCAAAGGAGAATTGGAATTTTGAAGTCGGTGTAAATTTTGCAACCGGCACCGGAAGAGTTTTATGGCATGATACACCTTTGAAACATCTTCAGAAACTCTTTTTCCATACACCTCTTGTAAATATATTTATCTTTGCTTCTGAGATTTATCATGACAAGATCTGGTACAATTTAAAAGGGAAGAAAACGGTTGAAGATTGGGTGACCGGTTCTCAATGGGGAAAACTATTTGACAGTTATCCTGAATAGAATGAGCTTTAAAAATTTTGTAAAATATTTTTTAATTCTAATCTTATTAGTTGTTACTGTTGTTATCTTATCAAAAATTCGCAGGAAGAGCAGTGGTAATATTATAGAAAAAGATATAACAGTGGGTAAGGAACTTCTTTATAAGGTTTTTAACTCTTCAAACAAATTAGCACTTGAAATACGATGTGACAGCTCAAAAAAAAATATTGATAAACTACAGTTTGAAAAAAGCGACAGGATGGATTTATACGGTATCAAAGGGATAATTTATAAAAAGGGTAAAATAAGCAGCGATACAAATTTTTCATCAATAAAAGGTTATGTGGAGAGTAACTTTTCAACACTATTTCTTGATGGTGAGGTCAAAATAGAGTCAAAGGATCTTCTGCTTGAGAGTGATCATATTCTTATGAAGGGAAATTCATTGATTTCCACAGAATGTAAGGTCGAATACTGGTTAAAGGATCTTGATGGAATATCTGAAAAAGGTCTTGAATATCACATCAAAATTGATGTATTAAATTTTTTTTCAACAACCGGTAGTTTTATAAAAGAGAATAAAAAATATAGCTATAAAACCGATAAAATGATTATTCTCGGTAAATTAAATAAAATAATCTTTAGTGGTAATGCTTTAATTCAGAGTGATTATTCAATGTTAAAAGGTGATGAGATAGCTCTTATTTTTACTGATGATTTTAAGAAGATAAGCAGATCTGTTGTTACCGGAGACGGTTATGTTCTTATTAAAGAAATCGGGAGTAGTAATTTCAGAGAAGCGAGAGGCGGAAGAATAGGAGTTATTTTAGCTGAAAACGGGTATCTTCGCTCTCTTGATATAAAAAAGAACGGAATTCTTAATATAAAGAGAGATAGAGATAAACTTAAAATCGAAGCCGGTTCTATTTTTATAAAATTTAATCCTGAAAATGATAAGATAAGTTTTGTCAGAAATTTGAGAGGAAGTAGAATAAATGTATCCGGGAAAAATAGATTCATTATTAATTCTAACAGAGCTAGAATTCACTATAATGAGAAAGGTGAAGTTGTTTCCTGTATTGCGATGACCAATTGTGAATTTAAATTTAAGGGAATAAGCGGGACAAGTGGGAAAATCGAATATAAACCTAAAAAAGAGATAGCACTGATTTCAGGAAAAAGAGCGATCGTTGAGAGAGAGGGAAGTAGGTTTATCTCCTCTGATTTTAAAATAGATCTGAAGAGGGGAAAATTGTTTTCCGATAAAGAGATAACCTCAACTATAAATTTGAATTCTTCCAATCCGATATTTACAGGAGGTTCAATCTTTGTAAAATCGAAAAAGATTGAAATAGTGGAAGAGAAGGGAAAAGTTAAATATTCCGGAAATGTAAAACTTATTCAGGATAATACAGAAATAACATGTGATTTTCTCAAAATCGAAAATAAAAGTTTTTTTAATCTTGATGGACATGTAATCGTATCTTTAAAAGATTCGGATAATGATGTACGTCTAAAAGGGGCGAATCTTTTAATGTCTGATAAGAATGACAGAATAGAAATAAATGGAGATGCAAAATTTATCTACGGTGACAGTTCGGTGTCGGGAGAGAAAATCACTGTTTTTTTTGATAGCAAGAAAGGAATAAAAAAGATAATCGGAGATAAAAATATAATCTTTGAAAAAGTAGATTTGAAAGGAAAAGCAGATAATATCAGTTGGGATATTACAAAAAAAGAGATAATCTTTTCCGGTAATGCATTCATCTCAAGAGAAAAGAGCGGGAAAACAGTTGGAGAAATAATCAGATATTTTCCTGAAAATGACAGGATAGTAATTTCCTCAAAAGAAAGAAAGCGATCAAAAACAACGATAAAATAAATTTGAATATTTCTTGTCTTTGATATATTATTTATTTATTAGGAGGAAAAATGAAACTAAAAAGAGTGAGTGTAATATTTTTTACTTTATTATCTGTTTTTATCTTTTTTTCATCAATTAATATACTAAATGCACAAGGTGCTGTATTTAATAATAATAAAAGAATGGGTGTCGGACCTTTGACAAATGTCTATATAGAAGGCTATCTTATTTATAATTCTCAAACTAATCAGATAAGTTCAAATATTCGGTTGAAAAGGGGCGGAAAGTTTGGAGCATCAATAAATAATGCAAGAGTATCCGTCAGCGGAACAGCTATCGGAGTTAATAGGGATGGAGTCTTTACGGGTTTGTCCAATGTTAGAGGAGCCGTGGTATCAAGAAGAGTGTTCGGCAATTCTGCAAACCGAAATAATTTAAGTTTATCTATCTCACTCGGAGGAAGAAATGTTGCAATAGTTTCCGATAATATTACTTCATCCGGTTCTTTCAGAATCACTCCTGTCTACAAAATCGGACTTGATGTCGGCGAACCTATAACGGTAATATGGTCAAGACAAACCAGAAACAGAAACAGTGCCGAACTTACAATAATAAATGCGGCTAATGGGAACTTAATCCTACGAAGAGTAATGAGATCGAACAGATATATAATTCGTCCGAGAACTATTCCGCCAAGAAAAGTTGTGATATTTAGAGTTAGAGTCTTTGAAAAGAGATTGAATCTGAAAGGAAATATTGCACCGGGATCAGTTCTTGATCTATATTCAGGAGGAGAGTTCAGGTTTAATACTCACGGTTAATAAGAATCAGAGTCCGAGCTCTTCATGTATATTTAGCATTGCATCTCTACAGATCATCAGAAAATCATCCTGACTTATTCCGAGTTTCTCACATGTACGTATCTGCTCTCTTGATGCACCCTTTGCAAATGATTTTTCCTTAAATCTTTTCTTCATTCTTTTTAAATTTGCAGCTTCTAAGGATCTTGAAGGGTGCATTAAAGCTACGGCTGTAATAAATCCTGTTGTAGGATCTATTGCATATAAAGCAATATCCATTTTTGATATAGTCTCAACTCTGTGGTTATGTGCTTTAATAGCATGTATTATGTCGGAGGAGATATCAAAATCTTGTAATATTTCTGCTGTTTTAATACCGTGCATTTCAGAGTTTTCCGAAGTATATTCATAATCAAGGTCATGAAGAAGACCTGCAATACCCCATTCATTTTTATCCTCTCCGAATCGTTGAGCCATCGATCTCATACAAACTTCAACGGCGAGAGAATGTTTTATAAGATTTTTATTCTTCAGATGTTCATTCAACAAATTATAAGCTTTATCTCTTTCCATAGTATATATCTGTTTTTTGTCAATTAAGAATATTTTATTTTTTTTTAACTTGTTTCTTTTTCGGCATTTTGAATAAATTTGATTCAAGAGGTTGATTAAATTTAATACTTTCAATAATCATATTTCCCATATCGATACCGTTTACTTTGATCTTTATAGAGTGAGCTATCATCATTCCGTTTACCTGTTTATAGTCTCCCATATATGATTCGAATACTGTCTCTTTTCCGTCCTTCTTTTTTTTAATCATCTCTGTTTTAAGTTCAATGAAAGAATCGGAATCTAAAAAGAAAACAACGATTCTACCGTCTTTTTTTGTCAGTTTGAGTTTGAAAACTTCTGTTCCTTCCAAGTCATCTTTTCCTATGAACTCAATCTTATTACCTTTTTTTTTATAATCAAGGAACGGGTCCTCAAACATATCAAGATTCTCAATTATCTGGTCTGCCTGCTCGCCGGTCATCTCCTGGGGACCGTCAATGCCTGTAAACGGAGATATCTGCCATGCTGTTTTGCCGTCATATCCGAGAATTATTTTTTTATCTGATATGTTTATTTCCATTATTATCATAGAAGGCTTTTTATATTTCATCGAGATTTTCATTTCCATTCCCATTCTGATCATCTTTCCCTCGATCTGAACTGTTTTAATGGAATTGAGCTTTTCAGCCCCACCCTTAACGGCAATATTTTTTTTAATTATCTCATCAAGTGATTGAGCATTCAGAAAGGTAATAATAAAAATAATGAATGATAGAACTGTAAATAATTTTTTCATTTTTATCCTCCGAAATTGATTGTATATAAATTATATATTATTTGGCATTCCATTGCCACTGTTCTATAATCATAATTAAATAAAGGCATAAGGAGGCGATTATGCATTTAAAATCCGGATTGATTTTTTTACTTGTGATAATGTTATTTATTCCGACTCAGGGGAAAAATAAAATAGACAGTTCGCTTTTCGGAGATATAAAAGCAAGGAATATCGGACCTGCTGTGATGAGTGGAAGAATAACCTGTATTGATGTTGTTGAAAAAGATAAAAATACCATGTATATAGGAACAGCCGGCGGAGGAGTTTGGAAGTCCAAAGACGGAGGTATAACTTTTGAATCTGTTTTTGATAAACATACAATGTCTGTCGGGTGTATTACTGTTGATCAGAAAAAACCGGATATAGTGTGGGTCGGTACGGGAGAAATAAATATGAGAAATAGTGTTTCCGTGGGTACCGGAATTTACAGAACGGTTGATGGCGGGAAAACCTGGAAAAGCATGGGGTTGAAGGATTCCGAAAGAATAAGCACAATTATAGTTGATCCCAATAATTCGGATATTGTGTATGCCGCGGTTGCAGGTCATTTATGGAATTCAAATGTTCAAAGAGGGCTTTTTAAAACAGTTAACGGAGGAAAAACGTGGGAAAAAATTCTATATGTTAATCCTGATACCGGATGTATTGATCTTGATATGGATCCGAAAAACCCGAATATTCTCTATGCCGCAATGTGGGAATTTAGAAGGAAACCATATTTCTTTACATCGGGAGGAAAAGGAAGCGGACTTTTTAAAAGTAATGATTCCGGAAAAACGTGGAGAAAACTTTCCAAGGGTCTTCCGAAGGGAAGACTTGGAAGAATTGTTCTCGATATATTCAAGTCCGATCCAAATATGATCTATGCACTCGTTGAAGCAAAAGATACATATATTTACCGTTCTAAAAACAGAGGCTTGACATGGGAAAAGCGTGGAACAGGATTCGGAGTTAAAGCAAGACCTTTTTATCTTGGCGGTTTGAAAGTCGATCCCAAAGATCCTGAAAGAGTATATAACCCGAGTTTTTTATTGTCGGTCAGCAAGAATGGTGGAAAATCATTTGAATCTGCGATGGAGAGTTTTATGGGTATGACTGTTCACCCGGATCAGCATGCATTATGGATAGATTCCGATAATCCGAAACATATGATATTGGGGACGGATGGAGGTGTTTATGTTTCATATGACAGGGGTGGAAAATTCAGGCATATTTCGAATATTCCGGTTTCACAATTTTATCATGTCAGCTTTGATCTTTTAAATCCTTACAATGTTTACGGAGGACTTCAGGATAATAACAGCTGGTATGGACCGTCAAGGAGTATAACTTCCGGTTATATTTTAAATAGAGATTGGAAAGCTATCGGCGGTGGTGACGGTTTCTATATGTATCGTGATCCTGTAGATAAAAACAGTGTATATTTTTCATGGCAGGGTGGAATGTTGCAAAGATATAATGAAAAAACAGGAGAGTTGGCATCAATTAGACCTTTACCTTCCGAAAAAGATCCGGAATACAGATTTAACTGGAATGCTGCAGTTGCACTGAGTCCGAATAGCAAAAAGAGGATATATATAGGTGCTCAATTTTTATTTGTATCGGAAACCCATGGAAACAGATGGAAGAGGATCTCACCCGATCTTACAACAAACGATAAAAGTAAGCAGCAGCAGAAAAAGTCGGGAGGTTTAACCCCGGACAATACTGCCGCAGAGAATTATTGCACGATAGTTGCTGTTTCAGAATCTCCGGTTAACGAAAAAGTAATATGGGTAGGAACTGACGACGGCAATCTTCAAATCACGAAGAATGGTGGAAAGAACTGGGAAAATGTTGTCAGAAATATTAATGGTCTTCCAAAAGGTATATGGTGCCCTTCCGTGGAGAGCAGCCGTTTTAAAGAGGGTAGGGCATATGTTGTTTTTGACGGACACAGAAGCGGGAATATGGTTACCTATGTTTATACTACTGATGATTTCGGAAAGAGTTGGAAGAAAATCTCAAATGAAAATCTTGAGGGTTATGCTCATGTGATAAGAGAGGATTTGAAAAATGAAAACCTTCTGTTTCTCGGAACGGAATTCGGTCTTTTTGTCTCTTTTGACAGAGGTAATAATTGGATCCATTTTAAAGAGACACTTCCAAAGGTCGCTGTAAGAGATGTTAAAATTCATCCTGTTACAAATGATCTTATTCTCGCAACCCATGGCAGAGGAATCTATATTATTGATGATATAACTCCGCTTAGAAGTATAGACAGTAAAGTGCTGAATAGTGATGTTTCCATTCTTCCGGCAAGACCGTCGGAAACTTCGTTAGTGTCGGGGGGAGTAATTATGACGGGAGACACTCAGTATTTCGGAGAAAACCCTCCTGAAGGTGCAACGATAACATATTATTTAAAGAAGCGTCATATCTTCGGTGAACTTAAACTTGAAGTTTTTAATGTAAAAGGAAAATTGATAAAGACTCTTCCCACAGGAAAAAGGAGAGGTATCAACAGAGTTTACTGGAGTATGAGATTAAAAGCTCCTAAAGCCGGTAAAGCTCCCGGACTGACCGGTTTTGTATTCGGTGGTCCGATGGTGGATCCCGGAACTTATAAGATCAAATTAAGTAAAAATGGAAAGGAGTATAATTCGGAAATTGTTCTTCGACCGGACAGCTTATCACATCATAGTCCTGAAGAGAGAGAATTAAGGCAGAAAAAAATATGGGAAGTATATGCAATGCTTGAGCATATGGCTTATTTTTCCGATACATTAAAGGATATTAAGAACAAGCTTACAGAGATTAGTAAAGATAAAAAAATCAAAAAATTAATAAAAAGAAAAGTAATAGAGTATATTAAAAGAGCGAAAAAGATAAGGAACTTGATGATTGATGAAAAGGCTTCTATCTATTCGAGTCAGATGTTACAAGGTAAACTTATTGAGATATACTCATCAATAAGTTCTTATGGAGGAGCTCCGACCGGATCTCAAATAGTTTTTATAAAAACTTTAAAGAAAAAATTATCCGAGGTTGAAAAAAAGTTTGGAGAGTTTATAAATAGTGATATTAAATCTTTAAATAAATTGATTGGGAAAGCCGGAATAAAAGCCATTAGAGTTGAATCGGAAGAAGAGTTTATAAAGAGGAATAGGGATTAGTTTTTATCTTATTTTTTTAAACTTGATTTTATTCCGGAAAGAAGGGCTTTCCAAAGGAAATTGGGAAAGGATATTTCTTCTCTTTTTTTATAGTATATATTCCCAATTTTGAATGAACCGGATTCCGGTAAGTTATTTTTTCTTAGGATAGTATTTGCAATGAAAGAGTAAAACTTCCTTTTTTTTAAATAGTTTCTTTTTTTTAAAAATGAAATTTTAAGATTTCTGTATCTAAGATACATATTTCCTTTAGCTATATGATCGTTTGCCAGTATCTTAAAATTCATTCCTTCTATTTTCCCCCGGTCAATTCTAAGGCGTGCATTTCTTGAAAGAAATCGGTTGAAAACCATAGGATCAGTCCGGGATAGATTCCCTGCAAACAGATAGTCTGCAGTTTTTAAACTTATCGGTATTTTTAATGTTAGATTAAGAGAGCTTTTTTTCATAAATTTTCCGGAGAAATTAAAAGTTGTAAAAAGATTTCCTTTTTTATGAAAGTGTATATTTTTAAATCCGGTAATTTTTCCGGTTATATTTGAAAAAAAGATTGACTCATATCTTTTTCTCCCTATATTCTTCTCGTAATAGACAATACTTCCATTCTTTATATTAATATCGCCTGTATCAAATTTAAACTTAATTTTGTTTAAAATTTCATGAGGAAATTTTCTTGTTTTCAATAGTCTTGTTTTTAAAGATCTTTTATGAAAAATTTTAAGTTTAGGGCTGAAAATTGATATATTATTTGTTTTTATTATGCCTGTTTCCGGAATTGAAAATATATCGGGATTGTTAAAAACCATACGGTTAATTTCCAATGATGAATAATTTGGTTTTTTAAATTTAGAAATCGGTGAATAGCTTATTTTGGTAATAACACCCAATCTTTCGGAAGATGATAAGTTGACAGATCCAATGTTTAATAAATATTCTTTTCTTTTTAAAACTATTTCAATATTAGAAGCATAAAAATCGGGTGATGCAAAGGATATAAAACGGTTAAATGGAATTGAGTTTGAAGTATTTATCTTGAGATTATTTAATTTCATAAAAATATTTTTCATATTTATCAAAGGAGAATTTGAATATTTTCTATAAAATTTAAATTTAAATCCTGTAAGATATAAAAAATCGGAATATATTCCTGTTTTTTTTGTCTTTTTTTTCAATATTTTTAAAGCTTTTTCAGATGGAAAATAAAAATATGAAATCTCTCCTCCAATAATTTTTATCTTTGATGAATTTAATTGCCCGGATATTAGAAGATCGACCCATGAAATACCAAAAATTTCAAGTTTATCAATCTTGATGTCAATTAATTTATGATATTTTAATTTTAAATTTTCGAGATTGTTCTTTTTTAGTTTTAGATGAATGTTGCTTATTAATATTTTTCCGGAAAGAAAGTCAATTGAAGTTTTCCCTCTTTTTAAAACATAAATCTCTTTTATTTTGCTGTTTAGAAGATTGTTCTGAAATAGATCAAAGAAGAAATTACTGTTTTTCTGTAAAATGATTAATAATAAAAGAAAGATAAGTGAGAAGAGAACGGATAAATTAAAAATAGTTTTAGTAAATTTATTTTTTGTATCCTTTCTCTTCACTCCGACATTATAGATTCTTTTAAAAAAAAATAATACAAAAGGAGAAAACCGGTAATTTTAATAACAAAGAAACTCTATGCTTCTCTGAAAATCACACTTTCCCGATTAAACCATTTTACACAAAACCATAAGCTTAGAATTGCAAGAAAAACCAGTGATATGTAAACTTCTATCAGGAGACCGGATTTTACCGTTCCCGATATTATCTCTTTTGATGCAAGAGAAACATTTAATACGGGAATTAAAGCCGTAACGGAATCAAATTTGATGCCGGGAAGAGTGCCTATAAATGCAGGGATTATTATAAGAAAATTAAGAGGAGTAATAATATTTTGAGCTTCCTTGAAGGAATGTGCAAAAAGCGATAAAGAAAGCAGCATTCCGGCAAAAAATATACTCAAGGGTATAAGGAGAGAGAAGATTATTGATATTGATTTTAAATCTACGATTTTCATTATAATGCTGATAAATTCTTCAGGAATATTGGAATTCATTTTAAGAGAAAGATATAGTCCGACGAAAGAAAGAAGGGCACTTATTATTCCAGCTAATGTGATAACTGAAAATTTACCTGCAACTATCTCAAATCTTGTTGCAGGACTAACAAGAAGAGTTTCAATTGTCCCGCGTTCTTTTTCTCCTGCTCCCAGATCAATTGCCGGATACATTGCTCCGATAAAACAGAAAATAACGAAAAGATACGGGAGCATTCCTCCCGCTTTTTCTCCGAATTTTTCTTTGGCAGTTGCAATATCCAAAGTGTCAATGTCTATAGGTGTAATTATATTTTTCTTTAATCCAAGTCCGGACAATCTTTTTTCAAGCAATTCGTTTTTAAACTCCATCAAAATTTTATCTATTCTTTTTTTTGAAATATCCATGGATGCGGAAGAGCGAAAGTAGAGTCTGATCTTTGCAGGTTGCAAGGCTAACACATTTTTGTCGAAATCTTTGTCAAAAGAGATTGCAAAATCAAGTTTTTTATTTGATATGAGATCTTTGACATTGCTTTCGGAAATATTTCTTTTCAACATCATATCTTTTCTTGCAATGATCTTCTTTTCAAATCCCGGGTTATTACCATTTAAAATAACAGAGACATTAAGTACTTTCTCTTTTGCCCCCTTTTCAAGTTTCATCATAAATGAGGTGGAGATATTTATTATAACCGGAAAAAGTAAAAGAGGAATGATAATCATGATAATTAATGTACGTCTGTCCCTGAGTGTATCTTTCATCTCTTTTTTAAAGATTGTTAATATATTCTTCATAGGTTGCCTCCGATTATTCTTACAAATTCATCTTCAAGTGTTTTTTCTTTCATTTCCGATTTGAATTTTGAGAATGTACCGAGATAGACCATTTCGCCCTCGTGAATTATCGCAAGATCATCACTTAACATATTAACTTCTCCCATTATGTGTGTGGAAAATATTACTGTTTTCCCCTCTTCTTTGCAGTCTCTTATAAGTTTGATAATATTTCTTGAAGTGATTACATCCAGACCGACAGTCGGTTCATCGAATATTACAACATTCGGATTGTGGATCAGAGTTCTTGCAATTGATACTTTTTGTTTCATTCCCGAAGAGAGTTTGCCGATTCTTCTTTTTGAAAATTCATTGATCCCAAGTGATTTGAAAATCGAATCCTTTCTTTCTTTAAAATATTTATTCTCAAGATCATAGAGATCGGCGTAATATTTAATTATTTCATCGGGAGTCAGTCTTGCATAAAGACCGGTCGAACCGGTAAGGAATCCAATATTTTCTCTTACTTTGCCCGCCTGTTTAACCGTATCAAAACCTTCAACCTTAATAGTTCCGGAATCAGGTTTAAGCATTGTTGCTATCATTCTTAAAATTGTTGTTTTCCCGGCACCGTTAGGTCCTAAAAGAGTAAAAACTCTTCCCTGCCGGCATTTGAAGGAAACATCTTTGACAGATTGAATAAATTTTTGCTTTTTACCGCTTTCGCGTCTCTGTTTTTTTGATAATTTGAATTTTTTACTGATGCTGTTAACTTCAATCATTAGTTATCTCCTGCTTAATAATAACATTTATACGTTTGGAATTAAAAGAATGTTTTAATTTTTTTTAGTGACTAAAATTTTCAAAGCATAAACTTGATAATATTACACTTAGATATATATGATAAAAAAGTAATCAAAAAAGTTGACAAAATTAATATTTAATGCTATATTTTCTACAGAAGGAAAAAGGAGGTAAAAAATGACACTTTTAAAATGGAAACCTTATGGAGATCTTGTTAGATTAGGCGACAGGATCAACAGATTGTTTGAAAATGATTTTCTTGGGGAAGGACTATTGGGAACAGATGGATTTTCCGACTGGAATCCGACGACCGATATTTATGAGACTAAAGATAGTTATGTTTTTAAGATCGAAGTACCGGGAATGAAGAAAGATGATATTGAAATTGATTTCAAAGAAAATGTTCTTACTATCAGTGGAGAGAAGAAAGAAGATAAAGAGGTTAAAAAAGAAAACTATCATCGTGTTGAAAGTTTTAGCGGTTCTTTCAGCAGATCATTTACCATTCCGAAGAATATTGATCCTAAGAAAATTGAAGCATCAATGAAAGAGGGTGTTCTTGAGTTAAAGATAGGAAAAGCAGAAGAGGTAAAATCAAAAAAGATACCAATCTCAATTAAATAATCAAAAAAATATGTTTTCGGGGGGGCAAAAGCTCCCCCTTTTTTTTGTTTGACATTTTTTTAAAGGTCTTTTATTATCTAATAAAAAGGAGAGAATTGCTAAATATTTCAGAAAGACCGGTTTTTATTGAGTATAAAAGTATTTATTTAAAAAAAAAGTCGGGAGAGTTAAAATCTGTTTCCGGTGATTTAAAGAAAAGTGTGATATTTAATTCCGGAAATATTGTAAAGGCAGAAAGTAACAGTTTTGATGAAAAACTTGGAGTGATACTAAATCTGCTTAGTATAATTTCAGATTCACATTATGAATATGTCAGTGGATTAATATATAGTAAAAGTGATGAGTTGGAAAGAATTTTATTAAGTGAACATTTTATTACAAAATCTGATCTGAGGAAGGCAAAAGAGTATAGAACGCGAAGAATTGCTGTTACTTCTTTTTCAATGGTAGGAGGAAGTTGGGAGTTTGAGGAATATGATTCTCCGGGTAAAAGATCTTCCGACATTTCTATACCGGTGCAGAATATTATTTACGAAGGAGGGAAAAGAGATGAAGTTTGTGACTATTTTAGAAGTAAATATGCTTTTCACTCTCCGGAAATTAACAAGGGGTCATTTGAAACCAGAGGGCTTTTATCAATAGATGAACTTGAGTTCTACAGATTTTTAGATAAAAATCGCGAATTATCAAATCGAGAGATAATTTCAAAGGGAAATATATCCCCGAATGAATATTGGAGAATGTTATCCGTTCTTTTTTTATTGAATCTCGTTCAGTTCAGACCAAGAAAAAACATTGACTATATTGAGGATGATCTTATTGCTTTACTGAATATTAAAAGGAGTATTGAAGAAAACAGCCCGGAAATATTTAAAATTTTAAAAATTGAAAAAGATGATCCGGTAAATATAGTTAAAGATAAATTTAAACTGGCAATTGAAAAATTTGATCCTGAAAGATTTGGATCCGCTCTGGCTCCCGAAATAAAAAAAACGGCTGAATTTGTCAGAGAAAATCTAAAACTTTTATTAAAAACGAATACTCTTATGCCAAACAACAATAAAAGAAAAGATGAATCGGATAGATCCGGTGAGGTGGAAACCGAATCTATTTCAAATATGAAAAGTTCACCTGATATTGAAAATAATATTCAACCTGAGAAAGAAAATGTTGGTGAAGATGAAAATAGTCCCGGTGAAAAACGCAGTGAAATTTTAAAAAATGCTGCAGATCTTTATGAAAGAAGGCATTTTGATGAAGCTATTCCTATGCTAAAAGATATTCTTAGAGTAAAAAAAGATGATTTTGATATACTTTTACTTCTCGGTAAGTGTCAATTGAATGTAGAGTTTTTTACTGATGAGGCACTACGAAATCTGTCCAGAGCCATTGAGCTTAAACCTGCCAACACGGAAGCTGTTTTTTTTCTCGGTGAGCTTTTTAAAAAAACAAAAAAAATTAAGAAAGCAGCTAAATGTTTTTCAAGAGTTCTGGAATTGCAGCCTGATCATTATATGGCAAAACGTGAAATAGAAAAAATTAAAACAGGCAGTATAAAAAAAAAGAAAAAACGTTTCTTCGGAAGATAAGAATCCGGCTATATTTATTTTACTATTCTTAACTTAAACAATTCTTTTTAAATTAATTTCTTGAAAATTAGAGAAATTTTTCAAAAACCATTTGAATTTTTATTAAAATCAGATAAAATATTATAAGAAACAGAGGAGATTAAAATGAAGAGAACTTTATTTGTTTTTTTAATTATTAGTTTTGTCGTATTAACATCTTGTCAAAAACCTGAAGAAGTCACAATTTCAAAATATTTCCAGGCAATGCAAGTAAGTGAAAAAGGGGATATGGATACTATGTCTGCTATGGCTGTCAATCCTAAGTTGATAAAATATGATTCATATGAAATAGTGTCTATTTCAGAACCTGTTGAAAAAGAGATTGAATTACCGGGATTGATAAAAAAACTTGCAGATATTGATAAGCAGAAAAAAAATATCGGAACAAAATTCCGTGATATCGGTGATGAACTACTTGATCTTGAAGATGAACTCGCAGATGCAAGAGGAAGCCGTAAGAAAAATGAGTTGAAAGCTAAGATTGCCGATAAAAAGAAGGAAAAGCAGGATATCTTAAATCAATTTAAAATGATCGTTGCACAGAAGAAAGACCTTCAGAAGAAAATTGAATCTGTAGAAAGAATGATGAAAGCTTCCGTTAGCAGACCGAATATGAAAAATCTTGAAATGTTTACGGGAAAAAGCCAAACGGTTACGGCTGTTATCAAAGTTACCCTCTTAAACAAAGAGGTTAAAAATTATGTTTTTGTTTTAAAAAAATACTTGCTGACTCTCGGCGGTAAAAAAATGTCGAGAAGCAGATATCTTATTACTTCTATTTTAACTCAGGAAGAGTTTAATCAACTGGATATTTCATCTGAAACCAAAGAAGCTACTACTGAAGAGGTTAGTGAGCCGGAAACTAAGACTGAAGAATAGATAAAGCAGTAAAATAATTCTAATTTAGTGTCAATTAATGGAGGAAGTATGAATAAGATAAGGATAGTTGTAATTATTTTATTTTCGACTTTTTTAGTCTTTGGAAGTTCAAAAAGAGCTTTGAAATTTGAAGATATGTTTTCTGCAAAACGAGTATCGTCAATGTCTGTTTCTCCGAATGGAAAAATGATTGTTTTTGCAGTCAAAGTTCCCGATATAAATAATAACAGTTATAAAACCGACATTTATTTAATGGATATTAATGGGAATTCAGTAAAAAGAGTTACAAATTCCAAGGGTAACAATATTTTGCCTGCATTTGTTAATGGTTCTGTTGTTTCATTTCTCTCATCAAGAGCAGGAGATTATCAGATTTACGAAAAGGATCTGCATACCGGAAAGATAAAAAGGGTCTCTTCGGTTCCGGATGGAGTTGATTCTTATATTAAAATAAAAGAAAAAGACTCTTACTCTTACGCATTTCAAAAAGAGGTTTTCCCCGATGCCGAAACACTTGAGGATAGTATTTCCAAAGAAAAAAAAATAAAGGAATCGGGAGTAAATGTAAAAGTATTAACCTCATTAATGTATAGAGTCTGGAATCATTGGAAAGATGGAAAAAGAAGTCATATTTTTTCATTGGGCAAGAGATATATTGATCTTACTCCGGGAAATTATGATACTCCTCCGCTGGATCTCGGGGGGAGGAAGGACTTTTTATTTACTAATGACGGGAAAAAGATTATCTATGTAAAAAATGTTGATAAAATGGTTGCGATATCAACTAACAATGATATTTTTATAAGAGATCTTGATACCGGAAATGAGGAGAATATCACAAAAACAAACAGAGGAAGTGATGCTGATCCGTTATTATCACCTACCGGGAAATATCTTGGATATATCTCAATGAAAAGGGAGGGGTTCGAAGCTGATAAACATAACATTATACTGTTTAATTTAAAGAATAAATCAAGAAGAATTCTTACGGATAATTTTAAATTCAGTGTTAATGAATTTATCTTTTCTCCTGACGAAAAATATATATATTTTAGTGTTTACGAAAGTATATTTCATCCGATTTACAGAGTCAGACTCAGAAACGGTAAGATAAAAAAGATTGTTGACAATGTTTATTCTTCAAATCTTGATATCACACCGGACGGAAAAAAACTGATCTTTTTAAATCAGAGCGTAGTTTCTCCTAAAGAGATTTTTATGTTTTATCTGAGGAAAAAAAGGATTAAAAAACTTTCCAACCTTAACAGAGATATATTTAAAGATGTTGAGATGAATAATGTTGAAAAGTTTTCGTTTAAAGGTGCGAAAGGTGACACTGTTGAAGGAATTATTCTTAAACCTCCTTTTTTTAAGGAGGGGAAGAAATATCCAATGGTATTTCTGATACACGGAGGCCCTCAGGGTGCATGGGGTGATGATTTTCATTACAGATGGAATCAAAATCTTTTTGCCTCTCCGGGGTATGTTGTTGCTTCAATAAATTTTCATGGAAGCAGAGGCTACGGTCAGGCGTTCACTGATGCCGTTTCAAAAGATTGGGGCGGAGCTCCGTTTAAAGATCTTATTCTCGGGCAAAAATATCTGATTGAGAATTATAAGTATATTGATAAGGATAAAATAGTTGCTGCAGGAGCTTCATATGGCGGGTTTATGATAAACTGGATTGCCGGTAATTCCGATCAATTTGAATATCCTTTTAAATGTCTTGTTTCTCATGATGGTATTTTTGATGCAAGAAGTATGTATTTTTCAACGGAAGAGTTATGGTTTGAAGAGTGGGAGCATGGAGGAACCCCATGGGAGAGTGATCTATATGAAAAATTCAATCCCGTAAGGTTTGTTAAAAATTTCAAAGTTCCTATCCTTATTGTTCATGGGCAGCGTGATTTCAGAGTTCCGGTATCACAGGGAATGATGCTTTTCACTGCTTACCAGCGAAGGGGAATTGAATCAAAAATGCTCTATTTTCCGGATGAGGATCATTTTGTACAGAAACCGAAAAATGCAAGATTTTGGTGGAATTCCGTTTTAGGTTGGTTTAAAGAACATTTGAAAAAGTAGATTTTTACAAATAATTATCTGACAGGGAAGGGCTAACGCTCTTCCCTTTTTTTTATTGAAAAATCTGAATCTGAGAAATCATTGACCGCTAAGTTTTCCTTTAATCGAATCCTTATTCTAAAATCGTCTCCCGTTTGAAAATTACCTGGTATATGCCAAATTAATTTTCCACCGTTATAATCAGATATTTTGGAAATAGTGAATAAATTAATTCCATTCTTATAAAGAGTTATCACAAACTTTTGTTCGGAGGAATTGTTTAACGGATATCTCCATTTTATCAGAAGATTAGAATTTGTAAAAAACAATTCTCCGCCATTAGGAGATATTATCTTTAAATTTTGAATTTCAGAAAATATATTTGAAGAAAAAAATAGCAGAGATAAAATCAGTATGACAAAAAAAGCATTCTTATTCATATTTATTATATATTCCGGAAAGAAATATATCTCAAAAAAAAATTAATAATTAAAATAAATAATGCCGGGAGGCGGAATTGAACCACCGACGCAGGGATTTTCAGTCCCTCGCTCTACCTACTGAGCTATCCCGGCA
>CAZWFY010000052.1:1577-17669 GCA_964633415.1 uncultured Clostridia bacterium | reverse complement strand
CAATAGATATAAAAATGATCGAAATTTACCCCGTAGAGACGCGATTAATCGCGTCTCTACCATTAAAAATAACGGTGGTATAACAGGGGCAAAAAATCCGATGTTAAATCAATCAATTTCAAGAATTATCAGATGGTATAAAGGACGCTGCACATTTGAAATCAACAGAGATACAAAGAGTGTTTTATTTTTTTGGCAACCCGGATTTTATGATCACATAATCCGAAACACAAAGGAATTAAATAAGATCAAAAAATATATAAAAAACAATCCGAAGAAATGGCAAAATGATAAATATCGCAAATAAACATAACGCCTATAAAGAATTGAAACGGAAGGCAGTATCAATAGAAATTCAGTTGAATTAATTATCCCCCGTTACTATTTCTGTTATCTCTTTTATCTCTTTAAAAGTTCTGATTTCAGCTTTTTTCATCCTCATCGTCATAACACCGTTATCCATTACTATATCTATGACAAAGACATTACCTTCAATCCTTCTTATTTTTCCGTTAAAAGATTTTCCATTGAGCAATTCGATTCTTACAATTTTATCAAGGTACTTATCCAGCCTGTCAAAAGGGATCGATGTAAACACTTTTTTTTTTACATATTTAGTCTCATTCACCGGGACAAGAGTTTCCGGGACCGGTTTGATTTTCTTTTTTTTTACAAACTCTATTTTCGGACTTCCTTCACTCTGTTTTTGTCTTAATTCTTCTCTATTTTTAATTTCAAACAAAGTATACTGCAATTCAGGCACTACCAATTCAACCCATGTGCGATTAATTCTCTCCAATGTTTTGTCATCCGGCTTGTTTTTAATGCTATACTCCAAGTATCCACTCGTCTGAAAAATGATATAATCCATAATCTTCTCTATATCACTATCAGAAAGAGAAAGATTATTGTATGCAATCTTTTTTATATCCTTGATTTTAACCACAAAATCTTCATAAATCTTTTCCTGATCATTCGGATTTAAAAGATTTTTTTTCAACATTCCTTTAGCTCTTAATGCTTTAACCGAATACTCAATATATTCATCAAAAAAATCAAGAATCTTCACTCTTGTAACCTCTTTCGATTTCCAGTTGTGAGCGTCATAAGTCTTTTTAAATTTTTCAATTTTGTCTAAAGTTTTTGCTTTAACGGTTTCATCAACAGTAAAAAATATAAAAACAACAATTAAACCACTAATAATCAGGAATATAATCAAAAGTTTTTTTAAACTCATCTCAACCCCTTATTATTATTGATATTTAACTGTTTTATACCTTTTGTAGATGGATATTGCATATTGTAATTTATCTCTCAGTTTGTAAATCCCTTTCCCTTTGAACTGTTTTAAGATACGCAATTCTATTTCCGATCCTATTATATTATCATTTCCAAGCAACATAACTCCTTTAAGGAAATGTAATTCCGGAGAATTCGCTTTTTCAAGAAGACCAATGTTTAAATATCTGATTCCCTGCCTCCAATTTTCCACTTTAATCAGGACATTTGAGATACCGATATATGATTCGATATTTGTTTTATCCAGATCAATCGCCTTCTCATATGCATTAATCGCTTTCATGTTTTTCGACAAGGCAAAATAGGTCAATCCTAATAAATTATATAATTCGGAGGATTCATTTAATTCTTCAGCAGCTTCAAGAATATTTTTTGCTTTTCCGTACATTTTATTAATGATATAGATAGAACCGAGCTTTTCCATTGCCTTAAAATTATCCGGGTTCTTCTTCAATGCAGTACGAAATGAACTGGACCCATCATCCAGCATATTCATAGACATATAGCTTAAACCCATTTCGTAATATATGTTTTCCAAATCCGAATCTATATCAATAGCTCTCTTAAATTCCAAAATGGATTTTGAGGATTTCAACTCTCTGTAACAGATCCCTAAATCAAAATGTGCTTTTGCATTCTGTGAATCCTTCAAGAGAGCTTCTTTCAAATAAGGAACAGCAGATTTAAAATCTTTTTGTCTAACTAAAAATTCACCGCGTTCGAAAGGGTCATTGATCAATTGAAATTCCTCGCTTCCCAAAGAATTCATTTTTGATAGTAACAATTCCTGCTTAGATTTAAGTTTAACAGCCTTTGAAATAGGTATCGCAAAATTCAAGTTTTGTCCCTGTCTCATCTGAAAAGTAGCAATCCCGATAATCTCCCCTCTCATATTCAACACAGGACTCCCACTTGAACCGGGAGATATCGGAGAAGTGATCTGTATCACCGTTCCGAAAGGCTTTCTTTTTCTTATTGCTGATACAATTCCGTCCGAAGCAGACAACTCCAATCCCATCGGATTTCCGATAGACACAATTTTCTCACCGATCATAGGCATACTTTGGGCTATTTTTATTATCTTTTTTTTTAACACTTTTCCTGAAAAAGTAGTTTTAAATAAAATTATATCACTGTTTTCATCAGAATCTAAAAAACTAGTTACCTGAAAGACTCCGAATTTTGTTTTTATTTTAGCCTTTACAGAACCGGCAAAAACATGGAGATTTGAAACAATATGACCTTTGCTATTTATAAAAAAACCACTACCCTGAGCAAGCGGATTCCCATCTTTGTCAAACGTAGTTATTGATACTATAAGAGGTTTAATAACCTTAATTAACTGAGGAACCGTTAATCTTTTTGCCATTAAATTATCATTTTTTAATGCAATTTCAGAAATTCTTTCTTCAAAAGTGGTTTCCTTTTCTTTGACTCCCTTTGGCATAAACAAAAAAACCAGGATCAAACCTAAGGAAATTGAAGATATTAATATTAATAAATTCTTTTTTCCCCTTTTTTTCTCATAGTCTTCTTTTTGAAATCTCATTCACTCCCTCCGAATCAATTAATATAAATTATAGATAATCATTTTTTATTTCGCAAACATAAAAATAAAATTTTATTTTTTTTTACATTTTCTTTTATATTTATATGTGTTGACTTGGAAATTTAAACTGCTAAAATTGGTTTTTAGCTTAAAAATTTAAAGATACGAGGTGAAAAATGAATAATTACAGTTCTAAAACATTGATGGATATGGAGCATAAGTATGGGGCTCACAATTATCATCCGCTTGAAGTCGTAATATCAAAAGCAGAAGGTATTTGGGTTGAGGATCCCGAAGGGAATAGGTATATTGATATGCTTTCCGCCTATTCGGCAGTAAATCAGGGACACAGACATCCCGCAATAATTAAAGCATTAAAAAACCAGGCTGATACATTGACACTTACATCAAGAGCTTTCTTTAACGATAAGTGGCCTGCATTTGCCAAAAAACTCGCTGAAGTTACCGAAAAAGATATGATCCTTCCTATGAACACCGGAGCGGAAGCTGTTGAGACTGCAATTAAAGCCATGAGAAAATGGGGATATAAGGTAAAGGGAGTTGAACAAAACAAAGCCGAAATAATTGTTTTTGAAGAAAACTTTCACGGCAGGACCACAACAATAATTTCATTCTCAACCGATCCTCTGGCTAAGGATAATTACGGTCCTTATACACCGGGATTCATAGTTGTTCCGTATAACGATGCGGAAGCTGTACGAAAAGCCGTCAACGAAAATACGGTCGGCATCATGGTCGAACCCATACAGGGTGAAGCCGGGGTCGTCGTTCCGGATCAGGGATTTCTAAAAAATCTTAGAGATATTGCAACAGAAAACAATATACTTCTATCAGTCGATGAAGTTCAAACAGGATTTGCAAGAACAGGGAAAATGTTTGCTTTTATGTACGACAATATCATCCCTGACATTATCATTATGGGTAAAGCCCTCGGCGGAGGAGTATTCCCCGTAAGTGCAGTAGCTGCGAATGAGGATATTCTCGGAGTTTTCGAGCCCGGATCACACGGCTCAACCTTCGGAGGCAATCCTTTGGGATGTGCTGTTGCCCTTGCTTCTATTGACGTCATCCTTGATGAAAATCTCGTTCAAAAAGCAGAAGAAATAGGGAAATATTTCAGAGCGAAACTTGAAGAGATGAATTCGGACAAGATAAAACTTATAAGAGGAAAAGGATTGCTGATAGGAGTGGTCTTAAATGAGTCTGCAGGAAAAGCAAGACAATATACAACTGCATTAAAGGAGAAAGGACTCCTCTGTAAAGAGACCCACGACTGGATCATCAGATTCGCACCGCCTTTAGTGATCACAAAAGATGAAATTGATTATGCTATGGAGAGGATTAGAGAAGTCTTAGGCTAAATGGTCATTTTCAGGACTGAAACTTTTTCGGATTGCAACAACAGTCATTTTAGAAGAACATTTTATCTTTATTCGCTTATAAAAAATAAAAGAGATGTCTCTCTCGTTGTCGACAATCCGAAAACAGCCCGATCTAATTTAAAAAAAAAAGATATAGAGATTTTTCATCATGAAGAGAAAAATATATTAAAAGAAAAACCTCTCACTATTATTTTTGATCTTAAAGATATAAAAGAAAGTGATCTTCAACTTGCAGACAATGCTGTAAAGAACGGTGTAAATATAGTCCAAATAATCGAGCAGCCACAGAGAATAATAGACAAAGCTTTTTACATCCATCAAGATATTTCCTTTACACCGGAAAAACTTTTTAGAGAAAATTCTCTTTTCGGTCCCGACAATATTATTCTCCACAACAGATTTATTCATTTTAACAGTGTTGAGAAAAGATACGGAAAAAAAATCAGAAGGCTCTTCCTCTCTCTAAACGAAATATTCTCATATAGAGAAATAAGAGACATTTCAGACAATCTTATAAGACACGGATTCCTTGTAAAGATAGCTTCCGGTACTTATCTTAAAAAATTCAACAAGAAAACTTTAAAAAGAATCTATCCCGGAATAAAATTCACAGGGAAAAGAGATAATCTTGCAAGACCGTTTTTTGAAGCTGATATTTCAATCACACCCGCAGGTCTTAGTTCATATGAATCAATTGCAACGGGAACTCCATCCATATCTCTTTTTAATTCAGAAAATGAAAAAAAAATATCATTGGAACTTGAGAAAAAAGGAGTCTGTATCGCTGTTGAGAAGGGAGATATTCTCTACAGTAAAAAATTCATTGATCTTATCCGTGAAAAGTTTTCTCCGGATAGAGTTAAAGAGATGGGAACAAACGGTAAAAATCTAATTGATGGACAAGGTATTTATAGAGTTATAAAAACCCTGACTGAAAAAAAATTTATCTAAAAAAAAAGATAAAAAAAAGCCTCCCGGAATCCCGGGAGGCTTTTTTATTTTAAGACTTATTCTAAACTATTTTTAGAAAAAGTAACGAATTCCAAACTGTGCTTTCCATCTGGAAAGAAGCTGGTTTATCGTATATCTTGCATCAGCAGTATCCGTTTTTCCCCAGAATTCCAGAATTGGTTTACCTGTAGTGGAATCAATTCCACACCATGTCAAAGGAGCTTCATCATATTGAACATATCTGATAACTCCCCAATCCTTATTGAACATATTAAGGAAATTCTGAATTGTGAATACAAGCTGAAGTCTGTGTCCCTTAAAAGGCATTGGAACATCCTGAGAAATTTTAAAATCAACAATATGAGACCATGGGTCTCTACTTGCATTTCTCGGGAGGATCTTTCCTCTGTTAGAATCAAGTGCCGGATCATCTTTAATATACTGATCAAGCTCAGCCCATGTTCCGTGATTAAGGATTACATCGCTCTCTTTTTCAGGAACCCAGATCGAGTCATTAGTGACACCATCACCGTTAAAATCATTATAGAATCTTGTCGAATAGGGGCGACCGGATCTTCCGTTGTAAAAGAGAGAGAATGCTGTTGCTGCTTTTTTAATAAAATTAAACTTCTTGGTTAGAGCTAAAACAAATCTGTGGCGAGTATCATGTGCTGAATAAGCAAGTTTCGGATTATTCGGATTTCCGGCTGTTATATTATACTTCCAGTTTGAAATAGCTCTTGAAGATGTTCCACTGAAAAGAGATTTTGCCTCACCATAAGTGTAAGAAGCATTTATCATATTTCCGCTCCACTGTTTCTGAAGCTGGAATGAGAGAGAATACTCATAACCCTGATTTGTATTACTGAGCTTAATTACATTCCAGAAACTTTTATCAATAAGATTGGGATGACCATATTTGTGCCTTCCGGAAGTACTCGGAGAACCATAAAGAGATCTTCCGTCAAATGCCTTTACTCCGGTTTCCGCTATATTGATATTCTGGAATTTCACTTCGTTAATATTCTTTGTATAGATGAATTCAACTGTTCCCGTAAAACCCCATGGGAGTTTTTTATCAACGGCAATATTTGTTCTTAAAACCTGAGGAAACTTAAAGTTTTTATCAATCAGGTTAATATCTCCTGAAGTTCTTGCATACGGGTTGTCGGGTTGATTGTAAGGATCTGTAATGAAAAAATCGGGATGATAAGTTTTATATCTTGCTATCTCCATTCCCGTATTTGAAAACTGGTTTGAGATCCAGACATAAGGAGCTCTTCCTGAGAAGATTCCGATTCCGCCTCTTACCTGCATTTCATTATCATTTTTAACATCCCAGTTAAATCCTACTCTCGGTGACCATAACGGATTTCCACCGGCATTTTGATCCGTAGGAATACCAAAAGAAGCTTCAACAGCAGGATTTGCCACCGGAGTATCACTCATTAAAGGAACATCCATTCTCAATCCATAAGTAAGAGTGAAGTTATCTTTCATTGCAAATTCATCACCTGCATAGAGACCTATCTGACTTACATTAAATCTTGCAGGAGCATTCGGATCATTTGTTGCCGAATAATATCTGTCAAACTTGTATGGTTTTCCTGCTTCGAGATCATCAATGCTTCCGAATTCATACTTTCCGAATTCCCTCTGAATAAAAACATTGTAGAATTTAAAGAATTCATTGTGGGTACCAATGATAAATGTATGCTTCCCTGAGAAAATCGTCATATTATCAGTTAATTCGAAAAGATCCTGATCAAGCTGGTTCCTGTGCCTGTACTCTTCTGATCCTGCATAAAAAGTAACACCGGTATTAGTTCTTACAGATATTCTAGGGAAAGCCTTTCCCATAAATGTCGGATTGTCTCTGATAGTTGAATAGTTCAGGATCAACTCATTAAAGAGCTTTTCTGAGAAATTACTGTTCAACTGCAAAACAGTTGAATTCGTCTTATTCAAATATAGAACTCCGGCATTACCGAAATTAAAACTTCTGCTACTGCTTCTATAAAGAGATTCTCTGCTGGCATTTACATAGTTATGTCTTAAGGTCAGTCTATGTTTGTCATTAATATTCCAGTCTAACCTAAAAAAGAGTTTATCACTCTTTGTTTCATTTGCGATCTGATCATAACCACCTGCATCATATCCGTATCCGTTCAGGACAGAGAGAATTCTGTCAGCTTCATCTTTATGACCGAAATCATTATCACTTCCGCTTCCGTCAATAAAGTAGTCCTGAGGTGCTTTTTTATTTGATTTTTCAGCACTTAAAAAGAAGAACAATTTGTTCTTAATGATAGCACCGCCGATTGTAGCACCGAATATTGATTCTGAAAATTTTGCAAATTCATAATCGCTCGGTCCGTTTCCGACAAGATTTTCATCTCTTCCATAGTAGAATGCAGATCCGTGATACTGATTTGTTCCACTTTTTGTTATGACGTTAATTCCGCCTCCCGTAAATCCTCCGTAACGAACGTCATACGGGGCAAGAACTATCTGAAATTCCTGTACGGCATCGAGAGATATCGGAGTAGTATTAGCCTGACCTCCGGGAGTTCCCGAAGCGTCGAGACCGAACAGATCGTTATTCTGAGCACCATCAACCTGAATGTTATTATACTTTGAGTTTCTTCCTGCAGCACTAAATGCTCCCGAATCCTCTCCGCTGGCAAACTGAGGAGCCAAGCGGGTAAAATCGCTGAGTGATCTTGAGATTGTAGGAAGTTCTTCGATTGCAAGCTGATCAACATTCTGAGATGCTCCGGTCCTTGACTTATTAATGATAGATTCGGTCGCTGTAACAACCACTTCACCGGCATTTACCGTTGCCAGTTCAAGAGCAAAATTCACATGCTCCTTTTCACCGAGACTTACTTTGATACCCTTCTTTGTCCGGGTGGCAAAACCGGACATTGCAGCTGAAACCTTATAAGGTCCTCCTGCTCTGACCGCGGGGATAAGATATTTCCCATCAGCTCTTGTGATTGATGTAAACACAGTTCCGGTAGGAATATGAACGGCCTTTACAAAAACACCGGCTAACGGAGTTCCGTCATTGTTGACGACAACACCTGTGATAGCACCTGTTGTAGCACTCTGACCCATAATAGTAACGGGTAGAAGCATCAGGAGTATCACCGAAATGAAAAGAATTCTTTTCATGAAATCCTCCTTTTAGATTTGATTGATTTTTTTCAAGGAAATTATAGCAAAAAAAAAAAAAATTTTATATTAATTATCCGTTAATTTTTTATTTTTTACTTCCGGGTTTTGCATTCCATATTCTTGTCAGCAAGAACAGTCCAATAAACCCGAAAGGCAGGAGGAAAATCGGCCATAAAGTCCAACTCTTGCTTGTTATTATCCCGAGAGAAAATGATTGAACTGCAGTTCCGAGATATACAAACCCATCTATTATTCCGACAGCTGTTGCAGCTCCTTTTCTCCCACCGAAATCCATTGTTGCAGTTCCGGAAAGAAGACCGTGTGTCCCGATTACTGCAAAAGATACAACAAAGATTATAACGGCAAGGACAAATCCGTTTGTAAGAAAGGGAATCATTATAAATAAACTGATTATTAAAACTCCGTAAAGAAGTGCAGCGGAAGGAGCCCTTCTTGACTGAAAGAATTTATCACTGACATAACCGGCAAGATTGCCGCCGACGATTCCTGCAATCATTAAGATAAGCCCCCAATTATTCAGAGCAAATTCCCACCCATGCTTTACTCCGAGTAATACCTGCTCCTTCGCATAGATTGGGAACCAGTGCATTACACCGTTACGCAAAACACCGGTACAGAATTCAATTCCAGCCACCGTCAGGATCACGGGATGCGTCAGAATCCTCTTCATCAATTTAAATGTCGGAATCTTTTCATCAAGATCTTCTCCGCTGGATGCATCACCGGTATCAAAATCTTTAAATCCGGCTTTTCCCGGAGAATCACGGAGAATAAATATTTCAACTGCAAAAAGAATAAACAGCAAAAATGCAGGAGAAAAGAACACCCACCAGAGTGCATCTCCACCTGCAATTCCCTTCCCCACAACTATGGGAGATTTTAGTATTCTTCCGGTTACATCAAAAGCAAGAAAAATTCCCGATGAGATCATAATTCCGAAAATACCTGAAAAAACTCCTCTCTCGTTAACATGAAACCAGTGTGCATTGACTTTGACAATGGATACCGCTCCATAGCTTTGGAAATACATATTCAATCCGTATAGAATCGAAAAAACAGTCAATAAAGGGGCTGAAGAGGGATCCTTCATCGTGAGGACCTTGTGCAGATAGATCCCCATAAGAAGATTCATGATACCCGCACCTAGAGCCGCAATCAATATTCCCTTCTTTCCTCCTATTCTGTCGACAAGAGGACCGTTTACAAGAAAAGACAAAGCGTAAACAACCGCACCTATACCGAAAATTATTCCAAAATTCTCCTTTGTCATGAGCGTACCAAGTGCATTTTTCGAAACGGTAAGATTATATCTGCCCATATACAGGAGAGCATATGTAAGCCCCATAGGGAACCAGTTCCAGAAACGTCTTGTTTTATACTCTTTTGAATGTATCATTTTACTTTCTCGTATAACTCTTCCAGAGTTTTGCAGTAACTTCACGAAGATGCTTCCCTAAAACTTCAGGTTTATCGGTTTTTTCCGGCATATTTTCAAAAACACCGTAAGGAACTTTTATACCTTTTACTTCAATAAATTCAGGATCCTTTGCAGTAAGATCCTCCCAGTCGGACTCTTTATAGAGCATCTCAAGTTTAATATCCTCAAGTCCGTGTTCCAGGATTGAATCGGGTTTATCCGGATTAAACCTCCTCCTGTTTTTCATCAAAGATTCTTCAAAAGTAACATTGATATAGAGAATAGCTGCATTGTTTAAGATATTTTTTGAAAGATGTTTATAAGCTTCATAAAAACCTCCGTGTTCGGATCCTCTTGAGAATTCTATGATTGCAGTATGATCTTTATGATATTCCGGATTGTCCGCTATCTTTTTTTCATATATTCCGTTGATCTTCTCAATAAGAAAATTCCAATACCATTTTTCCTTAAAAATATACCCGTTATATTTTTTCCCCTTGTAGTCAAAATGATTTTCCGATATCAATCTTTTCAAACCCATCTTTTCAAGCAGATCATCATCTTCAAATTGTTCCCAGAGAATAGGAAAATCATCAATCTCTTCAAACTCACCGATATGAAATTGATCTATCCTCTCTTTGACCGGAACTTTTTTTAAAAAATCTATCACCTCTGATTTTCCCGCAGCCGGTCGACCGTTTAAGATTATGATATCAAAAATCTCTCTATTCACAACTCCTCCTGTTAACTGAATTAAAAATAATAGAACAATTTTGAAACAATATCAAAATTTTTCCGTACTTTTTAGTAATGGAAAATATTATTGAACTTGAACATATAAGTTTCAGCTATGGTAAAACAAAAGCCATAAACAACATCAGCGGAAATATAAAGAGCGGGACATACGGACTTCTCGGACCTAACGGAGCAGGGAAAACAACACTGATGAAGATCATTCTCGGATTTTTAAAACCCGAATCCGGATTCGGAAAAGTTATGGGGCTGAATATTACATCAAAAGATCCTTCGGTAAGAGAAAAGATAGGATATATGTCCGAAAGAGATTCGATTATCCCGGGAATGAACGGCGTGGAATTCACATCTTACCTCGGTAGGTTGAGCGGAATGCCGCTTCAGGAATCCGTAAAAAGAGCACATGAAGTTCTCTACTATGTCGGACTTGAAGAATCAAGATACAGAAATGTCGAAACCTATTCGGCAGGAATGATCCAGCGTTTAAAACTTGCATCCGCACTTGTCCACGATCCCGAGCTCCTTTTCCTTGATGAACCGACATCCGGAATGGACCCTAAATCAAGGAATGAGATGCTTGAACTTATCAATGATATTTCAAATAAAGGATCAATGAATATTATCATATCTTCGCACATACTTTCCGATATTGAGCAGACATGCAAAAGCGTAATAATTATGAATAGAGGAGAATTTATTGCCGAAGAAGAAGTTGACCGGATAAAGAACCGTGACACGGATATATATGAGATGAAAATTGCGGGAGATGAACATGCTTTTCTTGAGAAATTTAAAAAATTTAGGGCTGAAAAAAACTATAAGGGAATGATAAGAATGCATTTACCACCGGATTTTTCATCCCGGGCAATATTTAAAACCGCAATGGAAACAGGGATTCAGATCAGACATTTCCTCAAAAAACAATCAACATTAGAAGATATATTCCTCTCCGCAATAGGTGAACAGAATGCCGATTAGAGAGAAAGGTTATTACAAATGGTCAGGTACTTTACAGAATAGTAGAGTTAGATGGCTTCCTATCTTTTTTGTAGGAATTAAAAATATATACAGAAAAAAGTTCTCAAAACTTTTTTTCACATCCTTTGCGTCTATGTTTTTTATTTTCCTGCTCGCACTCTATGCATCATCAAAACCGGAATTAAAAATGCTTTCAAGACTCGTAAGCATCATCAGAACGGATAATATGCTCTTCCGATCATTTTATACGAACGGATATATGATATTTATGAGTGCAATATTGTGTCTCTTTGCCGGTTCGGAACTTATATCTTCCGACCTGAAACACAATTCGGTATCACTCTACCTATCCAGACCGTTGAAAAAATCCGATTATATTGCCGGAAAATATTCCATTATTTTATTTTACCTTCTTCTCTTCTCGCTTCTACCGGGACTTCTTCTTATTATATTTAAAGTAATATTTACAGGGGATATATCCGCCGGACCTTCCCTGCTGATAAAATCATTTGTTTTCCCTATTGTGATCTCATTTTTTTGGTCATCATTGATCCTCATGTTTTCATCATTAAGTGAAAATGCCCGATTTGTAAAACTTGTTTTTTTTATACTCTATTTTTTCTCGGATTTTATTGCCAAAGTTTTTTTTAACGTATTCAATAACGGCAGATTCCTATATCTTTCCATAGAAAAGAATATCAAACAGTTCGGTTCCTTTGTCTTTGGGACTAAAGCGGAATTTAATGCACCGGAATGGATATCCGGCTTAATACTCATTTCACTTACCGTTGTATTTATAACCGTCCTTTACTTTAGAATGAAAAAGGTGGAAGTATAACATGACTTATATTATTGAAGGAAAAGACCTTTCGAAATGGTATGGGAATGTTCTTGGTGTAAGTGAAATCTCAATTAATATTGAAAGCGGAATTCACGGTATACTCGGACCTAACGGTGCCGGTAAATCAACACTTTTAAAACTGCTTATAGGTCAACTTAAGCCTAATATAGGTACAATAAAAATTTTTGGCGAACCTGTTTTCGGAAACTATAAACTATTCGAAAAAATAGGCTATTGCCCTGAATTCGACACATATTACTCCGGCGTAAAAGCAATAGATTTTATGATATTTAAAGCAAAACTATTGGGATTTGAACAAGAGAAAGCAGAGAAAGAGGCAAAAAAAGCTTTAGTTCGTATAGGATTGGAGGGAGATTCGAATCGCCTTATTTCAGAATTCAGTATGGGAATGAGACAGCGTCTAAAGTTTGCATCATCTATTATCCATGAGCCCGATCTGCTAATACTTGACGAACCCCTAAGGGGAGTCGACCCTCTTTGGAGAATAAATATAATAAAGATCCTTAAAGAGTTTGAATCTAAGGGAAAAACGGTAATAGTATCTTCCCATATTTTATCGGAAGTTGAATCTCTGACAAACAGAGTAATCCTCATTCATCAAGGGAAAGTATTTGCACAAGGCGATATCCAGGAGATAAGAGGATTAATCGATTCTCATCCTCATAAAATTTCCATTCAGTGTAATAATCCGAGGGAGTTGGCGAGAGAGATGATTTTTTACGACTTTGTAAAAAATATTTTATTCAACGACAAAGAACAAAAAATTATTATAGAGACGGATAACAGGGAACATTTTTTCAGTAAACTCATGGAAACTATTGTAAAAACCGATTCGGATATCAGAGAGATCATATCTCCCGATGACAATTTACAGGCGGTTTTCGACTATCTGATAGGAAGGTAACTTATGCGGGAAATAAACAATATTAAAATTATCTTCAGCTTCTTTGTAAAAAAACTTTTAAGATCATCTCGAACAAAAGTTTTCTTCTTTTCTTCACTAATTCCATTCATCGTTTTTCTTCTTATTCGATTTATAGAATTAATTAATAACACAAGTGCTCTTTCCGGTCCGGAATTTTTCTCAAAAGCAGGTATGTCGTTTTTCTATCAACTTTTCATTCAACTTATTTCACTACTTTTCGGAACATCAATTATCGCGGACGAAACAGATAGAAAGACACTTATTTATCTTATATCATCACCGATTTCTCGCTTTTCTATTCTAACCGGAAAATTTTTGTCATACCTGTCAATATCATTTGCAATCTTTTTTACAGGCTTATCTTTACTTCTAATAGCGACTCATACGGAAATCCTGTTTTCCTCAATTTTCGCAGAAAAATTCATTCTCTTAACTCTATCGGGATTTCTTTCTATTATTGCATACAGTTCTCTATTTCTGCTTTTCGGAACTTTACTTAAGAAATCTACAATAATCGGATTGTTCTTCATATTCGGATGGGAATATATTGCCATATTCATTCAGGGTTCCGCCCAGAAACTGACAATCATTCACTATATCCGTGCAATAACACCTGTTAGAATAAACATGGGGAACAGCCCGTTCGCTTCACTTGCAGGGACAGTCCCGACGGTGGAAGCAATAATTGTACTAATCCTTTTCTCTTCGGTCTGTATCTATATTTCATCACTTATATTTAAAAACAAAGAGTATATAATGACAGGGAATATATAAATCCGGCTTAACAACATTGTCAAAAAGAGTTCCCGATTCTCAAATAAAAAAGCGGATTATCTTTTGAATTTATTCCGAATCCCACTCCGGCAGAAGCAATAAATCTCTTTCTACCTATGTATGCAATCAAATTAAACTCACCACCGAGAGATATTGACATTTTCCCCGAATTGAATTTATCCCAAATCTTACCGGTATCTGCAAAAAAAGAAAAATATATTCTTTCAATACTTTTTATAATCAGAAAAGAGCTCCCGATTTTTTTTAAGTGTATTCTATACTCGGCATTAACAAGATAACCGCCGTTCCCCGCGAAATATCCTGCAGGAAAACCTCTCATAAGATCAAAATGATTTTCTCCGGCATACTCTACCTCATTATTACTGTGAACTCCACCCATATAAAATCTTTTCTGTCCCTCTCCCCACGAGTCTGCAATTACAAATCTTAATGCAAGTAAATTCGGGCGGAATATCGGTATAAATTGTCTGAATTCCAATGAAGCCGTATTAATATTATGTTCACTCCCGAGAAATTTTAACTCTCTTGAATAAGAGAATGCCAATTTCATTCCGTCCGAAGGTGAGATCGAATCATAATAACGGGAAGTTGAGTCAAATGAAACACCTGTCCGGAAACCATAATAGTGATCCTTAACAGTTTTAATATATTCAGAGGGTGATTCACTCTCATTTTCAAAATGGAGGTCGGAATAAAACGACAGCTTTCCTCTATTTGTTTTAATAATCGGATAAAGAAAGGAAAACCTGAGTTTTTCTCTGTTTTTAAAATATTTTTTTCGAAATTCATCACGATTCATATCGGTATAATTCGTATATTTGAAGCTGAAAGTTCCGTAATTCTCATCATAAAGATAGTTTAAATATGTATTCCAACTCTTGCTTAGGAATCCCCTCAGGATCTTAACTTTAAAATAGTGTTTTCTGATGGAGTCAAAACCGGAAAAAACAAGTCCGGACTGGATCTCATTTCCACCCATCCTAAAGGCAAGTGTAAAATATTGCGGGAGAAAATCCCTGAAAGGATTATAAGCAGATATTTTTTTTATACTATTCTTCAATTCTAAAGCCGTTTTTTCGATTTTCTCCGAATGAGCCGAGCAAACTCTTTCTTTTAAATTTTTTAAATCTATTTTCTCAAGTTCAAAACCGTCTGCACTTATAACAGATGCAACAATCTCCCTTGTTGAAGCAGCATCAAAATAACGGATCATATCGACAATTCTTCCCGAATATCCGATTAATCTATCTTCCGATATTTTATATTCCGCTATCATAGAAACCGAATTGCCATGTGAAATAAATATCAATTTATCATTATTAAGCCATTTGGGAGAAAAATCTTTAATACTATTATTTCGTATTAAAAACGATCTGTTATTTTCCGGATCTATTACAAATATCTTCCAGCCGAGTTTATCTGTTTTAGCAGCTACAGCTATCCTTTCCCCATTAGGTGAAATAGATAAACCTGACAAAAAATCAAAATAACCGGAAATATCTTCTATATTCCCATTGTTAATATTTAATTTTACGACTAAAGATTTTGTCCCGCGTCTCTGAATACAATAGAGTATATTCCCATCGGAAACCGGAGAAAAAAGCCTTTTCCCCTTTGTAAGACGCTTTACACTTAACATATCGGAATCAAGTGAATAGATATCCGAATATCTATAAAATGATCTGAAATGATCAATAGCTGAGAAATAGATTTTTTTTTCACTTTTACTATAACTTATTCCGGTAACATCCACATTTGTAAGCAAAATCCGTTCTTTACCCGTTTGCGGATCAAGAAGAATCAAAGATGCTGCCGACATGAGATTCTTTTTAAAATAGACAATCTTTCCTCCGGGAAGAATTGTTGGAAATCTTTTAACATATCCGGTATTCGTCAGTAATTTTATATTTTTATTTTTTCGCAGTTGACTCTTTTCGACATCGTTTTCAATCCCCGAAA
>CAZWFY010000052.1:0-1477 GCA_964633415.1 uncultured Clostridia bacterium | reverse complement strand
ATAGTATTAAATCCGAGATATTTTCTCAATCCATATATGGCACCCGAACCCGAATTTAAAATAAAAAGAGAATTCAATTCAAATTGGACCGCATCTTCAAGCCAGTTATGCCAATTCCCGATAACCGATTCGGGTTCAGGAGGAAATATAGATATCTCTATCTGGTTGTAGGGGAAAAAAGTTGAATTTATTTTATAAGAATCAAAAACATCCGAAAGAACTATTCTTATCTTCCCCCTGATCTTCCACCCCCAGAAAGTTTTTAATTTGTCATAGATATCTTCTGCTTTTTTACTGACAAACAGAGCACTCTCCTCATATTTATCGGGAAAGATAACTATAAAATTTCCGTGGCGAATTTCCTTCCATTTGATTTCAGGATGAAATTTTGAATATAGGGGGCTAAGTATTAAAAAAAAAATCAATACCGCACCCTTCAATTTACGATTCATTATTGTAATATATTTTTAATTGTTTATAGATCTACTCTTTACTTTCCAGATATTTTTCACAATCAAGTGCAGCTTGACATCCGCTTCCCGCAGCTGTTATCGCCTGTCTGTATGAGGAATCCTGGACATCACCGCATGCAAATACACCATCAACACTTGTATATGATATCTTTGTCTTATCCGAAGAGGTAACAATATATCCTTTTTTGTCGAGATCCAGTTTTCCTTTAAAAAGTGATGTACTGGGAGTATGACCGATAGCTATAAAAACTCCGTCAAGTTTAAGATCTGATACTTTGCCGGTCTTTTTATTTTCAAGTTTAATGCCTTCGACCCTCTCTTCACCGAGAATCTCTACCGGGACGGAATCCATGATGAATTCTATCTTGGGATTTTCCTCCGCTCTTTCTACCATAATCTTTGATGCTCTGAACTCATCTCTTCTATGAATAATATAAACCTTGGAGGCAAACTTAGTCAAAAACGTCCCCTCTTCCATAGCACTGTCACCGCCCCCGATCACACAGATTTTTTTATCCTTAAAAAAGAATCCGTCACATGTTGCACACGCACTGACACCTCTTCCCATTAGTTTTGATTCACTCTCCAATCCGAGAAGATTCGCCGTTGCACCGGTTGCAATGATAACTGCACTCGCTTCATATAGGGTATCATCTTCCCAAACTTTTTTTATCTCTCCGTCAAGTTCGACATTGGTTACATCGGCAGTAACAAACTCGGTTCCGAACCTTTCCGCCTGAGCTCTGAGTTCCGCTATCAGATCAGGTCCGGTTATCCCCTCTTTAAAACCTGGAAAGTTTTCCACCTCGGTTGTTATCATCAACTGACCGCCCGCAGCATATCCCTCAATAACGAGAGGCTTTAAATTTGCTCTTGCAGTATATATGGCTGCGGTCAATCCTGCAGGACCCGAGCCTATTATTATCACATCTCTTTTTTCCATTTTTTAACTCCTGATAAAAATTTTCATTAATTTATTGAAATTGAATTTTATTTTAAAACCC
>CAZWFY010000051.1:0-17772 GCA_964633415.1 uncultured Clostridia bacterium | reverse complement strand
TCAGAGAGGGTGGAAGGACTATCGGTGCGGGATCTGTTACCGATATAATTGAATAGGAGAAGAGATGGCAAATAAAATTATTATAAAATTAAAGTCATTCGATAGCAGGGTTTTAGATAAATCCTCTGCAGAAATCACGTCGAAAGCAAAAAGGACCGGAGCGAAAGTTGCGGGACCTATACCGATCCCGACTAAGATTGAGAGATTCTGCGTTTTAAGATCTCCTCATGTTGATAAAAAATCAAGGGAGCATTTCGAAAGAAGGACTCATTCGAGATTGATCCATATTCTTGAGCATAATGACGATACCATTGCTGAGTTAAAAAAGATGGATTTACCGGCAGGTGTTGAGGTTGAAGTAAAATCCAATTAGAAGGTGTAAAAATGATAGAAGGTCTGATAGGAAAAAAAGTCGGTATGACGCAGATATTTACAGATGAAGGTACAGTCATACCTGTTACGGTTATAAAGGCCGGCCCCTGCCTTATTGTTCAAAAAAAAGAGATGAAGGGTGCAGATTTTAAAAAGGTTCAAATCGGTTTTGTTGAAGAAAAAAAAGTCAAGAACATAAATAAACCGATGAAGGGACATTTTGATAAAGCAAAGATTCCACCTGTAAAAGTTTTAAAAGAATTCAGGTTTACGGGTGATGATATCAAAACCGGAGACAGTGTTAAAGCTGATATTTTCGAAGGCGTTGATACCGTTAAAGTTATTGGAATCACAAAGGGAAAGGGATTTCAGGGTGTTGTTAAAAGATGGAACTTTGGCGGGGGGAAAGCTTCTCATGGGTCAATGCATCACAGAAGACCCGGTTCAATCGGTATGTGTGCATATCCGGGAGAAGTTATTAAAGGACAAAAGATGCCGGGAAGAATGGGCGGAAAGAGAAAATCCGTCAAAGGAGTAAAGGTTGTAAAGATTGATGTTGAAAACAACCTTATTCTTTTAAAGGGTTCCGTTCCTGGATATAACGGAAATTATGTTTACATCGTTAAAGATTCCTTTGAGAGGAGTTAGGAAATGGTTAAATTGAAAATAAAAAATATTAATAACGAAGAAATCAGTGATATTGATCTTCCTGAAGAGATTTTCGATTATCCCCTTAAAGAACATTTGGTTTATGAGGCGGTCAGGAATTTTAATGCAAACCAGAGAAGAGGTACGGCAGCGACGAAAACCAGAGGTAAAGTTACGGGAAGTAATAAGAAACTTTGGAAACAGAAAGGAACAGGTCGTGCCAGAGTCGGTTCTGCAAAGAGCCCTTTATGGCGTTCGGGTGGAGTTACTTTCGGCCCTCAGCCGAGAGATTATTCTTACAGTATGCCGAAAAAGGCAAAAAGAAATGCGTTGAAATCTGTGCTTTCCGATAAGGTTAGAAATAATAAGCTTGTGATCGTTGACAAATTGGATCTTAATTCAAATAAAACTAAAGAGACTCTGTCCAAGCTTAACAAATTCGGATTTGAGAAGATGCTTATTGTTGATAAGAGGGAAAATTCAAATTTAATGCTTTCAACCAGAAACCTTAAGAATGTTAAAAGTATAGATTTTAGTGAGATTAACATTTACGATTCGCTTAAATATACTCATATAATGTTTTCTTTGGATGCGGTAAAAAACCTTATGGAGGTTTTAAAATGAAAATGGATTATAGAGATGTGATCATTTCTCCGATGATTACGGAAAAATCAACCGATATGAAGGATACTCAGCACAGCCTTTGCTTCAAAGTGCATAGAAACTCAAATAAGATTCTTGTGAAAGAAGCTGTTGAAAAACTTTTTAATACCAGAGTTGAATCCGTAAGGCTTATGAATTATTACGGTAAAGAGAAAAGATACGGGCGATTTTCAGGGCGACGGTCACAATGGAAAAAAGCTTATGTAAAACTTAAGAAAGATGCAAAAATGATTGAATATTTCGAGGTATAATATGGGAATAAAAGTATACAACCCGGTCACACCAGGACAGAGGGGAAAAACAGGATACACTTTTGAAGAGTTAACCACGGATAAACCATATAAGAAGCTGTTAAAAAAACTGAATAAATCCGGTGGAAGAAACAGCGAGGGTAGAATTACGATAAGGTTTAGAGGTGGAGGTCATAAAAGAAAATACAGAGTAATTGATTTTAAGAGAAATAAATTTGATGTGCAGGGTATTGTTGAAACGATAGAATATGACCCGAACAGATCGACAAGAATCTCTTTGATAAAATATATTGATGGTGAAAGAAGGTATATTCTAACGCCTGTCGGAGTAAAGACCGGTGATAAAATAATCTCCACAAACGGTGAGGCCGATATAATTCCGGGAAATTCATTGCTGCTTAAAAATATTCCGATTGGAACAATTATTCATAATATTGAGTATATCCCCGGTAAAGGCGGGCAAATTGCAAGATCAGCCGGTTCTTATGCAACGTTGATGGCAAAAGAAGGAAGGTACGGGCTCTTAAAAATGCCCTCGGGTGAACTTAGAAAAGCTTTGGTTAATTGTAGAGCTACTATCGGTCAGTTGGGAAATATTGAACATGGAAATATAAAAATTGGAAAGGCAGGAAGAACAAGATGGCTCGGAAGAAGAGGTCATGTGAGAGGAACCGTTATGAATCCGATCGACCATCCGCATGGTGGAGGAGAGGGTAAAACCAAAGGTGGGCGTATCCCTGTTACTCCATGGGGTAAGCCTACGAAAGGGTACAAAACAAGACGTAATAAAAGTACCGATAAATTTATTGTAAAAAGGAGAAAGTAGATAAATGGGAAGATCAGTAAAAAAAGGCATTTATATTAACGAGAAGCTGTTTAGAAAGGTTCTTGAAGTAAAAAACAGTAAAAAACATGAAGTAATAAAAACCTGGTCTCGTAGATCTACGGTAGTTCCGGAGATGGTTGGACTTACAATTGCCGTTCACAACGGAAAGAAATTTATTCCGGTTTTTGTTTCGGAAAATATGGTTGGATATAAACTCGGAGAGTTTTCGGAAACCAGAACTTACAAAGGTCATACTTCAAAAGACGGCAAAGGAAAGAAATAGGAGGATTTGAATGGGCGAAGTGGCAGTATCAAAATCAAAATATATGAGGATATCACCCCGTAAATGCAGGTTGGTTGTGGATCTTATTCGTGATCTTGACGCCGGAGAAGCATTAACGGTTTTAAAATTCTCAAGAAAGAAAAAGGCGGCAGGAATTGTATATAAAACTTTAAGTTCAGCAGTAGCGAACGCTCAGGTGAAATTTCCGAATGTAGATGTGGATAACCTTTTTATTTCAAGAGCATTTGTTGATGAGGCTCCTTCTTTGAAAAGATTCAGAGCAGTTCCCCGGGGAAGAGGGGTAAGAATATTAAAAAGGTATTCTCATGTCACTATCTATTTATCGGAAAAAGAGGAGAAATAATGGGACAGAAAACACATCCGTTCGGATTTAGATTAGGTTTTAATAAAAACTGGTACTCTTTATGGTATAGCAAGGGTAAAGAATATATCGAACTACTTCATACCGACCTGAAGATAAGAAATACTCTAAAAAAAGAGTATAAACATGCTGGAATTGCTTCAATTGAGTTGAAAAGAATATCGGATACGATCAGGGTTCAGATAAATACATCCAGGCCCGGAATAATAATCGGAAAAGGCGGGTCGGGAATTCAGAAAATCAAAAAGGATATTGCAAAGATTGCAGGAAGAAATAAAGATAAAATCCTTGTAGATGTTATCGAGATAAGATATCCGGAATTAGTTGCTCAGCTTGTTGCCGAAGGTGTTGCATATCAGATAGAGAGAAGAATATCTTTTAGAAGAGCAATGAGAAAATCGGTTGATTCTTCATTGAGAGCAGGTGCAATAGGAATAAAGATAAGAGTTTCAGGGAGACTTGGTGGAAATGAGATAGCAAGATCCGAATGGTATCTTGTAGGAAAGTTACCTCTCCAGACATTAAAGGCAGATATTGATTACGGTTATGCAAAAGCACACACTGATTATGGGATAATCGGTGTTAAAGTCTGGATATATAACGGGGATAAAGAAAAGGAGAGGTATAAGAAGCAGGTGCTTGAAATCGAGGATAAAGGAGAATAGCAAATGTTAATGCCGAAAAAAGTTAAGCACAGAAAGGTTTTTAGAGGAAAAAGGCGTGGAGTTGCAACGAAAGGGAATAAACTTGCATTTGGTGATTATGGATTGCAGGCCCTTGAAAATTGCTGGATTACCGCAAGGCAGATAGAAGCCGGAAGGGTAGCGATAAACAGGTATATTAAAAGAGGTGGAAAACTTTGGATAAGACTTTTCCCATATAAATCAGTTACTTCAAAACCTATTGAAGTTAGGATGGGAAAGGGGAAAGGCGATCCTGAATTTTGGGTAGATGTTGTGAAGAGAGGAAGAATTATATATGAACTTGAGGGAGTTGATGTTGAGACGGCTAAAGAAGCGATGAGATTAGCTCAGATGAAATTTCCAATAAAGACAAGGTTTATAACACGGTAAATCGGGAGTAAAAAAATGAAAGCAAAAGAAATCAGGTCAATGTCCGAAGAGGAGCTGAACGGAAAGTTGATCGAGAACAGAGATAAACTCTTTAAACAGAGAATCCAAAAGTCTTTAGGACAGTCGGATAATTCTAATAAGATTAGAGAAACAAGAAAAAATATAGCGAAAATTTTAACAATTTTAAGTGAAAAGAGGTCTAAAAATGGAAAACAGAAAAAGTAGTGAGATTGTTCTCACCGGACAGGTTATTTCAGCTAAAATGGATAAGACCGTTGCTGTGAATGTTGAAAGGATTTTTCAGCATCCTGTCTATAAAAAAGTTGTGAGAAAAAAGAAAAAATATCTTGCACATGACGAAAATAACAGATGTAAACCCGGTGATTTGGTTAAAATCAAACTTGTCAGACCTTTAAGTAAACAGAAGAGATGGCTTGTTTCCGAGTTAATCTCATCGGCTTTGCCTGAGGTTAAGGAGGAACAGAAATGATCCAGATGCAGACAAGATTAAAGGTAGCTGACAACTCAGGTGCAAAAGAGGTTATGTTTATCAGAGCCCTTGGTGGAAGCGTTGGAAAAATTGCTCATATAGGAGATGTTTTCGTCGGAACCGTTAAATCTGCAGAACCGAATTCAAAAATAAAGAAGGGTGATGTCGTAAATGCAGTAATTGTCAGAACCAGAAAAGAGGTAAGAAGAAAAGACGGATCCTACATTCGTTTTTCCGATAATGCTGCGGTTATTATCAATAAACAGGGAGAACCGATAGGAACCAGGGTTTTTGGTCCTGTTGCTCGTGAGTTAAGGGAGAAAAAGTTTATGAAAATTGTCTCACTTGCTCCGGAGGTGACTTGAAATGGGGAAAATAAAACTACGTAAAAATGATCCTGTAATAGTTATTAGAGGGAAAAAAGAGGATAAGGGTAAAAAAGGAAAAATTTCAAGAATAATTCCAATAAAAGAGAGAGTGGTTGTTGAAAAAGTTCATATTGTTAAAGAGTATGTCAGACCGAATCCTCAGAAAAATATTCAAGGCGGTATTGTTGAGAGAGAGGGATCTATCCCTATCTCAAGTGTTATGTACTATTGTCATGACTGTGAACAGGGTGTAAGAATCGGATATAAAATTGAAAAAGATATTAAAACACGCGTTTGTAAAAAATGCGGAATTGTTTTGGATTAGAGGTAAAGTATGGGAAGACTACTTGATAAATATAAAAAGGATATAAGAAAAGATCTCTTAAAAGACCTTAAATTAAAGAATATAATGATGGTACCTCGCCTTGAAAAGATTGTAGTTAATACAGGCGTTGGCGAGGCTATTCAGAATAATAAAATTCTTGATAAAGCTGTTGAAGAACTGTCGATTATAACGGGGCAGAAACCGGTAATCAGAAAAGCTAGGAAATCAATAGCTTCTTTTAGATTGAGAGAAGGAATGCCTATCGGAGCTTCGGTTACCTTGCGTGGCGTTAGAATGTATGAGTTTTTTGACAGACTTGTTTCGGTTGTTATCCCGAGGATAAAAGATTTCCGAGGGTTATCATCAAAATCGTTTGACGGAAGAGGAAATTATACTTTTGCATTAAAAGATCAATTGGTCTTTCCCGAGATAAACTATAATAAAGTTGATAGAAATCTCGGTATGTCGATAACGTTTGTAACCTCGGCTAAAAATAATGATTATGCAAAAGAGTTGTTGAAAAAATTGGGGTTACCCCTAAAATAGGAGGCTATAGTGGCGAAAAAATCAACCATAGCAAAACATTTAAAAGAAAAAAAGTATAAGATAAGGGAAAATTCCAGATGTAGAATTTGTGGAAGATCCCGTGCTGTTTATAAAAAATTTGAATTATGCAGGTTGTGTTTCAGGGAATTATCACTTAGAGGAGAAATTCCCGGTGTGACTAAAGCATCCTGGTAAGGAGAGAATATGAATAATACAGATCCAATTGCAGATATGCTGACCAGAATCAGAAACGGTCTTGGTGCGAAAAAAAAAGAGGTTATGATCCCCTATTCAAAAATAAAGGAAGAAATATTAAAGGTAATAAAAAGAGAGGGTTATGTCGGTAACTATAGGACGGAAGAAGAGTTCCCTAAAAAACTTTTTGTTGAATTAAAATACTTGAATAAGGGAAAATCCAGTGTTATTGAAGGGTTGAAAAAGATATCAACACCAGGCAGACGTACGTATTCCGGTGTTAATGATATACCGAAAGTCCTCGGCGGTATGGGAGTTGCCGTTATCTCAACTTCAAAAGGAATTTTAACCGGAAAGGAATGTGAAAAGCTTAATATTGGCGGAGAAATTCTATTCCATATCTGGTAGGAGGAAGAATGTCAAGATTAGCATCTAAACCAATTGTTATCGATAGTGCGGTTACCGTTGAAATTAAAGATAATAAAATAATGTTCAAAAGTTCAAAGGGGGAATTGTCCGTTAATCTGTTAAAAGGCGTTAAAGTTACGATTGATGATGGAAAGATATCGGTTGACAGGGAAAATGATTTTTTCAAAGCCAAGCAGGGACTTATATGGAGTCTTATAAAAAATGCTATAATAGGATTGACAAAGGGCTATTCTAAAAAGCTGGAAATTGTCGGGAAAGGATGGAGATCCCAGGTTAAGGGTGATACTATCAACCTTCAGGTCGGTTATTCTCATCCGGTAAATTTCAAATTACCCAAAGGTATAACGGCATCTCAGGAGAATCCCGGAAGTTTTACTTTATCATCACACGACAAACATCTGCTTGGTCAGGTTTGTGCAAATATTCAAAAGATTCGTCCGGTTGAGCCTTATAAATTAAAAGGAATAAGAATTGAAGGTCAATTGCTTAGAACCAAGGTCAGAAAGACTGCAGGAGTATAATTATGATTAAACCAAAATTTATTATTAAAGATATTAAAAAAAGAAGACTGAGAAAATCTATAAGGAAAAAATTAAACGGAACTCCGGAAAAACCAAGAATGATTGTATTTTTAAGTAATAAATATCTTTATACTCAGGTCTATGATGATATTTCCGGCGAAGTACTGGCATCAGCTTCAACAATTGAAAAAGAAGTTAAAGCAAAGTTAAAAAGTACAAAAAATCTGGAAGCTGCCAAGGTTGTCGGTGAAATTATTGCAGAGAGATTGAAAAAGAAAAAAATAAAGCAGGTAGTCTTTGACAGAAATGTTTACCCGTTTTTGGGACGAGTTAAAGCTATTGCAGATTCTGCGAGAGAAAAGGGTATTAAGTTTTAAGGAGATTAATGTGTCTGAATTAGAAAATATCGAATTATTTGAGGAAGAAGTAATATCAATCAGAAGAGTTACAAAAGTTGTTAAAGGTGGTAAAAATCTTAGATTTTCCGCTGCAGTCGTTGTCGGTGATAAAAACGGTAAGGTCGGTCTTGGAATGGGAAAAGCAAGAGAAGTACCTCTGGCTATCAAGAAAGCTGTCGCTGATGCAAAGAAAAAGATGATTACTATCCCGATAAGAAATAATACTCTTCCATATTATTCAATAGGTAAATTCGGTGCTGCCAGAGTTGTTATAAGACCTGCATCCGAAGGAACCGGTGTTATTGCAGGCGGTGCTGTCAGAGTTATAATGGAGCTTGGAGGAGTTAGAAATGTTCTTACTAAAAGCTTGAAAAGTAAAAATATTTTAACAGTAGCACAAGCAACGATAAACGGTCTTAAGAGTATGAATAACCTTGGCGATATTATGGGAAAGAGGGATATAAAAGAGGAGAATGACTTATGGCAGTAAAGAAGAAAACCGCAAAAGACAAAAAATATCCTTTGATAAAGGTAGCGTTAAAGAAAAGCATGATCGGAAGAACTGAAAAGCAGAGAAGAATTGTAAGGGGTTTAGGTCTCAGGAAAATAAATTCTGAAGTGATTAAGGAAAAAAGTCCTGAAATATTAGGGATGATAGCAAAGATAGATTTTATGCTTGATGTGACGGAGGTGGATAAATGATAACACTTTCAAATTTGAAACCCGCTAAGGGTAGTGTTAAAAGGAGAAAGAGAGTAGGTCGGGGACCCGGCTCCGGATATGGTAAAACCGCCGGAAGAGGAATGAACGGTCAGAAATCCAGGAGTGGTTATGCCAGAAAAAGAGCTTTCGAAGGTGGACAGATGCCTTTGATAAGAAGAATTCCGAAAAGAGGGTTCACTAACATTTTTAGAGAGGAGTATAATATCGTAAATGTTGGTGATTTGGAAAAGAGTGGATTGAGTGAGTTTAATATTGAAGTTTTGCTTGAAAAGAAGTTGATACGAGATAAGAATTTGAAGTTAAAAATTCTCGGTTTCGGTGATATTACAAAAAAAATTAAAGTTACTGCACACAAGTTTTCGAAATCAGCTATAGAAAAAATAGAAAAGAGCGGCGGTGAAGCAGTCGTCTTATCAGGAGATAAAAATTGATAAAATTCTTTAGAAATATATTTATAATTCCGGAATTAAGAAAGAGAGTAATATTTACATTTCTTCTTTTAGCGGTATATAGAGTCGGTGCTCATATTGTTACCCCGGGAATTAATGTCGAATCTCTGATAAGATTTTTTGATCAGCAACAGGGTTCTCTTTTTGGATTTATTGATATGTTCTCCGGTGGAAATATGAGGAGAATGACAATTTTTGCGATCGGTATTATGCCCTATATCAGTGCTTCGATTATTTTACAACTTTTACAGGTCGTATGGCCATATCTTGAAAGAATATCTAAAGAGGGTGAACTCGGAAAGAAAAAAATAACACAGTATACAAGATATGGAACGGTTTTTATCGCAATTATTCAATCATTCAGTATTGCCGTAATGCTTGAAAAGATGAATCCGGGCGGAATCCCTGTAGTTCTTAATCCGGGTTGGGGATTTAGAATGTTAACAATTCTGACAATGACAACAGGAACAATTTTTGTCATGTGGCTCGGCGAACAGATTTCCGAGAGAGGAATTGGAAACGGGATTTCACTTATAATTTTTGCAGGGATTATTAAAGGATTGATCCCTGGAGCTGGAACTTTGATTGAAGGTTTAAAGAATGGTGATATGAATCCGATAAAAATCATTTTTCTTATGGCTCTGATGCTCGGAGTAGTCGGATTCATTGTTTATGTTGAGATGGGTCAGAGGCGGATTCCAATCTCATATGCCAAGCGTGTGCAGGGAAGAAAAATGATGGGTGGGCAGAGTACATTCCTACCATTGAAAGTAAACACCGGAGGAGTTATCCCGATTATTTTTGCTTCATCTGTAATTGCATTTCCGGCTACACTTGGAACTATTATCAACCATCCGATTGCAAAGGCAATTTCAACTCAACTCGGTTTTGGAATGCCTTTGTATAATCTACTTTATATTGCGGCAATAATATTTTTTACATATTTTTATGTATCTATAATATTTAATCCTCAGGATGTCTCTGATAATTTAAAAAAATATGGTGGTTTTATCCCGGGAATAAGAGCCGGTAAAAACACTGCCGATTATATAGATAATGTGCTTTCAAAATTAACTTTTGTAGGTGCTATATATCTTTCGGTTGTTGCGATCATTCCGACATTTCTTACTTCGGGATTTAAAGTTCAGGCATTACCGTTCATAGGTGATTTTCTTGATTTGAATTTACCTGCATGGTTTAAGGAAGGGTTAGGTCTAAGGTTCTATTTCGGAGGTACTTCACTATTGATCATTGTTGGTGTTGCAATGGATACCGTTCAACAGATTGAGGCTCAATTAACAATGAGAAATTATGATACATTCTCAAGAAAGGGAAGAGTGAGGGGTAGAAGATAGATGGTAAGGATACTGCTTTTCGGAGCACCCGGTTCCGGGAAGGGAACTCAGGCTGAGTTGCTTGGGGAGCGGTATGGATATGTGAAAATAGCTACCGGAGATCTGATCAGAAATGAAGTTAAAAATAGAAGTGAGATCGGTATTGCAGCCATGAAAATAATTGAGGATGGAAAATTGATTCCGGATAATATTATTATTGAGATGGTTAGAAAAAATGTTGATAAGATCGTGAATTCTCCAGGATATATTATGGATGGATTTCCGAGAACTATTGATCAGGCTAAATATTTATCAGAGATTAAAGTTGATAAAGAAACTGCAATATTTCTTAAAATAGATGAATCGGATTTAATAGAGAGGATAACGGAAAGACTCTATTGCGATAGTTGCGGAGCAATATTTAATCGAATCTCAAATCCTCCAGAATCCGATATGACTTGTGATATCTGCGGTAAAAAATTAATAAAAAGAAGTGATGATTCTGAGGAAACTATAAAAAAGCGTATCAGTGTTTTTAAAGAAGAAACCGAACCTGTAATAAATTTTTACAGAAATAGAGGCGTTTTAAAAGAAATCGAAGCTTCCGGTTCCATAGACGGAATCTTTAAAGAAATTGTAGGAGTTTTGTCTTGATAATTGTTAAAACCGATAATGAGATCAAAATAATGCGAGAAGCTAATAGAATTGTCGCTATTATACTTACTGATATTCAGGACAAAATCAAACCCGGAGTTTCGACGTATGCTCTTGACGAATGGGCGGAGAATACGATCAGAAAGAACAATGCCGTTCCCGGATTCAAGGGGTACAGATATGGCAATAGTGTTTTCCCGGCGACACTGTGTACTTCCATCAATGATCAGGTTGTTCACGGTATACCTTCAAAAGATGTACTTCTTAAAGAGGGTGATATAATCGGTATTGATGTCGGTACGATATTCAAGGGATATTATGGAGACGGGGCTTATACATTTGCAGTAGGAAAAGTTGAAGATGAAGTTAGAGATCTTATGAATGCGTGTGAGAATTCTCTCTATAAGGGAATTGAAGCTGCCGTAAACGGAAATCGTGTTTCGGATATTTCCAATGCGATAGATAAATTTGTAAGATCAAAAGGATATGAGATAGTAAGAGATCTGACAGGTCATGGGATCGGAAGAAATCTTCATGAGGATCCCCAGATTTTAAACTATAACAGCGGGATTAAAGGTAAAAAGCTTAAAACAAATATGACCCTTGCAATTGAACCTATGATCACAAACGGAGATTTTAGAGTTAAAACATGTAAGGATAATTGGACTATAGTTACTGCGGACGGAAGTTTGTCCACACATTATGAGCATACTATTGCTGTGACTGAGAACGGTCCTGAAATATTAACAAAGGTATAAAATATGGCTAATTCAAATAAAAATGTAGTTGAAGTCAGAGGAGTTGTAATTGAAGTGCTTCCGAATGCAACTTTTCTTGTTGAACTTGATCAAAATCACCATAGGATTTTTGCACATCCTTCCGGTAAAATGCGTAAGAACAATATAAGAATACTTCCGGGTGACAGGATTCTTTTGGAGATTTCGCCATATGACATAAACAGAGGAAGAATAATATACAGATTTAAGTAGGAGAAATAAATGAAAGTTAGAGCATCTGTAAAAAAAATTTGTAACAAATGCAGAATTATTAAGAGAAAAGGTGTTGTTAGAGTTATTTGTGTAGATCCGAAACATAAACAGAGACAGGGTTAAGGAGGAAAAATTGGCAAGAATAGCTGGAGTTAATCTGCCCTTGGCAAAAAGGGTTGAAATAGGACTGACCTATATCTTTGGAATAGGAAGAGTGAAATCAAGAGAGATTCTTGAAAAAGTTAAAGTAGATTTAAATAAAAAAGTTAAAGATCTCAATGCTGATGAAGTAGCAAGAATCAGAAAATATATAGAGACTGATGAAGTGGTTGAAGGGGATCTGAGAAAGAGAATTAACCAAGATATCAAAAGATTAATGGATATTAACAGTCATCGTGGCAGAAGACATAAAATGGGACTTCCTGTCAGAGGCCAGAGAACCAAGACTAATGCGAGAACAAGAAAAGGTCCTAAAGGTTCTATGATTAAGAAGAAGAGATAAGGGAGGAGATAATATGGCAAAGAATAAGTCAAAGGGAAAAGCCAAAAAGAAAGAGAAAAAGATAGTTCCGCATGGGATAATGAGTATTAATTCTACATTTAATAATACTATAATAACAATATCTGATCAGAACGGAAATGTTTTGACATGGTGTGCCGGTGGAGTTGCAGGTTTTAAAGGATCAAGGAAATCAACTCCTTTTGCTGCACAGCTTGCAGCTGAAAAGGCTTTAAAAGAGGCGGAAAATTTTGGTATTAAAACTTTGGATATAAGAGTGAAGGGACCGGGTGCCGGTCGTGAAAGTGCGATCAGATCGGTTGGCAGCTCAAAATTCAGAGTTAAATCAATTAAAGATATTACTCCGATTCCACATAACGGCTGCAGGCCGAAAAAAAAGAGAAGAGTTTAAGGAGGTAGGAAGTGGGAAAATACATAGGTCCGGTTTGCAGATTATGCAGAGCTGAAGGTACAAAATTGTTTTTGAAGGGAAGAAGGTGTTTAACCGATAAATGTGCTTTGGAAAGAAGAAGTCAACCTCCCGGAAACAGAGGAAAAAGAAGGAGTTTTAAAAAGTCTAATTATAACGTTCAGTTGCGTGAAAAGCAGAAAGTGAAGAGATTTTACGGATTAGGCGAAAAACAGTTCAGGCTTTTTTTTGAGAGAGCTGCTAAAAGTAAAGGAATTACCGGTTCCGATCTATTAAAGACTCTTGAACTGAGGTTGGATAATATCATTTACAGAATGAATTTTGCATCGTCAAGAACTCAAGCAAGACAACTTATTAAACATGGGCATATTAATGTTAACGGTAGAAAAGTTTCAATTCCGTCTTTTATAACAAGAGAGGGTGATGAAGTTACTCTTCGTGAAAAGTCTTTGAAAAATGAAAATATTACTGAAAATATCAAGAGTATTAAAGGACTTGTAGAAATTCCTGAATGGTTGATTGTTGATGAAGAAAATTTTAAAGGTAAGATTAATAATCTTCCTACTAGGGATGATATATCTCTTGATGTAGAAGAACATCTTATTGTCGAGTTATATTCAAAATAAGGAGATATGTAATATGAATTTAAATTATCAAAGACCTAAAAGGGTCAATATTGATGAATTGACTGAAAATTACGGAAAATTTAGTGCGGAACCTTTTGAGAGAGGATATGGAAGTACTATGGGCATTGCTTTAAGAAGGGTTCTCTTATCACTTATAGAAGGAGCTGCGGTCAGTGCGGTAAGATTTGACGGAGTTCTGCATGAATTTTCAACCATACCGGGTGTTTTTGAAGATGTCCTTAATATAATATTAAATATAAAGACTATACCCTTTATGCTTAAAAATGTTGATGCATCAATGGTAAGTATAGAAAAAGAGGGACCTTGTGAAGTTTTATCGGGAGATATTATAACCGACGGAGATGTTGACGTTCTTGATAAAACAAGACATATCGCATTTCTTGAAGAGGGTGCTTCGTTGAGAAGTGAAATGGTCGTAAAAAAAGGAACAGGATTTAAACTTGCCGAGATGAATTTTGATGAATCTTTGTCTGTTGATTTTATTCCTGTGGATTCGAATTTTAATCCGATTGAACAGATTAAATATAGTATTGTCCCTGCGAGGGTAGGTAAAAGAACGGATTATGAGAAATTGATTATTGAAATCTGGACTAACGGAAGTATTTCCCCTAAAGAAGCTTTATCTTCAGCCGGAAAGATCTTAAGAGATCATTTGACAATATTTTTAGGAACTAAAGAAAAGGATATTATTGTTTTTGAGGATGAAGATGATCCATCCGGAGATCTTGAGAAGAATAGTGAATTTCTTGGTAAAAATGTTGAAACAATAGGATTATCTGTTAGAGCTTTAAAGTGTTTAAAGAGGCTTGGCGTTGATTATATTTTTGAACTTATCGAGAAAACCGAGCATGAACTTATGAATTCGAAGAATTTCGGGAAGAAATCATTAGAGGAAATTATTTCAAAACTAAATGATTATGAGCTTACGCTCGGTCAAAAGTTACCGGAGCATCTGAAAAATAGTTTTATCGAAAAAATAGAAAAGATAAGATCTGAGCAAAATGAACATAGTGAAGAAGAAAAGGAGTAAATTATGAGACATTTAAAAGCAGGTTTCAAATTGGGACGAAATCCTTCCCATAGAAAATCTCTTTTGAGAAATTTAACGGGAAGCTTGATTGAAAAAAATAGAATCGAAACTACATTGGCCAAAGCAAAAGCAGTGAGACCGATAGTGGAAAAGATGATAACACTTGGAAAATCCGGAAATCTTGCGGATAAAAGAAGAGCTTTTTCGTATCTTTACAGCAGAAAAACAACCCATCTTCTTTTTAATGAAGTTGCACCGAGATTTATGGATAGGAAAGGTGGATATACCCGGATAATAAAAACGGATTTCAGAAAGGGCGATGGTGCTGAAATGGCAATAATTGAATTTGTTGATAATAATTTTGAACCTAAAAATAAGAAGAACAAAGATAAAAAGAAGGCTGTTAAAACCAAATAGGCGGGCATAACTCAATGGTAGAGTATCAGCTTCCCAAGCTGGGTGTTGCGGGTTCGATCCCCGTTGCCCGCTTTATTAATTTTAAGGAGTAATAACAGATGTTTAAAAAAAATGTTTCTGAAGAAAAGAATATTAGTATTAATAACAGTATCTCTCAAGAAAGAGCAACACTTTTAGGAAAATCATTGAAAGTTAAAGGAAATATATCTTCGGATGAAGAGATCTTGATAGAAGGTGTTGTCGAAGGTAAGATAAATATAAAGCATAATGTTATTATTGGAAAAAACGGTAAAGTTAAAGCGGATATTCATGCCAAAGATATTATAATCAAAGGAAGTGTAACCGGAAATGTTTTTGCTGAGGAAAAAGTTGAAATATTTCCCGGAGGTATATTAAATGGAGATATTATTTCTGAAAAAGTAGTTCTTGCAGAAGGTTCTAAATTTAAAGGAAATATAGATATGAGTGTAAAAGAATCTCCTAAATCAAATGAAAAGTTTGAGAAAAAGATTAAAGCAAAAGAAGAAAAAAAATAGTTTTAAAAATTTTATAAAAAAAATTTCATAGTATAAACAATAGTGAATAATTGGTATTACATCGGAGAAAGTATCCCCGGAGATCCTTTCCTTAATATGGCAATTGATGAATTCCTTTTTTTATATTCTCATAGAAAAAAAATCGGAGTTCTAAGAACTTATTCTTGGGAATGTCCGACTTTTTCCATAGGGGTTTCGCAAAAAATTGATAAGGTACTTGATGTTAACTTTGTAAAGACATCGGGATTTAAATATGTAAGAAGAATTACAGGTGGAAAAACAGTTCTTCATGATAACGAAATTACATATTCAATAGTTTCTTCGGAAGATATGTTTTTTAAAGAAAATGATCTTTACAAATCGTATGAATTAATTGCCGGTGTTCTTTTGGAGACACTTAAACTTTGTGGAATAGATGCTTATCTTTCGAAGGGTAGCCCTTCTCATCTTTCAAAATCAAGTAATCCATGCTTCTCTTTCCCGACTCCTAATGAGATTGAAGTCGATGGGAAAAAAATAATCGGTTCTGCACAAAAAAGAGATAAATTTGCACTATTACAGCATGGTTCAATACCTTTTGGTATGAATTATTCTAATTATTCCAAAGGAGCAAGATTCAAAGAATCCCTCCTAAAAAAAAGTATGATAACAATTAGTTCGGTTTCAGATATTTCGAAAGTTGATTTTGTGAAAAATTTAATGAATAGTTTTGAAAATTTCTTAAGTGTAAAATTCAAAAAATTTGAATTTAAGGATTCGGACATTATTGAGATTGAAAAATTAAGAAAGAAGTATGAATCTTTTGACTGGAATCATATTTTATAGTGAATCCTTTATTTTAAATAAAATTAGTATATAATAAATTTAGAGGTGAAAATGTCTTTAAAAAATAGAATCGGTAAATTTCTGTTTAAATTCAGATCCTTTACCCCATTACCTTTGATAATAGTTTTATTTCTTTTTTTGCTGCCTAAAAATTTTGGTGAAAAGAATATTCTGTTTGCAATATTTGGGTTTTTACTAATAGTTATAGGTGAAGGAATAAGAATTGTATCAATAGGTTTTTCTTATCCCGGGACTTCAGGAAGAGAGAGTTATATGAGGGCGGATAATTTAAATATAAGTGGAATATATTCTATTGTAAGGAACCCCCTTTATATTGGAAATATTTTAATATATTCAGGTCTTCTCGTGACATATTCAAATTTTATTGCTTTGGTTATTTTTGATCTTATTTTGATAATTCAATATTTTTTTATTGTTAATTTTGAAGAGTCTTATCTTTTAGAGAAATTTGGTGATAAATATAGTGATTATAAAAAAAACACAAAAGCTATCTTTCCATGCTTTAAAAATTTTAAGAAGCCTGTTTATAAATTCAATATTTTAAGAGTTCTTTATAGTGAGAATGATTCAATTTTCAACTCAATGTTTCTTTTTTTTATTATTCTTATATATAAGGAAAAATTATTGTCGGGAGAACTATCTGCTCTCGGTCCTCTATATTTTGTTACTGTTATTATATTAATTGTTTTATATATCTGGATAAAAATAATTAAAAAGAGAAAGAAAAAAATTGACTGATTTTACAGAGATTACATCTTTTCCTATCACTTTGCCTATTGAAAAAATAAATAAAAGATTAAAATTGCCAAGAAATTATAACGATGAAATGATTCTGAAGGAGATAAAAAGTTTTATTCCCTTGATGGAGACAATTGCGAGATTTAAGGCACTTTCATTAAAAATAGAAGGAGAGATCATTACAATAGACAATAAATATTCTTTTGTTTCGTCCTCTCTGTCAAAGCATCTTTTTGAATGTGAAAAGGTTACTTTACTTGCAGTATCGTTAGGGATTTATCTTGAACAAAAGATTGAAAAATTTCAAAATTCAGGAAAAACATTAAAAGTTATAATAGGAGATGCTGTAGGATCGGAATATGTTGAGGAATCTGCCAAGTATATATCGGAAATTATTGGAAGATCAATTAAAAAAAAAGGATTTATTCCGACAAAAAGATTTTCACCGGGTTATGGTGATCTCTCATTAGAAGTACAGAATATCTTTTTTGAAGAGTTGATTCTTAATGAGATAGGAATAAATTTAAATGATTCCCTCTTAATGACACCTCAAAAATCAATTACAGCATTTATTGGCTGGAAAAATAGCTGAAAAATATTTTATTAGGATAGTTTTACTGCTGTTCCGTAAGCAAGAAGTTCGGCTGCTCCACCCATTATCACAGAAGTTGAAAATCTTATATTAACGATTGCATCTGCATTTAATCTTT
>CAZWFY010000050.1:15265-18533 GCA_964633415.1 uncultured Clostridia bacterium | reverse complement strand
ATTCAAAATATTTGTATATTTGCTAAAAAATTTAAATTATATGAAATGTATTTGGAAGTTTTCGTGTTAATTTCTTTTTCTTGTTTTTTTTCTTTTCGGGAATGGTCTTTTTTTGGTTCTCTTCTCTTTAATTGATTTTCCGGATGAAGGTTCGGCTATTTCTATAAAAATCTTTTTCCCCTTTATTCTTGCATTTTTGATATTCTTCCGGATTTTATCGGAAAATTCTTTGTCAACTTCAAAGAAAGAAAAAGTGCTGAAAAGCTCTATTTTACCTATATCAATACCTTTTGTTCCGGTCATATCATTAATCATGCCGATAACTTCAACCGGAGTTATTTTATCCTTTTTTCCTGCTTTAAGGAAAAATCTTGCCATATCCGATCTTTTAAAGCCTTTTCCTTTATCTCTCTTAACTCTTCTATCCCCTTTATCCGCCATTATATTAAGATCAGGTGCTCCTCTGTAATAGTCAAGAAAACGGTTGAATTCCATTGAAACGAATTGTTTTATCAACTGTTCTTTGCTAAGCCAGTCTAATTTTTTATATATGGTTTCAAGATATGGATCTATTCCGGAATCATCGACTTCAACTTTTTCCATTCGGTCAATAAGGCTAAAAAGTTGTTTTTCGCATATCGCTTTTCCATCGGGAACTAATTTGTGTTCAAATGTTTTCTTTATAAGTTTTTCAATTCTTTTGATCTTAAATTTTTCTTTCTGATGGGCAATAATTATCGAAACGCCTCTTTTCCCGGCTCTACCCGTTCTTCCGCTCCTGTGAGTATATGCCATTAATTCATCCGGAAAATTATAATTAATAATATGGGTAAGGTCATCAACATCAAGACCGCGTGCAGCAACATCGGTTGCAACAAGTATCTGAAGATTTTTAGTTCTGAATTTATGCATTACGTAATCACGCTGTGCCTGAGAAAGATCTCCGTGAAGAGAGTCGGCATTGTAACCGTCAACTATAAGTTTCTCTGCTATATCTTTGGTTTCGGCTCTTGTCCGGCAAAAAACAATTCCGTAAATATCGGGATTATAGTCAACTATCCTTTTTAATGCCGGATATTTATTCCTTGCCTGAACCATATAATAGATATGGGAAACATTTTCAGCTCCTGTATTTCTGCCCCCGACCTGGATTTCAATAGCATTTCTCATATAATTTGATGCAATTTCAGAAACCTCTTTCGGCATGGTTGCAGAAAAAAGATAAGTATTTTTTGTATCGGGAGTTTTATCAAGAATAGCATTCAGCTCCTCTTTAAAACCCATATTAAGCATTTCATCAGCTTCATCGAGAACAAGTGATTCTATTCCTGAAATATTTATCCTTCTTCTTTCAATGAAATCAAGAAGTCTTCCCGGAGTTGCAACAATGATCTGAGGTTTTTTCTTTAGCTCTTTTAGCTGTCCTTCAATACTTGCTCCGCCGTAAATTGCGGTTACATGAAAATCTTTTATATATTTTGAATAATTCCTGATATCATTTGTGATCTGCATACAGAGTTCTCTTGTCGGACAGAGAACAACAGATTGAATCTGTCTGTTTTTTTTATCTATATTTTGAATGAGGGGTAATCCGAATGCAGCTGTTTTTCCTGTTCCTGTCTGTGCAAGTCCTACTACATCACTTTCATGTCTAAGAATCAGTGGAATAACTTTTTCCTGAATAGGCATGAGTTTTTCAAACCCCATTTCCCTTACGCTTTTTGTCAGACGAGGATCAAGCCCTATATCTTCAAATCCATTATAATCCATTCCTTCTCCTTTTTTAGTTGATCCTCAATGTTTAAGTTTATCAATTTAAGTAAAAAATAGCCATCTAATTAATTTTATCCGAATATGGATGAATCCGCTTAAGAGTTGAATATTTTAAACTTGAGGAAAATATCACTATTAAAACATATTATACATTAAATTCATCTCTAATCCAAATAAAAACATTAGAATCCTTATGGTCGGATCATTCTTAAATTCAAATATGATGTTTTTACACTAGTTTTACATTGATATATTTAATGAGTTTGTTTAAACTTAAATTTAAAAAATTAGAAATAGTGAGGGAAAAATGAGACTTAGAGTATTTTCTGTATTTTTTGTGTTTTTCATAATGGGTTTTGGTGATATTGTCGGTACGCTTGTGGCTTTTGCAATAACTGAATTTGAAATATCAAAAACTTTGGCAGGTATTTTGCCATTTGTCGGATTTTTGGCATACGGTCTGTTTTCCGTTCCTTCGGGAGTTCTTTCGGATAGAATGGGAAAAAGATTTGTTCTGCTGTTTGGTTTGTCGATAGTACTTACGGGATTTATTATCCCGATGATATCAATCTCAAAGTTTTATCTGCTTGTTTTGTCAATATTTCTTGTAGGATCAGGTATTGCCGTTCTTCAGGTCGCAGGTAATCCTGTTATGAGAGATGTGTCTGAAAGTGGGAATTTTTCCAGGAATCTTTCATTTGCTCAGTTCATCAAAGCGATAGGATCACTTACCGGTCCTATCTTGGTCGGTCTCCTGATTTTGAAAAACTGGAAAGATCTTTTCCCCATTTATGCTTTATTCACTGCTATTACTCTGTTTTTAATATTTTTCTTGAAGTTAAGAGAGAAGGAGAGTGAGAAGGAAGAGAGAGCAAGTATCGGATCAAGTTTTGCTCTTTTGAAAGATCCATATATACTCCTGATGGTCTTAGGCATATTTCTTTATGTTGGTGCAGAGGTCGGTGTGAATTCATGGATAGCAACATACCTGAATGATCTTTTTAATTTAGATATAGAGTCACTTGCAACTCTAAGTATCGGTTTTTTCTTTTTTTCTCTTATGGTTGGAAGACTTTTGGGGTCGATCATTTTAAACTGGTTATCACCCGGAAAGTTCTTTTTCTTTACATCGATTCTTTCTGTTATCGGTATATTGGGATTATTTATTAAAGTAAAATCTGTTGTAATCGGTTCAATATTTTTAACGGGACTTGCTTTCGGTAATATCTTCCCTCTCATTTTTTCCATTCTTGTCGATATGTTTCCCGAAAAGAATAATGAACTATCGGGATTGCTTGTAATGGCAATCGTTGGAGGTGCAATAATTCCTTTTTTTATGGGTGTTATTGCTGATTTTTCCGTGACTTTCACTTTTATCATTCCTTTAATATCAATGATTTTTATAGCTTTTGTCTCAATAATAACCTTGAAGAGAGTTAGGAATGGATTATAAAAATGACAGCAGAATAGTTCTGACTTTAGATGCGGGGGGAAC
>CAZWFY010000050.1:0-15165 GCA_964633415.1 uncultured Clostridia bacterium | reverse complement strand
AAATACCGGTATTTATAAATAATGATGGTAATTTGTTTGTCTATGGAGAGGCAATTTCCGGATTTCTTCCTTATGTAAATAAAATGTTGGAGAAAGGGGGAAGTCGGAAGAGATTTAAAAATCTGTTCGGAGTTACACTTGGAACAGGTTTTGGCGGTGGATTTGTTTTTGACGGTAAACTTCTTGTCGGAGATAATTCATGCGGAGGGGAGATCTGGCTTTTAAAACACGGATATGAAAAAAATAAAAATATTGAAGAATCAATAAGTATAAGAGGAGTGAAAAATAAATATTCTGAATTTGCAGAAATCGGGTTGGAAAAAACTCCCGAACCGTTTGAAATATTCAGGATATCCCTGGGAGAAATTGAAGGTAATAGAGATGCTGCAATTAAGACCTTTACATATTTTGGTAAAGTTTTGGGAGATGCTCTTTCAAGTGTTGCAACTATGTTTGATTCATTGATAGTGATCGGCGGAGGATTGAGCGGTTCTTCAACTCTTTTCTTAAATAAAACAGTAGAGGAAATGAACGGGAGTTTTAATGTTGATGGAGAAGAGATAAAAAAAATGGAGATAAGGGCTTTTAATCTGGAGGATAAAAATGACAGAGAGATGTTCATAAAAGGAGAAAGGAAAATGGTTGATATTCCCTTTTCCGATAAAAAAGTTGTTTATGATCCTGTTCAGAGAATCGGTATCGGTGTCTCCCGGCTCGGAACATCAAGAGCGGTTTCAATCGGTGCATATTCCTTTGCTTTAAATGAAATAGATAAAAAAAATGATCGGGAGGGTAACTATGGTGCTTAGAAAATTTGCAGTCATTCTGTTTTTACCAATGATCTTTTTTGCTGCCCGGGATAAAAAAACATCTTTTGTCGATCCCTTTATCGGAACCGGTGCACATGGGCATACTTATCCAGGTCCTTCACTTCCCTTCGGGATGGTGCAATTGGGACCGGATACGGGACTTTCGGGTTGGGATCACTGTTCCGGATTTCATTATTCAGACGATTCTATTATCGGATTTACTCATACTCATTTGAGTGGAACCGGATGTCTTGATTATGGTGATATTTTGTTTATTCCTTCAAGCGGGAAAATAGTTGTTTCTCCGGGAACAAAAGAGAATCCCGACAAAGGCTACAGATCAAGATATTCACATAAGAGCGAAAAAGCACGTCCCGGATTTTATTCGGTACTGTTGAAAGATCATAATATTAGAGTGGAATTAACCGTTACAAAAAGAGCGGGATTTCATAGATATATATATTCCGATTCAGATAATCCGCATATTATAGTTGACCTTAAACATCGTGATAAAGTGTTGGATTCATACATCAAAATTGTTAACAACAGAGAGATCGCCGGATACAGGATATCCGGTTCATGGGCAAAGAAACAGTATGTATATTTTGTTGCAAGATTTTCAAAACCGTTCAGTTCCAATGGAATTTACCGGAACGGTAGAATAGGGAAAAATATCAGGGAAGCCCGCGGTAATAATCTTGTCTCCTATTTTACTTTTGATCTATCCGATGGAAATGAAATTCTTGTTAAAGTCGGAATTTCTCCGGTTGATATAAATGGGGCAAGAAAAAATCTGGATAAAGAGATTCCGGGCTGGGATTTTCAAAAAACCTGCAAAGATGCTGATGAAGTTTGGGAGAGAGCACTGAATAAAATTCATATAGAATCATCTGATAAATCAAAAAAAACAATTTTCTACACGGCTCTGTACCACTCATTGTTAAACCCTAATCTATATATCGATGTTGACGGCAGATTCAGAGGTAGGGATCTTGAAATTCACAGTGATCCGGGTTTTAAATACTATACTCTTTTCTCTCTATGGGATACATACAGAGCAACGCATCCACTTTTTACAATTTTTGAGCGAGAGAGAACGTTGGATTTCATTAAAACATTTATTAAACAATATGAACAGGGAGGAAAATTACCGGTATGGGAACTCTCTTCAAATGAAACCAATACAATGATAGGATATCATGCGGTTTCGGTTATAACCGATGCATATATAAAGGGGATAGACAGCTTTGATAAAAAGAGAGCATTGGATGCAATGGTATGCAGTGGAGGGGCGGATGATCACGGTTTGAAACTGTATAGAAAAGACGGATATATTCCGGGAGATAAAGAGTCGGAATCAATTTCAAAAACTCTTGAATATTCTTATGATGACTGGTGTATAGCACAGTTTGCAAAGAGAACAGGTAATAAAAGTGTCTATAATGAGTATATTAAAAGAGCACAATATTATAAAAATATTTTTGATCCTTCAACAGGGTTTTTCAGACCCAAAATAAATGGCGGCTGGATTTATCCTTTTGATCCGAGAGAAGTTAATAATCATTTCACCGAGGCGAATGCTTGGCAATATAGTTTTGCGGCTGTTCATGATATCGGAGGACAGATTAAACTTTTGGGCAGCACAAAAAAATATTTAAAGATGTTAGATGATCTTTTTTCCGTATCTTCAGAAATGACCGGAAGAGAACAATCCGATATTACCGGATTAATAGGTCAATATGCTCATGGAAATGAACCCAGTCATCATATTGCTTATCTATATTCATATGCAGGTGCACCGTGGAAAACTCAGGAAAGAGTAAAATCAATTGTTAAAAATATGTATAAAAATGGACCTGCGGGGATATGTGGTAATGAAGACTGCGGGCAGATGTCATCGTGGTATATCTTTTCTGCATTGGGTTTTTATCCGGTTATTCCGGGGAGTGATCAATATGTTTTGGGAACTCCAGCTTTTAAAAAAGTTTGCCTGAACCTTGAAAACGGAAATAAGTTTATTATTAATACTATAGGACTTTCGGATTCTAAATATTATGTGAAAAATGTCACTCTGAATGGAAAAAGTTATGAAAAATTGTTTATTCGCCATAAGGATATAATGAAGGGTGGAACATTGATTTTCCATATGACCTCTTCTCCTGCAAAGAAGCTGATTATAAAGAATTCACTTCTTCCGTTTTCAAGAATAGATGAAAATTTGATTACGATAACTCCATATTCAAGCAGATCAAAAATATCATTTGATAAAGAGTTTATACTTGAGTTAAAATCTCCCGACAAAGAGGCTGAAATTTACCACTCTTTTGGAATAGGAAAAAAGTTTTCCCGTTATAAAACATTATTGAAAATAGATAACTCCTCGGTGATAAATTTTTTCACTAAAAAAAACGGAATAAAAAGCAGTGTTATAACATCGGAGTATATTAAAATGTCTATGGACAGGGATATAGAACTCAAAACGAACTACAGCACTTTATATACAGCCGGAGGGGATAAAGCACTTATTGATTCGATAAGAGGCGGTAAAGATTTCAGGACGGGAAAGTGGCAGGGATATAACGGAGTTGATCTTGATGTCATTGTTGATTTGAAAGAAGAAAAATTACTGAATAGTGTAGGAATCAATTTTTTACAAGATATAAATTCATGGATATTTATGCCAAAATATGTTGATATATCAATATCTTCGGATAAAAAAAAGTTTTTTCGAATCGGAAGGGTTAAAAGCCATACTTCCTTAAGAAAAGAGGGATCGATAATCGAAGAATTCAAAGTGAAAAATATTGATAAAAAGGGAAGATATATAAAAATATTCGGGAAGAATATCGGAGTTTGTCCATTGTGGCATAAAGGAAGCGGAGGAAAAGCAATGATATTTACAGATGAGATTTTGATAGATTAATAGAGTGTCGGTATACTAAAGATTATAGATATTAACGGTGAAAGTTCATTTTTATATATTATTGACTTTTTTTTTTCAAAAATATAAGATTTAGTTAAAATTTAATGAAATTCCGGAGGAATAAATGTTAAAAAAAACAATTATTTTGATAGCAATTTTGCTTATGGTTGCTCCGACTTTTGCCGGAGAGCTTAAAGGTGTAAAGATGGATGACTCTATCACAGTTGCAGGAAAAAAACTTGTTCTTAACGGTATGGCCTTAAGAAAAAAGTTTATTTTCAAGGTTTATGTTATGGGTTTATATCTTCCTGCAAAAGAAAAATCAGCGGAGAAAATATTAAAAGCCGATACCGAAAGAGTCGGAGTAATGCACTGGGTAAGAAGTGTTGGAACAGGAAAAATAAATAGCGGATGGTATGAAGGACTTGAGGATAATACTCCGGGATACTCTAAAGAACTCAAGAAAAAATTTGATAAGCTTTCTGCTTATATGGATCCTGTAAAGGATGGAGATAGAATAGTTTTTACTTATATCCCTTCAAAGGGAACGGAAGTTAAAGTAAAGGGAAAGGTTAAAGGTGTTATCGAGGGTAAAGATTTTGCCGATGCACTTTTTGCTTGTTGGATTGGGAAAGATCCGGGTCCGGGAAAATCATTTAAAGAAGATCTTCTCGGAATAGATTAAAAAGATAGTTCTATTTTTGTGATAATTCCGGTCTTGTCCCGATAATAAGTTTTTTTATCCCCGAATTTTTCACTATCTCCATTATTTTAACTATTTTTCCATACTCAATATTTTTATCTCCTTTCAGAACCAGACTCTCATCTTCAATCTTAAGCAGCTTTTTTTTTAAAAGAGTGCTGAGTTCTTTCAATTTCACTTCGGTTTCATTTAGATAAAGTTTACCGTTTTTTTTCGCATACAGAGTATACTTTTTTTTCTGAATAGTGGTTGTTTTGCCGGTTTCAGGGAGATCAAGTTTTATTCCGGGTTCCTGAAGGAATGAAGAAGATACCATTAAAAAAATCAGAAGAAGGAAAAGAACATCTATTAATGATGTTATATTAATAACAGATTTTTTTCTTTTTGAAAATCCGAATTTCATTCTATTTATCTCCATTCAGTGTATTTAGTTTTTTAATAAGGAGTGATGAATATTTTTCCATCTCTAACACGAGAGATTCGGTTTTATCTGAAAAATAGTTATAAGCTACTACTGCCGGTATTGCAATGGAAAGACCTGCTATAGTTGTTATTAACGCTTCTGAAATTCCTCCTGCCATGGATTGTGCCTGCCCGACGCCCATTTCCCGGATCACATTAAATACCTTTAGAATTCCGATAACTGTTCCAAGTAATCCCAATAAAGGAGAGATACCTGCAATAGTTTCGAGAAGAGAAAGACCTTTACCGAGATTATATGTTTCCTGTCTTCCGCTATCATTTAAAACTTCTTTAATATCCTCTTTCTCGGAATCTTTGTATTCGAGCCCTGATAGAATGATATTTGCAAAAGGACCTTTATACTTTTTACACAAAGAAATTGCCAAATCTATATCCTTTTTGCTTTTTATATTCTCAATCAGATTTACTATCTCGGGGATAATAACTCTGCTTTTTTTTAGAGAATATATCTTCTCTATAACAATAGCCATGGCAATGACAGAACTAAGGAGTAGAAAATACATCATTACTCCGCCTTTTCCAAAAAAAACAGTTACATTTTCCATTTTCACCTCATTGTTTTATCTTCGCACAAAATATATAAATTTTCCCGTAACAATCAATACTTTGTCAGGAAAGTCTCCGGGTAATTTCTTAAATGGAGCTGATATTTTTATTGCCTGAAGACTTGTTTCCATTAGTGATTTATGCCCTTTGTAATCAATAAGTGTTAAATCCGATAAAGTTCCATTGCGATTGATTGTGAATTTTAATAGAGTTTCTCCGTTTATTAATCCAAGAGACTTAAATGCCAGAGGTGGAAATATATTGCTTTGAATCTTTCTCTTCATCTCAAGCATATAAGGAGCAAAATCCCAGTTGTATGTGCTGAATGAGAATCCTCCCTGTTTTTCAACCTGTGATTCTAAATTTTTTGCAAGGAGTTCTTCATTTGCATGAAAATCATACAATCCCTTAATTTTATTTTTTTTCTTTTCAAATTTATCTGTAGATCTATCTTGTTCCTTTCTAAATTCCGTTTGACCATTTTGTTCAGGTTGTTCCTCTTTTCTATTCTTTAGTGATATTTTACCTGAAATAAGAGGTGCATCTATTTCACCCTTGCTAAACGGAGTCTTTTTCGGAAGTTTCATGTTTGAAACTACATTAGAGGCATCAAGGTTTTTATCAGATAGATATTCTGCTGTTTTATTCTTTTCGGTTTTCTGTTTTATATCAGGAGACTCAATGATCTCTTTGGGTTTCTCTTTATCAGTAAGATCAAATACTATTGGAGGAGGTTCCTTTATTTCCGGTTTATTAATATCTAATCCGAACAGTTTATACTTTAATGCGGAGTCTGTTATCACAAATAATAGTATATGTACTACAATTGAGACGAGTATTGTATAAAGTTTTATTTTCTTATTCAATTTTTTCTATTTTTCCAATTTTATATTTTACATTATACACGTTATAATTAACAATTATTTGCAAGAATAGTAAGACGATTGTTTTACCGTTATGGTTTCATATTAGAAATTTTAGTGTTGAAAATATAGTGCTAAAAGTTTATAATTTTTAAAAAGGAGGCAAAAATGGGAATATTTGATTTTGCAAAAGAGATGGGTAGGAAGATTGACGCTCAGATGGATTTGGCAAAAGAGATCAGCGATAGTGGGATCGAGGTGAGAGATTTGAAAGCGGATTTTGACAATGGTATTGCTAAAATTTACGGAAAGGTTAACAGTAATGCAGACAGAGAGAAAATTATTCTTCTTACGGGGAATATCTCCGGAGTTGAAAAGGTTGAGGATTTTCTGGATATTGAGACAAGTGAGAAGGATTCAAAGTTTTATACTGTAAAAAGCGGAGATTCACTCTCTAAAATTGCCAAAGAGTTTTACGGAAATGCAATGAAGTATAATGTTATTTTCGAAGCTAATAAACCGATGTTAAAAAATCCCGATAAGATATACCCGGGACAGGTTTTAAGAATTCCAAAAATTGATTGATATAGGAAAAATTTAAAAAAGGAGAATGAAATGAAAAAAGTAATATTTATAATTCTGTTTCTATTTGTTTTTTCTGTTTTTTCCACAAATATAATAATGGCAAAAGACACTACAAAAACATTAAAAAAAATAGTTAAAAAAAGTGATAAAAAAGTTAAAGACCCTACGGTATATATCAGAAAAAAGGGGAAAAAGTATCATAAGAAAAACTGTAAACTTGTTAAAGAAAAAATCGGGATTAAATTAAGTAAAGCTAAAAAGGAGGGTTATGAGCCGTGTAAGATATGTTTCCCGCCCAAGAAAGCTAAGGATAAGAAAGATATCAAAAAAATAGTTAAATCAAAAAGAAAAAAATAATCTGTCGTTAAAAAAAAAGGGCAGGTAGTTACTACCTGCCCTTTTTTTTATGTTTTGTTTTATTAATTATTTAAGTGCATCCATTGAAGTTTGAAATTTTTTCATTGCTTCCTGGACTTTCGGATCTTTCATGTATTGCATCATTTTTCCAACCAGACCCATCATTTTCGGTTGCATTTCTTTGAATCTTCCTTCAAATTCTTTGAATTCAGTAGGAAGTTGACCGCCTTTCATACCACTTTTCAATTCGGGGTATTTTTCCTGGAGAGCTTTTAATCTCGGTGCAATATCCTTCATTTCAGCAGCAAATTTATCCATTGCAGCGACAACATCATCTGCACTTGAAGCTGAATTCATATTATCGATGTATGAATCAAAACTATCAAGCATTTCACCTACAACTGCTTGAGGTGTATTGGCTTTTCCACATCCCGTAAGCATTACCACAACAAATATTGTGATTAAAACCATTAAAAATCTTTTCATTATTCCTCCTAAAAATATTCTTAATAATTTATACCATAAATTATAAAAAAAAGATAACAATAAAAGTATTGATTGTGACAGATCAATAAAGGTCTAATTCTATAAGACGTGCTTCAATCGGACCATTAAAAAAAGGGATTTTTCTTTTTGTTCGTAATCCGATCTTTTTTACAAGATCTGTACTTCCGCATAATAGGAATGCTTTTGACCCTGTACATTTATTTTTTAAAAAATCTCCGAATTCTTTATATAGTTTTTCTGCGTCTCTCTTATTTTCCAATCTCTCTCCGTATGGAAGATTTGTAATTATAGTTCTTTCTTTTAGTGAAGGAATTTCTCTGAAATCTATGGTACTGAGCTTAATTTTTTCTCCTTGTGGAATTTCAGCAAGATTCTTTTTAGCTGCTCTTATTGCATCTTTATTTATATCACTGCCTGCAATAATATTTTCTGAAAATTCGAGTATGGAATCATCGAATTTATTTTTTATTTTCTCCCATAACATTTTGTCAAAATCCGGAAATGAAAAAATACCGAAATTATCTTTTTTAAATCCGGAAGGGATTTTTTTAAGTTTTAATAATCCTTCGGCAAGAATTGTACCTGAACCGGTCATAGGGTCGTATAGAGCGGTTTTACCATCCCATCCACTTATTCTTATTATTGCAGCTGCAAGGGTTTCATTTAAAGGTGCGGTCACTTTTTCAATTCGATATCCTCTCTTATGCATAGGTTCCCCGGAGGCATCAAGACTTATTCTGACTTTGTCATTCCTTAAGTTAAGGTTTATTCTGATATCAGGATCTTCTCGATTTACATCGGGTCTCTTCACTGTTCTTTCAATAAATCTGTCTGCAACGGCATCTTTAACTTTTAGCAGTGCAAAATGTGAGTTAGATATACAACTGTTTGAAACGGATGAGGAAACGGAAAATGAATTATTTAAGTTAAAAATATTTTCCCACTCTATACTATTTGTTCTATAGTATAGTTCCTCAGTATTTTTTATGTTAAATTCAGCAATGGGAGCTAATACTCTGCTGACGGTTTTAGCGGAATAAATAATAGAATAAAGAACAGAATCGGATGCTTTGAAATGCACTCCGCTAAAACCTGTTGAAATATCTAAAGCACCTATCTCTCTTAATTCATCTGCAACAATGTCCTCAATCCCGTGACGACATTGGGCGAAATATATGCTGTTAGTCTGATATAGCAATGTTTTTTCTTTAATTGTTTTGTTCATAATTCCACTAATTTTACTTTTTTTAGTGAAGAGGGAAAATCTCCAAACTCCTTAAGAATGTTTTCTTCGAACAGCTTTGAGGCATTTTCCAGAATGGCGGGGAGTATGATGCTTTCTTCATTGTTGAATTTCCCGAGAACGTAAGCTGTGATGTTATTGTGGTTCGGACGTGATATTCCGAGTCTGAATCTTTTGAAATCTCTTGATCCGAAAGAGTTTTCCATAGATCTCAATCCGTTATGTCCACCGAGTCCTCCTCCGTTTTTAAATCCGGCATATCCGAAATCCATCTCAAGCTCATCATGGATGACAACTATTTCATCTATATCTATTTTAAAAAAATCCGAAGCTTCTTTTATTCCCGTTCCGCTTCTGTTCATAAATGTTTCAGGCAGTAGAATGTGGATCTTTTCCCCATTGAAATTATATTGTGAATAGCTTCCTCTAAACTTGGTTTTCCAGTCAAGTTCATCAAAAAAAGAGAGATATTTAACAAACTGCCAAGCTATGTTGTGCCTCGTCATCCGGTATTCGATCCCGGGATTTCCTAATGCTGCTATTAATTTTATCATTTTTTATATTAATAAAGATTGAATGATTATTCAATAGCGGAGTTGATTTTAAAATGGTTTTGATAACACTTGTTTTTCTATATCATTAAATGCCAAACGGAGATGGTTGTGATAAGCATTAACAAAACACCTGCTATTAGCTGATTAACCGAATGGTGTCCTGATTTAAATCTTGCCCATAGGATTAAAGGTATAAAGATAAAAAATAAAAAGATAAAGTTTTTATTAACAAGTAAAGATAACCATAATACTAAACTTGTAGATAGCATTGCATGTCCGCTGATCTTCCAGAAAGTGGTTATGATTGCATTTAAAATTCCGAAGATCACGAGCCATATTTGAAATGCGAACAGCAGGCGTGGTTTCTCAAAGAAAAAAAAGAGCAGTAATGTGATAGTCCAGAATAAAGTTAAAATAAAATACCACTTTACTCTCTCTTCTCTTTTGGAAACATCTAAATCCGAAATAGAGCTTTTTTTATATAAATATAAGAAATAAAAAAACGGAATTATTATATTCCATAAAATTATCAGAGTCAGCAATAAAATATCTATCTTTTCCTTAATCAAAAATGATTTTATCAGAAATATTAAAAAGATCTCTAATGCCATTATGGGTGTATCAAAAATCCGACTGATTAAATATGCAACTTTGTACAAAAGAACCTACCTTTATTATTTTGTTAAATATTTAGAAAAAAATTATATTTTCTTAAACTTAGAAAACAAATTCAAAAAGCATTCTTACTGATTATACCAAAATCGGATTATAAAAAAAATATTATTCAAGCGGATATGTTTGAGTCTATCGGATTATCTTATTTGTTATTTTTAAAGATATTTGAATTAACGGGTGTAATCACAGTAGGTCTATCATCTGCGGAAATACTTTCCTCTGCATCGTTAATGTTGAATAGAGCCCTGACTTTAAAAGGGAGGTTGTAATTTTTTCTTTTATAGAAATCTGTAAAACCTATGCCGTTTCCCGGAGATAACGAGTTGTAATTTTTTAAATTATCAGGAATTGGCAGATTGATCTCCTCAATTCCGGTGAAACCGTTTGTTAAGCTGTCAAGAAGGTTCTTAAGAGCATCCGCTTCCTCTTTTGTGAATAGTTCTTTTATATATAATTCTGCTTTTTCTCTATTATCTTCAAGTAAAGTGTTATAGTTTATTATAGCGTTTTCCCCCGGAATCTGTAAATCTTTCCGATCTATAACGAACCAGTTGAATAACACATTGTCATATTTTTTATCTTCATAATTAACTCCGCTTATTCTGGAAAACAGACGAAAAAGCTTGATCATAAATCCTCCTGTAATTTATCTGAAAACTATATTATAAATCTTGATCAATTTCAATCTATTTTTCCAGTTTAAATTAATGTAAATAAGAAAAAATTTGACAAAATAAGTTGATTCTGTCATATTAATTGGTAATTTTTAGGAGAAAAAATTTCTGTTATGTCTGAAGAGATGGATAATTTGACAAGTATTCTCGTTGTTGATGATGAAGATGATATCCTTTCTTTAATGAAGGAATTTTTGGAAGGAAATAATTTTCGAACAATCTGCTCGGGGAATCCTAAAAAAGCATTAAATCTTATAGAAAGAGATAATATAGATCTTGTTATTGCAGACTTGAAGATGCCGGGAATGGATGGAATAGAGTTAACTCGCGAGATACATAAGATTAATTCTGAAATTCCTGTAATAATTATGACAGGTTATGCTTCCATAGAATCTGCTGTAGAGTCAATCAAAGCAGGTGCTACGGATTTTATTACCAAACCCTTTAAGTTTAATCATACTCTTTTTGTGATAAATAAGACCCTTGAAACAAAACGCTTGTCTATTCTTGCAAAAAAAAGTAACTACTATAAAAAATTATCTAATATAGATGAACTTACGAGGATATATAACCTTAGATATCTTAAAAAATATTTTTCGGAACAGATTAAAGAGCATAACAGAATAGACAATCAACTGAGTTTTATGATGGCTGATATTGATGATTTTAAAAGAGTTAATGACATATTCGGACACCAAACAGGAGATATTGTTTTAAAAAATATTGCAACAATACTTAAAAAATCTGTGAGAACCTGTGATTTCCTTTCACGGTATGGAGGCGAGGAGTTTGCAATAATATTACCTGAGACCGATAAAAGTGCAGCATTAAAAGTAGGATTAAGAATATTGAGTGAGATATCAAATTTTAAATTCAAATCCAAATCAGGTAAAGATGTAGGGAATATAACTATCACAATAGGTCTTGCAACATATCCCGTTGACGGGAAAAGTCCTGAAAAACTGATCGAATCTGCAGATATGTCGCTTTATAAAGGTAAAAGCAAGGGAAAAAACAAAATATGTACTATGGATGACTGCTTTTAGATTTCGATAAATTTTAAATTTAAAAAATTATTTCAAATAAGACCGGCTAATCTTTTAATTCCTTCATCAATTTGAGGCATGGTCGGATAAGAAAAATTCAGTCTAAGTTCATTTTTTTTTGCAGTTCCTTTGGGATAAAATTTTTCTCCGGGAATAAATGCAACACCCTTTTTCAGAGCTTTATCAAAAAGAGAAGTAGTATCTGTTCCCGAATTGAATGTAAGCCAGACAAACATTCCACCTTCCGGTACTGTCCACTTTACATCTGACGGCATGTATTTTTCAAGAGCATTAAGAATTGAGTCTCTCTTTGGTCTGTAAATATCAATAATCTCTTTTATATGACTCTTCATAAAACCTCTATCAATGAATTTTGCAGTTACTCTTTGGGTAAGGCAATCCGGACTTACATTGACTTTCTGTGCCCATTTCGCCATTTGTCCTATGATTTCAGGTGGTCCGGATGCGAATCCGAGTCTAAGTCCCGGTCCAAGGATTTTAGAAAAAGATTTAGCGATTGTAACAAGTTTCGGGTCATTAAATTCGGTTCTTGCTAATTCCCAAAGTGTTGGTATCCGCTCCCCCGAAAATCTGAGTTCTCTGTATGGCTGATCTTCAAGGATCGGTAGATCATATTGTTTTGCTATGTTCAAGATCTCAATGCGTCTTTTTTTGTCCATTGTTTTTCCGGTAGGATTTTGAAACTCCGGGATCAGATAGATGAATTTTATTTTTTCCCCCCGATCATTAAGATAGTCTATTTTTTTTTTCAGAAGCTCCGGAATCATTCCCAGATTATCCATTTCAACACCTTCGAGTTTCGCTCCGCATGCTTCCATTGATGTTATTGAACCCGGAAAACTGGGAGCTTCACATATAATAATGTCTCCTTTATCTATAAAAGTTTTGGTAAAATAGAAAATACCGTTTGTAGATCCGACTGTGATCAAAAGTTCATCATCCGACAAATATGGAACTTCTTCAAAATTCTTTATAGCATGTTTAAAAGTCAGATCTCCTTCACTGGCTCCATATTGAAGAACTTCAGGTCCCTCATTTTCGATAACCTCCGAGAAGAGTTTGGATAGAACTTTTCTCGGGAAAGTGTCGGGGTGGGGTAGTCCACCCGCAAGAGATATAACTCCTGTCACTCCTTTGGTTACTTTTAGAATCTCTCTGATAAAAGAGTGTTCCATATTATTTGTTTCATCTGAAATTAATTGTTTAATGATATTTTCATTCATTTCATTCTCCTGAATTCCCAAAGGGTTATTATAGTACTAATGACCTTTTTTGTTAACCTTTATTTAAATTTAAAAGGTCTGTTAAAATTGAGAATCCGGTTTCAATTCTTCCGGCTCCGGATCCTATTATTGTTACGTCACCGAGAAGGTCTGTTGAAAACGTCAGTGCATTGGTTGCTCCCATAACTCCTGCGAGCGGGTGAGATATGTCTACCATCTGAGGTGAAACAGATGCAATGATATTACCTCCATTTTTCTCGACACTTCCTATAAGTTTCCATCTTGAATTATTATCTTTTGCTTTTTTTATATCTTCCGGTGTGATTTTTGTTATTCCCTCACAGGAAACATCTGAAATTTTTATTGATCCTCCCATAACAACATTTGCAAGTATTGTTACTTTCCCTCTTGCATCATATCCCTCGACGTCACCCGTCGGGTCGGCTTCGGCATATCCTTTTTCCCGAGCTGTTTTAAGGACTTCATCATAAGCCATTCCCTTTTCCATTTCAGTAAGCATATAATTTGTTGTTCCGTTAAGGATACCCTTTATCTTTGAGATTTCGCATCCTGCCAGAGGCCCTTCCGAAAGATTTAGAACCGGAGTCCCTGCACAGACTGTTCCTTCGATCATAAACTTTGCTCCGTTATCATCGGCAAGTTTTTTCATTTCAGGGTAAGCTAAAGCTGCAGGTCCTTTATTGCTTGTTACAATATTTTTTCCGTTTTTTAATGCTGTTCTGCAATGATCCATTGCCGGACCTCCCGTATTAAGATCCGTATAGGTCAGTTCGCATATTGTTGTAGAATTACTTTCCCTGATCATTGTGAAATTATCCCAATTTTTAATATCTTTTGTGAATTTGCTTTTGCTTTTTGCTTCTTCTAACATCAGGGGAATATCGAGTCCGTTCGGATTGTATACATTCCCGTAATTAAAATCGGATACGGCAACAATATCAAATTCAAAATAATATTTTTCTTTTAAAAACTCTTTTTTTCTTAAAAGGATCTCGGATAATCCCTGACCGACCGTTCCAAAACCCAATAGTGCTATTTTATGTTTCATTTCTTCTCCTTATTTGTATGATATTTTTGTAAAAGTATCTTTATGTCCTTTCGTCGTTATATCGATGTTATTCGGAAAATGCCATTATAACACTTTAGTGACCTCTTTTACATATTAAAACAACCTTTTTATTCAATTATATCTATATTATACATATGTTTATACAAAAAAATGGGGTGATGCAAAATAAATGAATCCGGCGTCAGATCCCAGGATTTACATCTACAATGATAATCTCTGCTATTCAAAATACGGAAGAGAACAATATTTCATTATTTTAAAAATTTTGATATGATTGATTTTAGATGAGAAAGGGATTTCGGAATAGTGGAATTCAGAGTCTTGAACCATGATTAAAGGATTAATATGATTAACGTGAAAGTGCTATCAAGAAATCAAGAAAATCAAGGTTCGGACAATGTGAGTGATCTAAAGAAAAAGATTCTATTATGATTAAAATAATAAAATACTGTCATTTGAGTTATAGGAAGTTTGCTAAATCCATATATGGTAACTAATGAAAAAAAAGATATTGAATGTATTTGGAGTTTTTGAAATAATAATATTTCTTATTATTATTGTTCTAGAAATCCCATATATTTTAGCTGTACATTATGGAAATGCAACGCTTGTAAAACATAAAGCTTTTAGTCTGATTACAAATGCCGGAATGGTAATTATGTTTGAACTATTCTTTATACTTGCTATAGTTCTTCTAGATTTAGGAATAATTAAGTCATCTTTTTTCAATAACAAGATTGAAAGTAGGATAAAATATTTCTTATCAAAACACAATAAAAAAAAAGAGAAAATATTTTTAAAAAGAATAGTATTGAAAATATCAATATTTTTAATCGGTATTTTACTCTATTATTTTCTCTTTT
>CAZWFY010000049.1:0-18563 GCA_964633415.1 uncultured Clostridia bacterium | reverse complement strand
TCAATAAGAGGAGGAATACAGATAACGTCGGAAAAAGGAAGGATGGTTGTCAGATTTTCAAAATATCCGGGTTATCACTAATTAAAGATAATTAATTAAAGATTAACTATTATACTGCGGATCTTTGATTATCAACAATTTTGAAAAAGTTCAAACTCTGTTTGCCTTGATTTTTCCCTCTGTTTTTTATAATATTGCTAATTATTATGAATAAAAAAAAAGTATTGATAATTGATGATGAAATATTTATCATCGACCTGATCAAAGATATTCTTAGTATGGAAGATATCGATTGCATATCCGCTGAAAATTTTGAATCCGGAATTGAACTTTTTACCAAAGAGGGGTGTGATCTGGTTCTTGCCGATAAGAATATTGAAAATTCAAGTTTTGAGAATTTTATGGAAAAGTTTAGATCAATGAATAAAAATATTCCGGTTGTCCTTATGACGGGTGAGAGAGGCATCGATGATGAAGAACTTGAAAAAGCAGGAATTAATGAAGTAATTTACAAACCTTTTAAAATGGATAGTTTTCTGATAGCAATAAAAGGATTGCTGGAGATTAAATGAAAATAAAAATATTAGCTCTTTTAATGATATTAGTATGCTCTTTTTTTGTCTTTCCTACGGAAACAATGAAATATAGTGAATTGAAAGTGGGAATGGAGGGAATCGGGAAAACTATTTTCCATGGAACCGATATTGAAACATTTAAATTTAAAATTCTTGGATTTTTAAAAAATTTTTCACCGGATAAAAATTTAATAATAGCAGAACTTATTTCTCCGGAATTAAAAGAGATAGGAGTTATTTCCGGGATGAGCGGCAGTCCTCTTTACATTAACGGGAAAGTGATTGGAGCTGTTTCATATGGATTTAACTATTCTAAAAAAGCAATAGCCGGTATAACACCGATAGAAGATATAATCAATGTTTCTAAATATGATATACCCGTTTTTTCTATTGATGTTTCGGACATCAAGGTTGAATTCAATAAAAAAAATTATTTACGAATATCAAGTTTTATCAGAAATGAACTTGAAAGAAGAATGACATACTCTTCCAACAGATCATTTCTTCCGATTAAACTCTATTCATCATCGAGAGGAATTCATAAATCGGTTGGACAGAACCTGTTAAGTCCTCTTTTTGCACCTTCGGGAAATATCACTTTGACAAACAGTAATGTTTTAAAAAGTGGAAAAATCAGTAAGGTTCAAAGTGCAGGAGCTGTTGCCATAACTCTAATAAACGGAGATTTTGAATATTCGGCCTCAGGGACGATAAGTTATATTGACGGAAAAAAAATATATCTTTTCGGTCATCCGTTCTATAATCTCGGGAGTGTTAATTTCCCATTGCATAAAGCGGAAGTGGTTTCGGTTGTTCCTTCATATCAGAGCTCTTTTAGACTTTCAGTGTCAAAAGAGATGATAGGAACGGTAACGCAGGATAGGTTTTCTGCCGTGTACGGGGAGTTAGGGAAATTTCCGGAAATGATCCCGCTTAGTATCTTCTTTAAGAATAGAAATAGAAAATTTTCGGTTAAAATGGTTGAACATCCTCTTCTTACTCCAGCTCTTACTCAGATATCGGTATCAAATATTTTTCAGACTGAGATTCAACAATATGGATTTAATACGATTAGAATCAGAGGGAAAATTTTTATTGAGAATGAAAAAAATATTATTATAAATGATATGTATAGCGGAGGAAATGCTTATACCGAGTTTTCCGATCTACTAATGTCGATCAATTTTTTTCTTCTGAATAATAGGGAAAAAAGAGTAAAAATACAGAAAATGGATTTTGATTTTGAATCTTCCGAAACTATTAAACGGGGAGTCATATCAAATGTTCTTATTAATAAAAAGAGTTATTCTTCGGGGGAGCTGATCGTACTTAAAATATTTACTAAAAACGAGAGAGGGAAAACCGTCAAAGATGAAATAAAGATCAAAGCTCCGAATTTAAAACCGGGATCAACATTTAAAATATTGATAGGTGATAAATCCGTAATAGGGAAATTTGAAAGAAAAAATATTAAATCGTCTTTTTTCCCAATAAAATTATCTTCATTAATAAGAGCGATAAATAATCTTAGAAAAAATAACAGAATCTATATTAAATTGATAACTCCCGAGAAGGGAATGTTTTTAAAAGGATATGAATATTCAAATTTACCTTCGGGAATTATGAATGTTTTCAGATCCGGTTCCGGATCTAAGTCTTTGATAAAATATTCAACTATAAAAGAGTATCAGATGGAAGTTCCGACGGTAATCAAAGGGGAAAAGGTATTTACGTTAAAGATCAAAGAGGAGTAAGATGAAAAGAGAAACAGTTTTTACGATTATGTTTGTGATGCTGACATTATCCGTTTTTTCATCCGGAGTAAAAAAGAAAGAGGTAAAACATTTCAATGATTTTATTTCGGGAAAGTTGAAAGGAACTGCAATATCAAAAAGAGAAAAACTTGTTTTGGGTGTTAAAATAGATGATATTTCAGCTCCTGAAGAAGAATATATACTTTCTGCAGATGTATCTCCCAATGGAGATATCTATGTGGGCACCGGTCACAGCGGCAATGTTTATAAAGTCGGAAATAATGGAAAAGCCGAAAAGATATTTTCAGCTAAAGAACCGGATGTTTACGCAATTCTTGCTTCAGGGGATAAATCCGTATATTTTGCAACATCTCCGAGAGGGAAGGTTTATAAAAGAGATCCAAAGGGAAAGATAAGTGAGTTCTTTAATCCTGACGAAAAATATATTTGGGATTTGAAAGAGGATAAAACCGGAAGGATAATTTGTGCGGTTGGAGGAAGTGGTGCGGTATATAGTATTGATCCCAATGGTAATTCCAAAACTCTGTTTATTGCAAATGATACCCATATCCTGTCACTTTATGTTTCATCCGATAACAGAATATTTGCAGGAAGTGCACCTAAGGGAATGCTCTATGAAGTTAAAAACGGGAAAATGTCAATATTGGATGATACTCCGAAAAGTGAAGTTAGATCTATATGTGGAGATAAAAAAGGCAATATTTTTTACGTCTCTTCTAAAAGTGAAAAGGAAAAGATATTTCCGGTTTTTAATGATAATAAGAAATTGTCTTCCCAGCTTGATTCAAAGGTTGCAAATACAAAATCATCGGCATATATATATCGTTTGAGCTCTAATGGAAACATTGATCTTATATGGATATCGAACCGGTATAATTTTGGTTCAATCTATTCGATAATCTATGATGAAAAAAATAGAGCGGTACTTGCAGGGTCTTCGGAAGGAAAACTTTTCAGCATTAAAAACCTAACGGATTTTTCTCTTGTTTACGAAGGTGATTCCGAGGTTCTCTACAAATTAATACAGCAGGATAGAAAATTTTTTATGATATTTAATAACACTCCGAGACTGGCAAAGGGTTCTTATGCAAGAAAGAATAATGGGATATATATATCGGAAGTATTTGATATGAATTCATATTCAATGGTCGGGAAGCTTTATTGGACTTGCGGAAGGGATAGTTTTAAAGGGACAACATTTTTTATACGTTCGGGTAATACCGCATCTCCCGATAATAGCTGGACAGACTGGTCTGCTCCTATTGACGGAAAGAGTGGAATGAATATGGAGATAAACGGTTATAGGTTTATCCAGATCAAAATAGCTCTTCATGCTTCTGAATTGAACAGTTCTCCTTCGGTTGAAGATTTTAGGTTTTATTATGTTCAAAAAAACATCAAACCTATAGTAATGAATATAAATGTAGATACACAATATAAAGATAAGAAAATGAAGAAGAGTGATGATGAAGTCATTAAGAATAGTAGTGAAATCAAAGTGTCGTGGATCGCTCATGATTCTAACGAGGATAATCTTGAATACTCTCTGTATATGAAAAAAAAGAGAGGTAAACGCTGGATAAAGCTCGTTGAAAAAATAAAAAAGGAGAGTTTTAAGTTCAACAAGGAGTTATATGAAGACGGAGTGTATAAAATAAAAGTAGTAGTTGACGATCTTCTTTCAAACTCACCCGGCAATTATAAAAAAGAAAATCTCATATCGGAAACGTTCATATTGGATTCCACTCCACCGGTTCTCTCCTTGTTTAAAACAGATGGAGATGTTGTTACTTTTAATGTTTCCGATAATATTTCTGTCATCTCCGGAGTATTTTATTCATCAGACGGAAAAAGATGGGATCCGCTTTTTCCGGTAGATAAAATTTCCGATTCCTTATCAGAACAATACAGAATTAAAAAATCGACTATAAAAAATCCGGGAGGAGTTGTCTTTTTTAAAGTTGTTGATGAAAATATGAATTTTAGAATATATCAAAAAGAGCTATAGGAGAACCAATGAAAATACATGAATATCAAGCTAAATCTCTTTTCAGGGATTATTCAGTGCCGGTACCTGAAGGCTATAAGGCCGAAGATGCAGACACAGCCATTAATTATGCGGAAAAACTCGGTTACCCCTGTGTGATAAAAGCACAAGTCCATGCAGGTGGCAGGGGAAAAGCGGGTGGAGTTAAATTGTCAAGGACAAAAGAGGAGGCGGAAAAGAATATAAGTCAGATCCTAGGAATGAAATTGGTCAGTAAACAGACGGGACCTCAGGGAAGAATAGTAAAAAAAATCCTGATCGAACAGGGACTCAATATTGTAAATGAATTATATCTTGCAATAATAATTGACAGGGAGAGGGAGATGCCGGTAGTAATCGCATCAACCGAAGGTGGTATGGAGATTGAAGAGGTTGCAGACAAGAGTCCCGAACTAATCCACAAAACCTATATTCATCCTGTAACGGGAATTTCGGGGTTTCATGCACGAGAACTTTCTTTCAAACTTGGATTGAATAAAGTTCAGCAGAAAAATTTTTCAAAATTACTTTTTAATCTTTACAGGCTTTTTCTGGAAAAAGATTGTTCTTTACTTGAAATAAATCCTCTTATTGTTACAAGTGATGATCAGGTTATTGCTTTAGACGGGAAAATTAATTTTGATGATAACGGTTTGTACAGACATCCGGATATTGTTGAAATGAGAGATATTGAAGAGGAGGAACCGCTTGAAGTGGCGGCTTCAAAATTTGATCTTAACTATATAAAACTTGATGGAAATATAGGTTGCATGGTTAATGGAGCAGGTCTTGCAATGGCAACAATGGATATTATTAAATATTATGGAGGGGAACCTGCAAACTTTCTTGATGTAGGCGGCGGCACATCTGAAGAACGTGTAAAAGAGGCATTCAATATACTTCTATCCGACCAAAATGTAAAAGGTGTTTTCGTTAATATATTCGGTGGTATTGTAAGAACAGACCTTGTTGCTAACGGTATTGTTAATGCTCTGAAAAATGTTGAGTTGAAAATCCCGATTGTGATACGTCTTGTAGGTACAAATCAGGAAGAGGGAAGAAAGATAATAGATGAATCGGGGCTTAATTTTGTCGCGATAACCGATCTGCCTGAAGCTGCAAAAAAAGCGGTGGAACTTGTGAAGGAGCAATAAAAATGTCAATATTAATCAATAAAAACTCAAAAGTAATTATTCAGGGGTTTACCGGAAAGGAGGGAACTTTCCATTCCGAACAGATGATAGAGTATGGTACTTCCGTTGTTGGAGGTGTAACACCCGGAAAGGGAGGAACAACTCATCTTGGGAAACCGGTTTTTAATACCGTCAGCGAGGCGGCAGAAAAAACGGGTGCGGATGTAACTGCAATATTTGTCCCGCCCCCATTTGCAGCCGATGCTATTCTTGAAGCTGCATATGCAAAAATTCCACTTATAATATGTATCACGGAGGGTATTCCTGCGGTTGATATGGTAAGGGTAAAAAATTATCTGAATATAACAAAATCAATACTTATCGGACCTAATTGTCCGGGAGTGATCTCTCCGGGAGAAGCCAAGGTTGGAATAATGCCTGCGAGAGTTCATAAAAAAGGAAGAGTCGGTGTCGTTTCCCGTTCCGGAACACTTACATATGAAGCGGTAAATCAACTTACACTTCTGGGACTTGGGCAATCGACAGCGGTTGGTATCGGTGGTGATCCTATTATAGGTTCTAACTTTGTCGATATTTTAAGACTGTTTGCCGAAGATGATGAGACGGATGCGGTTGTAATGATTGGAGAGATCGGAGGTTCAATGGAAGAAGATGCCGCTTGTTATATCAGCAGTGAATTTAAAAAGCCGGTAGTCTCATTTATATCCGGTCAAACTGCCCCTCCGGGAAGGAGAATGGGTCATGCGGGAGCCATTATTTCCGGAGGAAAAGGTACAGCTGCCGAAAAAATGAAAATTCTTACCGAGCATGGAGTGCATGTTGTAGAAAATCCTTCGGATATTGGTGCTACTGTTAAAAAATTGTTGGATAGATAGGATTTTGGTTATGGATGATAAGACTGTTGCCGGGATCAAAGAGGAAGATCTCTTATCGGAAAAGGAAAATAGAGAGAATAAATTTTTTTTGACGATAATAAGCGGAAACGGTCGTGATTTCGGCAAAGTTTATAAATTTTCGAATGAAATTACGATTGGACGCGATTCCGGCAATGATATTATTATTCACGATGAACAGGTCAGTAAAAAACATTGTCTCTTAAAACCGGAAAGCCTTGGCGGTAACTATGTTGTAAAATTAATCGATCTTAATTCAACAAATGGTGTTTTTTTGAACGGAGAACGAGTATTTAGTTCAATTTTAAATTCAGGGTCAAAAATAGAAATCGGTGATACAATTTTAAGGTTTAACTTAAATGATGAGATAGAGGAAAAATTTCAGGCAAAGATATTCAGCTATGCCACACTTGATCATCTTACAGGTCTGTATAACAAGAGATTTATTCTGGAAGAGCTTGAAAGTCAATGTAAAATATCGAGAAGAAATAATAGAGTATTCAGTATTGTTCTGATCGATATAGACGATCTGAAAGGATTAAATGATAAATTCGGACATATTGCTGCAGATGAATATATAAAAGTTTTTTCCAAAGAAGTTAAAGATAATCTGAGAGGTCAGGATATTGCAGGAAGATATGGTGGAGATGAACTTCTGATCCTTCTTCCGGAGACTTCAATTGACGGTGCTTTGAAGCTTATGTCCAGGATGAAAAAGAGTATTGACAATTTAATTGTTGATTTTAGAGGATATCAATTAAAGGCAACATTTTGTGCCGGAATTGCACAGTTTATACTTCATGCAAGAGATGGAATTTCCCTGATTGATATTGCGGATAAAGCTTTATATGAAGCAAAAAAGAGTGGAAAGAACGCAATAATCAATGCAAAGGTGAATTATGATTAAATAGAGTTCAATCTTAAATTTAAAAGTAGAGTATTGAAAAAAAAAATAAAGTTTTTATAATAGGAATAGGAGTCTGGAGGTTTTTAATGAAAAATAGCGGAAAACTTACATTTACCGGAATAATTATGATTTTCATAATATTATATGGTGCTTTTGTATCAATAAAACTGATATCTGCAAATTTAACGGAAAAAGAGGTAACTAAAAAGATTAAGGATACACTGGGGAGCGAGAGAGGGTATGGATTTACAGCATCCAGAGGTGAGGAAATTATAATTGAAATATTATCCAATGTTAAAGGAGTTGTTTTTAATGATGAATATAGTGGAAATGTTGAAGTGACGATTGACAACAAGAAACATCTGATATTATATTACTATGAATATGAGATCGTAACCAATTTGATTTTTTTTAAAAAGAAAAAGTTGGTTACCAAGGAAGAGGATATAAGAAGTTACAACTGATTAAAATGGAGAATTCGGACAGGGTATATCTAAAACTTTTTTCAGGATTCTTGTCAGCGGTAATATTTGTTTTTATTCTTAAGGAGTTAAAAGGAATATTTATACCTTTTTTTATTGCTTTATTGCTCTATTTCCTATTTAACGGGGTTGTAAACAGACTTCTTTATTGGAGAGTCCCAAAAACAATTGTAATGACTTTTTTATTAGTTTTTATTTTTATTCTTTTATATTTCTTCGGGTTGCTGATATTTTCGGGTATTTCTTCGTTTGTAGATAAATTTCCGGAATATAATGTCAGAATTTCCGAGATAGCGAAGAATATCTCACACAATCTCAAACTTCCTGTCAAAGAGTTGCAAAATCAGATAAACAATTATGACTGGACAAATATTTTCGGACATGTCACACAATTCCTGTCGTCAGCTTTCGGATCTTTTGCCAGTTTTATAGGGAATCTTCTTTTTATTGTTATATTTCTCATATTTATGCTTGGAGGAAGAAATTCTCTGATGAACAGAGTGAGGGGTGCTTTCAGTAAAGAGAGGTCGGAAAGTCTTATTTCTATTGTTAAATCTATTGAGAATCAGGTTCAACACTATCTGGTGTTAAAAACAATTGTAAGCTTCTTAACGGCTTTTATCAGTGGACTTATTATTTATGCGGGTAGATTTGATTTCTTACTCTTTTCCGTTATTTTGATATTTATTCTTAATTTTATTCCGAATATAGGCTCCATATTTGCAACCGCTTTTCCAATACTTGCCGGTTTGTTGAAGTATGGATTTACGATGAGGGTTTTGCTTGTTTCAGTAGGGTTGATGCTTACTCAGATGATAATCGGGAATGTTATAGAGCCGAAATTTGCCGGAAGGAATCTGGATATTTCTCCTATGGTAATATTAATTTCTTTAATCTTCTGGGGGTATGTCTGGGGAATTACAGGAATGATGCTCGCGGTTCCTCTCACCTCGGCAATTAAGATAATTTTCAGCCATATTGAGCTTTTAAAACCGGTGTCGAAATTAATGAGTTCCGAGTAATGTCTGGTTTGACTATTTATTTTATAAAACTATAATATATTCATATGATAAGAAAAATATTTCCTTTTCTTCTTTTTCTAATACCTTTCTCGATTTTTCCACTTTACAGAGTTGAAATGTTCAAACTTCAAAACGGGTTGACGGTTATTCTTTCTCCCGAATCTGATGTTCATTCGGTCTGCATACTAACTTATCACAAGAATGGTGTAAAAGATGATCCGGTAGATATAAGAGGTGCTTCATATCTTTTTCAGACACTTATGTTCCTGGGTACGAAAAACCTCGCTCCATATGAGCGTGTTCTCTTTGTGAAGAAAAACGGCGGTAGAAGTAGCGGTAGAGTTTTTTATGATAATTCCATTTTTTATCAGGTTGTTCCCGAGTCGGATCTAAACTATGCTTTATGGATTGAAAGTGAAAGGCTTAAATTTTTAAAGTTAACGGAAAGAAGCATCAATATGCAAAAGAAGATTATTTATGAAAGAATATATAATTTTAAAGCAAGAAGTATTGATTTCAGAGCATTTAATACAGCAAGAAAAAATCTGTTTGCGGGAACACTCTATGAAACTCCCTTATATGGAGTTCTTGAAAAAATACAAAGTTTTCCTGTCGAAAGTATCAAAAGTATCTACGGTACATTTGTAAATCCGAGAAATATTATTATGGTTATTGCCGGAAAGATAGATGTGGATAAGGTTAAATCAAAGATAAAGAAATATTTTGGTGATCTCTATAGAACAGGACCTCTTGCCAAAGGAATTCGATCTCCTGAAATTAAATCTGCTTATGTATATAAAAACTGGATGAGGGAGGTTATCCCTGAACATTTTATTTTGTTTGGACTTCATGCTCCTTCGAAAATGAGTCTTGATTATATATTTTTTGAATTTTTCAGATATTATCTTTCCGATCCGAGAATATCAAAATTAAGGCGGCTTTTTTTAGGAATTCTTAAAATGAATATCAAGTTGAGTTCCGAATATTCGGATAATATAGGTCCGAATTCATTGATAATAAAAATGTCTTCTCCCGAAAGATCAGAGATTGAAAAAGCAAGATTTTATACTAATAAGATATTTCAAGTTTTGAGAAATGACCGGATTTCTCCTGCTGAGATGAAAGCGGTAAAGTCTCTTATGGAAATAGATTTTCTTAAGAAGATCACAACTCTTGAGAAGAGAGCAAAAATTCTTGCCGAAAACTTTTTTATTTCGGGAAATCTTGATTATGGAAATAATTATTTAAGGAGGATAAGAAAGATTAATGCATATGATCTATTAAGGATAGGCAAAAAATATTTTGCAAAAAAAAATCTTGTAATATTAAATGTCATATCAAAATAGAGAAAGAGTATGATGAATAAAAAACCGATCGGGAAATTCACTGTTTTCTTCGTTGTTCTCTTATCTTTTTTTAATATTCAGAAAGCTATAGATCTTACGACTGCGGGAGGAATTAAGCTTCATATCATAAGTGATAAAAAAGCTCTCTATTTTCATTCGGAAATCCTTGTTAGATTTCAGGAAACCCGAAATACATCTATATCATATCTGACTTTTTTAAATCTGTTTAATGAAAAAGTTGTCTCTTCAAGATCATCATTACTAAGTTTGTTGTTTAAAATGGGGAATGATTTTGAATTGATTTATAATGTTGATCATATTGTCATAAGAGGAAATTTTTTAAAAGATAGAGTTCCAATATTTATACAGTTTCTTAAAAAACTTTCCGGAGGTGTTAACTTTTCTCTTAAAAATTTTAGTTATAGTCTGAAAAACTTTAAAGATCTATTTATTTCAGATAAAAACCGAAGAAAGATCATTGCCTCTCAAATTGCTCTTCGTGAAATATTCAGTAAGTCAGCTCCTACGAAGGAATTTATTCTTAGTGAGGTTTCATTAAAGAAGATAAATTTGTCTCAGATACGCTCTTTTTATAAGAAAAATTTTATCCTTCCTAATCTATCTGTTGCAATCAGAGGAAATATTAATCCGTATATTTTCCTGGGACTTACCGAAAAGGCATTTAAAAATTTCAACAGATATCCGATCAAACCTAAATTTAAACCGGACAGGGAACTAACCACAAAAAGGAAAATTATCATTGTAAATATTGGCAAAGCAAGCAGACGCCCTGAGATATTTTGGTTCATTCCGGTTCCTCCCAAGGGGACAGAAGAATATAATATTATGGAAATATCAAATAATATTCTTTTCGGATATCCTTTCGGAACTGTTTTTAGAGTTGCTTCAAAATACGGAATTAGAAATATACGCTCCTCAAGGTCATTTTGTGATTTTCAGAACATTTCATTTATATGTAACAGAATAAGTCTTAATCGTTATAGTGATCTTAGAAAATTCTTTTTTATTGCCAATAATTCATTCAGAAAACTATTACCGGGAAGGATAAGTAAAAAAGAGTATCTCTCATCTTATAACAACATATATCTTGCAAAAATGATTGCATCTGATTCTTTTGATTATATTGCGAAAGATTTTATTAAAAGAGATTTACTTCGATCGAATCAATTTCCTTTACAAAGACTGAAAAAAAGGAAAAGAGATGATTTAAGTTATGTCTCTTTTAATAAATATATTGAAGTAAATTCGGGAAAAGGTGTATTTTTTAAAAGAATTCACAAAGGGGTTATTGTAATTATTGGGAATTCAACTGCAATATTAAGAAATCTTAATATAAAAAATGCGGAAGTTATAAATGTTTACCACAAGAAAAATTCAAACTAAAATATTTTTCTTGTGTGTATAATGTCTTTAGTCCCATTATATTTGTAAAATTTAAAAGATTGCCGTAACAAATTTAATATTAAGGATGCTAAAAATATCCTGAATATCTTTATAATAAAAAATTGTGTTTAAAAATAAATTAATGTAAAATAATTTTTTTATCAACGAATTTAATTTGTTTTAAATAGTGTAGTTTATGGAGGAGATATGAAAAAAACAATATTGGTCACGACATTTATTCTGTTTTTTACTTTTATCGGTTTTGGGAAAAAATTAGCGGATTTACCGGAATTAATGAAACCATCACGTGTGTTTTTTGTAGATGATACTCAAATATATATCCCAGAAGGTGCCGTTATCAACATATATTCAAAAAAGAATTATAAATTGATAAAGAAGTTCGGAAAATCAGGAGAAGGTCCTAAAGAGTTCAGAGTTGTCCCTCAACTTCCATTATCAATTGATGCACAGGGAAAAAATCTTGTTATTTTCAGTTTAGGCAAAGTCTCCTATTTTACAAAACAGGGAGAGTTCATAAAGGAGATAAAAACATCATCTCAAGTATTTAGCTTGATGGTTTATGGTGATAAGTTTATAGGCAGATCCCGGAAACAGGATAAATCAGTAGTATACGATACGATCAATCTTTATGATTCAACTTTAAATAAGATAAAAGAGTTGGCCAGAAACCGAAGTGCTTTTCAGGGTATAGGTAAAGGACTTGAGGTTTTGGGAAAACCGTTTTTGCATAGTGTTTATAAAAATAAAATCCTATTGATTGGTAAAGATGATGCAACGATTGATATTTTTAACGGAGATATGAAAAAGCTGCGTTCAATTAAATTGGATGGAAAAAAAATTTCGATGAAGCAGGATTTTAAAGATAAAGTTATAGATCTCTTAAAGAATGGAGAAGCGACAAAAAGCTATTTTTCGATCTTTAAACCGATAAGGTTTCCTGACTATTTTCCTATTATTGCTGCATTTTTTGTTGATAATAATGTTATCTATGTTTTAACATGGACAAAAAATCCCAACGAATACGGATGCAGCATTTTCGGGATTGACGGAAAATTTGTTAAGAATGTATCTATCCCCATTAAATTTCAAGATAGTCTGACTCCGTATCCGATTGCTATACATAACGGTGTCTTATATCAAATTGTTGAAAATGATGAGGATGAGATGTGGGAACTTCACGCATCGGAAATTAAATAGTTGTAGAGACGCGATGCATCGCGTCTCTATTGATTTTTGGCACAAAGGATGAAATGATAGAAAATCCAACAAACGGAAGGGCTAAAATAATTAATTTGTATAACTCATTAATAATTGAGATCCCTTCAAAAAAAAATTGGTTAGTAATAATTTTTATGATTCTCTGGATGGGTGGTTGGGCAATGGGTGAAACATTTGCAATAAAAACAATTTTCAGCTCAAATGTTACCCAATCTGTAAATTTCTTCATTCTCTTTTGGTTGATCGGTTGGACTATCGGAGGAGTTTTTGCTCTGCTTATCATTCTTTGGCAATTGATCGGGAAAGAGATCGTTAGAATTGAGGAAGGAATTTTAACGGTAGAGAGATCCATAATGGGGATTGGTCGTAAAAAAAAATATAAAATAGAATTTATAAAAAATATGGATATTGTCCCAATGTCCGGTTTTAGAATTGAAGAGGAAAATAACAGAAGAAATATTTTAGGGGCACAAAGGGGACAAATTAAGTTTGATTACGGGATGAAAACAGTTAAGTTTGCCTCGAATATTGAAGAAGCGGAAGCAAAAATGATAATTGAAAAATTAAGACAGAATTATAATTTTCATAATGAAAATTTTGTTATAATTTGATTCCCCAAAAAAATACTTGACAAAGCGATTTTAACATTGTAAACTAAAAACGTTTTTGGTGTCCGCGAGGAGTAGGGAATGGATAAGATAGCAGTAGAAAAAACAGATACTAAGGAAAAAATTGCCGATGTCTTTAAAAAACACTTTAATTATTTTGGTTTTAAAAAAACCTCCGTGGATGAAGTGGCTAAAGAGTTGAAGGTGAGCAAGAAAACTATTTACCAATTTTTTACAAGCAAGGAAAAGATATTTTACTATATTGTTAGCCGGGTTGCCGGAGGAATTAAAACAGGAATAGATAAGGATCTACAAAAGTACAATACGGAGATTGATAGGTTACGCCAACTGATCATAAAAATTTTTTCCGAAAGCAAAATCTGGTTAAAAAACAATGATGCCTTTGAATTCAGATATAAATATGAAATAGGCAGTCTTGCTTTTAAGGATGCGTTTGAAGAACTACTTGCAAGAATTGTAAAATCAGGTATGGAGAATGGGGAATTTAAACAATCTTCTCCAGAAATAAAGGTTAGATTTATTGAGGGTATTATTTCTGAGGGGATGGATATCATTTCAAAAAATCCCGATCAAGAGGTAGTTGTAGATGTTATTGATTCAGTGTTAAAGATATTGATGTAAATTTTTTTATAATCATGGAAACGGAAAACCAAAAAGGTTTCTGGAATAAGGAGAAAAAAATGAATGAAAAAAATTATCGAAGGTTTATTCCTCTGGCAATTGCAGGGGTTGTGTTTGGAGTTACCCTTTTTATCTTTTTATTTACCCAACTATCTGGAAAGCTGGGAATTAATGATCTTCCATATAGAATTAAGAAGATGCCGCCATTTGTCTTGTATTGGATAGGTATAGCTAATGTAGCTACCTTCATCCCTGTCTTTTTTCTGGGAATTGTTAAATTAAAACCAAGGGGTGCAGTAGGGTGTTCAACAGAAGTAGTTAAGGATGGAGTTTATCGTTATGTAAGAAATCCCATGTATGCCGGTCTTAGTTTTACTCTATTTGGATTAGGCTTATTATTAATGAATTTCGGAGTATCATTAGCAGGACTATTTTGGCTTTTAATCTGCTATTTTCAGGTTAAGAGAGAAGAGTTGGAGTTGGAAAAAAGATTTGGCCGGGAATATTTAGATTACAAGTCCGGTATTCCACGATTTGTTCCTGATTTTGGAAAGATGGTCTTTGACTGGTTGAAGATTACGCCTAAAAAGGAAAAGTTAAAAAAAAAATATAATTCAAAAATTAATTGAAAAAAAGTTTAAAAATTGTATATAATAATTTAATATAAAGACTGATATGTAAAAGATACGAAAGAGATGTAAATGAGAAAAAAGAAAAACCCCGGGAAAAAGTTGTTGAAACAGAAATGCACTTGATATTTGTGTGGATATGAATTTGGATATGATGAACGAATGCAGGTGCTGGAAATCCGTATTTTATTAAGATAATCGTATTAATAATAAAGAGGAGGAGGTGAAATGAAAAAACTCAGAATTATTATTATTGTAGGACTATGTTTATTATTATCTGTGGTGGCATATGGACGGATGAATAATGGTAGCTTCAGAAAAGTAGTTGAAAGAAAGAATAATATCGATTTTTCAACAGGCGGAACCGGGTTGTTTGCATCTTTTAATTACAGCAGAATAGTTCTTGTTAAATCAAATTATTTCATAAATGTTTCAGTTGGAATAGGATCTGTCCCGTTTGTCGGCGGAACTACATTTCCTCATCAGGTAACTTTTAACTTGGGAAGAAAGAATAGCTTTCTTGAACTTGGGATCGGGGGCACTTATTGGAGTGGAAAAACAAATTCATCAGGTTATACCGAAGCATTTAATTCTTACCAACTAACACCCATTATCGGATGGAGGAAGCATTTTAATAATAATTTAATCTTTCGGATATATGCAAATGCATTATTTCATATTTCAGGAGAATACTATATAGAAAATTATTCCGTTATTCCGTATCTGGGGATTGGTCTGGGATATGGTTTTTGATTAGGGTTAAAACAAACTACAGTTAACACAGTACGGTTTTATCATTTATTCAACATTTTATTTTAGTGATGTAATTAATTATGGTTGTAGATCTATAAAAAATAATCGAAAATCTTCATCAGTGTATTACGGCTTGGCGTTAATATGATGTAGAGACGCGATGCTTCGCGTCTCCCTAATCATCGGAACAAAGAATGGATAAATAAACATTTTCAAATCTATATGCGTAACATATAGTAAAAAGATGTGAATTAAAAAAAGAGAAGGATGTGAGATGACAAGTAAAACTATAAATTATTCACAACGCAAAACTGCAAGACTTGCAGGTTTATTGTATCTTATTCTGGTAATAACAGGTGTTTTTAGTATTATCTATGTATCATCGCAAATTATTGTACAGGGTGATGCCATTGCCACAGCTAAAAATATCCTTGCCAAAGAATCTTTATTCCGGATAGGTTTAATTAATGATTTAATCAGCAATACTATTTTTATATTTTTGGTATTGGTTCTATACAAGATGTTCAAACATGTAAACGAGAATCAGGCAAAATTAATGGTTGCATTGGTAGTTGTACAAATTCCTGTTGTTTTTATTATGGAGGCCTTAAATATTACTTCACTTATGATTTTAAAAGGTGAAATATTACAAACATTTGCACTTAATCAGAGACAGGATTTGGCAATGTTATTTCTTAAGATTAACGACTACGGTGCATTGTCATTGGAAATGTTTTGGGGGCTTTGGCTTTTGCCTTTCGGTCTATTGGTTTATAAGTCAAAGTTTATTCCCCGAATCTTTGGGATATTACTCATAATTGCGGGTATAGCTTATATGAATAGCAGTTTGATTTCTTTACTTTTTCCGAGTTACGGTACAATTGTGACCCAACCTACACTTTTATTAGTAGCAATAGGAGAAATTTCAATAACTCTATGGCTCTTGTTTAAAGGTGTAAAAAAAAATATATTAACAATTGAAAAAAAATAAAATCATAAAAATTAATTGAAAAAAGGGAAAAAACATTATATAAAATAGTTTACATAATTTCGGAATTGAAAGAAAATTTCCGGTTTGGATTTAGAAAAGGAGATGTTTTTATCTTTCTATTATCGATGAGAGAGTCAACATTGGAAGTTTGTCCGGCTAAATTAAGAGAATTTGCCGTTATTCTTGTAATGACAAGGCTAATGCTTCTTTTAATTGTTCAATCTTTGATTGATTTAATTCTGAATTTTAAAAATATCCCGAACTCTTTAGAGAAAAATCGGCAAGAATAATAAAAAGAGAGATTATGAAAACTATTTTAACAATCGGATTATTGATCTTATCTAATACTTTTATGACTATTGCCTGGTATGGCCATTTAAAATTTTCCGAATTTAAATGGTTTAATAAATTCGGACTAATTTCAATTATTTTGATTAGTTGGTCAATAGCATTGTTTGAATATCTTTTCCAGGTTCCGGCAAATAGGATAGGTTTTGAAGGAAATGGCGGACCTTTTTCACTTGTTCAGTTAAAAGTCATTCAGGAAGTTATTACATTAATAGTATTCAGCTTGTTCACACTGTTTTTCTTTAAAAATCAATCAATAAAATGGAATAATATTATTGCTTTTATATTCTTGATTTTAGCAGTTTATTTTATGTTTAAAAATTAAGAATTGCATAATACTTGTAATATGGGGAAAATTATATAACAATAAAATACAATGTATGATTTTTTAAACCGATTATTTAGGTTTATTATAAATAACAGACAGGGGGAAAAATGAAGAAATTTTTAATTGTTTTGATGATAGTTGCATTTGGTTTTACTGTTTTTGGGAATAGTATTGATAAAGGTGTCCAAAAATTCACAAAAATATGTGAAAGCAATCCGTTATTTAATTATAAGGTGATATATGTGACTGATCTATGTGTTGATCACAAAGAGTCCGTTTTTATTCTTGACAGTAATAGTCGTAGGATACTCAAATTTTCTCCGGAGTTAAAGTATATCAAATCATTCGGTAAAAAGGGATCTGGACCGGGTGAATTTAACAGAGCATTCAAAATATCGCTTGATAAATCCGGAAATATATATGTTGTGGAAGATTTTTTAAAGATTATAAAATTCTCAGGGAAGGGTAGGTTTATAATGGAAAAAAAGATTTCCGGATTTGTTACTGCAAGTTCCGGAAAAGTTATCACTTATCCGATTTTTGCCGGGATGAAGTTACTCTATAAATCGGGTTATTTATTACAAATATTTAATATTGATAATAAAAAGATATTGAAGGAATATAAAATCCAAACATCTCCTAATTATGCTGTGTCAACAGGCAGGGGATATTTAGCTCCGACGATTCCATTCGTAGGCGGTCATTCATTTGTTGAAACCAACGGAAAGTATTGCCTTTTCGGAGAAGGTGAAAAATTCAATGTCCGTCTCGTTGATAAGAACGGGAAAATCATATCATCAGTCAAAAAAGATTATCCGAAAAAAATACTGGCACAAAAAGAGAGAGAAATGCTAATTGATGATTTGATGGAATATTTCCCCGGGAAAAAAGAGAGACCTAAATTTGAAAAATTATTAAACAATTATAAAGTGAAAAACTATATACACAAGTTACTTTTATCTGAAAAATATTTTTTTGTTTTTTCGGTCCCTGAAGATATTTGTGTAAAAAACAGATTCCCTGTTGAGATATATAATTTTAAAGGAGTGTTTATCAAGAAAATATATTTTCCGAAAGTTCCGTATAAAATTTTAGGAAATTATGCATATGTAATTGAAAAAAAAGAGTTAGAAGATGATGAAGAGATAAAAATTGTGAAATATAGAATTGATCTTTAGGAATAAGGGATAAACAATGTAGAGACGGCAATGCATTGCGTCTCTACCTAAATATCTATGATTTGGAAAAAAATAAAATTATAAAAATTCATTGAAAAAAGGTTTTAAACGTTATATAAAATAATTTCACATAAAACCGGATTCGGAAAGGATGTGTCGGATCAAAAAAAGACACAATCCGGTTTTAATAGAAAAGGGGATGAAACAATTTTTATCATTGATGCAAAACCCAACGGCGGCAGCCTGTTTTATTAATTTTAAAT
>CAZWFY010000048.1:9391-19115 GCA_964633415.1 uncultured Clostridia bacterium | reverse complement strand
GCTGAGAGTTATATTGTTATTTTTTATATTTATTAATATAATCTATTATATGAAACTTAAAAAAATAATTATTATCCTAATATTTTTTATGTTTTATCCCTCACTATCATCTCAGACAAACGGGAAAAAAGTTAAAGAATATATGGAAATTTCAAATGTTGAATTTATTTTGCGTGCATTCAAGAACGGGAAACCCGTAGCAGGTCTTAAATCTTCTGATCTTCAGCTTTTTGAGAACGGGAAAAAGATCAAAATAACAAGCCTTACCGAATACAGAAAAAAGATAGGTTTAACTCCCACACCGGAAGAGACTAATTCACAAATAGTGATATTACAGAAAAAAAAGAGAAGACTTTTTATCTTTTTCTTTTTTATTTATGAAGATGACATTAAGTACCGAGAAGCCTTAAATTATTTTTTTAGTAATGTTTATAAGAACGGGGATACGGTTCTGTTTATCGCAGGATATTCTTTTTTCCAAATTAATACCGAAACGGATATAGAGCCTGTTTTAAAAAAACTGGGTTCGGAAATTGAAAAACGCGGACGTTTCTACAGATCCGACATAAGAACAATTAAAAGAGAATTGGAGACATTTAGCGAAAGTTTTTTGGAAGAGCTGAAAAAAAAGAAGCCTAATTACGTAATACTGGAAAATATTAAAGATCAGATTGAATACACTCTAAGATCCGGTCATATGTCCCACACTCTAAAATATCTTACTTTCAACAAAAATCTGTTAATTAAACTTTCCGATTCATTAAAGAAGATCAATGCGGAAAAGTGGGGAATGGTCTTTTATCAGGAACCTGTTTTCCCCAATACATTAATAAAACAACTTACGGAAATGAGAAGAAAATTTACTTTGGAATTCAGTTTACCCGATAAATTTTTTCGTCAAATCAAAAAGATCAAGAAAGCATTTATCAATGCCAATATCACATTCCACCTATTGCTTATTCCTAAAAGTATAAAAAACAGAGAAATGTTTTTAAAGTATACTGATGACAAAAATATATATTCAGGTTGGAGAGATGCATTTTATCAGATCACAAAATCCACAGGTGGAGAAGTTGTGCTTGGCAGCGATCTTAAAACTTCGATCGAAAAAAGTATAGAACAGGAAGATATTTATTATATGATCACCTATTCTCCTGAACACAGTATAAAGAATAAAAGAAAAATATTAATAAAGAGCAAAGAGAGAAAGATTAAACTTATCTATTCTGATAAAATATCGGTTAATATTAATAAAAAAATAACCATAAAAAAATTGAAGTATAATTCTCCAGTCCTTAAAATCTTTTTAACAAATTATCAGCAATTTTTTAACAATGGAACTCTGACCGGAGATATCTCAATTTCTTTGATTATTGAGAATAAAAAAAGTGGCTACATTACAGCTACTAACAAAAGAGTAACTCCGGCCGGAGACGAATCTGAAATATCTTTAAAAATGAGATTCCCGAAAGACTCTTCATTTAAAATAAATGTAAAGATCCGGGATAATTATTCCAAAAAAGAGACAGAAGAGATCATTAATATAAAAACATAAATAATCTTGCAAACTCAGCTGAAAGCTGATGGCTGAAAGCTAAGAACTGTGAACTCCGGCTGACTTCCAACTTCTTGCTTCTGACTTCTAATAACCGTAAGCTCCACCAAATCCCACCCCCTAAATTCCAAATCCCAGCCGAAGGCTGTGGGCTGAAAACTAAATCATATTCTCAAAGCATAACAAAATCTCTGAAACCCTTCATACTTATCAATTCATCAAAATGTTCGTTAAATTCATGCCCCTCGTCCATATAGAGGATGTTTTTAAATTTTTCTTCAACAATTTTCTTGTTAATAACATTATCTTTCTTTCCGACAACAACAAATGTCTTCATTTTTATCCCTTGAGATATCTTTTCTTCAATCTCAGTTTCCATAGATTTCAGTTCATCAATATCTTTTCGAGTGAACGTAAATTCTCTGCCGCTTCTGAAGTTTTTCTGTTTTTTATTTATATACCTTTTCATATGTTCGGAAGGATTTAAAACAGGATTAATCAATACCGATCTCAAATCATAAAGAACAGAGAGGTAGTATGAATAAAATCCGCCGAGCGAAGTCCCTATCACAACGGTTTTCTCGCCAGGAGTAATACTATTTTCCCTCATCAGACCATGTAATTCTTTTCGAGCAGATGAAACCCTGTCGCTAAAAGATGGAGAGAGAATATAAAATCCCCTGCGAAATCTTCTTTTAAGCCTATCATACTTTCCGCCTCTTCCTCCCGACCTGAATCCATGAATATATATAATATTAATCATATTTTCATTATAACTCTTTTCTAATAAAATTGAGAGATTTAACGAAAAATAAATGTTTTTAAAAATTTCAAACTTTCCATTTGTAAAATTCATAAAATTTTGAAATACTGTTGAATTTCCATTGAAAATGCAATAACATATAATAGGTTAAAATTGAAATTTAACAATAAAACGTATGTTTGTTCTTGTTCAATAGTTCGAAGTTTGATTTGTTTAAAAAAAAATAATTTTTTTTTAAACTTTTTATTGACAACTGATTTTAAATTGTTATAATTTCAACTTAAAAATGGGTATTGTTAAAGTTTATATTATTTATTCAAGGCAAAAAGGAGCCCAATAATGGAGATTCTACAAATTTCAAAAAAAGATTTTTCATCTTTTATTGATGAAAAAATTGCTAAAAAAGAGGAAAGAATAATCGGGGTCGTTGAAAAAGGTTCACACTATATCTTTAACGATCTGAAAACTTCCGACGAGATGTGTCTGGACTATGATGTTACAATGATCCCTCCTAAAAAGTATTTCCAGCCTCCCAAAGAGGTCTTATTAAAATTCATCCCCAAAAAAGCCGACTCTTTTGTCGCGGTTAACAATTGCGATCCGATGACAATCGTCGGAATTCACTATTATGATCTTGCCGCTCTCTATTTAATGGACAGAGCTTTTTCAGAGGGTGAAAGAGACGAACACTATATGAGAAAAAGGGGAAACTCTCTTCTTATCGGTCTCTATCCAACAAAATATTTCAAATACAGATTTTCCAAATCCGTAGTACGTGATCAGGCATATAAAGTGGCGGATCTAATGCTTGTCGATATGGGTGATAACTATGTCATTGAAGTGGTTTCGCAAAAAGGGAAAGAATATTTGAAAGATGCAAGAACAATGGACAACAACTACTCTTTGAAAGAGATTGATGAGTCGAAGAACAGGGTAAAAGATGATCAGAAGATCCCGATTCCCGTGGAACTTATACCCGATTATCTTAATAAGAATCACGGGCACGAAGTATGGGAAGTTTTCGGAGAAAAATGCTTCTCATGCGGATCATGCGTGCTTGTCTGCCCGACCTGCTACTGTTTCGATGTAAAAGATGAGATCGAATTGAGCCTTGCCGAAGGGAAAAGGATCAGAGTCTGGGACGGATGTATGCTTGAAGATTTTGCAGTATGTGCGGACGGACATAATTTCAGAAAAGAGAAAGGGGAAAGATTCAGACATCGTATCTTTAGAAAGGGAAAACATCTTCCGGAAAAATATCACTATTTCGGTTGTGTGGGATGCGGAAGATGTGCATACTCCTGTACTGCCGATATAGCAGGACCTGTCAAAGTATTTAAATATATGGAAGAGAATAAAAAAGGAGAAAAAAATGTGTGAAAATTGCGGATGCAGTGAAGAGATCCAGAAAGATTCAATTTATCTGCCTGAAACAGCGGTTTTAAAAAGCAAAAAACCGATGACATCTGTGGATAGTTTTTTTGAATTCGAACTTGAAAACCGATCACTCGGACATCTTCCGGGGCAATTTATAGAAGTATCAATACCCGGTATCGGTGAAGCTCCCATATCTATCTCTTCTTCCCCATCGGACGGAAACAGTTTTGAAATGGTAATAAGAAATGTAGGATCGGTTACAAATGCAATTCACGATTTAAACCCCGGTGACAAGATAGGAATAAGAGGACCTTTCGGAACTTCCTTTCCGATGAACACTCTTAAAGGGAAAAATCTGATCTTTATAACCGGAGGGATAGGGCTTGTACCTGCCAGATCGGCAATCCACTATGCATTGGAGAATAGAGATGATTACAAAAACATCTCAATACTTTTCGGATGCAAAGATCCGAGTCAGCGACTCTTTACAGATGAGATAGAAGAGTGGAAAAAGAGAGATGATATTACATTCCTTGAAACAGTTGACGGCTGCAAAGACGGAGAGTGGGACGGAAACACCGGAGTTATAACAACTCTGATCCCTAAACTAAAAGATATCGATCCGCTTGAAACATATGCAATTATAGTCGGTCCTCCGGTCATGTACAAATATGTGATAATGAGTCTCCACGATCTTGATTTTTCCGACAAACAGATAATTGTTTCACTGGAAAGACGCATGAAATGCGGAGTGGGGAAATGCGGGCACTGTCAGATGGATAATATCTATGTATGTCAGGACGGTGCGGTTTTTTATTATGAAGATATAAAACATTTAAAGGAGGCAATCTGATGGGAGCAAAACCTAAAGTAGCATTTTTTGATTTTGCATGTTGTGAAGGCTGTCAGCTTCAGATCGCCAATCTCGAAGAGCATGTTGTCGAGCTTGCACAGTTGGTTGACGTTGTTGAATTCAGGGAAGTTCTCACAGGAAAAGCTCCTGAATATGATATTGCCTTTATCGAAGGTTCGATTACAAGAAAAGAAGATGAGGCAAGACTTATTGACATCAGGAACAGAGCTAAACTTCTTGTTGCATACGGTCAGTGTGCAGTCTCAGGCGGGATTAACAGATTAAAGAATAACTACAGCAGTATGGATGAAGTTAAAAAAATGGTATACGGAGAGAGCTACAATATGCCTCATCTGGACACATATCCGACTAAAGGAATAAATGAGATAGTGGAAGTAGATCTCTATATCCCGGGCTGCCCGATAGATAGAGACGAATTCCTGAGAACGGTAAAAGAGCTTTTGTTGGGTAAAATCCCTAAACTTCCGAATTATCCGGTATGTGTTGAATGCAAGTTGAATGAGAATGAGTGTTTGTTCGATCTGGGTGAGATATGTCTGGGTCCTCTTGCAAGAGCAGGATGCGGGGCAAGATGTCCGGAAAACGGAGTACCCTGTGATGCCTGCAGAGGAACCGTTGATAACCCGAATAAGAATGCAATGCATGAAATATTGGAAAAATATAACTACACAGTGGAAGAGATCCAGAGGAAAATAGATATTTTCGGGGTTAATCCGGAGGTTAAAAAATGAGTAAAGATATTAAAATAGACGTTCATCATATAACAAGAGTTGAAGGACACGGTAATATTGTTGTTGATATCAAGGATAATAATATTGGAAAAATCGAGTGGCAGGTTCCCGAAGCACCGAGATTTTTTGAAGCAATGGTTGTCGGCAGAGAATACCATGAAGTGGCAACAATAACATCAAGAATATGCGGAATATGCTCGATCGGACATACATTTGCCTCACTTAAAGCAACGGAAGCAGCAATGGGAATTGATATATCCGAAACAACAAGGCTGTTAAGAGAACTCCTGCTTCACGGAGAAACTCTCCAAAGCCACATTCTTCATGTGTGTTATCTTGTTGTACCTGATCTTCTTAAAGTCAATAGTGTATTTCCTCTTATCGAAACACATAAAGATGTAATCCTTCTTGTAACAAAACTACACAGACTTGCAAATGAAATGTGCGATGTTATAGGAGGAAGAACAACTCACCCGATACGTGCACGAGTCGGAAGGTTTTCTATGCTTCCTGAAAAATCAGAGTTGGAAGAACTTAAAAAAAGACTAAACGAGTCGGTTGACGATCTTAAAAAACTTGCCGATGTTGTAAAATCTCTTGCAGGGGGATTCCCTTCTTTTGAAAGAGAAACAGAATATCTGTCTTTAACATATGATCAGGAATATGCATTTTACGAAGGAACATGCACAACCACTGATATTGATAAAAAAATCCCTATCAATGATTATAAAAACATTGTAAACGAATTCGTAGTTCCGCAATCTACTGCAAAATATGGAAAATTCAACAGAGATTCTTTTATGGTCGGTGCTTTGGCAAGATATAACAACAACTATAAACAACTTACGAACCTCTCCTCATCGGTAGCGGAGATGCTCGGGCTGAACGGAATCAATTACAACCCCTATATGAATAACGTAGCCCAGGTAGTTGAGTGTGTATTTGCCGTTGAAAAGTCAATTGAGATTATTGACAATCTTCTATCCTCCGATCTGAAAGTTGAGAGACCTGATATCAACATCAAAGCCGGAAGGGGTGTCGGTGCTGTCGAAGTTCCGAGAGGAATCCTTTTCCATGAATATGAATATGATGATGATGGTATTTGCAGAGAGGCAAACTGTGTCATACCTACCAATCTTAATCATAATAATATTCAGCTTGATTTCGAAAAATTTGTCCCTGAAAATCTTGATCTCGGAGAGGAAAAATTAGGATTTTTTCTCGAAATGATGGTCAGAGCTTATGATCCCTGCATCTCCTGTTCTACACATTTCTTAAATATAGAGTTTAAAAAATAGAGGAAAGATATATGGGAAGAAGTAAAATAGCAGTTATCGGACTTGGCAATTACCTTCTCTGCGACGAAGGTGCAGGTCTGCATACAATTGATCTTCTTCGTAACAAAAAATTCAGTAAAAATGTTGATCTTGTTGATGCTGGAACTCCTGGGATGAATCTTCTTCACCAATTTGAAGATAGAAAAAAAATTATTTTTGTGGATTCCGGTAATTGCGGTCTTAATCCGGGGGAATTTATCAGATTCAGACCTGATGAAGTAAAGAGTCGAAAAACCCGAAAAAATTATTCATTGCATGAATTCGATCTTATCTCTTTCCTTGAATCCGCACGCTCTCTTGGGAAGATAGATGAAACCGATATAATAATATACTGTATTCAGATTGATAAAATCGAAATGTCACAAGAACCGAGTGAAAAAATAAAAAAAACACTGCCTCTGCTTTCCGAACAGATCTATTTTGAAATTGAGAATGGAGGAATTGCTCATGCATGAATTTGCCATTGCACAAGACATAGCATCTTCTCTGGAAAAATCACTCGGAAATGAATTTAAAAAGATTACCACAATAAACATAGGAATAGGAACATTTTCGGGAATCGTTTCGGAATCTTTAACCTTGGGTCTTGAAACAATCTTTAAGATCAACAATATAAATGAGAGTATAAAAATTAACATAAAAGAGCGGGAATGCATTGCAAAATGTGAATGTGGTAATATGTATAAAATAAAAAATATTTTTGACATATGCCCGAAATGCAGTTCCCCCGTAAGGGAAATACCTGAGGGAATGGATATTTTTGTTGATTCCGTAGAGATAAGTGAGGAAAATTGATGGACAATCTATCCGAAGACAGACATGCACTTGCAGTTCTTGCACATGATATAAAAGCCCCTCTTTCGGCAATAATAGATCTTCTGATAGTTATTGAGAAAGGATATGTTAAAAGTCCGGAAAAATCTGTGGAGCTCATCTCCAGAGCTATTAAAAAAGCTGAAACCGTAATAAAAATAGTTGATGATATCCTTGATTTTTCAAAACTTGCCGATAAATCTTTAATGAAAAGAGAGAAGATAAATATATTTGCAACTCTTAAAGAATCAATTAATCTGATGAAACCCTATTCCGATTCAATGGGAATTAAATTAAAACATTGTGAATTTTGCATGAATGAAAAATTCATCTTCGGAAATTACACATTCCTACTTAGAGTATTTAACAATGTTATTATGAATGCCATAAAATATAACAAAAAAAATGGCGAAATATTCTTTAATTCATATGAAGACATTAAAAGTATAAAAAAAAATATTGTGATTGAGATCGAAGATTCAGGGATTGGAATTTCCGAAAATGATCTAAAAAAAGTTTTTAATATTTTCGAAAGAGGGGAAAATGCAAGAAAAAATATGGACGGCAGCATTGGATTGGGACTCGCTCTTGTAAAACAGATAGTAGAAGATCATGATGGGAAAATTGAGATAACAAGCAGGCTTGGAGCCGGCACAAAGGTAATGTTAATATTACCTCTATTAAAAGAAGGAGAATAAAAATGAGGCATAAAATTTTGGTCGTTGATGATGACACCGATGTACTGGAAACAAGGAAAATCGTATTGGAACACAATAACTATGAAGTAGTTACAGCTTCAAATATAAAAGTTGCGGAAGAGATCTTGGAAAATAACAAAATAGAGCTTATTATTCTGGATGTTATGATGGAAAATGACAGTGACGGATTTAATTTTGCACAAAAACTAAAGAGTAACAACAAGTTCAAACAGATACCGATAATTCTTGCTACCGCAGTCAACCAGAGAACCAAATTCAGATTCAATATCGAAGATGACGGAGGTTTTCTTCCGGTAGAAAAATTCATGGAAAAACCGATAGATCCCGACGACCTCATTGTAACAATCCGCGGTCTTTTAAAGTAAAGTATTTTTATTAACTTTAGTAAAAAACGGCTGTTGTGAAACTAAAGATTTATTAATATAATCTTATAATGAAAAAAGATATAAAAATATCCGCTTATGAGAATAACAATGCAATTGCAGCGGAAAACAGAAACTTTTTATATAAAGAAGGAATATTTGCAGTAAATATAATAGGTTCTCCCGGATGCGGAAAAACATCAATTCTTGAACATCTCACAAAGAATTTTGATGAAAAATTCGGAGTTATTATCGGAGATGTCAAAACCGCACTCGACTCAAACAGAATTCTTCGCTCCGGAAACAAAAACACATTTCCCATCGAAACCGGAGGCGGCTGTCATCTTTCTCCTCAGATGATAAAAGACAAACTAAATCTGTTAAAAGGAAAAGAAATTGACTACCTTTTCATCGAAAACGTCGGTAATCTTGTATGCCCCTCCTCTTTTGACCTCGGGGAGATGTTTAAGATCGCAGTGTTAAGCATTCCGGAAGGAGATGAAAAAGTAAGAAAATATCCCTCCCTATTCATCAAAGCAGAGGCAGTAATAATCAACAAAATAGATCTCCTGCAATATATGGATTATGATATAGAAAGAGTTGTTGATGATTGCAAAATTCACAACCCTAATGTAAAAATTTTTAAAACATCTGTAAAAACCGGAGAGGGTTTCGATGATTTTATAAATTTCATGAGAACAAGAAGAGAATATTTCTAAAATTACAATCTTTGCAACTCTTGCAACAATTCTATTTCATTCAAAGGAGAATATCGATATTTTTTTCGGAGAACACTTTGATACCGTGTTTGTCCAGAATAGCGGCAGTCACTCCATTACCACCTGTTAATTCCCCCCTGAACTTTCCGTTGTGAATATAATTGACTCCACAGGCAGGACTCTTCTCTTTTAGAATTGCAATATTCACACTATTTTCAACCGCTGATTTCAAAGTCAGTAAAGCTCCTTGGATATATTCACCGGTTACATCTGTTCCATCAACATTTACTACTTTGGCATTTCCTTCCAAAACATCTTTCCCATTACCACCAATGATCTCCGAAGGAGGATGTGGAACGCTAAAACCCGAAAGCAGCTCAGGACATATTGAGATAAACTCTTTTCCCTTTAATAATTCCATTACTTCCGGAGACAATTTATGACCCCCGTTATATCTGCACTTTGTTCCTGTCA
>CAZWFY010000048.1:0-9291 GCA_964633415.1 uncultured Clostridia bacterium | reverse complement strand
GGTTTTACCGCAACACGAAAAACAAGCTCCATTCCATTTGATATTCCACCTTCGACTCCTCCCTGATTATTGGAACTTCGTTTCCCTGAAAAATTTAAAAAAGGATCATTGTTTTCACTTCCCTTAAGACGGGAACCGGCAAATCCTGAACCGAATTCAATACCCTTAATTCCGGGAATTGAAAAAACAATATGAGATATCAGAGACTCTACCGAATCAAAAAACGGTTCTCCAAGACCCGGCGGTAAATTTTTCACTCTGCACTCCACAACTCCGCCAATCGAATCATCCGATCTCTCAACCTTATCAATCGCCGACTCAATATCCTTTTCTCCTCCGGCTTCAATTACAGATGAAAGAAAGATAAAACCATTCAATATCTTTTTTGCAACTATTCCGGCAATAACAAGAGCAACGGTTAATCTTCCCGAAAAATGCCCGCCGCCTCTAAAATCGTTAAAACCGCCATATTTCTTATATGCCGTATAATCCGCGTGACCGGGTCTCGGAATATATCTTGAACTTTCATATACTTTAGGATCCGCCTCTCTATTTCTCACAAATATGCTTAGAGGAGCACCCGTTGTTTTCCCCTCAAAAATACCGCTTATAATTTCAGGGAAATCGGCTTCCGCCCGCTTTGTAGTCCCCTTATAACCTCCCTTTCGTCTTAAAAGATCTTCTTTGAAATCTGATTCCTTTAACGGTACTCCTGCGGGAACCCCGTCAATGACAACTCCCGTCACCTTTCCATGAGATTCGCCGAATATTGACAGTTTAAATATCCTTCCGAAGCTGTTCAACTATCCCCTCCCTTGATCTTATTAAACGACACCATGCAATAATTCTAATCTATTTATCTCAGCCGTTCAACAGATCAAACAATTGATTGTCCGTATCTTCGTAATCATTACAGATAAGAATATCCGAAACAGAATGATAATATTTCAGCCTTGAGTTAAAAAGTTTTCTTAACTCTGTCATACTTTTCCCCTTAGCCAAAGGCCGGACGGAATCATCTGTCGTATCAAAAATATTTTTAATATCCCGATATATCCAGACGGTAAAAAACTCCTTTTCCATCAATTTTCTGTTTTTCTCCGAGATTACGATCCCTCCCCCTCCGGACACTAAGATTTTATCTTTCTTTGGAATTTCAAAAAGAGTTTTCGTCTCTATGTCTCTAAAATAGTTCTCACCGTATCTAATAAAAATATCTCTGATCTTCATATCTGTTTTTTTTTCTATCAAAGAATCTATATCTATAAAATCATATCCTTTTTTCTCTGCAATTCTCTTTCCCAAAGTTGTCTTCCCGCTGCCCGAAAAACCTGTAAAAAAAACTCTTCTTCTGTTCCTACCGGAACCGGCAAGAATAAGTCGGTCTATAAGATCATTATCCCGAATGGTGATTTCTTTTTCAAAAAAATGCGAACTTATAATATTAAAAGATGGTACTGCTTGATAAAACAGCCATTTATAACCTGAAATAAACAGTATCTCTTTTTGTTCAAGGATATTCTTCGTATATTCTGAATTTTCACTATAATCCGCATTAAAAAAAACCGAGTTGTCCTTCATATCCGAAAGGTTAAAATAGTTCCACTTGACGGGTATCGTATTAACTACAATATCAAAATCGACTGTTTTTTCTTTAAGATCCTTTTCCCCAATAAAATCAACATTAAACTTTTTCTTGAAAAACTCACCCTTTTTCTCATCTCTTCCGGATATTGCAACTTGAGCTCCGGATCTGATAAGTCCGTAAACAGCTCCTCTTGCAGCGCCTCCCGTTCCGAGAACAACCGCACTTGAACCTTTGAGTTTTACTCCTGAAGCTTTAAGTGAATTTACCACTCCGATATGGTCTGTATTGTATCCCTTTATTGTCCCTTTATCATTTACTATCAGATTAACCGCCCCCGAACCTTTGGCATCAGGGGATAGAGTGTCGATATATTGAATAATATCCGTCTTAAACGGAGCGGTTATATTCATAGCGGAAAAATCAAGTTGTTTGAATATTTCAACTGTCTTTTCTGCATTGTTGATGTTGACCCTGATATATGATCCTTCTATCCCAGACAGGTTAAAAAACTCTTTGAAAATTTCCGGGCTTCTGCTTGCAGATACAGGATTCCCCGCGACTCCGAGAAATAGTTTTTTCTCTGCTCCTTTATTTTTAATCATTAAGCACCGCTACACAATAAAATCTTTTCCGGATTCTTTTAATATTTCAATAATTTTTTTCATCTTAAAAAAATCTATCTGTCCATCTGCAGTTGCTTTACCGTTAAAAGAAGTATATGTCAAAGGTGAATCTAAAAAATAACCGCTTACTCTTGTTACTACTCCTTTAATCCCCATTCCGATAGCAATAGTATCCTCTTGACCTTCATAAAGGGAGAGAATGGAAATAATATCTTTTTTGGAGTTTACCATACATGCTGTTTTTGAAATATCTGCACCGGATTTAAAAATATTTCCCTTTAATTCTCTTAAAAAGTCCAATGAAGGTGTTTCCAGATAGTTATGATAGGAGATAATCATCTTACACTTTTCTTTTTTTGCTATCCTGACTATCTCTTTTAGGTCATCCGGATCGGTATCATATTCAACATCAATATAGCAAGCTCCGCTATTTACGGCAGAAGATAGAATTTTAACGGGAATACTATGGTTTTCCCCGGCTCTGAAGGTTGCGATTAGATTGTTTGATAATTTGAAAATATTTTCTATCTGATCTTTGGAAAAAGAGTTTAAATCCAATCTGACTTCAACAAATGGTGCGATCTTTGCGACTTTTTGGATCTCTTCAAATGTTGTTTCGCCGAGACTAACACACAGCATCAGCCATCTCTCCGAGTTTACTTAAACTTATACTCTTAACAAATGAGCTTCCGATTTTGTTTAGAAAAACGAAGCGGATATTGTCACTTTCTCTTTTTTTATCCTTATTAATGGCGTAAAACACATCTCTTGCAGGAATATCAATTTTTACAGGGAGTTTGAACTCGGAAACTATTTTTTCTATCTTTATCCTGTCACCTTTTGAGATATATCCCATGATTTCAGAAATTTTTGATGCAACAACCATTCCTGCCGCGACCGCCTGCCCGTGAGGTATGCCCCCTATCTTTTCATATGCATGTCCGAATGTATGTCCGAAATTCAGATTTCTCCTTATTCCATTTTCCCTTTTATCGGAATCAACAATTTCATTTTTTATCTCTATCGACCTTTCCACAACTCTTTTTAGAAATATTTCATCTATTAAAAAAAGCTTTTCCCTGTTTTCAACAACCTCATCAAGAAAGGTTTTATCCCGAATAAATCCGTATTTCAACACTTCGGCAACTCCGTTTATAAACTCAGGCGGATTGAGGCTTTGTAACAAGGATATGTCAATATATATAAATTCGGGAAAGTTAAATGTTCCGACAATATTTTTATAACCTTTAAAATCAACACCATTCTTCCCGCCTATTGAAGCATCAACCTGAGCAAGAAGGGTCGTAGGGAAAAATCCGTATTTAATCCCGCGAAGATAAGTAGATGCGGCAAATCCGGTCATATCACAAACCACACCTCCTCCGACTCCGATAATTGTAAAATCTCTGTCTATTTCAAATCCGAGAAATTTTTCATATATCAGTTCAATATTTTTAAGGTTTTTGTTTTCTTCACCCGGAACAAGAACAATTTTTTTAAATCCTTCAAAATATTCACTATAAAGATTGTCAACATTGCCATCAGTAACAATAACACTTTTTTCAGGATCAAATAATTCCCGGATTTTTTTCGGAGAAACCCCTATTCTGATATCAGCCATTGAAAGAATTAATTTCGGATATACTTTTTGAAAGTTTTCTTACTTTATTTATCAATATAGAATATTTTTCCGGATGCATCGCCTGTAATCTGTCACTTACCGCTTCCTCGGGTTTATAATGAACCTCTATCATCAATCCGTCCGCACCTGCGGCAACCGATGCAAGACTTACCGATTCGATCAGATCAACTCTTCCCGTTCCATGCGAAGGATCAACGAATACAGGAAGATGAGAAATATTTTTAATCGCAGGTACTGCCGAGATATCTACTGTATTTCTTGTAAACTTTTCAAATGTCCTTATTCCTCTTTCACACAGAATTACATTTTTATTACCTTCGGACAGAATATATTCCGCACAGTTCAACCACTCTTCAAGAGTCGACGACATTCCCCTCTTTAACATGACCGGTTTTTCAGATCGCCCGACCTCCTTTAGAAGAGAAAAATTCTGCATATTTCTGGAACCTATCTGAAGGATATCAACATATCCGGAAACAAGTTCAACATCTCTTGTATCAAGCACTTCCGAAATCACAGGCAGTCCCAGTTCCTCTTTGACATCTTTAATAATCCGGAGACCCTCTTCACCCAATCCCTGAAAATCGTAAGGTGATGTTCTCGCTTTGAAAGCACCCCCTCGCAGAATATCAACACCAAGGTCTTTTAATATTCTCGAAGTTTCCAGAGTTTGAGTTCTGTTTTCAATACTGCATGGACCTGCAATCATAATAAAATCTTTTCCGACTTCTACATTTCCTACTCGAAAAGTATGATTCTTTCCTCTTTTAAACTCACTTTTTTTACTTAATTTTAATCCTTTTATATCTTCCATTTCACTATTTCACTTGTTAGACTTTTAATATAATACATTTTATCGGTATATGTCAATATAACCATTGTAGTATTTTTTCCAAATATAAATTTGAAAAGTTACCAAACCTGATTGTGAAATTTCAGGAAAGAGTTAGAGAGATATGCTATAATTTTATGATGGAAAACGGGAAGATGACACCAATGCTTAAACAATATTTTGAAATAAAGAATCAGTACCCGGATTCCATTCTCTTTTTCAGGATGGGGGACTTTTATGAAATGTTCTTTGATGATGCAAAAACAGCAGCACCGATATTGGAAATTGTTCTGACATCAAGGGATAAGAAAAAAGAAAATTCCGTTCCTCTTTGCGGCATTCCATATCATGCAAGAGATCATTATGCTTCAAAATTGTTGAAAAAAGGATTTAAAGTCGCTATATGTGAACAGATCGAAGATCCGGCTCTCGCAAAAGGTATAGTTAAAAGAGAGGTCACCCGGATCCTCACTCCCGGAACCGCTCTTGAGATAGATCTCGGGAATGATGATATTAACAATTTTGTCGTATCAATTTTCAAAGACAATAATTCCATTGCTATCTCATCGACAGATCTTTCGGTTTCATCTTTTGAAGTCAGGAATTTTGATATAAAAAATATCGATTCATTTTACAATGAATTATATAAAAAGAGACCAAGCGAAATTGTAATAAACGAAGATTTTGAAGAAGATGCAGAAAAGATATTGAAAAAATTTCCGGAGTTTTCCGAAATACTCATTAACAAATATGACCCGTTTGAATTCAACTATTTTGAATGCGAAAACCTCCTAAAGACACATTTTAAAATCAAAACACTGGAAGGTCTTGGAATTCAATCTCATAATGCTGCTGTTATTTCCGCAGGAATATTATTGAAATATATAAGATCGGTAAGACGGGATTCTCTGAAAAACATTTCATCATTTCATTTTGTCCCGAATGAAGATTATCTGATCCTTGACAGAGTATCATTTAAAAATCTTGAAATTTTAAAGAATCTGCAGACGGGAAATTCGAAAGGGAGTCTTTTTAACGCTATTGATTTTACCGTTACTCCCATGGGAAGAAGACTTTTAAAAGAGTGGATCTCATATCCTCTCATTGAAAAAAAGAGAATAGAGCAGCGTCATGAAGTCATTGAGGAATTTTCACAAAATCTGATAATCAGATCGGAATTAAGGAATCTTCTAAAAAAAATGGGAGACCTTGCCAAATTAAATACAAAAATATCTTTAAATATAGCTATGCCTCTCCATCTTTTAAAATTAAAAGAGACACTGGAAATAATTCCTGATATCAAAAGGGAGACCGCGGCAATGCAATCTTTATTTATCAGAGAAAAAATAGGATTGCTTAAGGAATTAAAAAATGTAACTACTCTTATTGAGAACGCTATTGATGATGATCCTGCTCCCAATCTTAGTGCGGGTAATGTTATAAAAAAAGGATATAATACCGAACTTGACGAATTAAGGGCGATCAGCAGAAATGCAAAAGAGATAATTTCTTCAATGGAAAAAGAGGAGAAGAAAAAGACCGGAATTCAAACACTGAAAATAAAATACAATAAAGTATTCGGATATTTTATAGAGGTCACGAATGCAAATCTCAAACTTATTCCCGATAACTATATCAGGAAACAGACTCTTGTGAATTCGGAACGATTTATTACGGATGAACTAAAAAAACTCGAAGACAAAATATTAAAGGCCGAAGAAAAAATAATTGCAATTGAAAAACAACTTTTCGATGAAATTATCGTTGAGATCCAAAGTTTTTCATCCGAATTGAATATAAACTCCGATATGTGTGCACTGCTTGACGTACTGTCTGCCGGAGGGGAACTTGCAAATAGAAGAAACTATTCAAGACCGGAAATAGAAGAAGATATGACAATCTCTATAAAGGATGGAAGACATCCGGTTATTGAATCCGGCAACAGCCTGAAATTTATCCCGAACGATACACTCTTAAACTCAAAAACAGACCAGATATTGATAATTACAGGACCTAATATGGGAGGAAAATCAACATATCTCAGGCAGAATGCTTTGATAATAATCCTTGCTCAGGCAGGATATTTTGTCCCGGCTGAAAAAGCTTCAATCGGAATAGTAGACAGGATCTTCACAAGAATAGGTGCATCAGATTCGCTTATCGAAGGAAAATCAACATTTTTAATCGAGATGATAGAGACTTCAGTGATATTGAACAATACGACCTCAAGGTCACTGATACTGCTTGACGAGATAGGACGCGGGACATCGACATTTGACGGTCTCTCAATTGCATGGTCGGTCATTGAATATCTCAATACATCAAAAGAGAGACCGAGGACACTTTTCGCAACCCATTATCATGAGCTCACCGAATTATCGGAAATTCTTGAAGGTGTGAAAAACTACCATATTACTGTCCGGGAATGGGAGGATAATGTTGTTTTTCTTCATAAAATAGTTCCGGGGGCAACGGATCAGAGTTTTGGAATTCATGTGGCAAAAATAGCAGGTATTCCCGAACCTGTTATCGAGCGTTCAAAAGAGATTCTTCTGAATCTGGAAAAGAAAGAGTTAAACAGGCTTGTAAAAGAGAGAATATCCGGAAAGATAAAAAAAGTTCCCGAAAGAAATAAAACTCTCTTCCCCGAAAACAGCGAACTGAAAGTCTGGGATGAGATAAGAGAAAAACTGAAAAGTATAGACATCACAAAAATGACCCCTCTCGAAGCATTAAACGCACTACACTTCCTGAAAGTCAAAAGTGATAATTTTAAATAAAATCAACTCTAAACTTTCAACCTTTAACTTTTTACTTTTTACTTTGATCTTGTGAACTCTGTTGAACTCTGTTTTTCGTGGGAAAAACTGTAATATTTAACATTTTTTCCTATGAAATAATGATTTTTCGTACAATTTATACTATAATTTAATCGAAACCTTTTTAAAGATGCATTAAGGAATAAAGAAAATGAAAAGAAAAATAGATAACGAGTTACTAAACTGGAAAAAATCATCATTAAGAAAACCACTCTTACTACAAGGGGCAAGGCAGGTCGGAAAAACCTACAGTCTGGAGGAGTTCGGAAAAAAAGAGTTTAAGAATTATCATCTTTTTGACTTTATGGAACATCCCGATTTATGTGAAATTTTCAAACAGGATCTAAGTCCGAAAAGAATTCTGAGAGATCTAAGTATAATTTACGATCACAAAATAGACGCAGTGAAAGATCTGATAATATTTGATGAAATTCAACAATGCCCGGAAGCATTGACATCGCTGAAATATTTTGCAAAAGAGCAACCGAATACTTTTATTACTTCATCCGGATCATTACTCGGTACGGAACTTAGTTCGGAATCATTTCCTGTCGGAAATATAAACCGTCTGAGACTCAATCCGATGGATTTCGATGAATTTCTAACCGCACTTGGAGAAGATAAAATTCTTGAAGTTTTGAATTCCATTTCTTTTAATGATCCGCTCCCCGAACCCATTCATCAAAAAATATGGACACTGTTTAAATACTATATGATTACCGGAGGATTACCAGACATAGTCAAGCACTTTTTAGAGAATATCGATTCGCCTTCAGAAGGATTTACAATGGTTAGAAAACTTCAAAAAGAATTAATAAATGACTACATTGATGATATTTCAAAACACTCGGGTAAAATTAAATCCGTTAAAATCGAAGCTGTATTCAAGAATATCCCCATTCAACTTGCCAGAGAAACACAGGGTGTTAAAAAATTTGTTTTTAAAGATGTATTGCCATACGCCTCAAGATATTCATCCCTTGAGGCACCGATAGAATGGTTGATAAAATCCGGGCTTATTATCAAGGTCCCCGTTTGCAGCAAACCGCAATTACCGCTAAAAGCTTATTCAGATGAAAAAAAATTCAAACTTTATATGTTTGATACAGGTCTTTTAGGATGTATGTTAGACCTTTCACCGGGAACAATATTTTCTTACAATTACGGTTCTTACAAAGGGTTTTTTGCCGAAAACATAGTTCTTACCGAATTAATATCCGAAAAAAATAGAACAATATACTCTTGGCACAGAAATACATCCGAAATTGAATTCTTAATTGAGCATAATGGAAAAATCATCCCTATTGAGGTAAAAGCGAGTATTAATACAAAGGCAAAAAGTCTTAAAGTCTATATTGAAAAATATTCACCTGTAAAAACCGTTCTGTTTAGCGGAAGAGGGAAAACATACAAAAATAATTCAACAATTCATCTCCCTCTTTACATGGCATCAAAACTTTATTCAATAATTTAAAAACTTTAACTTTCTACTTTGATCTTGCGAACTCCGGCTGACTTCTTGCTTCTGATTGCTACTATTCGTGAACTCCGATGATTGCTCTTTTCATTGAGAATTGGCTCCACCCGACCGTCGTCTATCCTCCGGAACATCGAATTTATTAACTTAAATTTTAAACTCACTTCGTTCAAACATGAAAAATTTCCCCTACGGGACGTTATAAATCCGACTTAGACTCCTCTGCCTCCCCCGGCAATATCTCAATGAAATGTCTTAGTAACGACAATATCTGTAATTCTAAATTTTGAATTCTTAATTAAATGACAAT
>CAZWFY010000047.1:0-19408 GCA_964633415.1 uncultured Clostridia bacterium | reverse complement strand
ATAAGTTATAAGAGTTTTTTATCCGAAAAGTTCCGAATGTGTACCTGTCCTGGCGAGTTTTAAAATTTTTTCATTCTTATTAATTTTATATATTAAAAGCCAGTCTGATGAAATAGATCCTATATGGCATTCCAAATATCCATTCCATTTACTTTTGAGTTTGTGAGGTCTGTTGACTTTGGGATCCAGAGGTTTTTCCTGTTCCAAGACAGTTATCAGATTTTTAAGATCTATCATTTTGTATTTTCCTGATCCGGATAGCTTTTTGACATCTTTTTTAAATTGAGATGAAGGTTGTAATTTCAGCAATTAAATTCCCAACTCTTCAAAAAGTTCATCACTGTTATAGGTTTTAAGATCGGAATCGGACTCAAGTTCCTCCATAGCCCGGGTTGTTTTTTTGTTCGGGATTTTAACAGGGAAAGGAAGTCCTTTAAGGATTGATATCTGTTTATAAAGCATATTAACAACAATTGAGTGAGTTAATCCAAGACTATGCAATATTGTCCCAACTTCATCTTTAAGATCTTTGTTAGTCCTTATATTTAAATTAGCATCTCTTTTTTCCATGTTTTCACCCTTTTATAATATAGCAGCAAGTATTGACGTTGTCAACACAGTTGATGATATTTTAAATTGGAGGAAACAGGAATTTATTTAGATTTAAATTTTTCCGTGAAGAAGTTATAGAGCCATGCAAAAACGGCACCTGAAATAAGTCCGTCAAAAAATCCCCATACGAATCCTATCAGACTTCCGGAGAAACTAAGGTTATAACCTCTGTAAATTTTCCCTATGATAGTTGTATGATAATTAGCTCCGTCAAGAAGTAATTTCCACCATGTGATAAAAAGAATTCCGAAGCCGAGAATAATTGCACAGGTCAGTGCAAATGATTTTACATTTAACTTCATTTTCCCTCCTGAAATAATATTTTTATTAATTTATGAATATATATATATATAGTATTATTGATGGAGTTTTTAAACAAAACTAATAATTTTAAATTATTTAAAAAAAGAGATTATAAAATTTCAGACTTAAAAATAGCTGTAAAAATTATTGCTTGAGAGTTTCTTTTCGTAAACATTTATGACATAAGAAACATGTCATATATATTTCGGATCTTCAACCGATCGGGCGAGAATAAAGAGAAGATCGGAAAGCCTGTTAATATATTTTATTAATTCACTGCTGATAAGAGATATATTGTTAAGGGTGATAATTTTTCTTTCTGCTCTTCTGCAGACCGATCTGCATAAATCCAATTTGGCCGACTCAGGGCTGTTACCGGGAATAATAAATCCGGTCAGTTTAATTTTTTTTTCATATTGTTCTAATAATTCGTTTAAAATTTCAATTTCCGAATTTCCGATAACATTGTTGAATTTTTGGGAATTATCGGCAAGCTCGGCACATATTCTGAAAAGATCTTTTTGAATATTTTCAATTATCTTTTTTAAGGGACCATTCTTAATGGTGTGTTTCGCATCTCCGAGAAATGAATTCAGTTCATCAACTGCTCCATAAGCTTCCACCCTCGGATCATCTTTCCATACTCTTTCACCCGATAGAAGAGATGTTTTCCCTTTATCACCGGTTTTTGTTGCTATGCTCATTTTATACTCCCGAGTTTTCTTTAAGAACTTAAATCATCCTTGAAGAAATTTTATTCTACATTTAGAAGTAGTAAAAATCAATTTAAATGAAAAATATCAGCCGAACTTTGTTCCTGCAGTTATTTCCGATATGTTAAATGCCTGAGACCTCATTCCATCGAGATAGTTTAGAACATCCATAAATCGAAGCACAAAATCTTCCTGGCAATAGTTTCTTCCGATCCTTTCAAAGAGTCTTTTTTTGGAATCTTTTATTTTTTTCTTTATTCTTCTGTTTATTACTTGATATTTTTCAAGCCTCTCCGGGTTCTTATCCTCAAATGATAAAATGTCAAAAGAGTTTTGGAAAAAGTCTATATTTGATTTGAAAATATTTTTAATATCGCGACTCATTTCGTCCGGAAATTTTAATTTTTTTCTGTTCAATTTATCAAGAATCAGAGCAATATGTTCGAGGTGATCTCCGAATTTTTCAAGGTTATGAGTGAGTGTTATATATTCTCCGATATAGTGTGAATCTTTTTCGGAAAGAGATGCAGAGGATAGAGAGATAAGAAATTCAGTAATAACTTTTTTGTAATTGTCCAGTATTTTTTCATACTCTAACACTTTGTCGCACAATCCGGTTCTGTCATTATTGTTATTTAGCAGGTCTTTAACATTTTTTGAACTTTCAACGATAATCTGTGCCATCTGTTCAAGTTTTTTTTCGGTCTCTGTTATTCCGAGAGCCGGAACTTCAAACGCCGAGGTTTCTATATGAGAAAAATCGGGTATTGAAATATCTTTAACTATTTTTGGTTCCGGAATAATTTTTTCACAGATCTTGGCTAAAAGAGGAATTAAAAATGCAAAAATGAAAACATTTGTTATATTAAATATTGAATGTGCAGCAGCAATATGTGAACCAATGAATGGTTTTGTTCCGATTGCACCACCGAATTTTGTTGCTTCCATTGATGTCCGAATAGTAAAGTTTGCCGATCCGGGGATCAGAGCTTCCACTAAATGAATAAAAGGATAGAAGGCAAAAAGAATAAATATTACTCCGAGAATATTGAACATCATATGGGCAAGAGCTGCACGTTTTGCCTGAAAGTTACCGCCGATACTTGCAAGAATTGCCGTAATCGTGGTACCGATATTATCACCGAGTATCAATGAAACCGCACCTTCCAGATTAAGCAATCCCTGTGAAGCGAGGGCAATGGTGATCCCTATTGTCGCCGAACTTGATTGAACAATAAGTGTTGTTGCCGTTCCGATCGCGACCCCCATTAATATTGAAAGATAGTTGACTCCGTCAACCTTTGTGAAAAAATGAATAAATTCCGGAGATTCTCTCAGGGGAGCAAATCCGTTCTTCATAGTTTCCATCCCCAAAAAAAGTATGCCGAAACCGAAAATTATCTCTCCGGCAAATTTCCACTTTTCACTTTTACTGAAAAATCTTATGAATACTCCGATTCCTATTATCGGCATTGAGTATTTGACTATTTTTAATGTTACGATCCATCCTGTTACGGTTGTTCCTATATTTGCACCTAATATTACTCCGATTGCCTGAGTGAGTTTCATCAATGAAGCATTTACAAATCCTACTACCATAACCGTTGTTGCACTGCTTGACTGGATTAAAGCTGTAATCAGAAATCCGACGGTAATTGCAAAAATTCTATTTGAAGTGAGGAAATTCAGTGTTTTTCTTAATTTGTCTCCGGCGGCTTTTTGCATTCCTTCGGACATGAACTTCATTCCCATGAGGAATAGCCCCAAGCCTCCGAAACTATTAAAAAGTATATCTGTCCAATTCATAAGTTTTAAATAGTAAATTTTCCCGATTTTTTCAAAACCTATTTTATATTATTATACCGAAACTATCAATCCTTTTATTTATTTTCAGTATTTCTTTTAAAATACTTTATTTATATGCCATTATATATTGAACAATTATCCGTTTAATTTTATAATTCAATTTGTTGGGTGATTAACTCAGTGGATAGAGTGCTACCTTCACACGGTAGAAGTCGGAGGTTCAAATCCTCTATCACCCATTTTATTAATTAAAAGAAAAATTATAATTGGGGAAAGGATGAAATCGGTAAAAAAAATTCAAAAGATTCTTGAAGAAATAACAGATGTTGTGGAGGGGGTCGAAGAGTGTTCAATAGTTACCTCGGACGGATTTAATATAGTTTCGTCATCGTCTGAATTGGAAAAGGGTGGAATTAACGGTGATCTTATTTCAACAGTAATGAGATCGGCGGAAAAAATAACAAATTTTCTTGTAAATTTAAAAAGTAAAGAGCTTATCTTGAGTTTTAGGAAAAAAGAAATTGTTATTATCGCATTGAATGATCATATTTTTTTTGTATACCTTGCTAATAAAGATTCAAAGCGAACACTTATCCTCCTTGATTTGAAACAAAAGATTCAATCAATTAAAAATCTTATTAAAGAGTATTGAAATTTTATTCATTTATTAGTATATTTTTAATGAAAAAAATGTTTTTATAAAAAAATTAATGGAAAAGTACTATTTTAAAGTAACGGATTATCTGCATATCGCGTGTACGGGAAAACATTCGGTAAAACTTATATTACGCAAAAAAGGGAGTTATATTGGTGAAATAGTAATATTAAACGGAGTATTATGGAATGCAGTTGATAAAAGTGGAAATGGGGAAGACGCATTTTTGCGTTTGATATTTAAAAAAAACATTGAAGTGGAAAGTTTTGATACTGATGACAACAGTGTGGAAAGATTGATTAAAAAAGATTGGGAGGAGATCCTGATGAAAGCTGTTGCGGACAGAGATAAAAATAAGTGGGAAAATAAAAAGAATATTGAAAACGGGTCAAGTAAAAACATGAATATCTCTGTAATAATTGAGCAGGGGCTTGATTGTCTTATGAGACGGGATTATAAAAATGCTATTAAAATTTTTTCAGATCTAAATGAAATGTATCCGGGGAATATTCTTATACGTTCAAAACTGGATAAACTGAAGGAACTTGGTTTCGGAGATAATTCTGTTTCGGAATAGATTAACGGAAATGTTTCTTTTATAAAAATTGACTTTTTTTTTTCACTGAAGTATAAAAAAATATGGTGGCTGTTTCAGATGGAATAAGAGAGAAAAAAAATAAAAAAAAAATAAAAAAAAATGGATTTCGTAATAATTCCAAATCAGATCCGATAAGTCTGGAGAATCATAGAAGAAAAAAAATTCTGGTTTCCACAGCAGTATTTATCATATTTTTTCTTGTAATATATGGATTGTTGGCACTAATCAGAGGAAAATATATTCTTGCAATATTTGATTTTTCATCTTCCTTTTTTATGTTTGTAACTCTTATTCTCTATTTGAAAATGGATATATATTTAATCTCAAGAAATATTATGATCTCAATAATTTTTCTTGTCTTTATCTATCTCTTTGTAGGTGAAGGTGTTGAAGTCGGTAGTTATCTATGGACACTGGCATTCCCTATCTATACAATTTTTTTTCTCGAGTCCAAATGGGGTTTCAATATTTCAGTGTTATTTTTTCTTTCGGAGTTTATTCTATATTTTTCCGGTATTTCCCATCGTGAGTTTAAAGTACAGTTCTTGATAAGATATACGGGTGTATATATATCAATAGTGATGATTTCTTATATTATTGAAAGAATAAGGGAAGAAAACTTTTCTAAGGTTATTAAGGCAAATATCCAGCTAAAAAATAATATAAAAAAAATAACCAAAGTTCAAACAACTCTATCTGCAAGTGAAGAAAAATATAGAAATGTTGTTGAAAAAGGTAATGATGGAATTTTAATACTTCAAAACGAAAAAATAGTTTATTCAAATCCTCAATTCTGCAGGATGATAGGGAGAAATGAAAAAGAACTTAAATCTGTGAGTTTGAATAAATTAATTCCTGAAAAAGATTATTTTAAAGTATTGGATTTTTTATTGTCGGGAATAGGTGATAGTGATCGGGATAATATTTTGGAAATGACATTTCTTGATATTAACAGAAAAAAAATTGATGTGGAAATAAAACAGACAGTAATAAATTATCAGGATTCGGATTCCTATCTTATATTTGTGAGGGATATAAGGGAAAGGAAAATTTATGAAAGAGAGAGAATAAAATATTCTAAAGCTGAAACCTTTAAAGCTGTCTCAGACGGAATAACACATGATTTTAATAATCTTTTAACAATTGTCATGGGGAATGTGGAGTTGGCTAAAATAAATAAAAAGAGACCTGAAAAACTTATATCATATTTGAATAAAATAGGGGATGCTTCGGAAAGAGCGGAGAATCTTATTAAGCAGCTGTTGACATTTTCTTCAGATGCAACTCTTGTAATGAGCAAGGAGTATATTCAGGAAATTATACCAACGATAATTAAATCTTTTAAAAAGATTAATAAGATAAAGTTTAAAATATATATTCCGGATGATTTATGGCCGGTAAAGTGTGATAGAGAAAGGATTGGAATAGCTTTTTCAAATATTATAACAAATGGAATCGAATCAATTGACGGTAACGGTGTAATTAGAATTGAGTGTATGAATAAAACGCAATCCGATATATCGGAAAGTAATTTAAAATATGCTCATTATATTATTATTAAAATAATAGATAACGGCAAAGGAATTCCTGCTAAAAATATTGAAAGAATCTTTGATCCCTATTTCAGCACAAAGGAAAATGTTACTCAGAAGGGAATGGGTCTTGGGCTTACGATTGCAAATAGATTAGTATTAAATCATAACGGATTGCTTCGTGTTGAATCAAAGCCGGGGAAAGAGACGGTTTTCAGTATATTTCTTCCGGCTGATCCGGAAAACAGCTGATCTTTCTCTCTCTTATCAAGTGACTTATGTTTTTTTATTTTTAAAGAATTTATCTTGACCGATGGAAATCGTGGTTATATAATGTGCCTTCAATAGAGAGGAGGTTTTATGGAATTATCAAAAAGAGCCGGTTCTATTCAGGACTCACCTATCAGAAAATTATATTCGGTTGCCCTTAAAGCTAAAGAGAAGGGAATAAGCATATATCATTTAAATATCGGTCAACCTGATATTCAGACTCCGCCTGTATTTTATGAAGCTATCAGATCGTACACGGAAAATGTTCTTTCATATGGTCCTTCCGATGGATTGATATCATTAAAAGATGCAATGATTGACTATTTTAAAAGATATTCGATTGAGCTTGAGCATGAGAATATAACCATCACATATGGAGGTAGTGAAGCTGTATCTTTTGCCTTTAATATAATCGGGGATCCCGGAGATGAAATATTAATTCCTGAACCTTTCTATACAAATTATAATGGTTATGCAACGCTTTCGGATCTTAAAATAGTTCCGATTCCTACAAAATCTGAGACCGGATTTCATCTTCCTGATGAATCGGAGATTCTGAAAAGAATAACGGAAAGAACAAGAGCAATATTACTCTGCTCTCCAAACAATCCTACGGGAACTATTTTTAGTGAAGATGAGATAAGAATGATAGGAAAAATCGCAAGGGAGAACGACCTTTTTATTATTTCCGATGAAGTGTATAAGGAATTTACATATGATGGGGAGAAACATTTCAGTACTCTTGAACTTGAAGATGCACGGGATAGAGTTATTGTTGTGGATTCGATTTCGAAAAGGTACTCGTCTTGTGGAGCCAGAATCGGTGCTTTCATTTCTAGGAACAGCAAGGTTATGAATGCTGCTCTTAAATTTGCTCAGGCGAGATTGTGCCCTCCGACCCTTGAACAACTCGGGGCTACAGCAGCTTACAAGCTCCCTCAATCATATTTTAAAAGTATTCTGTCAGAGTATCAGAGTAGAAGAGACACCCTATTTGAAGTTTTAACATCAAGTGGTGAAATTGTTATTCGTAAACCGGAAGGAGCTTTTTATATTATGGCTAAGCTACCTGTTGATAATTCGGATGATTTTGCAAAATGGATGCTCGAAGATTTTTCATTGGATAATGAGACGGTTATGGTTGCTCCCGGGGAAGGGTTTTACTCAACTTCAGGAATGGGGAGTCAGGAAATACGAATAGCATATGTTCTTGAATCGGAAAAATTGAAGAAAGCAGGCAAAATATTACTTGAAGGTATTAAAGAATATAATAACCTCAAACGCTGATTTTTTATTTTAACTTTTTCTCTGATATAATTCATTTATGAAAAAGGGATTTACTCTATCGGAAGTTCTAATAGTAGTTGCAATAATTGGGATACTGGTATCCATAGCTATCCCACAATATAAGAATTCAATAATTAAAGCAAGGGAAGCCGTGTTAAAGGAGAATCTTTTTCAGATAAGAGATGCAATCTCGAAATTTTATAAAGATAAAAAGAGATACCCTTCTTCTCTTGATGAGCTCGTTACGGCACGTTATTTCCGGAAAATCCCAGTTGATCCTTTTTCCGGTAAGTCCGACTGGATATTAATCAGGGATGAACCTATGGATGAATTTGATAATTTTGATATGGAGGAGAACCAAGGAATTATTGATGTGAAAAGTAGATCAAAAAGTTCTGGAGACAATCAAAAAGAATATGAAGAGTGGTGAAGAGAACGGTTATGTGCTGATAGTTGCTATCATTGCAGTAAATCTTTTAGCTATCTTTTCTTTAATGGCAGCATCAATGTGGGAGAGAGAGTCTGAAAGAGAGAGGGAGGCGGAACTTTTTTTCAGGGGAAATGAATATGTCAGAGCTATTGCCAAATTCAGAAAAAAAAATTTGAACCGGTATCCTGAAAACATTGAAATTCTTTTCAAGAAAAAATTTATCAGAAAGTTATATAAAGATCCGGTAAGTGATTCGGGAGAATGGAATTTTGTGATGAAAAGTAAAGTGTCCGGAAATAAAAAGTTATTGATTGTTCCTGCTGCAATGTTAGGTAAGTATATTAAAAGAGCTTATCTGATAGGCGTGAGTTCAACATCAATTAATGAGGGCTTCAGGGTTTATCGTGGGAAAAGCAGATATGATGAGTGGGCATTTTATTTTGGGCAGAAAACTGAAAAAGAGATGCCCGAACTGAAATTTGTAACAGAATAATGAAGAATATCTTTATTCTCGCTGCGGAAAATTCAGCAGAAAAATATGGGGCTCTTCTTCTTGAGCAGTTTAAAAAAAGTAAAACAAAATATAGATTTTTTGGTGCGGGAGGAGATAAGTTTAAAGATCTCGGAGTTGACTTGATAGTTCACAGTAGAGAATTATCGATTGTCGGTATTATTGAAGTTATCGGGCATCTGTTCAAATTAAAAAAATATATGGATCTGTTTCTCAAAGCTGCAGGAGAGAAGAGATGTGATGCGGCTATTTTAATTGATTATCCCGATTTCAATCTAAGGCTTGCAAAAAAATTTAAAAAATTAGGTATTCCTGTTTATTACTATATTAGTCCGACTGTCTGGGCATGGAGATATAACCGGATAAAGACCATAAAAAAATATGTAGACCATCTTTTTGTTATATTTCCGTTTGAAAAGGAGATATATGAAAAAGAAGATATTCCCTTTACATATACGGGGCATCCGTTATTAGGACAGATAAAGAGAAAAATTTCAAACAATGAATTTAAAAAAAAATATGGAATAAAGAAGAATGAGAAAATATTGACTCTTCTTCCCGGGAGCCGAATGTCTGAAATTTCTTCACTTTTTCCTGTTATGCTTAATGCCTATTCAAATTTGGTAGAAAAGATAAGTCTTAAAATATTTATTTTAAAGGCTGATTCAGTTGAAAAAAAAGTTTTGGAAAAACATCTTAGTGATAAAAATATTAATGCATCAATCATTGATCAAACGGAAGGATATGATCTGATTGGATCTTCCGATGCAGTTATTTCTACTTGCGGGACATCAAATCTTGAAATTGCTGTTTTGGGTACTCCTTTTGTCGCTGTTTATAAAGTTAACGGTTTGTCATATATACTCGGTAGGGGATTCCTTAAAATAAGCAACTATTCAATTGTAAATATTTTGTTAAATAAGAAAGTTGTAGATGAGTTGATTCAGAATGATTTTACGGAAGAGAATGTAACCGCTTCAATTGAAGAATTATTAGTGAATAAAAGTAGAATAAGAGAGATGAAGTCTGAGTTTAAAAAAGTGAAAAATCTTCTGAAATTAGAAAGCATTCCCTCGAAAATAATATTTGATAAAATAGAAACGGATCTTATGCAACGTTTTAATTGAAAATAGAAATTTAATGTGATATCTTTTGATTTAATATTTTTCGTTTTGTTGTGATTCTTAATTTTTGTACTGAAAGGAGGAATTTATGGAGCAAATTAACAAAGTCAAAGGACTTCCTGAGAATGCCTACAGAAAATTAAAAGAGGGAGAGGTGTTTAAACCTGTTGTTCCTTCGGACAAACCACTTCCCGAAGTGACAAGATATTCCCTATTGTGGGGGATGTTTTATGCAATTCTTTTTTCTGCAGCTGCTGCTTATCTCGGATTGAAGATCGGACAAGTATTCGAGGCTGCGATTCCTATTGCCATTCTTGCCGTCGGTCTCTCTTCGGCACTTGGGAGAAAAAATTCTCTTTCTGAAAATGTAATAATACAGTCAATAGGAGCGAGTTCCGGCGTTATTGTTGCGGGAGCGATCTTTACAATCCCCGGACTCTATATTCTGGGCATTGAAGCATCTTTCATTCAGGTTTTTCTGGCATCTCTTTTCGGCGGGTTTCTCGGAATTCTGTTCTTGATACCTTTTAGAAAATTTTTTGTTAAAGATATGCATGGTGAATTTCCTTTTCCGGAAGCGACTGCTACAACAGAGGTTCTTGTAGCGGGAGAGTCGGGAGGAAATAAAGCAAAAATACTTGTAAAAGCACTTGTGATAGGGGGGGTATATGACTTCCTTATTTCCGGATTCGGACTCTGGAAAGAAAAATTTTCCACACTCGTATTTCCTTGGGGTAGGAAGCTGGCTGCATCGGTAAAATTAGAATTCAGTTTTCTGACAAGTTCGGCTGTTATGGGGTTGGGATATATAATAGGTTTAAGATATTCATTGATAATTGCTTCAGGGTCATTTCTTGCGTGGTGGGTGCTTGTTCCGGCTGTTTTTTATATCGGACAATTTAATCCGGCTCCCATTCTTGATGCTGCAAAACCTATCTCTCAGATGCTACCTATAGAAATTTTCAGCAAATATGTACGTCATATAGGTATTGGCGGAATTGCCATGGCAGGGATTATAGGAATTGTTAAATCAAGAAAAATTATCGGAGGAGCATTCAAATTAGCTGCCTCAGAGATAATGGGTAAAGGATCCGACGGAGTTTCTCAAAAGAGAGAAAAAGTTGAAAGAGTTCAAAAAGATATAAGTATGAAGTGGAATGTTATTCTGATTATGGCGACTCTTCTTGGTATTTTTGCCTTTTTTATGATTAGTGTTCTGGGTGGAAATGTTGTTTATGCATTAACCGGGCTTGCAATTGTAACAATAATATCTTTTCTTTTTACTACCGTTGCAGCTAGGGCAATTGCTATTGTCGGAACAAATCCTGTTTCGGGAATGACTCTTATGACTCTGATCATCTCTTCTGTTATTCTGGTTGCTATAGGTTTGAAAGGAAATGACGGTATGCTTGCCGCTCTGTTAATAGGTGGTGTTGTATGTACTGCATTATCAATGGCAGGTGGATTTATTACGGACCTTAAAATAGGATATTGGCTTGGGACTACTCCTGCAGTACAGCAGAAGTATAAATTTTTGGGTACACTTCTTTCCGCGGCATCAGTCGGACTTGTAATCCTGATGCTTTATAAAACTTACGGTTTTGGTCCCGGAGGTTTGGAAGCTCCTCAGGCATCGGCAATGGCAGCCGTATTAAAGCCTCTTATGACCGGACAAGCGGCTCCTTGGCTTTTATATCTCGGTGGAGGATTCCTGGCACTTATTCTTGAATTTGTCGGAGTTCCGCCCCTTGCTTTTGCTCTCGGTATGTATCTGCCGCTATACTTGAACACACCGATACTTGCCGGAGGATTAATTGCTCATTTTGTAGCTAAGAGTTCGAAGGACGAAAAGATTGTAACGGCAAGAAAAGAGAGAGGAACTCTGATCGCTTCGGGATTTATTGCAGGAGGAGCTATTATGGGTGTTCTTGCAGCAACGATAATTTTTATCGGTCAAAGTCTGTTCGGTGATGGTTGGAATATAATGAAAGCGATTGGAACTCAACACTGGAGTGAGTCTGCGGGAGCTGAAATACTTGGATTTGTTATGTTTGCAGGACTTCTCTATTATCTTTATTGGGATTCAAAAAGAATTAAGCAAGATGATTAATGTTTTTAATTAAATATTAAACTTACTCTGATTGTTTAACTGTTTTTTTAGATTTTGAAATTTTAATCATACTGATTAATCCTCCGCCTGCAAGGATGAGGGCAAGTATCCTTCGTATGAGAACCAGTGCTATTGCTACATCCGGTTTGATTTTTACAACAGCCATAATTGCAATATATGTTGCTTCATATATTCCGAGTGAACCGGGGATAAACGGGAAAATGAAAGCCAAATTTCCTAATGTGGTAACTATAAAACTTGTTGTGAAGGTTATATCCGAAACACCGAGAAATAGTATTGTAAGATGAATTTCGGTAATCCAAAGAAGTATCATCAGAGAGTAGAGCAAAAATACTTTAAAGAATCCTGAAGGATTGTTTTTATAGAAATCCGATATATACTTGTCTGTCTCTGCAATTTTTTTTTCATTTCTTTCAATTAACTTTATTTTTAACCCTGTTTTTTTAAGAAGAGAAATTATCCAAATTAGAATGCCTTTTTTCTGTTTAAAAAAGATAAAAATAAAAAATAATGTGATTATTGCTATTCCGGAGACAAGAGTTATCTTAATATCCCTCGGGAGTTTTAAATGCAGAAAAGCTACAATCGTTCCCAGTAGAGTAAAAAAAATAATTGCAAAAAATTCTATTGTTTTATCTATTATAGTCGATGCAACGCAAATTTTTCTACTTGAACAATTAGCAAGCATAATTCTTGTTGTTTCGCTTCCAACCTGTGCAGAAGGTGTCAATTGACCTACGGAATGACCACTCATTCTTGCAAGAAAGAGATGGAAGAGAGAGAGATCTTCTCCAAACTCTTTCAGAACCACTTTCCAGTTAATTGTCCTCAATGTCCAGTAAAGAAGTCTTAAAGCGAGGAGAATTATGAAATTTGTGATGCTTATTCTATTTATATTGAGCCAGATTTTTTCAGGACCGATCTTGAAAAAAAGAAATGCGAAAAGCATTATTCCGACAAGTGCTGAAATCTTTATAATCTTTTTTTTCATAAAATTGCTGTAATTATACATTAATAGAAAAAAAACGGAAACCCGGTTAACTTAAAATGAACAATTCTATCTGCTTTCTTTTAAAATATATTTTCTCACTGCCCAATTATGTTCTTTTAAGGTTTTTGAAAAATAGTGTGTTCTTGAGTCTTTGGCAACAAAATATAGGAATTCGGTTTTTTCAGGGAATAGTGCTGCTTCTATTGAGTCGACTCCGGGGCTGCATATTGGTCCCGGCGGAAGTCCTCGGTTTATCCTTGTATTATATGGAGAATCTATTTTTAAATCTTTCCATCTGAGTTTTCCCGTATATTCTCCTATCAATTTTAAAGCATATATTACCGTGGGATCGCAGCCTAACGGCATTCCAATCTTTAATCTATTGTGGAAAACCGAAGAGATAAGGAATCTTTCATCTCTTGACGCAGTCTCTTTCTCTATCAAAGAAGCAAGTGTGACGATATTTCTTACAGTCATTCCAAGCTCCTTTGCTCTCCACCTGTAACTTTCACTAAAATTTTTTTTAAATCTATTTACCATTGTTTTAACAATTGTTAAAGAATTTGTTCCTTTACTAATAAAATATGTTTCGGGGAACAGGTATCCTTCAAGATCAGTAGCTTTGTTGTCAATATCATTGATGAGTGAAATAGTTTTTGATGCTTCGATAAATTCTGTATAATCGATATTATTTGACCTTTCCAGAAATTTTGCGGTTTCATCGATTGTCATACCCTCTTTGATCGTAAATTTATAAAGAAAAATATCTCCTTTTTTCATCTTTTCTATTACATCTTTCATTGATACAGGGCTGTCAAACAGATATTCTCCCGACATAAATACTGTATTTCTATGAAAGAGTTTGTAATATAGTTTAAAGAAGAGATAGTTTGAAATGATTTTATTTTTTGAAAGAATTCTTGAAATCGAAGATACACTACTGCCCCTTTTAATCTCGATTTTAACGGGATAATTGTGCCCGTCATAAATTTCAGAAGTTTTTTTATGAAAAATATAGATGAAAAAAGCAGCAAAAATAAAAAATAGAGTTAAGAATATTAAAATTGTTTTTTTCATATATCACCTAAATATCTGTTTAATATAATCATTGCAGACATTGAATCAATAAGTTTTTTTTTTTTCTTTTTCCCGTAAGAATAGTCTTTCAGGAGTTCTTCCGCTTCAAAACTTGATAATCTTTCATCAACCATTTTAACTTTAATTTTAAAAGATTTTTCTATTTTTTTCCCGAATTTTTCCGACTTTAAAGAAAAAAAACTATCTGTTCCGTCCATATTTAAAGGGTGACCGATAAGTATGAGTTTTGGATCATACTCTTCTATTAGAGTAGATATAAATTCCAGATCGTCTCCTCTCTTTTTTCTTATCATTCCCTGAATCGGTATAGCGGTTTTTAATTCGCTGTTTCCGATTGCAGCTCCAACTCTTTTCTCTCCGTAGTCAATTGCAATAATAGTCATATTTATTTTATATATCTCGATTCGGATTTATAATATTCAAATCCGTAATCAATAAGATTTGTTATAAGTTGTGAAAAAGATATTCCGTCCACTTCCCACAATTTCGGGAACATGCTTATCTCCGTAAAACCCGGAATAGTATTTATCTCATTTATTATTATTCTGTTGCTATTTTCTTCTACGAAAAAATCGACTCTTGCAAATCCGTTAAGGTATAAAGATTTATATGCCTTTAATGCCGCTTTTTTTAATTCTAATTCGATTTTACTGTCAAGTTTCGCAGGGATAAAAAATTTTGTATCCCCGAGAATATATTTGTCTTCGTAGCTATAGAAATCTTTTGAAGGAATGAATGAGCCGGGTTTTGACACTTTGATTTCATGATTACCCATTACGGATATCTCTACTTCCAGCCCTTTAATCTCTTTTTCCACAATAATTTTTTTGTCAAATTCAAAAGCCGTTTTAACTCCCGACCTGCACTCTTCTCTGTTTTTCGCTTTGGTTATTCCAACGGAAGATCCTAAAGAACACGGTTTGATAAAACAGGGATATCCTATATTCCCCTCAATTTTCTCTAATATATCTTTTGGATCGTTTTCAACAAAAACAAGGAAATCCGTAATATTCAATCCGCTGTCTCGGAAGAGAGTTTTTGAAATAGCTTTGTCCATTGCCAATGCAGATGAGAGTGCGTTTGCTCCTACAAATGGGATTGATGACATTTCAAAGAGTCCTTGTATTCTCCCATCCTCACCGTTGGGACCGTGAAGAACAGGAAATAGAATGTCAAAATCCCTTTTAAATAAATTTGTTGTCTGCCACGGGATAAAGGAAGAGAATCCGTTTTTTGGAAAATTTTCGTTTAATAGATCAACACCCTTCATTATAACCCATTTTCCATCCCGCCTGATATATATCAGATCTGCTTCAAATTTATTCTTGTCTATATTGCTGTAAACGGCTTTTGCAGATTTAATGGATATTTCATGTTCGTCTGACTTACCACCGAATAATATTCCTACTTTTTTGTAATTTTTCATAATAAATTTATCCGAAAATTCATTTTAATCTTATTAATTATAGTAATAATTATAGAAAAAATAGTTTCTAAGAACCTTTTTAACATAATTTCTAGTTTCCGAAAAGGGGATCATTTCTATGAACTCTTCTTCGGAAAAACCGTTATATTCCTTGATCCATCTATCGACTCTGTGGGCTCCTGCGTTATATGCAGCCAATGCCAGATATTTTTTCCCATTGTATTTGTTAAGGAGTTCTTTCAGATGATATGTTCCCAGTTTAATGTTTATTTCAGGTTTAAAAATATCTTTTCTTTTAATTTTTATTCTCAAATTTTTTGATACTCTTTTTGCAGTTTTTGATAATAGTTGCATGAGTCCTATTGCTTTGGCCGGAGAGTAAGCATCTTTGTTGAAAAAACTTTCTCTTTTAATTAGTGCAAAAACTATATTCTTATCCACACCGAAATTTGTTGCAAATTTTTCTACGAGAGATTTATATTTTATCGGGGTATAGATTGCACTTAGAAATTTAGGAAGTAATATAGATTGATAATTTGGAAAGTTTGATGTGAAGGCTGAGAATGCCATATAAAAATTTCCTCTTCTTAGATGAATTATTGACTCAATAACTTTTATTGTATTTATATTTTCGTAAAGTAAATGTGAATTCTCTTTTACCCATTTTATATATTTAAGTGATATATCGGTATAACCGTATTTCAGCATATCTTCAATGTTTGAAACAATACCTATTAATTTGGCGGAGGGCTTTCCCTCTATTAGATGAATAAAATTTTTAAGTTCAAACTTCTTTAATATTTTTTTCCCGGCTATATATTTTGAATAGTAGTATGAATAGGGGTAATCGGTAATTCCGTTTTTAAAAAATGAGTTAAGTTTTCCTTCCCAGTAAAGATTGGCTACTTTATAAGATGTAATGGGCGAACTGATTCCGGTCTTAAATGTTTTTAAAGCAATATCTTTTTTTCCTGATTTCATATTCATCCATCCGATCCGCCAAAGTGCTTTCCAATAATTCACTTCTTTGCTTGGAAGATCATGTATGTTTAATAATTGTTTATAATATTTTTCCGAAAGTTCAAATTCACCTTTGATTTTTAAAATAGATGCAATATCCAAAAGAGTAATCTTATATATATCTTTTTCTGGTCTGATTTTTTCAAGGTTTTCATCAATATTTGAAAATCTGTTTTCCCTAATATCAATTTTTAACAATAGTTTTGTTTTCCCAATGTGGAATTTCCCATCTGATATCTTTGCCAAAGATTTTTTGGAAAGATTGTATCTTTTTTTTGCATAATACATTTCAGCATTGTAGTAATTAATGAGATCTTTATCGGCAATGTATCTTTTAATTTTATTGTAAATAGAAAATGATCTGAGAGAAACTAATTCGGAAACCATTCTTGAAAGAAGTTTAGGTTCTAAATCAATAATTAAAACTCTTAAGTTTGAATTTTTAAAAGATTTTAAAATATTACGCGGGTCTTCGGCTTCCAAAAGGTTTGCAAAAAGTTTTCTTGCTTTCCTTATGTTCCCTGTTTTCAGATATGATTTAATCACAAGTTTACTATTATAGATATCACTTTTATTTTCTGCGAGAGAGATAACTCTGTTAAACTTTCGCGAACCGTAAAGAGCTTTAATCAGATAATTGTCCTTCATTTCGGTTATCCATCCGGAGTTATTTTCTATAGAGGAGAGAGTATATATTGCTTTGCTATATTTTTTTCTATTAATGAAGTTTTCCGAATTTTTCAATAGTTCTATTTCTCTAATAAAACTATTATCCACGGAATTAGTGTCGATTGTATTTTGAGTTTCTCCGATATTTCCTATTCTTAAAAAGATACGGTATTTTTCAATAATACTATTTTCACTATTTTTTGTGGTTAGAAAACCGTTATCTCTACTCAACAGAAGTGTGATAAAAAAAGAAAGTATGACTGAAACCAATAGGATGATTTCAATATTTAAGATATAGTTTGAATTTTCCCTTTTGTTAAATAGATTCAAAATTATATCCTTTTAATGCATCCCTGTCACCATCTGCAAGTGTTTCAAGAAGTTGAGTTTCAAAAGGGACAAGGTCATCGAATTTATTCATATATATCTCTTTCGACTGCATTATTGTATCACCAAGAACTGAAAAGAGTTTCTTTGCTTCTCTTGCTTCATCAACCTGCTTTTTATTGTATAGAATTATATCCGTGACAATTACTTTCGCAAGACGTTCTGCATTACTTAATTTTTTTTGTGTCTTTTTTTGAGGGGGGGCGACCGAATCATCGGTTAACAGAAGAACGGGTTCTTCCTCTTGTTTCTCATCATATTCCTGTGTTTTTACACGTGCCATTATCTTTTGTTTGAAAGGTAGGAGATCAAGACTCATTTCGCCGACAATTGAAAGTATCTCAATCATTTTTTCGTTTATTTCCGATTCTTTAAAGCTATCCGCATAGAGAACTGCTTGAGGTTTCCCTTTTACAAAAAAAGGACGAACAAAAATTGAACCGGGCACACTGCCTCCAAAACGGTTAAAGATCATATGGTTGTCTTTGTGAGAATCGTGATTTCCGGAAAAGGATTTTTTTGTTTTAATAACTTCCTTAAATACAGTATCGGCAGTAATCGAAAAGAAGACTTTCTTAATATTTTTATCATCAATGTCACTATTACCCTGATTAAATCCTGCTCCGCCCCAACCTCTTAATTTATCATCTTTAATCAGGAATATAGCTGTTCTTGTGCAGAATTGCTTAATTCCCGATAGAAGATCGGAAATAATGCTTACCTGGTTTGAAGAAGATGAAACACTTTTTACACTTTTATAAAGATTTTCCAACGAAGGATCCGGACCTGAATTAAGATTTATGTCCAGCTCTTTGATTTTGTTTAAATTGCTTATTACGTTTAATTTAACTTTTTCTATTAACATTTCAAGGTCATTGTTATTATTCATTTAAATACCCCTTTAAAAATTTTATACTCCGGATTCCAATCTGCTGGCAAGCAGTTCGGGAAGTCCGGCATTTCTTATTTTCTTTTGTGTTTTTTTTACATTATAATCGTAACGATAAAATCTTATCTCCCTCTTATCCGAATCATATAGAATGAAACCCGATGCAGGGTTTTTGTCCCGGGGTTGCCCGATGGATCCCGGATTTATCAGATATCTTGTATTTGGGTCTAATTTGATTTTTTTTGAATTGTTAAGCGGTATTACGCTTATTTTATTGTTTCTTTGAAGGTAGACTACGGGAAAGTGTGTATGACCGAAAAAACCTATTGATGTTTTCATGAATTTAAATGATTCGACAGCTTCAAAAACTGAAAAAACATAATAGTCTTCATCAAAAGTGGAGCCATGACAAATGGTAATAAAGTGATCTACAATCATAGGTCCTTTTTTGAAATTTTTCAAATAGAGTTTATTCTCTTCGGATAGTTGAACTTTACTCCATTCGGCTGAAAATGCAGCAACCGGATTAAAAAGTGATGATGATTCAATATCGGAAATTACTTTATCGTGATTCCCTCTGATACAATAAAGGTTTTGTATTGTTTTAAATAGTGAAATAGTATCATTCGGATCTGCTCCATATCCGACAAGATCACCAAGGAAAAGGTGTTTATCTGCTTCTTTGAAAACTTTATGAGAAATGAGTTTTTCAAATGCTTCGAGGTTACTGTGTATATCGCTAAATACAAGATATTTCATATTTATTATTAAATAACCAAAAACTCCTTTAAACAGGAAGTATAATAATTTTTTGAATTTTATTCAAGTAAAATCGAAAAAGAATCAACTAAAAAGAAAAAATTATGATAGATTCCATTTTCATAAGATATTATTGATTGTTTTAACAGCAAATTTAATACAATACTTTCGGATTCAATAATTTACCATCAGAAAAA
>CAZWFY010000046.1:0-20823 GCA_964633415.1 uncultured Clostridia bacterium | reverse complement strand
GAGTTCACAAGATACAAGATACAAGATAAAAGTAAAAAGATAAAAGTAAAAAGATTAAAGTATAAAGTATCAAGACACAACTCCCCGGATCCTACATCCTTTTCCCCAAAACTCGGATATTCATTGAGATATTGCCGGGGGAGGCAGAGGAGTCTAAGTCGAATTTATAACGTCCCGTAGGGGAAATTTTTCATGTTTGAACGAAGTGAGTTTAAAATTTAAGTTAATAAATTTGACGTTCCGGAGGATAGACGACGGTCGGGTGGAGGCAATTCTCAATGAAGAAAGCTGAAAGCAACCATATCCCATCCCCTAAATCCCATATCCAATATTGATGATATTTCATTGAGATTTGTTTTTTAAAGGGAATTGTTTAGAATATAGATGGAATTATGAAAAAACTATATTTTTATTTGATAGTTACAATTATCTGTTTGTTGATCTTTTCACCTCTGTTTTCATCTCCTCCCGATGAGTTTGATTTTTTCTGTTTACGACCGACATATACGATCGGAGTGGGGGATCTGATTATTTCTACAGGATCCGATGTTGTCTTTACCGGAAATGATTCTTTCAGTTCGAGATCTTCTTTCCTGGGAGTAACCGCCGGATTTACACAAAAGTTTAATCTTAATTTAAGTGTGTCATATGTTAATCTCGATCGTCCGGATGGGGTCTCCGACCTTATTTCAAACGACTATCCGTTTGCCGGAGAGGGGAAGGGTCACGGAATTGGATATTTTAAAATCGGAGGGAAGTATATCCTGAAGAAATTGGAAAAGAGTCTTCTTTCCGTAAATGTTTACACTGACATTCCGCTTTCCGGCAGATCGAAGGGAGTTACAACAACAAAAGCGAGATTAGGATTGAATTTATCATATAATACAGAGATATTGCCACAAACTTTTCTTTTAGGTTTCGGAGGATTTAAAAAAAATATTGATCCTGAAGATATTGATCTAACTGATGAATTAAACTATGGTATTGGCATTCGTAAATATTTCAATAAATCTTTTTTTCTGTTTTCTCGTTTCAGCGGGAGCGTTTATTCAAAGACCGTATTAAACGGGATCAAAGGATACATTTTCTCAGTCCTTGGAGCGGGATATGGGTCGGGAAGTGGATTCGGTATCTCGCTGGCTTATAAAAAAATAATTAATTCCGGAGGAGAAAGAAGATCGGGATCCGGGATAGTCGGCTCTCTTTTCTATTTTCCCGGGAAAAGAGCTCCCCGCTGTGTCAAATTAAATTTTTTCTCCATTAAAGGTATGAAAAGCTGTGAAGTCGGTACGGAATCGGAATATTTTTCTAAATTTTCTCCGGATTCTGCATCCGGACCTATTAATTATGAGTGGAATTGTTCGGAAAACGGAGATATTGTAAGAGGAAAATGGTCACCGGGAATAGTTGTCGAGTGGATTTCGGCTGAGAAGAATTCTTTTGTAGAACTGATTATATCAAACGGATGTTCCGTATTAAAAAAACGATTTGATGTAAATATTTCTGAAAAAGAGGATTCCGATAAATAAAATACTTTACATAAAAAATTTAAAGTAGTATATATATTTTAAGTTTGTTACAAGGGAGGGATGAATGAAAAAAATAGTTGTTATAACAGTCTTAACAATGGTTTTTTCTCTCTTTGCCATATGCGAAACGGTAACGGAGACATCAAAAGAGATAAATCTCGGGAAGGTATATTTTCCCAAACCTTTTGTTCATAGCGGAAAAGATTTCGCAAGGGGTGTTTACAGAGTTTTATTGATTTCAAAAGAGGAAATACCCTATTTTAAAGTATCGGACAAGAAAGGTGTTCTTCTTTTTGATGAGATGGCGGTAGTTAAGCCTAATAAGGGTAAATTTAAAAAGTTCAAATACCGTGTAAAAAGAGAGATGTTGAAAGGATATGAATATTTCAGAATTAAAGTTACAAAACCCGATAAGCTTATTATGGGATATTTTCTTATTAAAAAGAAAAATAAAAATCCGAAAAAAGTTCAAACCGAACAGGCGGCTCGTAAAATAGATACGGAGGCAGGGCTTTAAAGTCCTGCCTCTCTAATTATTTTCATCTGAAGTTTCGGTAGATGTTTTATGAGTACCTTCTCCGAAATAGTCTTCTATTTTCAGATGGTCCTCTTCAGAGCAATATTCAACAGGTTCCGTCCCTTTTAAGAATGCTTCGTTGAATGGATATAAACAGATAGGAGAAAACAGTTTTCCGGTTTTTCTATCAATCTTAACCATTATAACACCCGATGGTATTCTGAAATTGTGTGTTTCGGGATATTTTTCTAAATATTTTTCAAAGAAAGAGACAAAAATAGGTGCGGCAGCTCTTGAGCCTGTCTCTCCTTCACCCAAAGATTTCTGAATGCTGTAGCCGACCCAGACACCAACCGTTAAGGTCGGAGTGTATCCTATGAACCATGCATCCGTATAATTGTTTGTAGTTCCGGTTTTGCCACCTATCGGAGCTTTAAGATATCTTGCTCTCCAACCTGATCCGTATTTTACAACACCTTGAAGAAGATAATTCATAATGTAAGCCGTATCCGGCTCGACAGTCTGTTTTCTGTCCGGGAAATTCTCCTGCACAATATTTCCGTATTGATCCAGAATCTTTGTTATATAGAAAGGGTTAACTCTTATTCCGTAGTTGGGAAAGACCGTATATGCGGCAACCATATCTTTTAAGGTTATCTCAAAAGAACCCAATCCTATTGACATAACCGGTAAAAGATTTGAAGTGATACCGAATTTTTTAGCATATTCAACAACTTTGGGTGGTGTTATAGATTCGACAATTCTTGCAGTTACGAGGTTTTTTGATTTTTCAAGTCCCATTCTCATCGTAATTAATCCGATATATTTGCCCGTATGATTTCTGGGTTCGTAAGGTTCCTGAGTCCATCTGTTGTCAAATATCTTAGGTTCATCGGGAATAAGTGTTCCCGGAGTAAAACCGTTCTCAATCGCAGCCGTATAGACTATGGGTTTAATTGTCGAACCTGTCTGCCTCATGGCCTGAGTGGCATTGTTCCATTTGCTCTTGTTAAAGTCATAACCTCCGACCATTGCCCTGATCGCCCCCGTCCTGTTTTCCACCACTAAAATGGCTCCTTCCACATCAGGCTCCTGTTCAAGAGAAAGTGATAACTTTTTATTTTTTTCATCAATATCAATTATTCTAAAGAGACCGACATCGCCTTTTTTTAGAATTCTGGTTAATCTCCACTTTGTCCATCTTGCATTTTTTGCAAGCAGTGTCCCCTTATAATCAAGGATATTGATCGAAGCTTTTTTCCGGTTAATACTCTCTACAATGCCTTCGACCACATCATCTTTTACTATTTTCAACCCCTTCCAGGATTCCGGTTTGAATTTTTTCGGATCCTGTTTGTTTTTTATGATATTGTAATATTTTTTTCTTATCCGCCACCCCATTCTTTTATCGAGGGCTCTTAACCCCTCTTTAAGAGATTTTTCCGCCCAGTTCTGCAATTCACTGTTAAGTGTGGAATATACCTTCAATCCTCCTTCATAGAGAAGTGCATCTCCATAGCTTGATTCGAGATATTTCCGTATGTCCTCGATAAAATAACTTCCTACAGCATATTTTTCGTCGTTGAACGGCTCTTTGGGCAACTCCTCTTTTAAAGCTTTTTCATAATCGTTTTTTGAAATAAATTTGAATGTCAGCAGTTTTTTAAGAATTATATTTCTTCTTTTTTTACAGTTATCCGGTCTTTTGAAAATATTGTAAACTCCGTTCGGACTTGGAATGATAGCCGTTAGCAGAGCTGCTTCCGCCACACTTATCTCTTTTGCGGATTTCCCGAAATAATGTTTTGATGCGGCTTCAACACCATATGCGGGACCTCCGAAAGGAATTTTGTTGCAGTAGAAGGTCAGGATCTGGTCTTTTGAATATTTTTTCTCCAGCTGGATAGAGAGAAGAATCTCTTTTAATTTTCTTGAAAATGTCCTCTTTGTTCTTTCACTGTATAGGAAAAGATTTCTGGCGAGTTGCATTGTTATCGTGCTTCCGCCACCGAGATTTTTTTTGAATATTACACCTGTTACGGCTCTGAAAATACTGGAAAAATTTATCCCCCAGTGTTTTCTGAAATTGATATCTTCGGAGACTATTATTGAGTTTTTTAAAATCTTTGGAATATCCGTGCTTTTCAATATTATTCTCTTCTCTACGGCAAACTCTTTCAACAACTTTTTATTGTTATCATATATCCTTGTCATAACCACAGGCTTGATATCTTCGAGGTTTGTTATCTGCGGCATTCCTTTTTGATAGACCAGAAGAATTCCGACGATAGCACCGATAAGTATTGTAATGAGAACGCTTATTGAAAAAAGAAATATTTTAATGTTTTTTAGAAAAAACTCTTTCATAATGACTCTTAGTATAGCACAAAGAGATAGAGATAAAAAGAATATAAGTGTGTTCCGGCGGTCTTTTTTTTAAGAAAGAATGATTGAAGTTTTCGGTAGAATTTGCTTGCATTTGAGCGAAATTAATAATAGAATAAACCTTAACAGGAGGAATGATGGCAGCTAAAGGTTATGTCGAAATTGATATTGAAGGATGTAAGGGATGCGGGCTGTGTGTTGCGAATTGTCCGACCAACACCCTTGATCTGAAGATGAATGATACTAATAGTTATGGTTATCATTATTCTTTTATGGCCTATCCGGAAAAATGTATTGCTTGTCAGAATTGTGCATTAATGTGCCCTGATGCGGTAATAACTGTTTACAAGAAAAAGGCGTAATTTTTCAGGAGGAGAAATTGAGTGAAATTAAATTTATGAAAGGAAATGAAGCTCTGGCGGAAGCGGCGATCAGGGCGGGGCTCCAGGGTTATTTCGGTTATCCGATAACTCCTCAGTCTGAGGTGGTTGAATATCTGGCGGTCAAAGAACCCGAGCATAATTATGTTCTTGTTCAGGCTGAAAGCGAGGTTGCATCCATTAACATGGTCTATGGCGGAGCAGCTGCCGGAGCAAGAGTTATGACGACGACATCTTCTCCCGGGTTTTCATTGATGCAGGAGGGTGTTTCATATATAGCGTGTGCCGAATTGCCTTGTGTTATTGCAAATGTAGTTAGAGGCGGTCCGGGGCTCGGGACTATCCAGCCGGGGCAGGGAGATTATTTCCAGGCCGTAAAGGGTGGTGGTCACGGAGATTACAGATTAATTGTTCTTGCTCCGAATTCCGTTCAGGAAATGGTTGATATGACGATTGATGCGTTTGAGCTTGCCGATAAATATAGAATTCCGGTTCTGATATTGTCTGATGGAGCCATAGGACAGATGATGGAAAAAGTTGTACTTCCGGATCCTATTCAGTATAAACCGGATAAGCCGTGGGCTACAACCGGTAAGACTCCGGATAGAGAGAGAAATATTATCACTTCATTATACATACAACCTGACGATATGGAGAGAAAGAATCATGAGCTTCAGGAAAAATATGATACTATCAAGAAGAATGAAGTTGATTATGAAGAGTATAGAACGGAAGATGCTGAAATTATTGCCGTTGCATACGGGGTTGTTTCAAGAGCTACGAAAAAAGTTGTTGATCTTGCGAGAAAGGACGGAATAAAACTCGGTCTTCTCAGACCTAAATTATTGTGGCCCTATCCTGAAGCGATCCTTTCGGATCTTGCCGATGAGGAGAGAGTGAAATTTTTTATGTCAATTGAGATGAGTTCGGGACAGATGGTCGAAGATGTAAGATTATCGGTTAACGGCAGGAAACCCGTATATTTCTATGGAAGGATGGGCGGGTCTATCCCTGATCCGGAGGAGATACTCAAAGCTATCATTGAAAAGAAGAAACTTCTTGAGGGAGACAAAAAATGAGAGAAGGATATGAAGTAATATATAAAAGACCGAAAACTCTTCTAAATAAGAGGATGCATTATTGTCCCGGTTGTATTCACGGAACAACGCATAAAGTTATGATGGAGATCGTTGAAGAGATGGATATTCAACATAGAACGGTTGGAGTTTGTCCGGTGGGATGTTCGGTATTTGCATATGATTATATGGATGTTGATATGCAGGAAGCCGCTCACGGAAGAGCTGCCGCTGTTGCAACCGCAATTAAGAGGATGTTACCCGATAGGATAGTTTTTTCATATCAGGGAGACGGTGATCTTGCGGCAATCGGGACAGCGGAAACTATTCATGCTTGTAACAGGGGTGAGAATATTACATTTATCTTTATAAATAATGAAATATACGGAATGACCGGAGGACAGATGGCTCCGACAACTCTTGATAAGATGAAAACTACGACATCACCATATGGAAGAGATGCAGCTACAATGGGAATGCCGTTAAAAATGACCGAAATTGTATCTCAGTTTGACGGGGTTGTTTATGCGGAAAGAGTAAGTTTCAACACGCCTGCAAATGTTAGAAAAGCTAAAAAAGCGATAAAAAAGGCTTTTGAAATTCAGGAAAAAAAGATAGGAACTACTTTTATCGAAGTTGTATCAAATTGTCCGTCCGGATGGAAATGTACACCGGTAGAGTCAATGGAGTGGATCAAGGAAAAAGCTTTGTCTTACTACCCGCTCGGTGTCTTTAAAGAGCCGGAGAAATAGGAGAAAAAATATGCTAAATGAGATGATTTTTGCAGGATTTGGAGGCCAGGGTGTTTTGTCAATGGGGAAGCTGATAGCATACGCAGCAATGAAAGAGGGCAAAGAGGTTAGTTGGATGCCTTCATATGGTCCTGAGATGCGGGGCGGAACTGCAAATTGTATTGTAAATATAAGTGATCAACCCATATCTTCTCCTATCGTTACGAAATATGATGTTGTTGTTGCTTTAAACCTCCCTTCCTTAAATAAATTTGAACCGAAAGCAAAAAAGAATGGAATTCTGATCTGGGAAAGCAGTACTATTAAGGAACCCCCGACAAGAACGGATATAAGGATTTTTCCCATTCCGGCTATTGATCTTGCGAATAAAGAACTGAAAAATGTTAAAGTTATGAATATGCTTATTCTCGGAGCACTTGTCAAATTGAATAACATTGTAAAAACCGAATCTCTTATTATTGCTTTAAAAGAGACACTTCCTGAAAGACATCATAAACTGATCCCGCTGAATGAAGAGGCGATTGCTCTCGGGATGAGTCAGGTTTAGAAGATCCCGATATCAGGGTAAAACCGATAATATTGATCTTTTAAGTATCTCAATAATAAGCAGTATGAAAAATCCTGCAAAGATAAAATAGCTGAACAGCTCATGTCTGTTGTAGAGTCTTCGTGTTTGTATATCTGATTTTTCCCATTTGTTGATTTCAGAAAATATTTTATTAAGAGATTCTTTTCCCGTAGCTCTGAAATAGATCCCTCCGGTGCTGTTTGATATTTCTCTCAGAATATTTTCATCTATCTCGACTTCAACCATTATCGTTCTTTTTCTTCCCATTGAATCTGAAATGGGGAAAGGAGCCTGGCCTCTTTTGCCCACGCCGATTGTATAAACTTTAATTCCGAAATCTTTTGCAATCTTTGCCGCATCCTTCGGAGTGATTTCTCCTCTGTTGTTAATTCCGTCGGTTAGAAGAATAATTATTTTTGTTCTACTTTTCGAGCTTTTAATACGGTTTACGGATGTTGCAAGAGCCATACCCAGGGCGGTTCCGTCCTCGAGTTCGCCGATTTTGGTGCTGTTCAAATATGATTCGAGAAGGTCATAATCTAATGTTAGAGGACATTTTGTGTATGCACTACCCGCAAAGATAACAAGACCTATACGATCCGATTTTCTTTTTTTTATAAATTTTTTAATAACTTCTTTGGCTACTTCAAGACGATTCATCGGCTGAAAGTCCAATGAAGCCATTGAACCGGATGTATCAAGCGTGATAAGAATATCAATACCTTTTTTATGTTCAATATCAAAATAATTTAGGATTTGAGGACGGGATAGAGCTACTATAAATAGAAAAAGAGGGATCATTTTTAAATATTTTAAATTTTTTATAATAAAATATTTAATTGAATTTGTTTTGCCGGGTAATAATTTGTTTGATGAGAAAAGAATAAATTTTTTCCCTCTTTTATCAAGAAAAATTTTCCACATTATTAGTGCGGGAATAAACAGAAGAAGTAAAAGAGCGGATTTATTTGCTATTTGAAACATTTCCAACCTCTTCACGGATCTTTTCAAGTTTTTCTCTCTCTTTTAAAGTTTCAATGATAAAGTCTATATCGTCTTTCACGTTTGTCATCTCACTTTCGGAGGGAATATGTTTCGCAAATTTAACAAGGTCGGAAGTGTAGAAGATCTTTTCAAACTTACTCCGTATTTTCCGGTCGTTCTCCTCTGTTTTCATTGCCTTGTTAATCTCAAACGAAGTCATCTCCTCTGCGTTGAAATTATAGTAGAGAGTTAGAAATCTTTTATAAATAAGAGAAAACTTTATAAAAAATCTTTTATATTTTTTTTTGTCTTTAGGTGTATCTGCAAAGAGGGTCTTTATTCGGTTCTCAAATTCATCAAGAGGTGGAATTTGAATATAGTTTTCGGGAATAAATCTTTTTTTACGCTTTAGTTTTCTGAAAATCAGGAGACCGGTAAAGAGAATGATCATTAAAAAAAACAGATATTTTAATATAAAAAAAGGGTTACCGTTTATTTCAATGGGATCTTTCGGCGGTAGAATATCTTTCTCTTTTCCAGTCAAAGAGGAGATTATCTTTATTGAGACGGAGTTTGATTCTCTCGTTTCAACTTTATGCCCGTTTTTTCTCAAAACAGCTATTACGGGACCGACCTTGAAAACTCCTGTTTTAAAAAAAGATATAAAAAAATTTTTTTCAAATATCGAAAAATTTTTATCAATATTTTTTACTGTTTTTGTCTCCGATATCAGTTCAAATTTTCCCGGAGAAAATTTGAATTTAATATCATCGATCTCTCCGGAAGTTTTAATTATTATTTTGACTTTAATTCTGTCCCCGATTGATCCTGTCGGATCAGGTGTGGAGAGCGATATTTGTGTTTGCGGGAAAATAATAAGAGTGAAAATAAATAGAGGAAGAACTATTCCCGCTAACTTTTTCATCTTCTGAATTTCCGCCTTCTTTTTATGAAAAAATCGAAGAGAGGTTTATCATAATCTTTCTCTCCGGAAATTCTGATTTCATCAATATTAAATTTCTTAAAAATATTTTCAAGAGTTGTGCGGTTTATTGCCTGCCTCTCCTTGAATTGTCTGTTTATATCTTTTGATGAAAAATCGACAAAAAAATCTTCACCGGTTTCGGCATCTCTCATAATAAAAAGTCCTTTTCCCGGGATTGATTCTTCTCTGATATCAGAAATATTGATTGAGACCAGATCATGTTTTTTTGCCGATATTTTAAGTGCCTGAGAAAGGTTGTTATCAATGAAGTCCGAAATGAGAAAAACTATTGCTCTCTTTTTAATAAGTCCGTTAATATAATTCAAACCGTTTTCTATTGAAGTTCCTTTGGAAGCGGGTGTAAATCCGAGTATTTCTCTGATAATTCTAAGGATATGTTTCCTTCCCTTTTTCGGAGGGATGAACAGTTCAACATCATCTGTAAATATCAGAAGTCCCACTTTATCCTTATTCAGGCTTGCGGTAAAAGCGATAATTGCGGATATTTCCGCAGCGATCTCTTTTTTGCTTTTTTTCCCTGAGAAAAAATTGAGTGATGCAGAAAGATCGACGGCAAGAATTACAGTCAATTCTCTCTCTTCTACGAACTGCTTTATGTAGAGTTTCCCCATTCTTGACGATACATTCCAGTCGATGAATCTGACATCATCTCCGGGAATATATTCTCGTACTTCGGAAAACTCCATCCCTCTTCCCTTGAATGCCGAATGGTATTCCCCTGCAAAGATCTCATTTGAACTCTTTTTTGAGATCAGTTCTATTTTTCTTATCTTTTTTAATATTTCTTCGGTAATCATTTTGATATTAATTTCAGACTATCTCTATTATTATCTTTGATAAAACAGTGACAACAATATTGACCGGAAAAGCAAAGCGGATATTCCATGTGCTTTTTTCATTTTCGCCGAATTGTAAATAAGAATTTTTTATTTCAGCCGGTTTTTTTGCGTTCAGCTCAATTCCTTCAACTTTCGAAAAATTTAGAATTGTATTCTTTGATCTCCGACTGATGCACTCAATTTTAAAATCCGTTCCCGATACATTCTGGATATAGATAATATCAACATCAAAAATTTTTTCCTGCATTTCACTTTACTCCGTTTTATATAATTATAGTATAGAGAGTATCTCATTTCAAATTAAAGGTTTCGATATATCGGTTGACTTTCAATTTGTTTTTTAATTTATTATAATGGTTCCGAAAGGTTAGAGAGAGGTTGCTTATGGGAGAAGGCGAAAGCTATTTTATTTCTTGTTGGAATTGTAGTGCCTCTTTCAATGCTATGGAATCAACTTTTTGCAGTCATTCCGACCCGACTCCGTTATGTCCTTACTGTTTTAAATGTTCTTGTGATGCACCGGTCAATATAAGAAAAGAGATAGAAAAGAATGCACCGGTTAATTTTTTGCTTAAGAAAAAGAGAGCTATGGTCGGTGGTGATAAAAAATTGGGGGAGATCCTGTTTAATTCAGGTAAAATAAATGAGGAAGAGCTTTCCGAGGCAATAAGAAAACACCGGACTTCAGAAAAAAGAATGGGAGAGGTTTTTGTTGAGATGGGAGTTCTTGAGAAGGATGAGCTGGAGTTGTATCTTGTGGAACAGAGATCAAAAGAGGAGATAGAACTATCAAATTTTATCCCGGATCTGGATCTTGTAGAAAAGATCGGATTGGATCTGTGTTTAAAAAGAAATATTATTCCTATTGAATACATAGAGATCGATGATAAGAAAGTTTTAAAAATTGTTATTTCATCTCCGGATGTTTTTACCCTTATTAAAAGAAACGGTGATTTGAGCGAATATATGGTCACTCCATGCTATTCCGATGAAGAATCCGTTAATAATGTGATGAAAAAGATAAAGCAATATGCAGAAGTCAGAGAACTTATAATTCTGGAATAGGTTAGTTGTAGATATTGCCTAAAAGAGATTTAATTATATAGAGTGCTGCCTGTTTATGCTTCCCGTCATTTCGTATAGGCGGACCTACACATGAAGGACATCCGTTTGAGCATGGACATTTTTCAATCATATTTAAAAGATTTTCAAGTATTTCAACACCCTTTTCGTAAAGAATCTCGGAAAAACCGATGCCGTTCGGATAGTTGTCATAGATAAAAATATTAGGTTCAAAACTTGCCAAGACACCTGAAGAATCTTCATTAAATATTTTTTTTGTCATTCCTCTGCTTATTGAAGATTTAGTTATGTTATCTTCAACCGAAACACCGAGATCTTTAACATCACACATGAGGATGGAAGCGGCAAGATATCTGATGAGGAATGCCATTCCGGTTATCGCTTCAATTTTATCCTCACTGTCTATCTCTATAGAATCAAGAAGGTTTTTTCTGATAGTTAACCAGAAAGCGGTTGAATGCATTTCATTCTGGGGTAGCTGGAGGTCACCGGCTCCTACATTCTCGTTTGTAAAAAATTTTAATTTTTTAAATCCTACAACTTGTGAAAAAATATGAACATCACCGATGGAAAATATATATTTGTCATTTTCGGTTGAATCGAAAATATCAAGTATCTTTGTCTTTGTATAAGTAATTGCATCGGTATAATAATCGGAGTTTGACTCTTTTACAAAGGCTTTTCTGTTGTCAAAATCAAGTTTTTCAACCACATATTGTTCTCCTTCGAGGATATAGACGGCTTTTTCGTGAAGCGTCTCAAGTGCAGACGAAAAGTCAACCTTTGCTATTATCTTTTCTTCCCGTGTCGTATCAACGACAACAAAATTATCCGATGAAATTCTGTTTATGCTTACTGCATCAGCGGGGTATCCCTCCTCTGTCCAGAACCATTTTTCTCCTTTGGAGATAAGAATCTTATGTTCTTCAAGATAATTAAGTATCTCTTTTAGACCTTCATTACCGAATGTTTCACCCTTTTGGAACGGGAGTTCAAATGCAGCACATTTTATCTGATCAATAAGAATTGAAAGATTGTCGGGGTTGATCCTGCCCGATTCCGGTGATTTTCCGGTAAAATATTCCGGATGATTGACAATATACTGATTTATCGGCGAGGAGGATGAAACAATGATCCCCAAAGATTTTGAAGTTCTCCTTCCAGCCCTTCCGATCCTTTGCCATGTTGAGGATATTGTTCCCGGATATGAGGCGAGCACTACCGCATCCAGAGATCCGATATCGATCCCGAGCTCAAGTGCATTTGTGGATACAACACCTTTGATAGTGCCTTCTTTAAGTCCTTTTTCAATCTCTCTTCTTTTTTTCGGGAGATAGCCTCCTCTGTATCCTCTTATCATTCCGACACGATTTATATTTTTTTCAAAGTCATTTTTTAGGTATTTGACGAGAATTTCCGTTATAAGCCGGGCATTTGCAAAGGTAATAACGGACAATCCGTTCTTAAGAAGAATACCGGTCACCTCTCTTGCAAGTGAAATGTAGGATCTTCTGATGCCGAGTCTTTTGTTTACAACCGGAGGATTGATAAATATAAGATATTTTTCTCCGTGCGGTGCACCGCTCTTATCTATAAGTTTTACTTTTTCCCCTGTTATTTTTTGAGCAAGTTCGTCCGGATTTGAAATGGTGGCGGAAGACATTATGAATAGAGGTTTTGAGCCGTAAAATTCACATATTCTTTTTAATCTTCTTATTATGTTGCTCATATGCGAACCGAACACACCTGTATAGTAGTGAAGTTCGTCTATTATCACATATTTAAGATTTTCAAACAGATTTATCCATTTTGTGTGGTGTGGCAGTATCCCGGAATGAAGCATATAGGGATTGGATATTACTATCTGTGCCTGTTTTCTTATTGCCTTTCTCATAGTCCGAGGTGTATCACCGTCATAAGTGAAAAGTCCGAGTTTGTCTCCGAGGAGTTTGTTGAGTTCAAACAGTTCGTGGAGTTGATCCTGAGCGAGTGCTTTTGTTGGAAAGAGATAGAGAGATTTTGAATTTTTATCTCTTATGAGCGAATCGAGAGTTACGGAGTTATAGACGAGGGTCTTCCCCGATGCGGTCGGAGTTGAAACGACAACATTATTACCATTTAGAATTTCCCTGATAGCCGAGCTCTGATGAGAAAATAATTTTTCAATTCCCTTTTTCTTAAAAATTTCAACTATCTCTTCCGATAAATTCTCCGGAAATTCGGAAAATTCGCCGCCGAATTTATCTATTTTAATGATCTTTGCGGTTGTTAAACTGTTTCTTGTGAGATTTCTAAGATCGTCGACGGCTCTCTCGACTTGCAGATCCTTATCTATGGACATGGATAAAAAATATCATAGTGAACAACCCCGGTCAAGAAGGAATAACGTTTTAAAAAGAATAGAATATATTAATAAAAAAATGAAATTATAAAATTGCTTTTTCAAGTTTTTCCTTTCTTTTTTCCCAGTCAGGTAATATTTGGGATAGTAATTTATAAAATTTACTACCATGATCCGGGGATATCAAATGACATAATTCATGAACAATTACATAGTCAATACAATAAACCGGAGTTTTAATTATCTCTAAATTTAATGTGATTTTGTGATTTCTCGAAAAACTCCCCCATCTTTTTTTCATTTTTTTTATTTTAATTTCAGGAGTAAATTTTTGGAAAATATTATATTTTTGTAGATATAATTCCAATCTGCTTTGGATAATTATAAGTGCATGATGTCGATACCAAGTTTCTAATTCTTTCTGTATATATAAGGGATTCTTTTTGTCATTTACGGAAATAAAAAAAAATCCACCAATCAATTTAACCTGACAATTATTCCCCTGAGATATTTTTAACCGATATTGTTTACCTAAATATAAATGAGTTTCTCCACTCTTGTAGAGTCGTTTCTCAGGTAAAGGGTGGAATTTATCAAAATAATTTAACTGTTTTTGTATCCAGATAGATTTTTTTATTAAATATTTCAATATCTCTTTTTCTGATTTTTCTTCCGGAGCTTTGATTTCTATTTTTTTTGTTGGTAATACTGAAATTTTTAAGGTTTTTCTTTTTTCATATTTTAGTTTGACTTTAAATGCAAAGTCTCCATTCTCAATTTTCATATACTTAGTTTTAGTCATTATATTTACTTTAATGTTTGTAAATTATGCTCTGCGAATTTTAGCCACATTAATACATTTCTCTAAAATATCATCTATACTATTTAAAGAAATTTCCCAGTTTTGTTCTTCTTTGAGTTTGAATAATAAATCTTCGATTCCGTTTTTCATTTTGTTTTGAACGTCTTGATTGTATATCCATCTTACAATTCTTTTTTTCTCAATTAAATCATCTACATTTAAAGCGAGTGATGAGATCAATTTTTCCCAGTTTTTTTCATTTTTGAATCTATAAAGTGATTCCTTTAAAATCCCGAAATAGGCTCTTGCGACATCTCTTCCGTTTAGAATTTCCGGAATATTGTCTCCAGTCCTATTTAGGATTGAATTCATTATTTCAATTACTTTTTTTAGATATTCTTTTTCCTGAATTCGTTTGTTATAATAATCTGAAATTACATCCTTTAACATTTCAGAGAATTTTTTATAAAAAGCCGGATCCTCCTCCATCCTTTCATAAATAGATTTTTGAGTTCTGTGTGCTATAGTATCTGCTTTCGAGGATACACTGGACAGTTTCTCCACTTCTGTTTCAAATGCTTCCTTATCAAAAATATTTACAAGAGGTGTGATTTGTTCTATATTTTTTGCTTTCACATGTGTGTTTAATAATTTTTGTATTTTGGGTTCATATTCTCCGAAATCAACCGTTTCCGCATATCTTCTGCGTACAGATGACCTCAGTTTTATGAAAAACTTTAAATCCTTTTGGTATTTTTCAATTGTATTATCCGGAATACTTTCTATAAATTTTAAACTTGAAAATGCAATTGATAAAACTCTGGAAAAATTAGAAAGTCGTTCGTAAAATTTTTGTCTTTTCAAATCATTTGAGAGTAATATTTCAAACTCTTCTTCATCATTTATATTTTTAATTTCCTTAAAAGTATCCCAAAGTAAAGAATGCTTTTGAGGGAGATCTGATATCGGTTCTGATATATCCATGAACAATTTATTGATATCATCCATATCAAATTCGGATAGTGAATTATAGAGATCAAAAGCTTTGTCAAGGTCTTCAAGCACTCCTCTGTAATCAATAATATATCCGAAATCTTTTCCTTCGTATAATCTATTAACACGAGCTATTGCCTGAAGTAAGGTATGGTCTTTCAGTTTTCTCGTTAGATAGAGAATTGTATTTCTCGGGGCATCAAAACCGGTTAAAAGTTTACTTACAACAATTAATATTTCAGGATTTTCTCCGTGTTTAAATGAATTGATTATTTGTTTGTTGTATTCCTTTTCATTACCGAATTTTTCCATCATAGACTTCCAAAATTTCTGGACTTCTAATTTGTTTTCCTTATATAAATCTTCTTCACCCTCTCTTTCGTCAGGTCCGGAAATGATTATTTCAGAACTTACCATTCCATATTCATCAAGATATTTTTTATACATTAGTGCTTCTGCTTTATCCTGAGCAACTAACTGTCCTTTAAATCCGGTTCTTTTCCAATTATCTCTGAAGTGTTCACTTATATCCCAAGCTATTAGTGCAATTTTTTGTTCTGTTTTATTTATTTGATCTGTTGTTGAAAACTTTTTTTTTAGGTCTGCTGTCTGTTTTATGGTTAATTCTGAAGTTATTCTTTTAAACCACGAATCAATTGAAGTAGAATCTACAGATTGGATGACATGTCTCCCTTCATAAAGAAGTGGTACAACAGCTTTATCCTCCACAGCTCTTTCAATTGAATATTTATCAATAATTCCTCCAAATCTTGAAATAGTATCTTTGTTTTTTTTTAAGATTGGCGTTCCGGTAAATGCTATATAGCATGCTTTAGGGAGAACTTTCTTCATTTTCACATGAAGAGGACCGTATTGAGTTCTGTGCCCTTCATCTACCAATACAAAAATATTAGGATTATCAATTTTAATGGAGTGTTTGCTTACAAGATTCTCAAATTTATTAATAATCGTTGTAATGATTTTTTGTTTTCCACCTTGTAATATATCTGCTAAATGACGTCCTGTTCTTGCTTTAACAAGTTCTTTCCCGCAACTGGAGAAAGTTCCGTAAATCTGATCATCAAGATCAACTCGATCTGTCACGAGAATAATTTTATAATTATCAAGTCCAGCCATCAATGATAAAGATTTTGCTAAAAAGACCATAGTAATGGATTTGCCACTACCCTGAGTATGCCAAACAACCCCGCCTTGTCTTTTTCCTTCAGAGTCCTGATTTATTATTCTGGAAATAATTTTTTTTACGCTGAAATATTGCTGGTAACGAGCTATTTTCTTTTCACCGAAATCAAATAGAATGAATTTGTATGTTAAATCCAAAAGTCTTTCCGGACGGCAAAGTCGATATAAAAGTTTGTCCTGTTCATATAATCTACGTTTTGAGGATATGCTTTGAACTATCCCTTTTTCAAAATAGTTATCTCTATTTTTATAGATTTTTTCCAGAACTTCCTCATCTAAAGGTTGATTGCAAAGTTCAGGTATTTTTGATATATTGTCGTTATCCTCCTTCCAGTTAGACCAGAACTTTAATGGAGTTCCGGTAGTTCCGTATTTTCCTCCGTCTTTCCAAATTGATATCAACACTTGAGAGTAAAGGAAAAGTTTTGGGATTTCATCTTCCTTTTGATTTCGAATTTGTTGCGAAATTGATTCTTTCTCAGGGTCCTTTATGTTTGGAGATTTGCATTCAATGATACAAAATGGAATTCCGTTCACAAATAGAACGATATCAGGACGCCTTGAATCATTTCTCCCGCTTCTCTCAACTTTATATTCCTCCGTTATGTGATAGACATTTTTTTTTGGGTTATTCCAATCAATGTAATTAATAGTGAAGCTTTTAGAATCCCCGTTTATAGATTGTTGAAGACTTTTCCCTAAACTAAGTATGTCAAAGATTTTTTCATTTGTCCTTATAAGTCCGTCAAAATTTATCTCTTTTAAACTTTGAACGGCACTATGAATGTTACCTTCGGAAAAAGGATATTTTTCTCCTTTAAAGTTGATTTGATTGTTCTTTCTTAGCCAATCAACAAGTATATCTTCAAGCAGAACATTTGAAGGACGATTACCTCTTAATTTAAGTGCTTCATCTATAGAAAGATATTTGTATCCCATGTTAATCAAAAGTTGAAGAGCAGGAAGCTTTGATAAAACGTCCTCGTTGAATTCAGGTGATGATTCCATTATTTCTCCTTTTTTTTTGTATTTCTTCCGATTTAAACATAGATTTATTTTTTTTTTGGTATTTAATAGTATTAAAAAAATGATAAAAAAATATTTTTTTGGAATTTTTTGTTGACAAAAATAATTTAAAATGCCATATTTGTATCGGACTGGGAAGTCCCGGTCGGTAGGCATTCCTGGCAACGGGGGTGCCTATTTCTTTCTCTACGGAAATATTTTCCATCCTAAAACACCCTCGTTATTGTAAATTTTGTTTTTTATTATTTCATATGCTCTATTTTTTTGTTTAGGTTTTAAAACATGTCTTGAACATGGATAGCCGCATAAATCCGCAAGTTGAAGACCAACAATGTTATTATTTTTTTTGCAAAATTCGAGATTGGTATCTAATTTTTTAAACCTATAAGAAGACATATATTCGGTTCCGCTTTTCATTATTTTATAAAACACTCTTTCGAGATTATTGTCTTCCTTTTTCCCTCGTGATTCCGCAACAAAAGGTAATCTAGTAATATTGTTGTTTATTGTAAAATGACTTATTCTTTCTAATGTATATTTTAATGCCAAATCGTAAGGATTCTGAGCACTAGGGCCATATCTGCTGATAAGATCTATTTTCTTTATTCCGCTAATAAAAAGTTTGAATTCGAATTTTTCCAGAAGTTTATTAATGTCATTTATAAAAGATTCTTTTAATTTAGGAATTAGAAGAAAATTGAATTTATTAAATGATTTCCTTATTTCTCTGCTATGAAGATTAATTCCTTCGTGATTCCAATATTTAAGCTTGAATTTTGTTATTTCCGGAATAATTGTTTCATAATAATAATCTCTTTTAACAAGTATTGTTGATAAAACAAAGATTGGGAAATCATTATCAATTTTAGTTAATGAATGGTCCCCGCACTCATCAAAAAAAACTATGTATTCCGATTGATGTTGTTCCCTTTTCATTTTAATTGTTATAAAAGAATGCTTGTTATAGTAAGCTTCATTTATTTTTTATCCTTCGGAGGCATCGGATCATTTCCGTGACTGTCTTTCCGTTGAATCTTCCCGTTCATTCCGTGAATGGCAAGTTCGGTTTTCTGATTGATACTTATTTTCCTTGCAGCTTTTTCCGCTTCGATTTTTGTATCAAAATGCCCGCTTGCTCTTTTTGATTCACTTCTTTTCACATCCCATCCGCCGTCTTTATTGTGAACAACGTGATGACTACTTTTTTTCTTTCCTATTCCCATTTTTTGCCTCCAAAATCATTTGATCTATAATTCTAAAATGTCTTAATAGCATAATTACTTACTGAGTCTTTACTGGGAGATTCAGTATTTGAAACAATAAACTTTGCCCTTTCAAACAATTCATCATATGTAATAATATCAATACCAGATATTCCATTTCGAAATAGCTCAAAAGTTTCAATTTTTTCTATGTCATTATTAAACTCACCAGTATTTCCAATTATTAGAATTCCCTTGGGATTTATTGTATAAATTTGGCGATTAATTAAACCTCTATTTTCTCGGGTTTCTGAATTTCTTATCCATGTATTACGGTTTGTCTGTAATTGAGACAAACCACCTATTAATTCATCACTTAATAACCAAACACTATTTCGATATTTAATATGTTCCCCAGATTGTGGTCTCTTTGCTAACAATGATGTAGAATTTTTCTTTATCTCCACTAAGACTGTAAATTTAATTTGAGATTCACTAATACCTAAAAAATCTCCTTTTTGATTTCCTCTACCTAAATAATTTCCTCCTCCGTAAGAAGGTTGATTTGTTTCAATAGATAAAAATTTGTACTGTAATCCATATCCAAAAATCCATTGATTTCCCTGAAAGAATTTTTGCCAATAAGATTCATCTTTTTCATTCTCAAGACTTTGCTCAAATTCTATTAAGCTTTCTTTACGTCTTCCTTGTATTCTTGCCCATGATAATTTGGTAGCTAAATCTGGTTTGGTTTCAATCAGTGCTTGCCATATCTCTTCTCCAAAATTTTTCTGAATCAATTGATTAATAAAAATTCTTCTTTCTTTTGGAACTTGAATAATTTCATTTGATTTCCCGACAATATATTCTGTTTCACCGTACTGTACGCCCTCTTTGCTTAACATATACATTTCAAGTAAGCCTTTGTATAATTTTTTTGTTTGTTTACTGTTTAATCTTAATTTAACTCCCTCACCACCCTTCAAAGTAGAAAGATTTATAGATTTAATATTCTCCCATTCATTTTTATTTTTTTTCCTCTGATGAATTATCGTTCCTGACACTGTTTCACCAACATCTGTTTTTTGATCATTTATAACTGCTATAAAAACCCTTCTAGTATTAGTCTTTTGATCTAAAATGATTGGTTCTAAAACCTCTTCTGTATGTGTTGAAGTACTTATTGTTGTATATTTTCCCATCACATTACCCCCCCCCATCTTGAAACTAATTTATTCATTTAAATCTTTCCTAAATACCCTTACTTCTCCGGTTAAAAGTTTTTGCATTAAACCTTTTTTTTGATTCTGTAAAGTTTCCTCTTTTTTTATAAAAACCTCTATTTGTTCATCACAGTTAGTTAAAATCTTTGCAATCTTTTTTTGTTCCTCTAACTTGGGGATTAATAGTGGGATTTTTTTTATTATTGGCATACTGGCAATATTCTTAATAGCTCCTCCTGCAAAATCTGTAAATAATTCCTTTTGGAAAGATTCAGAATGAAAATAATAAAATATGTATTTTGTGTCTACATTAATTGTATTAGGAGAGATTTTTAATAATGCTTGATTAATCACTCCTTTTTCTGCATTTTCGGGAAACAATGCAAATCTTCCAGCTGTTCCAGAACAACTCATTATTATATCTCCAGATTTCAGTGAAAATTTTTTCATTTCATTATATTTGCTTTTATTTATATAATAATTCCCACTAGTAAAATCACTATATATAGCATGTTGTTGTTCATATATTTTGTAACCTGATTGAACAAAAATTTCCTTTTTTAGTGATCCACCAAATGGACCTCTTACTAATTTACAAATTTCTATAAATTGAACACACTCCCAATCTTTTGGTATCCATCCCGCCTTGGTTTTTTTATAATTGGCTTTTTTGAATTCTGCTTCTACTTTTTCCTCTGATATTTTTCCACTAAAAAATTTTAATTCATTATTATTAATTCCTTTCCCAAACTCTGGAAAGCGAATTCGGCCGGAAAGAAGTTGCTGCATTAGTCCTTTTTTAAGTTTTTTTTTTGCTTCTATCAAATTTTGTATCTGTTCAATTGCTTTATCCCAAGTCGAAAGAATCTCGGCAATCTTTTTTTGTTCGGGAAGAGGAGGGGATGGGATGATAA
>CAZWFY010000045.1:0-22036 GCA_964633415.1 uncultured Clostridia bacterium | reverse complement strand
ATTTTAAAAGCTCCTGAAATACATGAGGATATAAAATGATAATGACTAAAACTACTGAGCTTAATCTTTTCATTAATTTAATATTACAAAAATCATTATATTTTGTCAATGAACTGCCTTTAATAAGCTTTAAAGGTTTCTTTTCAAATAAACGGTGAATAAATCAGTACGGAAACATTTAAGTGCTGAATCTTTTCTTGCTCAATGAATTTTTAAAATTTTAGAAAACTTATTTTTATTTCCAAAATTTTGATTTGAATCTCAAAGCAACACTAACAAGGGCTATCATAACCGGAACTTCAATTAACGGACCTATTACGGCAGCAAAAGCCTCCCCTGAATTTATCCCGAATACTGCAACAGATACCGCTATAGCAAGTTCGAAATTGTTACTTGCCGCTGTAAAGGCGAGAGTTGTGGTTTTAGGATAATCTGCACCTATCTTTTTACCCATAAAAAAACTTACCATAAACATAATAATAAAGTATATAAGGAGCGGGATTGCAATCCGTACAACATCAAACGGGATCTTAACAATAAACTCACCCTTTAAACTGAACATCACCATTATCGTGAAAAGAAGTGCTATAAGTGTCATAGGACTTATCATGGGAATAAATTTCGTCTCATACCATTTCTTTCCTTTTAATCTGATCATAGTAAATCTTGTAATTATTCCGGCAATAAACGGAATCCCGAGGTAAATGAAAACACTCTCTGCAATCTTTCCGATACTTATATCAACAACAACGCCTTTTAATCCGAATAAGGTAGGCAGTTTAGTAATAAATATCCATGCATATAAAGAGAAGAAAAGTACCTGGAATATACTGTTAAATGCAACAAGACCGGCAGCATATTCCGAATCCCCTTTTGCAAGTTCGTTCCAGACAATTACCATTGCAATGCACCTTGCCAAGCCAATCATTATCAGACCCGTCATATAGTGGGGCATATCCTGGAGAAAGATAATTGCAAGAGAGAACATAAGTAAAGGACCTATAAACCAGTTCTGGATAAGAGATAGTCCCAAAATTTTTCTATTACGGAAAACATCAGTCAACTCTTCATATTTTACCTTAGCTAAAGGAGGATACATCATCAATATAAGTCCGATAGCTATCGGTATATTTGTAGTTCCGCTGTTGAATTTGTTCCAGAAAGGTATAATAGCGGGAATGAAGTAACCAATTCCTACTCCGATCCCCATCGCAATGAAAATCCATAATGTCAAGTATCTGTCTAAAAATTTTAATCTTTTTTGACCCGGCATGATCATTCCTCCTGTTAAGATTTAAATCTTTTAAGGCTTAATGAATTCGTTACTACAGATACGGAACTGAAGGCCATTGCAGCTCCCGCTACAACCGGATTCAATAATCCGAGAGCTGCAAACGGTATACCGATAACATTGTATATAAAAGCCCAAAATAGATTCTGTTTTATCTTTTTCATTGTTTCTCGGGAAAGTTTTATAGCATATATGAGAGTTATAAGGTTTCCGTTCATCAGAGTTATATCTCCTGTCTCAATAGCAATATCCGTTCCTGTTCCCATTGCAATTCCGACATCAGCTACAGCGAGAGCAGGAGCATCGTTTATCCCGTCTCCAACCATTACAACAGTTCCACCGGAATTTTTCATTTCCTTCACTGCATAAGCTTTCTTTTCCGGGAGTACTTTTGCAAAAACATTCTGTTCTTTTATTCCTGCCTGAGTTGCAATAGCCATTGCGGTACTGTGATTGTCCCCGGTTATTATATAAGCCTCAATATTCATATTGGAAAGCTCGGTAATAACATGAGCAGCTTCCTCTCTTATTATATCTGCAAGACCGATAATTCCGATAGTTTTATGATCAGATGAAATAAAAATAACGGTTTTTCCCGAACTTTCAAGTTCTTCGGCGATCGTTTTTATTTTTCCTATTTTTATTCCGTTTTCCTTCATCAAACTTTCTGTTCCCATAAGGATTGATCTCTCTCCTAGGATCGCACTAATACCTGCTCCGGTAAGAGATTCAAATTTTTCAGGATTTTTTACACTAATATTTCTCTTTATTGTTTCTTCCAAAATTGCTTTACCGAGAGGGTGTTCGGAATTTTTTTCAGCGGAAGCAGCTATAGATAAAAGTTCATTAATATTTACTCCGTCCTGCGGAATAATATCGGTCACACCCGGTTTCCCCTCTGTTATTGTTCCAGTCTTATCAAAAATAATCTTTTCCGTTTTATACAAGGTTTCAAGTCCGGCTGCATTTTTAAACAATATCCCTTTTTCAGCTCCTTTTCCGGTTCCTACCATTATAGCTGTCGGTGTAGCAAGTCCGAGTGCACAGGGGCATGCAATTACCAAAACGGAAACAGCGGAAATGATTCCCATTGTAGTATTGCTAAATATAAATATCCAGACTAATGAAGTGATGATGGCAATTAAAAGAACTGCCGGACCGAAGTATCCTGCAACTCTATCTGCAAGTCGTTGAATCGGGGCTTTTGACCCTTGAGCTTCTTCAACAACTTTTATTATATTTGCAAGAATTGTGTCTTTCCCGATTTTTTTTGCCAAGAATTCAATTGAGCCGTTTTTATTTATCGTCCCGCTTATTACTTTATCTCCTGATATTTTTTCAACGGGAATACTCTCTCCTGTTATCATACTTTCATCGATGGATGAATGACCTTTAGTAACGACACCGTCAACTGCGATCTTTTCTCCTGGTCTAACTATAATAATATCCCCTACAAGAATTTCCTCTATTCTTAATTCCATCTCATTTCCATCTCTTAATACTTTTGCCGATTTTGGTTGTAATCCAATTAAACTCTTAAGAGCTTCTGAAGTTCTTCCTTTTGCTATAGCTTCAAGATATTTCCCGAGAAGGACCAATGTTATAATTATTGCGGAGGCTTCAAAGTAGAGTTCGACATGAGAACTTGGTGTATATTGCTTGAAAAAGCCATTGTAAATACTGAAAAAATATGCAGCACTTGTCCCCATTGCAACCAAAAAATCCATTCCGGGGTTTAATGCTTTGATACTGTAATAGGCTTTTTTATAAAACCTCCATCCGATAATGAACTGAACCGGAGTTGCTAATAACAACTGGAACCATGGATTGTAAAGAAAAACAACCGGAATTTTTAAAATATTTGCAACCATTGAGATAAGGAGTGGAAAAGAGAGAGTTATTGAGGCAAGTAAAATTAATTTTGCTTTCTTTAACTCGGTTTTACGTAGTTCTCTTTCTTTATCAGAATTGTCTTTTTCAATTTCTTCTGCATGATAACCAGTATTCTCTATCTCTTGTATTATTATTTCCCTGTTGGTTTTTCCAGGAATAAATCTAACTATTGCTTTTTCGGAAGAGAGGTTTACGGTTGCAATTTCAACTCCGTCAAGTTTATTGAGATTCTTCTCTATTCTTGCTGAACAGGATGCACAGGTCATACCGGTTATTCCTATTGTTATTTTTACAATTTTATTCATAGTTATATTTTAATTATCCTATCTATAAATCTTTTTGCCTATATATTACCATAAAGGTTATAAAAAGCGATAGGATTTTTTAAAAAAAATATAAGGTAATTAATAACATTAAAATATTGATTAAAACCGGTCTGACATAAATATAGAAATATTTCTTGCAAATAAAGTATTGACATCATTTGCATTTCAAAATATAATTTCGCCTTATTTTTAAAATCCGGTGATGGGGTTCACCTTAAACTGCAAAAATTGCTGATGACTCCTGAAATGTTTTACATTGGGAGTTGTATATGCTTAAATTGATTATAGTAGGGTCAGGCGGATTTTTTGGATCCGTATCAAGGTATCTTTTAAGTGGTGCCGTATACAGGATTGTAGGAAAAACGCTGTTTCCTTACGGTACATTGGCTGTAAATATAATCGGATGTTTTTTTATTGGATTGTTAAGTGGAATCTCGGAAACGCATAATCTGTTCACACCTGAGATTCGTCTTTTTATTTTTATCGGTTTTTTCGGAGGATTTACAACTTTTTCAACTTTTGGTTATGAGGTTTTTTCTTTTGCCAATAACGGACAGATATTTTCCTCCTTTGCGAACATTGCATTACATCTGATATTAGGACTCGGTCTTGTTTGGCTTGGTTATGCTTTATCAACTGTTTTTTAGGAGAATGTGAGAATGATTTTACCGGAGAAAGGTCATCTTTTAAGGATATTTATCGGAGAGTCTGATAAATATGACGGTCTACCGCTATATGAATGGATTGTAAGAAAGGCAAGGAAGGAAGGACTTGCCGGTGCAACGGTATTACGAGGGCAGGAGGGATTCGGTGCACACAGCAGAATTCATACATCAAAGTTGTTAAGATTATCCGATGATCTTCCGATTATAATCGAAATAGTTGATACTTTGGATAAAATAGAAAAATTTATTCCGATAATAGATGATGCGATAAAAGAAGGTCTTGCAACTATTGAAAAGGTAGAGATAAGATTTTACAGAAGCGGGAAAGAGATAAATGGTAAATAAAGAACCGCTTCTTCCATTATTTTTTTAAGACTCTTATTGAATTGAGGATTGCGATCAGAGCTACACCTATATCACCGAAGACAGCTTCCCACATAGTTGCAATACCCATTCCGCCGCCGATAATAAAAACAAGTTTTACGGAAAGTGCAAAGATAATATTCTGCCAGACGATTTTTCTTGTTTTCCGTGCAACTTTGATCGCTTCGAAAACCTTTAACGGTGAATCGTCCATTAATACAATATCAGCCGTTTCAACAGCTGCATCGGAACCCATTGCTCCCATTGCAATTCCGACATCAGCTATAGCAAGAACAGGAGTATCATTTATTCCGTCTCCAATAAAAGCCAATTTTTCATTCCTATCCATATCTTTCATAATCTTTTCAAGATGTTTTAACTTTTCTTCCGGTAGAAGTTCCGAAATATATGAATCAAGTCCAAGTTTATCCGCAATGTATTTTGCAGAAGAGTTGTTATCTCCTGTCAACATGACAATATTTTTGATTCCACTATCTTTCAATTGTGTAATTGCCTTTTTTGCATCCTCTTTCAGGGAATCCGCTATAGTTATATATCCTGCATACTTTCTATCTATCGCAACATGAACAACGGTACTGCCAACATTGCAAATTTTATGAGTTATATTTTCAATATGCATTAACCGGTCATTTCCCGCAATGACTTCTCTTCCCTTTACTGTTGCTTTTATTCCGTGTCCGGATATCTCTCTGATATTTTTAACCGCATCAGGTGAGATTTTTTTTCCATATGCTTCATTTATGGATTTTGCTATAGGATGATCTGATTGTGATTCGGTAATTGCAGTATATTGCAGTAACTCCTCTTTTGAAAATCCGTTTGTTGTTACAATCTCGGAGACTATAAAATTACCCTTTGTAAGCGTTCCGGTTTTATCAAAAACAACGGTTTTTATTTTAGTCAGAGTATCAAGAAATTCAGAACCTTTAACCAAAATCCCTCTTTTAGCTGCACCTCCTATACCTCCGAAATATCCGAGAGGGATACTGATAACAAGTGCACATGGACAGGAGACAACCAAAATGACAAGTGCTCGGTAGAGCCAGTCTGAAAACAGCTGCTCCGGAAAAAAGACAGGTGGAATTAATGCAATGGAAGTAGCGAAAAAAACTATTACAGGAGTATAATATCTTGCAAACTTTGTTATGAATTTTTCGGTTTTTGCCTTTCTCGAAGTTGCATTTTCAACGAGATCGAGAATTTTTGATACTGATGATTCCTGAAAATATCGTATGACTCTAACTGTTATAACTCCTGAATTATTGATCATTCCAGATAGAACAATATCTCCGGTTTTAACATTTATAGGAACAGATTCACCTGTAAGTGCAGAAGTATCAACGAAAGTATTGCCTTCTGTAATTTCACCGTCAAGAGGAATTTTTTCTCCCGGTTTAACTATAATATATTGTCCGGGTCTAATTTTTTCCGGAGATACCTCTTCTGTTTTTCCATCTGTTTTAAGATTTGCTTTGTCAGGTCTTATTTCAAGAAGAGATCTTATGGATCTTTTGGAACGGTTCAATGCAAGATCCTGAAAAAATTCTCCTATATTGTAAAAGACCATAACTGCAACGGCTTCCGGCATTTCGTTGATGGCTATAGCACCAATTGTTGCCAGTGCCATCAAAAAGTGTTCATCAAATAATTTTCCCCTGATAATATTTTTGAATGCACTTCTCAAAACTTTCCAGCCGCTTAGAAAATATGCAGATAGGAATACTATATATTCAGCAATTGACCATGGAGTGGAGCTTAATTTTTTTTTAAAAATTATCCCGATAACAAGAAATAAGAGAACGATTGATATTTTTATTATTTCTCGCTTTAAATTGTGTGGCTTAATTTCTTCTTTGTAACTATCATCCTTGTCGAAAACCTCTACATCAGGTTCAATCTTTTTAATCTCTTTTTTAACTTTTTCAATATCATCGGTGTTAATGTAAATTAGGGAGGAAGCAATATTAATGGATACATCTTTTACAAAATCAAGTTTTTTCAGGTTTAGTTCAATATTATCCGCACATGTTGCACAGTCGATATTTTTTATCCTATATTTTTTCAAGAATATGCTCCTGTCCCATATCGAGTATGATTTTAATGTGGTCATCCTTTATCGAATAAAATATGACTTTTCCTTCTCTTCTGAATTTAACAAGATCAGATTGCCTCAATATTCTTAATTGATGCGAAATAGCAGACTGGCTACTACCGAGAAGAACCGAAAGATCGCAGACGCACATTTCCGAGATTAGCAGTGCTTTAAGTATCTTAACTCTTGTGGGATCTCCGAAAACTTTAAAGAGGTCTGTTAGTTTTGATAAAAATTCCCGATCCGGAAATGAATTTTTTACTTTATCTAATATATCTTTATGGACAATTAAAGTTTTGCATACATCATTATTTAAATCATTCATTTTCAATCCTATATATGAGCATGTATTCATATGTTAATGAAATTCTCTGCTTTTGTCAAATGAGAACCGAATTAATTTTTTAATTTATTTTTTTAAGATCAAGTATTTCTCTTATTTTTTGAGAGAACTTTTCCATCCTAAAAGGTTTTGGGATAACAATATCAATTCCTGAATCTTTAAGAGTTTCTTCATGAAACATATTTTTTTTGCCTGTTATAATAACAAAAGGTATTCTTTCATTAATTTTCCTGATCTTTTTTGCTATTTCAAGTCCTGAAATTTCCGGCATTATCTGATCTGAAATAACAATGTCATATTTTTCAGCATTTTTCTTGAAATGATCTATTGCTTTTAATCCATTCGCAAAAGCCGTAACATTGTATCCGAGTTTTTTTAAAATTTCGTTAATAACTTCCATTACCGTTTTATCATCATCGATTAAAAGAACATTCTCCGCCCCGTTTATTTTTTGAAGAATATTGTCTCTCTTATCTATCGCAAGATTATCTCCTTTAGGAAGATAGATGCAAACTTCCGTGCCGATTCCGGTTTTACTCTCAATATTAACATAGCCTTCATGGTTATTGACGATCCTATGAACAATTGAGAGTCCGATCCCCGATCCTATATTTACCGGTTTTGTAGAGAAAAAAGGATCAAAAACTCTCTTTAAGTTTTCATCGGGGATTCCCAAGCCGGTGTCTATTACTGATATTTTAATAAATTTTTCTGTTGTTTTTTCCCCATGAGGGATCAGATGCCGGATGTCATTTTGAAAAACCTGCTCCACCTTCAGTATAAGTTTTCCTCCGTTTTCCTTCATTGAAAAAATTGCATTTGAAATAAGGTTTAGGATTGCCTGATATAACTGAGAATAGTTTCCGAGGATTACAGGGTTCCCGTTAAAGGGAAAGATTTTCATTTTAATATTTACCGGAAGTGAGCCTTTCATCAGATCTTTTAGATTAGAGATAATATCATTTACATCTATATTTGCCATATTTTCACCGGAAGGCTTACTGAATAGAAGAATTCTATCTATAAGATCTTTAGCTTTTTCCGAAGCTTTTAATATACTTTCAAGGTTTGAGACCGGTGAATTGTTCTCTCTGATTTTTGCAATGGCTATCTCGGCATGACCGCTTATTGCGAGGAGAATGTTATTGAAATCGTGAGCTATTCCTCCTGAGAGTGTTCCTAAGGCTTCAAGTTTCTGTGAAATTTGAAGTTGAGACTCAAGTTTTTCCTCTTTGGAAATATCCATAAAACTTATTGCCATATAGTTTCTTCCGTATATGAGTACTTTTTCACAATGAATTAATACGGGGATTATGTCTCCGGAAATATTTTTAATTACTATTTTTGAAGTATTTAAATCTTCATATTTATCTACTTTTACATAATTATTCTTTACTTTTTTATAAAAAACATTATGGCAGGTTAGACCGAGTATAGCCTCTTTTTCTGCACCGATCAGTAATGCAGCCATTTTATTCAATTCAACTATTATGCATTCATTAATGTCGGAAATAATTATTGCGGTTAATTGAGAATTAAATATTGCTTCGAGTTTTCTTTCATTTTCAACAACTATTCTGTTTGCAATTATATATTTTTCAAGCCAGTGTCCGAACATATATCCTGAAAAAGCACCGAAAAAAACAGGAACAATAAATCCTATTGGAGTAAACGGATCGGCACCAAGCGAATATTTTTGAAGTATTGAGAGTGTAGAAAGCAAAAAAATTCCCAGTATTGAAAATAAAAATGATTTTTTTACTAAATTTTTCTTTACCTTTCCCATTAATTCCATTTAACTAAAAATCCATCTCTTAAATTCCTTATAACACTTAGAAAAAACAATTTCAACTATTAAAAAAAAATTTGTTATAATTGAACAAATGGTCTCGATTAAAATAGGAAATTTAAAGGTAAAATACAGGATAGGTCTTGCTCCGATGGCATCTCTTACCGACATAGTTTTCAGACGTGCAGTAGATGAGATAGGAGGTGTGGGATTTATGGTTACCGAGTTGATCTCTGCAGAGGGACTAAGAAGAAAACAGGAAAAAACATTTGAAATGATTAAAACTTTTGACTATATATCTCCTCAGTTTATCCAATTATTCGGATATGATACGGTTGCTTTTTCGGAATCTGCAAAAATTATAAAAAATGAGACAGATTTTTCGGGAATAGATATAAACATGGGATGCCCGGCGAAAAAAGTTGTTAAAAAAGGTGCAGGGTCGGCTTTGTTAAAAAATCCCGTGCAGATTGCTAAAATATGCAGTTCGGTAAGAAAGGTATCGGATCTTCCGTTAACCGTAAAAATAAGACTTGGTTATGAAAATGTTAATTTTAGAGATATCCTTGATGTGTTGGAGGGAGAGGGTGTAGATGCAGTAACCATTCATTTTCGTCTTAAGACCGATAATTACAGTGTGCCGGCGAAATGGGAATTCGCAGAAAATTTGAAAAAAATTTATAATTTTCCTGTGTTTGGGAATGGAGATATCATAAATGTTTCAATTGCAAGAAAAAGGTTGGAGAAGGTTGATGGAATCTTAATCGGAAGGGGTGCAATTAAAAATCCTTTTATATTTAAAGAGTTATCCGGGGAAAAAATATCCGAATATAAAAAGGCAACAATAGCATTAAGGATAATTGAGCTTATAGAAGAGTATTATCCGGAAAAATTGAGATTGGCTAGGATTAAAGCTTTTACAAAATATATTGTTGCGGGAAAGCCGGGAGCTAAAAAGATAAGAAGAGAGATCTATACGTCGAGATCATTTAATGATGCCAAAAAATTATTCCCGCAGATCTGGCTCTGACATAAAATTAAAAAGATGAAAAATTCTTTTTGAAGTGATATTATTAGTTCTAAAAAGAGAAGAATGATATATGGGTTTTGAAATAGAAAAAAAATTTCTTGTAAGATCAAATGAATGGATGAATTTAGCAAAAGGAGTGTTTTACAGGCAGGGATATTTGTCCAGAGTAAAAGAGAGAACGGTTAGAGTCAGAACAGTCGGGAGTAAAGGATATATAACTGTTAAAGGTATTTCAACCGGGGCAAAGAGAAGAGAATTCGAGTATGAGATATCTTTTTCCGATGCTACCGAGATGCTTAATGACCTGTGTGAAAAACCTTTGATTGAGAAAGAGAGATATAAAATAAAATATGAAGGGATGTTATGGGAGGTAGATAAATTTCTGGGTGATAATGAAGGTCTTATATGTGCTGAAATAGAATTGATTGATGAAGATCGGAAATTTAAAAAACCTGGCTGGATCGGTGAGGAAATTACCGGGGATCCGAAGTATTTTAATTCAAATCTTGTAAATAATCCGTATAAAAAATGGTAGTCACAATATTTTTTCTCTCCAGCGGACTATTTCTCGGTTGGTCTCTCGGAGCCAATGATGCTGCAAATGTTTTTGGTGCTGCCGTCAGTACAAAGATGGTTAAGTTCAGATCAGCTGCAATCATCTGTGCGATCTTTGTAATAGCAGGATCGGTAATGAGTGGGGCCGGGGCTTCAGATACTCTTGGAAAGCTCGGTTCGGTAAATGCACTTGCCGGAGCTTTTACAGTGGCTTTTTCGGCAGGATTTACAGTGTTTCTGATGACAAGAATGAAACTACCGGTATCAACTTCTCAATCTATTGTCGGAGCAATAATCGGTTGGAATTTATTCTCCGGATTTAAAACGGATTATTCAACATTAACTAAAATAGTGACAACATGGATATTGTCCCCGGTATTGGCAGCTCTCTTTGCCATCGGTTTCTTTTTTTTAATAAAGCGAACGATAATAAGATCAAAGATCCATATGATAAGACTTGATTCATATACAAGAACAGGATTAATAATTGTCGGAGCTTTCGGTTCATATAGTCTTGGTGCCAACAATATTGCAAATGTTATGGGAGTTTTTGTACCTGTATCTCCTTTCAAAGATTTATATATATTAAATATATTTTCACTTTCCAGTGTACAGCAGCTGTTTTTTATTGGAGCGATTGCAATTGCAATAGGTGTTTTCACATATTCCCGTAGGGTCATGGAAACTGTAGGCTCCGATATATTTAAACTTTCTCCGATCGATGCTTTTGTAATTGTATTATCCAGTTCGCTTGTTCTTTTTATCTTTGCATCACATGCTCTCAAGACTCTTCTCATTAATGCGGGTCTTCCTTCATTCCCTCTTGTGCCTGTTTCCAGTTCTCAGGCTATTGTCGGAGCTGTTTTGGGAATTGCAATTGCCAAAGGCGGAAAAAACATAAATTTCGGGATAATTGGAAAGATAAGCATAGGGTGGATCGCAACCCCTCTATTCTCGGGGACAATTTCTTATGTTCTTTTATTTTTTATGCAGAATGTTTTTCTTCAGCAGGTTTTTATACGATAGTTAATTAAAGCTTTCCGAATTTTAACACGCTTTTCTTATCACCGAGGATCAGGAGTGAATCACTATCTTCAAATTTATAATCTCCTCCGGGAACAACTGTTTTGATCTTTCCCGAAGTGCTTTTTTTTCTGATCATTACCACATCAACTTTATATTTTTTCCGGATATCCAAATCAATAATTTTTTTGTTGATAAATCTGCTCGGCGGTTCCGTCTCCAAGAGAAAAAGCCCTTCAACTACTTCAATCGGAACTCCATCTTTAGAACTGCTTATTTTATCTGAGACTTCACCGGCAAGGTCTCTTTTAATGATTTCTTTATTATATGCGGAGATTACATCTATTCTCCAGATCGTTCCGAGAATTTTTTTAGGATTATTGCTGTCGACAACCGGGATTTCACCAATGTTTTCCTTGGCAAATTCCTTCATTACATAATCAAGCTTGTCAGTATCCTTGACAATAAGTATATTTTGAGTCGCAATATCTTTTGCAACAATGAAATCTTTTATAGTTTCATAATCGGGGGCTATGGAACTTAATTCCGTTTGTGAGATCTTTTCAGAAATATTCTTGTTCTCATCAGTAAGATAGCAGAATGTATGGGGAGAATTTATAAAAACATTGATTAACTCCTTGATTGGAGTATCCGGCTTTACAATCTCAATACTGTTTCTCATGATATCCTTAACCTGCATTGACTTAAGGATATTAATCTCTTTTCCCTGATGGATATTAATACCTTTTCTTAGTAATTTTAATGTGTATATCGATCCTTTCTGAGTTCTTGTTAAAGCGAGACTGATAATGGTTGTTATCATTAAAGGAAGAATGATCTTATAATCGTTCGTCATTTCAAAAATTATCAATATGGCTGTTATTGGAGCATGGGTTGTTGCCGCAACAACGGCACCCATTGCAACGAGTGAATATGCTCCGGGTCCTGCTGTCATTGTCGGAAGCAGTTTGTGAAGAATATCACCGAAAAAACCGCCTGTCATGGCACCCATAAAAAGTGACGGAGCAAAAATCCCACCTGAACTTCCTGACCCGAGTGTAATGGAACTGGCAATAATTTTTACAAATATGAGACAGAAAAGAAACCAGAGATTCATTTTTCCGAGAAGAGCTAAATTCATAGGTTCATATCCGACTCCAAGGACTTGAGGAAATGACAGCCCCCATAAACCTAACAGTAATCCTCCGATCAATGTTTTATAAAAATCGGGAACTTTCCATCCGTCAAATTTATCCTCGAAAAAATATAAAGATTTCACGAACAATATTCCTATTCCACCTGCGATTAGCCCGAGAAGTGCATATGGGAAAAGCTCTATCCAGTGAACGAGTTCATATTTAGGTACTATAAATGCAGGATAGTTTCCGTAGAATGCTCTTGAAACTACCGTAGCACCCACAGAAGATATTACAATCGGTGAGAATTGACTTATTGTGAAATCACCGAGGATGATCTCAACCGAAAACATTGCTCCTGCTATCGGAGCGTTAAACGCTGCGGCTATTCCTGCTGCTGCTCCGCAGCCTACAAGGGTCTGCATTCTTTTTTTTGAGATCTTAAATATTTGACCAAGTGCCGATCCTATAGCAGAACCAATTTGAATTATCGGTCCTTCTCTGCCAACCGAACCGCCGGATGCAATTGTTATTGCAGAGGCTATTACTTTACTGAAGACAACTCTTATCCGTATAATCCCGCTCTTTAATGCAATGGCTTCCATTACCTCCGGAACACCGTGTCCTTTAGCTTCGCTTGAAAAATAGTAAATAATAAGTCCGACAAAAAAGGCTGCAATTCCGGGAATGAGAATAGTTTTATACCAAGGAGCCGAAAAACCCATATTTCCCCAGAAAAATTGGTGAAACCAGTGGATAAGAAATTTTAATAAAGCGGCACCAAGTCCACCTAGAACTCCGATGATAAGAGGAACAATAATCATAAATATCTGTTCCGTTGTTTTAAATCTTTCGTAAAATTCTACTAACTTTTTTTTCATCTGATAAATTTCCTTGGAATAAGATGTTAATTGAAATTATATATCAAATAGTACCGCTTGAAAAGAATAAAATTAAGAAATTTTTTATTACTGTTTTTTAAACTTCCGAATTAAGTTAAAATAGTAAAAAGGATTTTATATTATCCGGGGAAAGGAATATTTGAGATGGATAATTTAACTGTAAAAATGGAGGAGATGATCCTTCATCAGATCAAAAACAGAGGAATTAACAATAAAAGTATCATAAATGCAATGAGAATGATTAAAAGGGAGATGTTTGTAGGGGGAAAAAACATAAGTAACAGCTATTATGATGGTCCTTTGCCGATTGGTTACGGGCAGACAATTTCACAGCCGTATATTGTTGCAATTATGACCGAATTAATTGAACCGAAAAAGAGTGATAAAATATTGGAGATAGGAACAGGTTCCGGTTATCAGACGGCAGTCATTGCCGAATTATCGGAAGAAATATATACGGTTGAAAGAATAAAAGAGTTGTCCGAAAAGGCAAGTGTATTATTAAATGAAAAAATGGGTTATTACAATATCAAATTCAGGGTCGGTGACGGGAAAGAGGGATGGGAGGAAAAAGCTCCTTTCGATAAAATAATAATAACAGCTGCTGCTTCCGAGTTTCCTGAAGTGCTTTTTTCACAATTAAAGGACGGAGGAATTGCGGTTGCTCCGGTTGGAAATAGTATCCAGTATCTCTATAAATTTATAAAAAAAAAGGGGGGAATAGAAAAAACGCCTATTTTTGCAGTATCCTTTGTACCGTTGATTTAATTTTTTATGGCATTAATTCCATTTAAAGGGAATTGTGAAAGTGAAATAGGCTTGACAATTATTTTTGTATAAACTAACATTTAAATATGATAATCGGGTTTAATACTGATATAAAATACAGAGATGAGGTCTTTCATATTCAGACTGAAGATAAAGGTGAGGGGAATCCTACAATAGAGACACTTGTCTATCATAGCGGAGAGATACTTCTGTCGAGACGTCTGTCATACGGTCATCTGAAGAAGGATAGAAATATCCTTAGAAAAAAAATTAAATCAATGATGAAAAATCAGCATGACCAGGTAATTAATGAATTGAAGGAGGGAAAGTTTCTTCATCTTCTTTCTCTTGAAACTCAGAAGATCGACGACAAGACCTTAGATGATATGGTTTTGGAATATCTTGCCGAATTAAGTCCGGAATAGATTCCAATTCGAATGATGAAAAAAAAAATTCTCGTTATAGACGGAATGTATCTTATTTTCAGTTCATTCTATGTTAATAGAAATTTAAAAACTTTAAACGGTGATCCTTCCGGGGCAATATTCGGATTTGTTAACAGAGTTGAATATCTTATAAAAAAATTGGAACCGGACCTTATTCTCGTTGCATTGGATTCCAAAGAGGATACATTCCGGAAAAAACTTTACCCTCAATACAAAGCAAACAGAGACCTTCCTCCCGAAGAGCTTGTTGCTCAGATTGAACCGATCAAAGAGTATCTGAGGATTCGGGGAATTAAATATATTCTTTCTCCGGGATTTGAAGCGGATGATATAATTGCAAATCTTGCGTTCTCCCTGAAGGATAGTGAAGAATTAACCGTTTTTACTGCGGATAAAGATCTTTTTCAGCTTGTAACCGAAAATGTGTTCGTATTTCATCCGAAATTAAAAATTAAACTTGACAGAGACGGAATAAAAGAAATATTCGGAATATTTCCGGAGCAGATAGTTGATTATCTTTCTTTAACGGGAGACTCTTCCGATAATATTCCCGGAGTTCCGGGAATAGGTGATAAAGGAGCAAAAAAACTTCTTGAAAAGCATGGAAGTTTGGATAAGATACTTAATGGATTGAGTGAGGTTGAGGAGCGATACAGAAAAAAGATCGAACAAAATATGGATCTTCTCAAATTATCAAGGGATCTTGTTGATCTTAAAAAAGCTCCGGAATTCGGGATAAATGAAGAAGAGTATGTGTTTAAAAGTAAACCGGATCAAAGATTAATAGATTTTTACAAAAGGTTCTCATTTAACTCTTTATTAAAAAATATTAGTGTTACAACAGATGAAAAAGATTCTGGAATTCCCGGAATACAGTATAATTTTGTTCTTTCAAAAAATGATCTTTCAGTTCTAAAGGAAAAGAGCTTAGAAGAAAAATTTTTTTCATTTGATATTGAAACAACCGGTTTGGATTTTTTTAATTCGGAGATTGTCGGAGTATCCATCTCTTTTAAAGATTCCGGATATTATATTCCCTTCATTTTCCCTGATGAAGAGAAAAATAATATAGAATTTGATTTCAATGATTTTAAAGAGTTATTCGGAGATATATTTTCAAATGAGAAAATCGGTAAATCCGGGCACAATATTAAATTTGATGCTTTGCAGCTGAAAAGTGCCGGAATTCAGACAAAGGGAATCTTGCATGACTCAATGATAATGTCATATCTTATTTTTCCAAACAGAAGATCTCATAAATTAAAAGAATTATCTTATGAATATACCGGATATAAGCAGACCGGATTTGATGAACTTCTCGGAAGTGGGAAACAGAAAAAAAAGATCAGTGAGATCTCTTATTTAAAAACCGGAAAATACTGTATTGATGACTCCGTTTTATCATTGAAATTGATTGAAATATTTAAAAGCCAATTATTGGAAAAAGATTTGATGAAATTATATAAAGATGTAGAGATCCCACTAATCAATGTCTTAATTGATATGGAGTATGAAGGTGTTAAGATAGATGTAGATTTTTTTAAAAGATCCGGTGTCTATTTAAGAAAAGAACTTAATCGTTTGGAAAAGGAGATAATTGATGCTGCCGGATATGAAATAAATATTAATTCTTCACAGCAGCTGGGGATTTTTCTTTTTGAAGAAATGAATCTTCCATCTAAAAAGAAGACAAAAAAAACCGGTGTATATTCAACCGATATAAAAGTTTTGGAAGAGTTGAGAGGAATTCCTATCGTGGATAAAATTATCGAATTCAGAAGTTATAAAAAACTTTTATCTACTTATCTCGAGGGAATACTTGATAATATCGACTCTAATGATCGGGTACATACCTCATATAATCAAACTGTTGCAGCAACAGGGAGGTTATCCTCTTCTCATCCCAATCTGCAGAATATTCCGGTAGGGGAAAGTGCGGGAATATCAGTCAGGAAAGGGTTTGTATCAGGTAAAGGGAAAAGGTTTCTTGCAGCAGATTATTCACAGGTCGAATTAAGGGTCATGGCTCATTTTTCAGATGATAAAAATTTAAAAGAGGCTTTTTTCAATGATTTTGATATTCATAAATTTACTGCTGACAAAGTTTTCGGAGGAAATCTTTTTTTAACCGACCGGGAGCGTAGACAAAGAGCAAAAATTATTAACTTTTCAATATTATACGGCAGCGGTCCATTCTCTCTTTCAAAAGAACTCGGGGTCTCATTCAAAGAAGCAAAAAATTTTATTGACACATATTTTGAAAAATACAGCGGTGTCAGGGAATTTATGGATAATACAATTAAAGAGTGTGAAATAAGCGGAAAGGTAAAAACAATCCTCGGAAGGGAAAGAAATATCCCTGAGATAAACAGTTCTAACAGAAACATAAAAGAGAACGGAAAAAGAATGGCCGTTAATACTGTTATTCAGGGAAGTGCCGCAGATATTATAAAGCTTGCAATGATAAATATTTTCCCGAAAATTGAAAAGATGAAGGCTGAAATGGTTATGCAGGTTCATGATGAGTTGATATTTGAATATCCTGTGGAAGAGGAAGAAATTTTGAAGGAACTTGTCATTTCAGAGATGGAGAATGCGTTTACTCTTAAAGTCCCTTTGAAAGTTAAAACTAAGACAGGAGAAAATTGGGGGATGTTGGAATAGATATCATTTCCAGTTCGTTTACAAGTCTGTCAAAGTTTTGAAATACGATTTTAAATGAATCCGGATCGGTGAGATCCACTCCGGTTTTTTTCAGGATATTTAACGGATAGTCACTATTCCCCGATTTAAGAAAATTAATATATTTTTCCTTTTCTTCTCTTCCACCGTTAAATACATGTTCTGCCAGAATTCCCGATGCAATTATTCCGGTACTGTATTGATAGACATAAAAATTATAATAGAAGTGAGGAATTGCACTCCATTCATTTGCAATATATTCATCAACATCAAGGATTCCGGTTTTATGTCCGTAATATTCTCTGGTCAGTTCGATATATTTTTCATCCAACCAGTCTGCCGTTAGTGTCCCGCCTTTCTCAATATGTGAATTCATTTCAAGTTCAAATTCCGCAAACATGGTCTGACGATATAATGTTGTCCTAAAGCCTTCAATATACTTATCAAGTATAAACATCCTCATCAATTCATCTGTCTCATTTTTTATCATATATCTGACAAGAAGATTTTCATTGAATGTACTTGCGATCTCTGCAAGAAATATCGGATATTCCGCTTTGGGAAAGGGCTGGTTATTGTTGGAGTACCATGAATGCAAAGCGTGTCCCATCTCATGTGCAAGTGTGGATACGGATGAGAATTTACCGTTATAATTCATCAGAACAAATGGATGAATCTCTTTTATCATTCCATTTGAATATGCCCCGGATATCTTATATTTATTTGGATAGATATCTACCCAGTTTCCCGAAAATCCATTGCTCAGCAATTCGATATACTCATCACCGAGAGGTTCCATTGCTTTTTTGATTAATCCGGTTCCTTCCTTGTAGGAGTAGATCTTTTCATTTACATCTATGATCGATGAAGCATAAAGATCTTCATATTTTAATTTTTTTAATCCGAGAAGTCTTTTTTTTAGATCCAAGTATCTGTGAAGAGGGGCAAGATTCTCTTTGACGGATTTGATAAGCAAGTGGTAAACTTTAGTGTCAATCCCGTTTGGAAATAGGGAAGCTTCTAAAGAAGAAGAGTAGTTTTTCGATTTGGAATTAAAATAATTTTTTTTCATCTCACCATCAAGAAGTGCGGCATGAGTGTTTCTGAATCCGGAGTGATTTTTCCAAAATTTTTTCATGACCTTCTTTCTGTCCGATCTATTTGCCGATCCTCTGAATTTTTCATATGATGTCCAGTTAAGAATTATACGATCTTTATTTGAGAGAACTATTTCCGGACTTGGAATTTCAAGGTTGTTAAGTATAGATGAAGTTTTTTGTGAAGTGTCTGAAAAGAGAGCCGTAAGTGCGGATATTTTTGCAGCTTTACCGGATAGGATATGTTTTTTCCTTCTTAAAACCGATTTGAACAACATCGAATAATCTTTGAGGTCGGGTTCTTTGTCCATATAAGATTTTATCTTTTTTTCACCGGATCTAATGATATCTTTTTCCATAAATGATAAAGATTCATTTAGCTCCACGGTTATCTTTTGTATATCTCCTTTCATTGAAATATATTTTGATTCATCCATTTTTGTATCTGAATTTAAAGCAGCATATGAATAAAGTTTTAAAATCTCTTTTTCGATAATGCTTATAAGTGATAAAAAACCGAACATCTCTTTTGCAGAATCACACCAGGTTAAAGACAGACTTTTTATCATGCTTATTTTATGATGAATATCAGTTAAAGTTTTTTCCCATTCTTTAATTGAATGGAAGATATCGCCGGTATCCCATTTTAATTCCATAGGGATATTCTCTTCACGACTATTTAAAAAATTTGGTATTTTTTCATTCTTTATCATTTTGAATAATATATCACTCTTATATATTTTTCAATTCAGGGAATAATCGAATTATTTTTTTGCCGTTAATCCGAACACTATTTTAAATTCGATATTAGGTTGATTTACAGAACTGTCCGCATCACTGAAGCCATATGATCTTCTCGGATTAATATTTTGATTATCGGGATAATAAGTGGTGTCATGTCCGTGAATTCTGGCTCTGAAGAAATAATCAATTCCGGTTGAAATTCTTAATGATCTTTTACGTGTCAACTTGAAATAGTAATCTGTTCCGACCCCTATCCCGAAATTATTTGAAGTAATAGTAAACTCTTCATTCCCTCCGGTATACTTAAACATTGCTCTGAACATCGAATATCTGATACCAAAGAAGAACTTTGATTTAGGATAAATTTTTAATCTAAGGTTTTTTATAAGGTCAAAGCCAAAATTATAACTCCTTCCTTTACCATGAGGGATTCCGTTTGTGGCATCATTTATAAAAACTTTTCTTGCGAGCGAAGGATTCCCGGGATATGGGAAAGAAATTCCCAAGCTGAATCTTCCTGCTGTTTTCTTTGAAGGAATTGAATCTGATGTTATATAGAGTGAAAAACCGGGTCCGTTGTAATAGCCGATATCAATTCCCGGATTTAGTTTTGCTCCGGTAAGGTTAATTCCGGATGTAATCAGAAGAGTGCAAAAAAAAATGATAAACCGAAACCTCTCAAAAAAGTTCCTTTCCATAAATAAATAGTGTCACAAAAATGAAATTATTTCAACTAAAACTTATATAGTAATTTATTTGGTTATTTTTCTGACAGATAAATATATAAAAAAGTAAAGGTATATATCTCTTTAAATGGAAACAGGGCGGGATATTCCCGCCCTGTTATGTTAATTTTTATTTTCCTGATTTATTGTATAGATATTTAAAAAACTCAAAATCCGTGGTCAGGATCTTTTTCATTTTTGGAATGACTTTCTGATATTGAACAAGAGCCATCCAGAATTCTGCAAATGCCGTATCTTTACTGTAAGCCTTGTTTCTTATCATTAGAGCAGTTGCATCGGCTTTTGCTTTTATCTCTTTTGCCTTTCTCTCTGCATCCGATCTGATCATTAGAAGTTCCTTTTGCATTTTACCAAGCCATCTTGCATTCTGACCCTCTCCGTCCGAACGAAAAGCCTGTGCAATCTGATTTCTCTCTTTAATCATTCTGTTATAAACACTGTGTGTAAGATCATCGGAATATTTTATCTGGCGTATGATTATATCAATGAGTTCGATCCCATACTGGGGAGTTGTTTTCTTTGCTTCCAAAAGCATCTCATCCGAAAGTTTCTCTCTTCCTTTTGATATAGGAGCATATTTAATATTTGTGAATGTTGAAATTATCTGGTCTGTATCTTTAGTACCTGATTTTTCATCTTCAGTTTGAAATACATTTTTTCTTAAAATTTTATTAATTATGTTTGAATTTCTTACCGATTCTCTTAAGAGATTTCTGGCCACAACCGTTCTTACACTTGAATCAATAACATCATCAAGCCTTGATTGAGCCTGAGAGATAGTTCCTACGGATTCATAGAATTTTTTAAGATTTTTGATCTTCCATCTTGCTGTTGTATCAACCCATATAAACTGATTCTCTTCTGTTGGAAGTCTTCTTGAATCACCGTCCCATGACTGGATTTTCTTAGGGTATTTTGTGACAAGATCAACAATGGGAACTTTAAATTTTAATCCCGCATCGGTTTCGGTTTTAATTATTTTACCGAATCTTGTGACAATTGCAAGTTCTCCCTCTTCAACAACATAATAGGGACCCATCATAAAAAAGATAACGAGAAGAATAATAATTGTGATTAATATCGGTTTTACATTTTTCATTATTTGCCTCCATTTTTGTCATCATTGAGAGATTTGAATGGAACAAAGTTTTTAAGTTTTTTATCTATGATCTGAGTGTCGCCTTTCTTTTCAAATATTTTTTCAAACATCTCAAAATAGAGTCTGATCCTTGTGATCTTCGGATTTTTTCTGTATTCGCTGTAAACGGCAAGGAATCTTGAAATGTCTCCTCTTGCCATATTCACTTTTTCCAGTGCATAACCTTTAGCTTCTTCGATCGTTTTTTGCGCTTCACCTCTTGCTCTTGGAATAGCTTTGTTATATGACTCTTTTCCAGTGTCTATCAATCTGCTTCTATCCTGAATAGCTTTGTTGACATCTTCAAAAGCATCCTGAACAGGGCCTTTAGGCGGTTCAATATTCTGAAGTTTTACGGTTCTGACGCGTGCTCCAAGCTTATAAAGTTTAAAAAACGAGTTCATCATATCCATACTTTTAGCCTCAATATTAAGCCTCTCGTTACCTATGACATCAAAAACCGTTCTATCTCCTACCAGGTTATTGATAACCGATTGTGAGATATCTCTTATTGTCTTTCTCTGGTTCTCCAGATTAAAGAGCCATGCTCTCGGATCTGTGATTCTATACTGAATGATCCAGCTTACATCAACAATGTTAAGATCACCGGTTAACATAACGGATTCCGCTGAGAAATTTCTGCTTGAATAGACTGTATTAACTCCGGCTCTCTCTGTTCTGAAACCGAACTCTTCCTTTAATACTCTCTGTGTCGGGACGTTGTAGTTTTGTTCTATTCCGAATGGAAGTTTAAAGTGAAGTCCGGGACCTGTAATTCTGCTGAATTTTCCGAATGAGAGAATTACAGCTTCCTCCTTCTGATCTACCATATAAAAACTTGAAAATGCGGCTATGATCAGGAAGAGTACAACAATTATCGTGACTATCGATTTAGGACCCATCTTCTTCTGAAGTCGATCCAGGTCGATTACATTATCTGACATTTTTCCTCCTTCCTTTGTTTCGTTATACATTATATTACATCG
>CAZWFY010000044.1:0-22215 GCA_964633415.1 uncultured Clostridia bacterium | reverse complement strand
GCTGATGGCTCTTTTATTCTTTTTACTTGACCATTTTGGTAAAGTATTATAAAATTTTCTTATAGGTGGTTAAATGGAAGAGCTAAAAGAAAAAATATTAGAATTAAAAAACGAAAAAAATGCAGTTATACTTGCTCATAATTATCAGGTAAATGAAGTTCAGCTTATTGCAGATCATCTTGGAGATTCTCTTCAATTAAGCCGCCTTGCCGCTGAGATCGACAATCCTGTAATTGTTTTTTGCGGAGTAAAATTTATGGCTGAGACAGCAAAAGTCCTCTCTCCCGATAAAACAGTTCTTCTTCCCCGTCTTGATGCCGGATGTCCGATGGCAGATATGCTTACGGTTGACGACCTTAGATATCTGAAAAAAAGACATCCTAATGCAAAAGTCGTAACTTACGTTAACTCTACCGTTGAGATAAAGGCGGAAAGTGATGCATGCTGCACATCATCAAATGCAGTAAAAGTGGTTTCCAATATAGATTCGGACGAGATAATATTTGTTCCCGACAGAAATCTCGGAGCATATGTTCAGACAAAAGTTCCGGAAAAAAAAATAATTCTATTTGAAGGCTACTGTTATGTTCACAACCGGATAAAGAAAGAAGAGATAGAGTCCACCAAAAGAGATCATCTTGAAGCCGAGATCATTGTTCATCCCGAAAACAGGATGGAAGTTATAGAATTAGCCGACCAAGTCCTCTCAACCGGAGGAATGCTGAAACATGTCGCCGGATCGGACGGAAAGGAATTTATTGTAGGAACTGAACAGGGACTGCTCGAAAGAATGAAGAGGGAGAACCCCGGGAAAGAATTCTATCCTGCATTCCTTCCGAAATTGTGCCAGAATATGAAAAGAACATCACTTAATGATGTATATCTGGCTCTTGCAAACGATCAGTATAAAATAGAAATAGATGAGAGAATTGCAAAACAAGCTGTAAGATCTCTCGATGAAATGCTTAAGTATATTTAAAGGAGAAAAAATGAATTTAACAGAAAAAGTAGATAAAATAATCGCAAATGTAAGACCCGCTCTTGAAGCGGACGGGGGCGGAATTGACCTCGTAGAAGTACTCGAAGACGAAGGAGTTGTTCTTGTTAACCTTACCGGTGCATGCAACGGCTGTCCAATGAGTACAATGACAATTAAAGGTTATGTAGAACAGGCAATAATTGCTGAAATTCCGGAGATAAAAGAGGTCAGACTCGCTAATTAGAATTTTTTAAAATATTCCTCTTTACACATCTCCTCTATTCTTCTCATCTCGGAAACAGCTTCTCTGAAATCTTCTTTCCCTGCAATAAAAACTCCATGCCCGTAAACAATCGCTTTTCCAACTCTGTTGATTTTATCAGGTAATACTCTATCCAGTCCGTATCTCCCGCTTCCCGTTTTCCCCGAAACTATCGGAATACCTGATATTTCTCTTTCATAATTGCATGTATAAAAACATCTCTTACTTTTTTGACACTCTTTGATATTACAATCCATTGAAAGAATTACCGTAAACGGAGGATGTCCGTGAATAATTGATCCGTATCCTGTCATCTTATATATCTTTAGATGAGATGGGAATTCACTCGAAGCATTTTCCACACACACATTATTTCCCTTGATATTGCATTCCACGATTCCGTTATCAAGTGAATCCAGAAAAGCACCGGTCTTACTTATATAAATTTTCTCTCTAAATCTATATGAGATATTTCCGAAAAAAGAATTGACAAGTCCTGAAGTTACAAGTTCCTTACCTGCAATCTTAATTCCCTCTATAATTTCAGTTTCAGTTTTAAAAGGTCCTTGCATCAAACTTAAGTTAATTAAGGAATATTTTGCAAGCTTGCCTCTTACTGTATCCACTATTTTCAGATCCGATCCACCTAAGTTATTTTTTCTTTTTTTATCCAGCATTAACGAAAAAAATTTTATAAAAAGTGCATTACAGACCGCTCCATACATCACCGCAAGTATTATACTTTTCCCTTTTCCCCAAATTATTACCCTGCCGCTTTTTAGGATCACAGCACCGGAATCACTTTTTTTACTTAATTCCACCGCTTCATTAATAGACTCAACAATTAAAATATAGGGAATAAGGATCTTTGATTCCGAATCTTGAGGAATAATTTTTTTTAATTGTAATGATAAAAAGAAATCTAAAATTCCTGCATAAGGTTCTTTCGGTCTGGCAATAAAAAATAATTTTCCGGAAGCAATTGACCTGTTCTCAAACTCGGAAAATTCATCTGTTATTAAATTTTCAGCTCTTAATTTTTCTAAATATTCACTCATTTCTTTTTCTGTTTTTTAAAATTGTTTTTTTTTAAGTAGAAAACCCGCATTTTTGATATTATAATAAAAAAACATAAATTCACAGATTTATATAGAATTTTTGTGAAATTGTATGGGGAATTATTTTTTATAAAAGAATTGAAAGTTATGAATAATGATTTAAAATATTTATGAGGAGGTAATAATGAACAGAGAACAGTTTACACTTAAAGTTAATGAGGCAATTGACGGAAGTATTGAGATAGCAAGGGAAAATGGAAATCAGGAAGTTTCCGGATACCATCTTGCATTAGCTCTATTGCAGGATGATGAAAATATAGTAACCGAGGTTATAAAAAAGATAGGGGTTGACATTAATAAAATCCTTTTTGCCCTGAGAAAAGAGATAGAACGGTTTCCAAAAGTTGAAGGAGCAGATCAGTACATTGGAAAAGAACTATCAAAGATCTTTAATGAATCGATTAAAATAATTAAAAAGTTTAAGGATGATTATGTCTCAACCGAACACATCTTTCTTGCCATTCTTCAATCAGGTGGTAATATTGCCTCTTTTTTCTCAAATATGGGAATAGATGAGGTAAATTTTTTAAAGGTTCTTATGACCGTACGCGGATCAATGAAAGTAACCGATCCGAATCCTGAAGATAAAGTTCAGCCGCTTTCAAAATATGGGAAAGATCTTGTTGAGATGGCAAGAGATGGTAAGATCGACCCGGTTATCGGAAGAGATGACGAAATAAGAAGAGTAATGCAGGTGCTTGTCAGGAGAACCAAGAATAATCCGGTTCTAATAGGGGAAGCAGGTGTGGGTAAAACGGCAATAGTTGAAGGTCTTGCACTAAGGATAGTCCAGGGAGATGTTCCCGAGATCTTAAAAGAGAAGAAAATCATTGCTCTTGATATCGGGAGTCTTCTTGCCGGAGCAAAATATCGCGGTGAATTTGAGGACAGACTTAAAGCTGTTATTAAAGAAGTATTAAATTCAGACGGAAAAATAATCCTTTTTATGGATGAACTCCATACAATAGTCGGAGCAGGTGCTTCGGAAGGCTCTGTTGACGCATCAAATATGCTTAAACCTCCGCTTGCGAGAGGAGAGCTCAGATCAATAGGTGCAACTACTTTGAAAGAGTATAAAAAATATATTGAAAAGGACCCGGCTCTTGAAAGACGTTTCCAACCGGTTTTTGTAAAGGAACCGTCCGTTGAAGAATCTATATCAATCCTTAGAGGGATTAAAGAAAAATATGAGATACACCACGGTATAAAGATAACTGATGCTGCACTTATTGCAGCCGCAACTCTTTCTCAAAGATATATAACAGATAGATTTTTGCCTGACAAAGCTATTGATTTAATGGATGAAGCTTCATCTAAACTCAGGATCGAAATGGATTCAATGCCTGAAGAACTCGATGAATTTGAGAGAAAAATAATGCAGATGGAGATAGAGAGAGAAGCTTTAAAAAGAGAAGACAGCAAAGATTCAAGAGAAAAAATCAAACTTCTCATAGATGAACTCGAAGATCTTAAAATAAAAAGAGATAAAATCAAGGATCACTGGAATAAGGAAAAAAATCTGATTGCAAAGTTGAGAGATAAAAAAGAGGAGTTGGACAAACTCGGTAACAGAAAAAAAGATGCGGAAAGAAGAAATGATTACGAGCTGGCTTCACAAATTCAGTATGGTGATATTCCTAATATCCAAAGGGAAATTGAAAATATTCAAACGGAACTTGAAGAACTTCAAAAAACCAAAAAAATTCTTACTGAAGAGATAACGGAAGAAGATATTGCAGAAGTTGTATCCAAATGGACGGGCATTCCTATTTCAAAACTATTAAGCGGAGAGAAAGATAAACTGTTGAGGATGGAGGAAATAATTCGCAAAAGAGTTGTCGGTCAGGATGAAGCCGTTACTGCAGTTTCAAATGTGATCAGAAGATCAAAAGCGGGACTTAGTGCTCCGGGCAAACCGATTGGTTCATTTATGTTTATGGGACCGACCGGTGTAGGAAAAACAGAGCTTGCAAAGGCTCTCGGTGAATTTATTTTCAATAGTGAAAAATCGATGATCAGGATTGATATGTCGGAATTTATGGAGAAGCATTCGGTTGCAAAATTAATTGGCTCACCCCCGGGATATGTCGGATATGATGAAGGAGGTCAGCTTACAGAGGCTGTGAAAAGACGCCCTTATTCACTGATACTTCTTGATGAGATAGAAAAAGCCCACTCTGATGTTTTCAATATTCTTCTTCAACTCCTTGATGACGGAAGACTTACCGATGGGAAGGGAAAAACCGTAAACTTTTCAAATACAATAATAATAATGACATCAAATCTCGGATCGGAGATCATACAGAATAATAACAATTACGATGAGATAAAAAATAAGATTGACGACCTTCTCTACAAATACTTTAAGCCTGAATTTTTAAACAGGATAGACGAGATAATTACATTCAAACCCCTTGATCGCGAATCTATAAAGAAAATAGCAAAACTTGAAATGGAAAAAATATCAGAGATGTTAATTCCCAATAAAATAACAATGACAATAGACGATTCGGCAATAGAACAACTTTCAAAACTCGGATTTAATCCGGTTCTTGGAGCAAGACCTTTAAAAAGAGTTATCCAGAAAGAGATTCAGGACAAACTTTCGAATTTGATACTGTCTGGGAAATTATTTCAGGATTCTACCGTAAAGATAGCATTCGACGGGAAGGGTTTTATTTTTGATATTAAGTGAAACTTTCCTTTCCCTCCCCCCTTAATATAAATGCACTTAAAAAAACCCTTCCCATCTCTGGCACCTATTTGAATAAAGTTAATATTACAATGCAATATCAATTCCAACTATATAAGAATAACGCAAAAAACATTAAAACTTTCTCATAACACCTATATTGTTGTACAATTATTTTACATTTTAACGAAAATATATTATCACTAATTAAATCGCATAGAGTTTGTATAAACTTAGTCTATAAACCATATAAACTGTGTTTATAAAAAGTATTCCAATTTCACTTGATTTTAATTAAATATTTACTTATTATTAGTTCATGAAATATATTTTATACTTTAAAGATGGATTTATTAAGAAATTTCCTCTAAACAAACCTGAGATTAGCATTGGAAGAAAATCCGATAATGATATAGTTCTGGATTTCGATTTTATATCAAGAGTACATGCAATAATTAAAAACGGATTGCAAACTATTATTATGGATACCGGATCGACCAACGGAACCTATGTCGGGGGAAAATTGGTGAATGAATCCGAACTTAAGATTGGTGACTCCTTCAACTTGGGAGGTATAGAATTTTTTCTCAGAGATGGTGATATAGAGGAATTTAAAACGGCAAAAGAGCTTCATCCTGTTTTTGAACTGATCAATAAAAATTTTTCAAATGAGAGCGATAGTAAAACAAAATACAGGAGTGATATCTATTCGGAAATATTAAAACATATCGGATTGCTGATGATGAAGGGTGAAAACTTTTCATACATTTTATCTCAGATATCCACATATACATCAAATATAAACGGATTCGGTTCTCTGGTATATATAACAAAAGATAACGAAGATATAAATGTCATATTTTCAATTGAAAATTTTAAAGGCACCATGGAGCTCACAGATATTGTTGTAAAAAAAGAAAAGAGTATCTTTTCAAAGCCGAATTTGTTCACATCGATCCCGGGGAAAAAACAAAAATTTTACTCTTATCCCGTAAAAGAACCTGAAGGTATTAACTCTGCTTTTCTATATTTCCCGTTGAATTCCGAAAAAAGAGAAGAAAAAAATATAGAAAGATTTTTAAAAACATTGGCATATGAGCTGACAATCGCTTCACATTTTTTTAATAACAAGAAAACAATGATCAATAAGGTCAATAATTATTCAGTGAATAATTCCGAAAAGATCATCTGTGCAAACAGATATATGAAAAATATTATTGATCAAACTTCAAAAATCGCAAAAAGTGATGTATTCATACTAATTGAAGGAGAAAGCGGAACAGGGAAAGAGTTATTTGCCAGATTGATCCATAATAAATCAAAAAGAGAAAAAGAGAGTTTTATCGCTATAAATTGTGCTGCAATTCCTGAAACACTTCTCGAATCAGAACTGTTCGGAACGGAAAAAGGTGCATATACAGGTGCTTTCGAAAAAAGGAAGGGGAAACTTGAGCTGGCTTCCGGAGGAACGCTTCTCCTCGATGAGATTGGAGATATGCCCGTCAATCTCCAGGCAAAGCTTTTACGTGTACTTCAGGAGAAAGAGTTTTACAGAGTCGGCGGAACAGTCCCTATTAAAATAGATTTGAGAATAATATCACTGACAAACAGAGTGCTGAGTGAATTGATCAAGGAAAAACTGTTCAGAAATGACCTTTACTACCGCTTAGTTCACCATAAAATATCAATTCCTCCTTTGCGTAATAGAAGAGAAGATATTCCACTACTGATAGATTTTTTTACACAAAAATATTCCGAGCAGATAAATAAAAAGATAAAGGGTTTTTCCGTTAAAGCTTTTAGAACTCTCACAGCATATGACTGGCCGGGAAATGTAAGGCAACTGGAGAATGAGATTATGAGGCTTGTTAATCTTGTAGATGAAAAAGAAAATATAGGATATGACCTTATTTCCGAAGAGATACGAGAAGAGAAATCAATAGAGACCGATAAAAATATATTTGAATCTGTCGCCAAAGGCGAATCAGGTTCTGAAAAAACTTTCATTATAAAAATGCTGAAAGAAAACGGTTGGAATAAATCAAAAACAGCATTAGCATTAAACATGACCTACCAGGGTCTTCATAAAAAAATGAAACGCCTCGGAATAGAACAAACGGAAAACAATTAATATCTATTCTCCTTAATTCACCTTCTCCCGCTGCAACCGCATCGATTAGCATCGGAAAACAAATTGCCGAACTTGCAGTAAAAAACTTTAACTACAAAAATAAAAAATAACGTACTATTTACTGTCTCTTATTAACTTTGACATCCACGCTGCCAAAGGTCTGTAAACCGCATGCGAAAATTTTGTGAAAGGAAAAATAATCATAAGCTCCAAAGCTATAACAATATGAACTGCAAAAAATATATAATAGGACCAGAACATATCCAAAGTTTTGAAAACATCAATTACAAATCCTGTCAATCCCGCTAAAAACATTAAAATCAAAAACATCCAGTCGGTCTGATGAGAATATTTTGAATAATTATCTCTCACAAATAGCCGCTGAATAAGAAAATAGATTGATCCGTATAATAATGGAATTCCTGAAAAAATCCCGATGACTTTCGGGAGAATTTTCAAATTAGACTCCGGAGACAATAAAAAATCGATACCAAATGCAAGAATAGTAGCTAAAAGCAGACCCATAAATCCCAGAAAAAGACAAAAATGGCTTAAATATCTACTCCTGTTATCACATTTTTTAAAATCTTTATGTAAAAAAACATCAGAAATAAGTGTCTTGAAAAAATTGACGGTCATTTTTTTTATTCCGGCTTTTTTAACATTAAATTCCTTTACATTCCTTATCATTATATAAACATTGGAGATTGTAAAAAATCCGACAAATATAATTATAGCTATCCCGACATCATGAAGAAAATTCAAGCTTATAAATGATAAAGGTTTAATATTTTTCATATCCGGGGAAAAATTAGCATTTAAAAAAACAAGTGAAACAAGACCGATAGTAATCACTATCCATGTATAAATAGAAGATAAACTTCCCATAAACAGGTCGGCTATTCTTCCGAATGAATATTTTCTAATCATATATCTTCTTAAGGCCATCATTAATGCACCCGGATCTGCTTCCTTGGGACATGTATCGGAACACTCTCCGCAATAGTAACAGAGCCAGGGATCAAGCGATCCGGTTATTTTATCTTCAAGTCCGAGAACGGTCGCCCTGACCATCTTTCTCGGGAATGAATTATCCTCATCGGACAGAGGGCAGATAGCCGTACAATTCCCGCAGTTAACGCAGGCATTAAGATCGAAACCTCCGATTTTTTTTATCTCTTTTGAAAACTCCGGATTAATTTTCGCCATTTTTAATCTCCGATTTTATTCTATAAAGAAAAAATTCATCCATGTCATCAACTTTATCCACTTCAACCTCATCAAATTTTAACATTGACATCAAGATATAAATAACCTCATCAGAAGAAATCCCTGTCTTTTCCGCTATCATCGGTATGGATTCCGGTCCGGTTAAAAGAGTTTTTTTTATTAATCCTTTCTGCTTATTAAATAATTTCATCTCTTCTTTAAGACTATCGGGAACTTCTTTTACACCTCTCAATTTTTTAAATGTTTCAGATTTGTTTTTATCCATTATTTTCATCCTTGATCTCTTCTCCAATAGATCTGATCATTCCCTCAATCTCTTGATTGGAATAACCTTTTACATAGATTGCATCCTTCTCACAAACAGGGACACACATCCCGCATCCTTTGCATGTTGCAATGTTGACCAGAGCAACAGTTCCATTTTTATATTTCTCCTTAGATATTGCATCAAAAGGACATATTTCATCACATTTACCGCACCAGACACACTCTTCTCTGTCAACGACAGCAATTGTCGGTTCAAGAGTTATTTCTCCTTTGTTTACAAGAGAATCGGCTTTAGAGGCTGCAGAAAGTGCCGATTTCATCGTCTCCGATATACTTTTCGGACTTTGAGAAGTACCTGCAATAAAAACTCCGTCTATAACCGTCTCAACGGGTCTCAATTTAGGATGAACCTCATTAAAAAAACGATCCCTTCCGATTGGAGTCTTAAATATATCACCAATATGCTTACTCTCTTTTCGAGGAACCATTCCGGTAATAAGGACCACCAGATCAGGCTCTAATTCTATATTTTCTCCATCCGTCAACCTATCATTGATTTTCACCGTTAAAACTCCGTTTTCCTCGGAGACTTCAGGAGGGTCATCATCTGAAAATTTCAGAAATATATCACCTTTTCTCAGAGCATTATCATAGATCACTTCCTGTTTGCCATATGTTCTGATATGCCTGTAAAGATGAAATGAATTGATTTCGGAATATTTCTCCTTGATAAATGTTGAGGTGGAAATAGCACATGTGCAGCAATACCTTGAACAGTATGTATTCTCGCCATTAACTTCACAGCTCCCTACACAATAGATAAATGCGATATTTTTTATTACTTTTCCTTTATAACTAAACTCTTTCCGATTAAGTTCGATCACTCTTTTCAACTGTTGAAAAGTAATAACATTTTTAATCTTTTTATAACCGAATTCACCCTCTTTAGGTTCATAAGGATCAAACCCTGTGCACAGAATAGCAGCTCCTGCCTTTATTGAAATATTTTCATCTTTCTGATTGAGATCAATACAGTCATCATACTCTTTGATCAATGGCAACTCTTCTCCGATATTTTCCTTATCAACAACAGGAATATCAGGCAGAGCCGAATCATATTTTTTATAGACTGCTTTTCTCTTAGTAAGCTCATAATTAAATTCATCGGGAATTTTTTCACTGCATTTTTCCATAAGCTCATTCAACCTTTTTTTATCCGCGGAACTTTTCAGATATCTCGGTCTTATTTTCAAATTAAGATTGAAATTACCCACACTTCCTGATAATCCCAAAATTTCCGCCCCTGTAAAAAGAGTAATATTATCTCTTTTTTTTATATCCTCATATAACCTTGCGACTAGTTCCGAACCGGACTCATCAACAGTACAAAGATTTTCCCATTCCGTAACCCTTCCTCCGACAAAATGATCTTTTTCGATCAGAAAAACATTACTACCCATATCCGCAAGTTCAATAGATGAACGAAGTCCGGCAATACCCGCACCAATAATTGCAACGGATTTTTCGGCGGGAATGGTTATTGTTTCCATCGCTTCCGAATTTCTTACTTTTGCAATTCCTGCTCTTATCATTCTCACCGCTTTTTTTGTTGCTCCCAAAGGATTGTCCGAATGAGCCCATGAATCCTGTTCACGAATATTAACCTGACAATATCTATATGGATTTAACCCCGCCCTTTTTGCAACATTTCTAAAAGTTTCAGTGTGAAGTTTGGGTGAACATGATGCAACGACAATTCCTTCAAGTTGATTATCTTTAATGTCATTGGCAATCTCTTTCTGCGTTGAATCCGAACATGCAAACATTGTAACCTTTGAAATAGTTATATCTGGAATCTTTTCTATCTCTCTGTTAACAGCATCAACATCAACATAATCTGAAATATTTGAGCCGCATTGACAAATATATACACCTATCTTACTCTTCATTTGAGACTCCTTATATAACTTGCCGCTTCGGATGATGCTCCTCCGGCAGAAAGAATTGTATCGGGAATATCCATTGGACCTGCTGCAGTTCCGGCGACAAAAACTCCCTCTATCGAAGTAAGTGCAGGATTTACAAGGCTGTCCGTCTGTTTAAAATAGTTATAATCATCGAGTTGAATATCTTCATCCTTAAAGACATTTTTCACATCGTTATTTGCCGTTATCCCCAAAGAGAGTACAACCATATCGTGTTCGGCTGTTTTATGTTTTCCTCCATTCTCCACATCTTCAAAATGCAGTAAAAGATTCCCATTTTCTTTCTCTTCAATATTCGCAATCTTCCCTTTGATAAAGTCAACTCCCATATTTTTTGTCTGCTCATAAAACTCACAGAATCCCTTTCCATAAGCTCTGATATCAATATAGTAGAGAGTAACATCTGCCATTGGTAACGCTCCCATCAGTAATTGAGCCTGCTTTATTGAATACATACAGCATATTTGAGAACAAATAGGATTTCCCAAAGATCTGTCCCTCGATCCGGCACAAAGAACATATGCAATATTATCCGGGATCTTCCCGTCTCCGGGCCGGAGAACCGAATTAAACGGTCTGGTAGGAACAAGCTGCCGCTCCATCTGCATTGAATGTATCACATTTTTAAACTTTCCGAATCCATAACGAGTAAGTTTATCTGCGTTAAAAAGGTTAAAGCCGGTAGCAACAATAACACTTTTAACCTCTATATCAAGAATCTCTTCTACCTGAGTAAAATCTATTGCATCGGCAGGACAAACCCTTTCACAAGCTCCGCAAAGAATACAATTATCAATATCAATAGCAGCAATTTTCGGCAATGCAATACTAAACGGAATAAAGACAGCTTTTCTTCCGACCAGATCATACTGATATTGATCCCTTACAACAACAGGGCAGACATTTTCACACTGCTGACAACCGGTGCATGTATCCTCATTGACATATCTTGGCTTTTTTTTAACCTTCACATCAAATATCTGCCCTCTCTTTTTTATCGAATCAACTTCGGAATAGGTTAGAACCTTTATATTAGAATGTCTTGATGTTTCCGACATTTTCGGAGTTGATATACAGGCAGAGCAATCAAGTGTAGGAAATACTTTGCTCAAATGGACCATATGGCCTCCGATTGAATAATCTTTTTCAACTATAACAACACGATATCCGATCTTGGCAAGATTAAGTGCCGTCTCTTCACCGGCAATCCCTCCGCCGATCACAAGGGCATCATACTTCATTTTTTTCCCGTTGCTTTTTATTTCCATATTTTTTATTCCTTATTTTCTCCGGCTTTTTTCAACTCATTAAAAAAACCGTTCATATATCTGGCAAATGGTTCCGAGCATACAGAGCATATCGCCGCCATTTTCAATTTCTCCGGTTTAATTCCTCTCTTCTTCATCATTTTATGAGTGTCTGATACAATCTTTCCTGTATTTTCCGTACACTTTTCACTAAATGGACAATCTGTCCCGTCCGCAGCAATGAAGACTCCGTCAAAACCATTTTGGAATGCAGATAATATCCACCTCGGCTTTATCCCGCTGGAACATGGAACAGGTATGGTAAATACAGTTGAAGGATAATGAATTTTAAGAAGGCCGGCGAGATCAATTGCCGGATCTGATATTTTTTCCGTTGAAAATACTAATATTTTCGGATCCGGTAAATTAGCTTCTTTTCCCATTATTACTATCCTTTTTTTATGAATATTTTAAAATATCCATCCTCCTCAACTGTTCCCAGATATTCATGACCCTTTTTTTTTGCCCATTTGGGAATATCCCTTTTAGTACCTTCATCGGCAGAGAGTACTTCCATGATCTCTCCGGATTTAATATTTGCTATCTCTTTTTTTGCAGCCAATAACGGTCCCGGGCATGCTGTTCCTCTTGCATCAACACTCTTGTCTACATTTAAATTTTTTAGATCTTCAGACATGATAATCTCCTTTTTTGTTTTAAATAAACAGATTGATATCTGCTTCCTGAGCACAGGATATATATTCACCTATTCCGCAGATATCATCTGCAATATCTACAAAATCATCTAACTTTTCACCGCCCCAGACTTTTCCGGCAAGTCCGCAGATATGGATCTTCAAATTGGTGATCTCCTTTGCTTCTCTGAAAAATTCCAGCCACGGTTTAACATTCAGTTTTTTTAATGATTCGGTAAACTCTTTCCGGAGTTCCGGATATTCCGACATATTTGTAACATTATCTGCATTTTCTTTTTTAAATGCCTTTGCTCCCATGAGAAGCACAAAAATATCAACATCCATATCATCGGCTGCGGCTCCGCTTAATATAACTCCGGCAGCTGTTAACTTGTCAAAACTCCCTGAAAATAGGGCTAAACATAACTTCTTCTCCATTTTAATCCTCCTTTTTATTGTTTAATTTTTCTATATATATGCAAGTTTGCAAATATAGGGTAAAAAAAATCCCTTCTTGCTTTAAAATCAAACCATCACTACATAAAAAACTCAATGAGATATAATCCCTTTTATTCGGATATAAGATCATCTCTTTTTATCTCTCCTGAAATTATTTTTCCTCTCTTTTTGTAAAGATCAATAATTATGTTTCTGATCTTATCACAAGCTTCGACAAGTCTCGGATCACTTAAAGAATAATATATCTTCTGTCCCTCCTTTCTGAAACTTACAATATCTTTATCCCTTAAAAGTTTTAAATGTTGACTTACATTTGCAATTGGAAGATCCAGAAGTTCAGCCAACTCCCCAACTGTCATCTCTGTTTTTTCCAGTGCCGTTATCATGATAAGCCTTGAAGAATTTGCAAGTGTCTTGCAAAATCCGGCATGAATTTTAAATATTTCATTGTTTAATATTTTCATAAATACTTAAATATATCTAATCTTTGTTTTTGTCAACCTTTTTTGCAAAAAAAATTATTTTTTTAACTTTTTAGACTGTTAAATAAAAATATTCATTTTAAGAAACTCTTTTTTATTTCTATTTACCGTAGATTTTCCTTGACAAGAATTGAATAAAAAAATATATTACTCCTTAAAGGTTCACTATGTATAAAAATATTAACGGAAAAAAAAATTATGAAAGAACAAAAAAAGATATCGGTTTTGTCCCGCTTGAAAAAAGCACTCCCGAAACTTATAAAAATCTCGGGTTTAAATCCGGTCTTGAAGTTCATCAGCAGTTGCTGACAAAGAAAAAACTGTTTTGCAGATGTCCTGCCGGAATTTATCAGGATAGGGATGACTTTGACGCAGAGATTGTCCGCCATATGCGACCGACTCTCAGTGAACTCGGGGAGTATGACGGCACGGCTCTTATGGAATTCAAAACAAAAAAAAATATAGTCTACCGTTTAAAAAATGAGACTGCCTGCACATATGAAATCGATGATACTCCCCCATTCAGGATAAATGACAATGCACTGGATATTGCAATAGAGATCGCCCTTTTGCTAAAGACAAATATAGTCGGTGAACTCCATATTACAAGAAAGCAATATCTTGACGGAAGTATTCCTACAGGTTTTCAGAGAACTGCAATAGTGGGAATAGAGGGTGATATTCCATTATCAAAAAAAAAGGTTCGGATCATTCAGCTTAGTATTGAAGAAGACTCATGCAGAGAAGTATCCGATATAGGCCATACACGTATCTACACAACGGACAGACTCGGAATGCCTCTTATCGAAACAGTAACCTACCCCGATATGCTGACTCCCGATGAAGTTGCAGAGGCAGGTCAGTATATAAGATATCTAACGAGAAGTACAGGAAAAGTAAGAACCGGAATAGGAGCGGCAAGAGAAGATGTAAATGTAAGTATCAAAGGCGGAACAAGAGTGGAGATCAAAGGAGTTTCTCATATAAAATGGATTCCGGCATTAACACACAATGAAGCCTTCAGACAGAAAGCCCTTCTCGAAATCAGAGAGAAACTTCTATCAAAGGTAAACAGTAAAAAAAGCTGGGATATCAAAACAATTGATTTAGATAAGAAAGATCTAAAAATCTCAGATGATATAAAAAAATTACACAAAGGTAAAAATATAAAATTTACAGGGATCAATCTTCCCGGATTTAACGGGATTCTCTCATCTTTCACTCAACCCGGCAAAACATTTGCAGATGAGATAAGTGAAAGAATTAAAGTTATCGCATGCATTCCCGAACCGAATATGACTCACTCCGAAGCTTTAGAAAAAATATTCCCCGTTAATCAATTCGCCCGGATCGGAGAACAACTCGGAACATCGGAAGATGATGCAATAATTATTTTGTGGGGTCCGAAAGAAGATATCCCTGAAGCAATAGATACTCTTAGGGAAAGATGTAAGCTCGCATTTGAAGGTGTTCCCAATGAAACCAGAAAAGCTCTCGGAAAGTCGGGAATAACCGTATTTGAGAGAGTGCTTCCCGGTGCCGACAGAATGTACCCCGATACCGACTCCGCACCGATTGCAATTGAAGAAAAACATATTGAAAATATTGGAAACATTCTTCCCGACCATGTATTCGAAAGAGAGAAAAAAATGAGAGAGTGGCATATTCCCGATGATTCGTTTTCTTTTATTCATATCAGAAATCTTTTTCCGATCATAAAAAAAATTATCAAAGAGTTAAATTTCCCTACTACTTTTACCGGAGTTGTTATAGGTCAGAATTTAAAGAGAATCGAAGGGAAACTGCATCCTTCCTCCGAATTCAAATATATCAGGTTATTTCAATTATTTGAATATGTAAAAACCGAAGGCTTGAGCATAGAGATCATTAAAACTATGCTTCCGGTTCTATATACTCATCCGAATATAGATTTCGATTCGATCCTTACTACAATTAAATTCCGGAAAAAAAATAGAAAGGATATCATCTCAAACATTCCCCTCTTGAGTAAAAAATTCGATCAAATATCAAAACGAAAAGAGAAAAGAGCGAAAATATTGTGGATAATGGGACAATTAAGATCGATTGCCGTAGGGAATATCCCCTTGACAGAATTAAGTGAAATTGTTGCCGGAGAAAAAAATGGATGATCTTTTTAAAGGGTATAAAGGAAAATCTTTAACAATATTAAAAAAATTCAATGTCAGAGTATGGAGTGAAGTCAAAATAGACAGCACGAGAGGGGAATTCAAAGGAATCATTCTCCCCAGATCGGAAAATGATGATGATCTGCACATAGTTTTGAAGCTCATAACCGGATATAACATCGGAATTGATATAAATACAGTTAAAAAAATTACCGAACTCGGTTTTAAAGAAGCTCACTATAAAATTCCCGAAAAAGAGTTTCCATACTCTCCGGACAAACCGAATGTAAAACTTTTCGGAACCGGAGGCACCATAGCTTCCAGATTGGATTACAGAACCGGAGCAGTAATTCCCGCCTTCTCACCCGGAGAACTTTACGGTGCCGTTCCCGAGCTTGCTGATATTTGCAACCTTACTACTGAAAAATTGTTTGCGGTCTTCAGCGAAAATATGGGACCGAAACAGTATAAAGTCCTTGCAAAAGCCATAGGTGAAGAGATCAACAAAGGAATTGACGGAATCATAATAGGTCACGGTACGGATACAATGCATCATACTGCCGCCGCAATATCTTTTATGGTACAAAATACACCCGTTCCGATAGTAATGGTCGGTTCTCAACGCTCTTCCGACAGACCATCTTCGGATGCAGCTTTAAACCTGATACACTCGGCTACTGCTGCTGCATATTCCGATATAGCAGAAGTATCCGTCTGTATGTTCGGACCTACATCCGATGAATACGGGTTACTTCACAGGGGAACAAGAGTTAGAAAGATGCACTCTTCATACAGATCGACTTTCAGAACAATAGGCGATATTCCGATCGCAATGGTAACAAGAGATAAGATAACGCCTTTAAAAAAGAGTTATAAGAAGAGAAGAAATGATAAAAAGGTTGATATTTTGCCATATTTTGAAGAAAAAGTTGCACTGGTATACTACTACCCGAATATGCAACCCGATATTATAGACTCCATCATAGACAACGGCTATCGTGGAATAGTTATTGCCGGGACCGGACTCGGTCATGTAAATAAACCGCTTTATCCTGCACTCAAAAGAGCAAAGGAAGCAGGAATTTGCATATATATGACAGTTCAGACACTTTGGGGATTTGTCCATATGTTTGTATATGATACGGGAAGAGATATGATGAACAGGGGTGTTATTCCTGCCGAAAATATGCTTCCTGAAGTTGCATATATTAAACTCGGATGGGCACTGGGACAGACGGATGATCTTGAAAAAGTGAAGGAAATAATGCTGACGCCCGTAAACGGAGAGATAACGGAAGGAGAGCCGTATAACGGATATCTTATCTATCAAGGAGGGATTCCGGAAGTGGAAGAATTTATAAAAAAATTCCACAAATAAACAAACTTATATGAAAAAAACCGGAATATCAAATCCCTATATCTGGGCATTCTCCACATATTTTGCGGAAGGATTCCCCTACTCTATAATCAGAACGGTATCGGGACTCTTTTTCAGAGATATGAAAGTGTCTCTCGAAGCAATCGGACTCACACCTCTTTTCGGACTGCCATGGATATTCAAATTTTTATGGGCTCCGCAAGTTGATGAATATGAAACCAAGAGAAAATGGATGCTTCTCTCTCAAAGTTTGTTCGTAGTTATCCTTTTTTTAACAGCTCTGTTTGCCCCTTTAAAAGGCGGAATCACCTATATCGCAATATTTTTCTTCATCGGAGCTTTTATCTCCGCGACAAATGATATTGCAATTGACGGATACTATATGGAAGCTCTTGATGAAGCCGACCAATCAAAATTCGTCGGATATAGAGTTATGGCATACAGGATCGCATGGATGACCGGCCCGGGACTAATAGCTACGGTAGGTACAACTGCCGGCTGGAACTATGCATTCTTTCTTGCCGATATGATCTACTTTCTCCTTCTTATTTACCATATCATCACACTGTCCGAGGTTCAAGACAGAGGAAAAAGTTTCATTGAAATGATTGTAAGAACCGTTCGTATCAAAACTTTTATTTTTCTGTTTTCCATTGCGGCACTTACGATTTCACTCCGCATTTTTTTCGGATCGGAATTCTTTAAAGATCTTCAAAAATACTATCCTTTACTTAAAAAAATCAGATTTTCTCATATCGTTGCCATTACTCTTCTCATCGCACTTATCATACTGGGACTTTTCAGAAACAAATTGAGAAAGCTGATCATGAACAGCGGCTCTTCAAAATACGGGAGAGCTTTCCTCTCGTTCATGGAGAGAGACAAAATCTCAATTATTCTCTCCTTCCTTATCCTTTTCAGAGCCGGCGAATGGGCTTTATCCGTAATGGTAGCACCTATGATAGTTGATATCGGGATCAAATCTCATTACGGGTGGATAAGCGGAGGTATCGGGCTGCCGTCTTCCATAGTCGGTGCAATGCTGGGAGGATGGCTCATCTCAAAATTTTCACTTAAAAAGATGATCTGGCCATTCGTATTGCTGCAAAATATAACAAATATAATCTATATGTTTCTGGCAATTCATTTGAATAAATTTATTATTCTTAATACGGGTGCAGCTCATCCTCAATCCGTCGGAGCTTTCAATCTTTTCCTTGTGGCATCAGTACACTCTTTCGATCAATTTGCCGGAGGGCTTGGAACTGCAGTATTAATGACATATCTTATGAGAATCTGTGATAAAGAGTTTAAAGCAACGCACTATGCCATAGGGTCGGGTCTGATGAATCTTTCCGGATTATTTGCAGGGATCTTAAGCGGATTTATTGCCGGCTGGATCGGTTATGCCTGGCTTTTCGGAATAAGTTTTCTTTTTTCAATACCTGCGATGCTTTTCATCCCGTTTTTACCATATCTTGAAAATAAATAAAGAAAACGAAACTTTTTTATTTCCATTTCCGTCTAATAAATTGGAGTGTAAAGAATATTTCAATTCCTCCTGGGAAATTTAATATAGGAAGGGGTATTGCCCGGTACCCCTTTCATTATCATAATTCAAAATTAGTCCTTGAAATATTTTTTTTTATCTATTATATTTATATAAATAATAATATTAAATACATTTTAGGATTTCATTTAAATTCGGGAAAGTAAAATGACAAAACAAAACATTCATTCTGCAGAAGGATATAAAAATATTTTTAATGCAACAAATAATGCTATTTTTATTTATGATAAGGATGATAGATCAATTTTAGAAGTCAATAGTGCCGCAACGAAAATGTTCGGATATTCTAAAAAAGAATTTCTTAAATTAAAGGCAGGTGACCTTGGAGCCGGATCCACACTCTACACACAGGATACTGCTAAAAAGTGGATAGAGAAATCAAAGGAAAAAGGTCCTCAATCTTTTGACTGGCTTGTAAAATCCAAAAAAGGAAAAGAATTCTGGACCAGAGTAGAGCTTAAACATACGCTTATTGATAATGAGGAAAGATTAATCGCTCTTATAACAGATATTGACAAACAAAAATCCGCAGAAAGATCATTAAAAGAGAGTGAAGACAGATACAGGACTCTCCTTGAAAATATTCCGGTCGGAATTGTAGTCCACTCCTCCGGAAAAATAGTCTATATTAATAACACGGCTGTGAAAATAGGAAAAGGAGAGTCTAAAGAACGGTTTATAGGTAGAAATATCACTGATTTCATTCACTCCGATTCAAAAAAGATTGTTACGGACAGATTGAAAAAAGTTTATAATAACAACATCCACTTAGAATCAATTGAGGAAAAATATGTCTGCCTTGACGGCTCGGTTATCGATGTAGATGTCAGTTCTACTCCTTTTTTTTTTAAAGGAGAACCGGCTGCCCAAGTAATTTTTAGAGATATCACTGAAAAAAAACTTATCGAAAAAAAATTCAAGGAGTCCGAGAAAAGTTACCGGGAGTTATTTAACAACACGATAACATCTATTTATATTCAGAATAGAAAAGGTGTTTTTTTAGATGTAAATAAAGGTGCCGAAAAGATGTATGGATATTCGCACGAATTTTTCATAGGTAAAACGCCGGAATTTCTTTCCGCTCCCGGAAAAAACGATATGAAAAAGATCGCTAAAAATTTGAATGACGCATTCAAAGGTAAGCCGCAGCAGTTTGAATTCTGGGGAAGACGAAAGAACGGAGAGATATTTCCAAAAATAGTTCATATGAGCAAGGGTAACTTTTTCGGACAGGAAGTTGTTTTTGCATTTTCCCTTGATATCACCGATCTTAAAAAAGCGGAAGAAGAGAGAAAACTTTTTGAGTCAAGAATATGGAACTCTCAAAAACTTGAGAGTCTCGGAATTCTTGCCGGTGGAATAGCTCATGATTTCAACAACTATCTCACGGGAATACTCGGCAATGCCGGTCTTGCAAGAATGAAATTATCATCATCGGATAAAGCAAGATTTAATATCAATATAGTTGAAAAAACGGCTGAAAAAGCAGCAGATCTATGCAATCAGCTGCTTGCATATTCGGGAAAGGGAAGATTTGTTATCCAACCGATTGATCTTAATAAAACCGTAGTAAATATGACCGATCTTTTAAAATCATCAATTTCGAAAAAGATTTCCATTATGTTTAATCTTGCAAAAGATCTACCTGCTATCGAAGTTGATATTTCTCAGATAAGACAGATAATAATGAATCTCGTTTTAAATTCATCCGAAGCTATCGGAGATAAAGTTGGAAAAATTTCAATCTCAACAAAACCTCTAAAACTTGACAAAACATATATCGAAGGAACATATCTCGGTGAAAAACTTAGAAAAGGGTTATATGTTCTTCTCGAAGTCTCCGATTCCGGATCCGGAATAGATCCGAAAAATTTAAAAAGTATTTTTGATCCTTTTTTTACAACAAAAGATTCCGGTAAAGGACTTGGACTTGCTGCCGTAATAGGTATAGTAAAGGGTCACGGAGGAACTTTAAAAGTTTATTCGGAATTGGGGAAAGGAACATCATTTAAAATATTTTTTCCATCATCGGAGAAGAAGGCTAAAAATACGGAGGAGGAGGATTCTCAGGAAATACATCTTCGTGGATCTGGAACAATTTTAATCGCCGATGATGAAGAGACAATAAGAACTCTCGGCAGAGAAATACTGGAAAAATTCGGTTTTTCGGTTATAAGTGCAATTGACGGTGAAGATACATTAGAAAAATTCAAGGAAAATCCTGCCGATATAAAACTTGTTCTCCTTGATATGACAATGCCGAAAAAAGATGGAGTCCAGGTTTTCAAAGAGTTAAAAGAGATAAATCCGGATATAAAAGTAATCCTGTCAAGCGGTTATAACGAACAGGATGCCACAAACAAATTCACTTCCGAAGAGCTTGCCGGTTTTATACAGAAACCATACAGACCTGAAGATCTTTTAAAAATGATTTTTAATATTTTAAATAATAAATAATGGTGACAATATGAAAAAAACAATCAGCTATCTTTCAATAATATCTTTTCTTTTTATGACATACCTGTTTATTCTCCCGAAGGAAAATAAATTTTCGGTCGATAAGGTCAGGGAAGTAAAAGATAAGATCGGATTTGCTCAATTTGATCGGCAGATAACCAAAATAATTGATAGAATAGAAAAAAACCAAAAAGAACTACTGACAAAAGCACAAAAAAACAGTCCCAACAACTCCACATCACCCTGGAAAACGGTTATCTCTCCTCATGATGATTATAGTTATGTCGGCTATCTCTATCCGGCTCTTTTAAAAAACATCAAGGCTAAGACCATTATTATGTTCGGAGTTGCTCACGGTGCAAAAAAGCTGGGATTAAAAGATAAAATAGTATTCGGAACTTATAAATATTGGCACGGTCCGTTCGGTTCTATAAAAGTATCAACTGTAAGAGATGAAATCTTAAATCGTTTGCCAAAAGATTCTTACACAGTCAGCAATAAGATGCAGGAGATGGAGCACTCTCTTGAAGCACTCTTACCTTTTATTCAGTTTTACAACAGAGATGTTTCCATTGTTCCGATTCTTGTCCCCTATATATCCGAAAAAGGAATTGAAAAAATATCTTCAAACCTTACAAATATAATAGCGGATATTGTAAAAGAAAAGGGTTGGGTCTGGGGGAAAGATTTTGCAATTGCAATAAGTTCCGATTCAGTCCATTATGGTGATAAAGGCTGGGGCGGAAAAAACTTTGCAAAATTCGGTGCCGATCAGAAAGGGTATGATCTTGCGGTAAAGCATGAGCATGAAATTATCGACAACTGCTTGACGGGACCTATCAGCAAGAAAAAAATCAAAAGATTCATTCATTATACTGTAAAAGATGATAACTATATTGAATACAAATGGACCTGGTGCGGAAGATATTCTATCCCATTCGGTTTATCCGTCTCATTAAATCTTGAGAAAATATTGGGACAAACCCTTAAAGGAACACTCATCGGATATGCAACAAGTATCGACCATCCCCATATTAAAGTTGATGATCTTAAGATGGGGATAACAGCTCCGGCAAACATCCGTCACTGGGTCGGCTACACCGCAATCGGATACAG
>CAZWFY010000043.1:0-22374 GCA_964633415.1 uncultured Clostridia bacterium | reverse complement strand
CTCATAACCCAAAGGTCGCAGGTTCAAATCCTGCCCCCGCTACCAATTTTATCCCTAAAAATCATGAAATGTAGTGGTTTATATAGTCTGCATATAATTTATATATTGCATATTTGGATGTTGCGATATCTTTGAAATCACTGTTTTGTTCTGCAACTTTAGATAAAATTAAGTTCGGATCATCAGATGCCGAAAATCCTCTGAATTTATCTTTTAAATGTTTTAACTCGAATATTCTTTTTTTTATATTTTTAATAATTATTTCATTGTCAGTTGATTTTTCAGATATTGAATCGAGAATTCCCAGGGAAACAATATTTACAGGAAGAATTTTTACAAGGTCTAAGCATTTTTCTCTAACCAATACCGCTAATTCTTTTCTATTCTTCTCAAGATGATCTGAAACTTTTATAGTTTTTCCAAAAGAGATATATACATCTTTGATGTTTTTTAACATTTTCAGCGAATCCCACACGCGGAGCGTTCTCGGGGCATTGGCATTATAGCCTGTCAGTTCATATGCTTCTCTGACCCTTGAATAATCTATGTTAAAAGGAACAATAAAGGTAGAGTTCTCGCTTAACCCGTGATTTGACTCAACAATTTCTTTTTTGCTTTTCTCATATTCAAGAAGTGCATCAAAAGCCGTTGGAAAGAATTTTCCGTATTGACCTGTTGTTGGAATATTTTTTCTTGTGCCTTCGGGAAAAAGAAGTGTGTCTTTACCATATACTATAAGACTAAAGATATATTTTTTTAGCATTTGTGCAGATTCTACCAACTCTCTTCTTGTCTTCCCTCTCTTTACAAGAAAAAGAGTTCCTGTTCTTTTTGCGAGATTAACAAAAAGTTTACCCTTAATAAGATTATCACCCATTCCGACAAGCGGAATGGGAAGTTTATTATGATGAAGAGCAGAGAGAATACCGGTAGTCTCCCAAAGGCTTTTATGAAGCCCCGTATAGAGGAAGATATTATTTGGGGTTTTGACCGAGGCAAGATTTTCCTCAAATTCAACATGAACTTTTGTCAGGCGTTTAAAACCCCAGTTGGATATGGATCTTGCAAAAAAAAATACTGAACCCCTTCTCTTAATGATAACTCTTTTTTTTACAATATCCATTGGTTATAACCTTGCTTAAAATTTATATATTTTCTATTTACTTTATTTGTAAGAGAAAGTCAAATGTTGAAATTGGTATTGAAAGGTTGTATAACTGACAGATGAAAAACAGAGAGATAACTTACTATTCAAGAGGAGCCTGTAAAGAGGTGACCGGTTCAAAACATTTTGTGAAATTCAATGATAAGCTTCTTCAGATTGATTGTGGAATGTTTCAGGGACGAAGAGATGATTCCTATAATAAAAACAAATTCTTTCGATTTAATCCTGCTATTGTTGATGCACTTATACTCACGCATGCTCATTTTGATCACTCGGGAGCACTTCCGATTGCATCAAAAAACGGATTTGAGGGTAATATTTTTTCAACTCCCGCCACAAGAGATTTGGCAAGCATAATACTTTTTGACAGTGCACATATTCAGTCGAAAGATTTTGAATATCTAAAACGAAGAATTGAAAAGCATCCTGAAAGAAAGATGAAATTATACGAACCCCTTTATAACAGTGCGGATGTTTTAAGTACGCTTAATCAGTTTGTAACCATTAATTATAAAAGAGAATTTATTCCGCTGGAGGGTTTTAAGGCTGAATTCTATGATGCCGGACATATATTAGGGTCTTCTATGATATATCTGACTATAGATGATAGAATTAAGATAGGGTTTTCCGGTGATCTTGGAAGGAATAATCTTCCCATTCTTAAAGATCCTGAAATTATGCCGGATCTTGATTATCTTGTTTTAGAAGGAACTTACGGGGACAGACTTCACGACAATTATGAACAGGGGAATAATAATCTTGAAAAACTTGTAAAAGATGCTGTGGCAAGAGGCGGAAAAATAATTATTCCGGCTTTTACAATAGAGAGAACGCAAGAGTTGATTTATAATTTACATTTATTGCAGCTTCAGAATAGAATTCCGGAAATACCGATCTTTGTAGATTCCCCGATGGCGGTGAATGCCACATCTATTTTTAAAATTCATCCCGAGTGTTTTGATAAAGAGACTTATGATGATTTTACTTCCGAAAACATAAATCCTTTCGGACTTGAAAATATCAGATATGTAACTTCTGTTAAAGAATCTAAAGAGATAAATTTAAAAGATGGTCCGATGGTCATTATTTCGGCAAGCGGTATGGCTGAAAACGGTAGAATATTGCATCATCTAAAAAATAATATAGAAAATCCCAAAACAATAATAACTATTGTGGGTTTTATGGCGGAGCATACTCTGGGTAGAAAGTTAGTTGATGGTTTGAAAAAAGTAAATATATTCGGCAGGGAATATAAGGTCAATGCCGAAGTGCGAATATTTAACTCCTTTTCCGCACATGCCGATTACAATGAGATCAAAACATGGGTAAAAAATTATAATCTGGAAAAGTTAAAGAAAATATTTTTAGTTCACGGAGAAGAGAAAAGCCTGATTAATCTCAAGAAAGAATTATTATCTATCGGAGTTAACGATGTAGAGATATCCGATTATGATAGAGAGTTTAAGCTGGATTAAAAAAATGTTCGACAAATTAAGTGATAGATTCGGAAAGGTTTTAAAGTATTTGAAGGGTGAGGTAAAACTCACCGAAGAAAATATGAATAAAGCTTTGCGTGAAATCAAACTTTCTCTACTTGAAGCGGATGTAAACTTTAAAGTAGTCAAAGAATTTATTGCGAATATAAAGGAAAAATTTATGGGAAAAGAGGTTCAAGAGAGCCTTAACCCATATCAACATGTTGTTAAAATAGTACAAAATGAACTTGAGGAGATTTTAGGAAAGTCGGATAAAGAGTTAAATACAGGCTCAAAAAAACCATCAATAATAATGCTTACCGGTCTTCAAGGAACGGGAAAAACTACGACAGCCGGAAAATTAGCTCTTTATTTAAAAAATATTGGAAAATCCTCTATTCTTTGTTCATTTGATCTTAAAAGACTTGCTGCTGTTGAACAGCTGAAAATAATCGCAGGAGAGGTTGGGGTCGATTTTTTTGAGATTTCCGGTATGGAACTAAAAAAAATTGCAAAAGAACTTTTAAAATATTCCAAAGATCATGGATATGATTACATTATTGCCGATACTGCCGGGCGTCTTCATATTGACGAATCAATGATGAGTGAATTAAATATTGTAAAGAGATCCTTAAATCCCGAAGAGACAATTTTTGTTGCGGATGCTATGACCGGACAGGATGCGGTCAATTCAGCTTTGGCTTTTTCGGAAGAAATTGGAATTGATTCAATAATTCTTACAAAAGTTGATTCGGACACAAGAGGAGGTGCCGCTCTTTCTGTTGTTAAAATAACCGATAAACCGATAAAATTTGTCGGTATCGGCGAAAAATATACCGATTTTCAGAAATTTTTTCCGGAGAGATTCGCCTCGCAAATACTCGGAATGGGGGATGTTATGTCCCTTATTGAAAAAGTTGAGAAAGAGTTTGATAAAGATCAGACTGAAAAACTTACCAAAAGATTCTTAAATAATGAATTTACTCTTGAAGATTTTTCTCAACAGTTAAAACAGATAGGAAAATTAGGATCATTATCGGATATAGCGGGGATGATACCGGGAATGAATTTAAACAGAGCTAATGTTAATCTTGATGAAAAAGCAGTCAAACATATGATTGCGATCATTAACTCCATGAATAAAAAAGAGAGGGAAAGACCAAAGATAATTGATGGAAAGCGAAGGTACAGGATCGCGAAAGGGTCGGGAAGACCGGTTTCGGAAGTAAACAGACTTTTAAAGCAATATTTTGAAATGAAGAAGATGATGAAGAAACCTTTTTTCCGCAAAATGTTAAAAAAATTTGACTTTCTTTCCAAAATGGGGTAGATTACGCTTTTACAGGGAGTTTATACGATGGTAGTAATTAGATTAACCCGAATGGGAACAAAGCACAAGCCTTTTTACAGGATAGTTGCAGTTGACAAGAGGAAGCCAAGAGAATCCAGATACATTGACAGGATAGGATATTATAATCCTATGACTGAGATTCCTGAGATTAAGATTGAGATGGAAAAATATGATAAATGGATTAAGCTTGGAGCTAAACCTTCCGCCACAGTTAGGTCGCTATTAAAGAAAGCAAATATGGGAAATTTAGGAGGTAATGATGAAACAACTAGTTGAAACTGTATGCAAATCATTGGTTGACAACCCTGATGAGGTAAGAGTTACCCAGATTGACGGGGAACAGACAACAATTTTGGAATTAAGAGTTGATCAGTCTGACTTAGGTAAGGTAATTGGAAAACAGGGTAGAACAGCAAGAGCAATAAGAACAATTCTTGCTGCTGCCGGTATGAAGCAGAAAAGGAGATTTAATCTCGAAATTATCGAAAATTTTGAAGACAAACAATAGAAAAGAATTTTTTTTTCGGTAAAATTGTAAAAACCAAGGGAAACAAGGGGGAAGTTCTTGTTGCAACTTCTCCTGATGTGGACCTTTCATTCTTTAAGGAAGGGTATAGTTTTATATTAAAATCCCGAAAATATTCCTTAGAAAAAAAGCTCCGGTTTATTAAAAATAACAGCAAAGGGTGTGTTGTTAAATTTTTGGGAGTAGATAACATTAATGAGTCATTTAAATTAGTGGGATATGATATTTTTTCCGATATTCCTGTTTCTGATGTTTCTAACCGGAATTATGAAGGATTTAGAGTCATTGATCTTAAAAACAGTGAATGGGGAATAGTTGAAGGTTTTGAAAGTGAAGGAATGAACAGAATAATAAGGGTAAATTTAAACGGAAAGATTCATCTGGTTCCGTTTTCGCCGCCTATTGTTTGTAATATTGATACTGACAGCCGGGTAATTTTGATAGATCCACCCGAAGGATTAAGGGATTTAAATTAACGAACAATGGAATTTTCTGTTATTTCTATATTTCCCGGAATAGTTAAAGGCTTTTCCTCCGAAGGGCTTTTAAACAAAGCTGTTGAAAAAAAACTTATTTCCATTAACTATTATAATTTAAGAGATTTTGCTGAAAATAAACATAAAAAAGTTGATGATCGTCCATATGGCGGTGGTGCCGGTATGGTTATGACTCCTCAACCACTCTGTAAAGCCATTACCGAGGTTAAAAAGAAAAAAAAAGGCAAAGTTATTCTTTTTTCCGCTTATGCAAAACCGCTTGATCAAAGAAAGGTGAAAGAACTTTCAAAAGAGAAGCATCTGATTCTCGTATGCGGAAGATATGAAGGTGTTGATCAGAGAGTTATTGATCTTTGTGTTGATGAAGAGATCTCTATCGGGAATTATGTTTTGTTAGGTGGAGAGTTGGCTGCCGCTGTTTTAATCGAGAGTGTCAGCCGGATGATCGGAGGAGTTGTCGGTAAGAGAGAATCTGTAGAAACAGATTCATTTTTTTATGATAATCAATATGGTGTTCCTCAATATACCACACCAAGAAGTTTTAACGGTTTGGAAGTTCCCGAAGTTCTTCTTTCGGGGAATCATAAGAGTATATTGGAATGGAGAAAAGAGAACCAAAAATATAGAATAAATTTAAATGAGGAGAATGAAAAATGAATAAAATAGTTGAATGTGTTCCTAATTTTTCCGAAGGAAGAGATATGTCTGTGATAGGGAAAATTACAGATGAGCTTAAAAAAGTTAAGGATGTTGTTTTGCTTGATGTTGATCCCGGTAAAGATACAAATCGTACTGTAGTTACTTTTGCAGGATCTCCGGAGGGAGTGGAAGAAGCTGCCTTTTTGTGTATTAAAAAAGCTTCGGAATTAATTGATATGTCAAAACATAAAGGAGCTCATGCAAGAATGGGTGCTACGGACGTATGTCCTTTTGTTCCGGTATCCGGTGTTTCGATGGATGATTGCATTGAAATATCTAAAAAAGTTGGAAAAAGAGTTGGTGAAAAGTTAAATATTCCAGTTTTTCTCTATGCTGAATCCGCTCAGAGTGAGGATAGAAGAAGACTTCCGGATATAAGAGAGGGTGAATATGAGGCTCTTGAAGAAAAATTGAAGGATAAAAAATTTCTCCCGGATTTCGGAAAGCCGGAGTTCAATGCAAGAAGCGGTGTTACCGCAATTGGAGCTCGAGGTTTTTTAATTGCTTACAATGTAAACCTTAATACACGTGAAACTAAGATAGCCAATAAAATTGCAAAAAGAATAAGAGAAAAAGGGAGAAATGTAAAAAATCCAAAAACAGGTAAGCGCGAGAATATTCCGGGACTGTTTAAAGGTGTTCAGGGAATGGGATGGTATATCGAAGAATATAATATGGCACAGGTTACGGTAAATATTCTTAATTATAAAGCAACTCCTTTGCACAAAATATTTGATGAATCTGAAAAACTTGCAAATGAATTCGGTGCCAGAGTAACCGGGAGTGAAATTGTAGGTATGATCCCCTTGGATGCTCTTACTCAAGCCGGAAAATATTATCTTAAAAAACAGGAATTATCCACCGGTGTTTCCGAAAATGAACTTGTTAGGGTTGCAGTACAGACTCTTGGTCTGAATGAAGTATCGCCTTTTATTCCGGAAGAGAGGATAATTGAGTATAAATTGAGAAAAAAAGGATATCTTGCTTCTCTTGATCTTTATGGATTTGCAGATGAGCTTGCTTCCGAGTCTCCGGCTCCCGGAGGGGGAAGTGTTGCCGCTCTTAATGGAAGTCTGTCCGCAGCATTAAGTTCTATGGTTGCAAATTTGACCGTAAAAAAGAAAAAATATAAAGATGTTAAAGAAAATATGATCAAGATTGCAGAGGAAGGGCAAAAAATCAAGGATTTTCTTCTGTTAATGGTGGATAAAGATACGGAAGCATTTAACAAAATTATGGATGCTTTTTCTCTTCCGAAAAAAAGTGAAGAGGAAATTAAAGAAAGAAAGGAGAGAATTGAAGAGGCCACAAAAGAGGCTACCCTTGTTCCTTTTGAAGTTCTTAAACAGTGTGAAAAGCTTACTGAACTGGCACTATATGTTTCTGAATTCGGAAATATCAATTCGGCTTCGGATGGGGGAGTTGCGGGTCTTACTGCGGTTGTAGCAGCGAAAGGGGCTTTTTATAATGTTATTATAAATCTCGAAGGAATAGAAGATGAATCCTTTAAAAAGGATATAAGTTCGAAAGCAGAAAAGATTTTGGAAGAGGTTGAAAAAAGAGGAAGGTCAATAGAAGATATACTTAAAAAAATACTTAAATATTAGAAATTAATATTTATTTTTTTTAGAAAAAAAACCTTTTTTTTCACTGCCGGTGGAATTCTTTTTTAAAGTTTTGAGACTTTCAATAGCAGCTTTGTTATCGGGATCAATTGAGATGGCTTTTTGAAAAAATGCTTTTGATCTATTCTCCATATTCTCCATTAAAAAAAGCTTACCCAATGCCACATAAGGTTCGGCGTTCATCGGCTCGAGTTCAGCTGCTTTTGTAAGGTTCTTTTCTGCAGACCATTTCATTGAATCTATATTCATCTGAGCCAATCCAAGCAGCATATAATATGAACCCTTATCTTTAACACTTTTTATAGCTTCTTCCAAAAGTGCCGTAGCCTCCCAATACATTCTTCTATTGTAGAGAGTTCTGGCTTTTCTGTATAAAATGGAGGCTTTTTCTTTAAGGTTTTTGTTATATATTTCACTGTCATCGTTATTTTTAAATTTTTTAATGTCATACTCTTTTCTCTTTTCAGGATTTTCCAGAATATCATACGCTCTGTTGATCTCGGCAAAGACAAAATTTGCCTTGTCGCGTATAGAAGGATCAATTGTTTTTCCTACCCTGTCAGGATGAAACTTTTTTGCAAGCAAAAAATACTTTTCTTTTATCTGCTCCGGAGAAGCATTGATTTTCAGGCTTAAAAGAGAATAGTAATCAATATTTCCGCTTTTTAATTTATCAAAAAATTCGATAATTTTTTCTATATTTTCGTTTTTTTCCTTTTTTTCTTTAATTTCTTCAAACGTTATAATATCAAGTAGAAAAAGAATAATTATATTTTTCCAGAAAGTTTCCTCATTGTATGAATATTTTAAACATATATCATTGCAAGAAAGTGAAACGGTATTTTTTATATATCCGATCAGTTTTTTTTGTTCTTCACTTAAAAGATCGTCTATATCTTTGTTGTATTGTTTAACAAGCGGTTCGTGTTCAATATAAATATCTTTATAGAAGAATGTATTTTTTATCATATCCGTACCGTCAATTATGATTTCGGAGAGATCAAGGTGAAATTTCGAATCATCCGAAAGATCAAGATCTTTCTCAACAAAATCCCATTCACCGCTATTTATGTAAAAAAGTGATTTTGCGATTATCTTGATTTGAATCTGAATGGAGAAAAAAAGATCTTTTTTTGTCAGAATCCCCTTGTCTACAAGAATTTTGCCGATTTTTTCTTTTTGATTCTCCATTAATTTATGAATATTCCAAAATTCGGATTTAGTTAATTTTCCGGTTTTAAACAATATTTCACCAAGTCGCTCCTGAATTACGTTGGATCTCGCATAGACAACATCACCGTTTTCAAAATAGATGGTTTTTTTAAATGTTTTTCCTTTTAAAATCAGCTCTCCGCTACTATGATTTGTTAATATCTCTTTTAATTTTAATGTAATTGGGTCTTTTATTACTGATTTATCCATCTTTTTTCTCTTACCTTTAATTATTTATTTTATTTAATTATATAATATTGAAGTTTAAATTTATAGAAAAACTTGACAAAATAATAATATTATTCTATTAACTAACTAACGGATTGTTTAAATAAGAATGGATTATTGGATAATATGAGATGGTTAAACCTATTTTTTCAGGAGAGAAAATGAACAAAAAAATATTACTTTTAATAATTTTGATTACTTTGATTTTACCTGTGATGGGACAGAAAAAAAAATTATTATCAAAATCCGTGTTTTTCAAGAATCAATCTGAAGTTTTAATTGGTCGCACGGATCTTTATTGCACTTGTGAGATAGTTAAAAGAATAAGTACTGATATTGAGATTATCGGTAGCGAGGAAATGAATCAGAGTAAGAGTCAATATACCACCGGAGACAGGGTCTTTATAAACAAAGGAAATTTGTCCGGCTTAAAAACAGGTGATCGTTTTGAGATTTTTGCTCTTTTAAAGAGAGTCTACAGTCCGGGGTCACTTAAGCTTATGGGACGGCTGATTCAAAGAAAAGGAACCGGTGTGATTTCGGAAATTTTTGAAGACAGAGCTATTGTTACTCTTGAGGATACATGTTTCCCTGTTGAGCTTACGGACAATCTTATTCCCTTTAAAGAAGAGGAAAAAATTGTAAGAAAGGCTATTGATTATAAAAAAACCAAGTTAATGGACTCCTATTTGAAAGGCAAGATAATCTTTTCTTACGATAATTCCGGTATAACTAAGATGACATCCAGTTCCGGGGATATTGTTATATCCAATCTCGGAATGGGAGAGGTTTCAAAAGGTGATTTTGTACTATTCTATAAGATTTTAAAGAGAAATCTTCCTAAAGTTGTAATAGGATCAGGAATAGTTTTAAAACCTCAAAGCAACAATTCTACAATAAAAATAATTGATGTTTCTCTACCGATCAGTGTCGGTGAGAATTTTGCCGTCTTACCTGCTGTTTCTCAGGGTAATGTTTCGGTTGTTGAGCAACAGCCACCTCTTCTTAAAAAAAGCGAAGAGATTTCCCAGGAAGTGAAAAAGACTGAAGAAACTTTTAATTTTGCAATTCTTTTTGATATAAATGAAACGAAAATTTCTGATAAATATGATGATAATTTTAATAAATTAAAAAGTTTTATTGATTCAAAATCAGAGATTTCTATAATTCTGAGAGGTTATGCATGCAGCATAGGTAATTTCGAATATAATATGGAATTATCAAACAAAAGAGTAACTGCTGTAAAAAACATTTTAATCTCAAAATATAATATTCCGGAAAATCTGATAGAGACATTCTTTTACGGAGAAAAAGATTCACCTTTTGATAACAGCAGTGAAGAGAGCAGAAGAAAAAATAGAAGGGTGGATATTCAGGTAATAGGAAAATGAAAATAGTTGGAGTTTTTTCGCTTATACTCTTAACATTTGTCTTTGCTGGCAATCTGATCTATCCGGAATCTGTTTCACTTGTTGAACTTCAGAAAAAAGAGGCGAAAAGACGAAAAAAAACAATTAAATCAAAATATGTTCTTACGGATTCATCAATTATTTATCTGTCTGCAGGGAAAAAAAGAGTAAGTTTTATAAAAACAGATGAGAGTGTATCTGAAATTGGGAAAAGTAAAAAAAAATCCAAATTAAAAAAACCCTTAATAGATCCCAAAAAAACTGAAAAATACTGGAAACAACGGATGAAAGCACTTGACGAAAGGATCTTGAAATTAAAGGAACAAATCAGCAAAACTCAACTCTCTTTAAATAAAGTACAAACCGATTACCTAAATTTGTCGATCCCTTCTCAAATTAGTAATGCAAAAGCAAAGTTGACTCAACTTACGGGAAAATTAAGTGAATTAAAAACCGGATTGGCATCTGCGGAATTACAAAAAGAAAATCTTCATGAGGAAGCAAGGAAAGCAGGTGCACCTCCGGGCTGGTTAAGATAGCCCTCCTTTTTAAATGATTACATCAGTTGAATGGAAGAATAACAGAGTTTGTATACTTGATCAGAGATTGTTACCAAGCGAAGAGAAGGTTGTTGAATTTACCACATTTGAAGAAGTTGCCCAAAGCATTGAAAAGATGATGATAAGAGGAGCACCTGCAATCGGAGTTGCTGCGGCGTTAGGAATAGCACTTGGAGTTACCGGGATAGATGAAAATAAAAGATTATCGGAAATTGAAAATGTTTTTTCAGTAATATGTGAAAGATTTAAAAAAACAAGACCCACTGCTGTAAATCTTTTTTGGGCAATCGAAAAAATGAGTAAAATATTTGATCGACACAAAAAAAATCTTATAGAATTAAAGAAAGAGTGTGTCAAAGAAGCATTAAAAATTCGTGAACAGGATATAAAGATAAACAGATCAATAGGAAAAATCGGATCGGATCTTTTTAAAAAGGGAGATAATATATTAACTCACTGTAATACGGGAGGGCTTGCAACGGCAGGCTATGGAACCGCTCTCGGAGTGATTAGAAAGGTTTTTTCTCTTTATGGAGATATTCTGATTTTTGCAACGGAAACACGGCCCTTTCTTCAGGGTGCCAGGCTTACCGCATGGGAGTTAACAAAAGAGAAGATTCCGTTTAGATTAGTTACGGACAGTATGGTCGGTTATTTAATGAAGTCAGGAAAAATTAATTCCGTTATAGTTGGTGCCGACAGAATTGCCGGGAATGGTGATACGGCAAATAAGATCGGAACATACTCAATTGCCGTTCTTGCACATTATCATAAAATCCCTTTCTATGTTGCCGCTCCCTTATCCACAGTGGATCTTGATATTAAAAATGGTAATGAGATTAAGATTGAGGAAAGAGATCCATCGGAAGTTCTTGGTATCGGGGGCGTCAGCATTGCTCCTGAAGGAACTTCTGCACTAAACCCGGTATTTGATGTCACGCCTGCTTCTTTATTAACAGGAATAATTACAGAAAGAAAAATTATTTATAATAATTTTAGAATTGAATTTGAAAAATTAAAATTTTAATTCATCTCTTTTTTTACGGCATTTACCATTGCATTCAGATTAATTGTAAAAGCTTTCTTAGGACCCTGAACGGTTGGCTCTGCAAATTCATCAGCGAGTATATTTTTTGCTATTGTTTTCAGGTTTTTTCCTGAGGAAATTTCTTTTTGAATTAAATGACCTATTCTTTCAGATTGTTCAAGTGATTTTGACAAAAAAGTTTTAACATTGTCTTTCCCTGATATAAACCGATTGTGGGGAAGTGCAAGAATTTCCGCTTTTAACTTTATAAGTTTTTTTAATGAGATTAAATAGGAGGAAAAGTTTGACAGGAAAAGAGGCTTAATCTTCCCTCTTCTTTCAATAACTCCCGCAGCATCACCGGGAAACAAAACCCCATAGGGTTCAAGAAGATAAGATAGAGAGCATTTTGTATGTCCCGGCGTTTCAAACACCTGAAAATATTTATCTTTTTCTACTGAAATCTTATCACCTTCTTTGACACTTTTTAGAGTATTAAATCCGGAAAATTTTAAATTCGGTCCGATACCCAGCAAATCTTCAAATTCTCTATTAAGGTTTTCAATATATTTTAATACTTTTTTCTTTTGTAAAAGCTCAACAGTACGAGGTGACCCGAAAATTTTCGGCTTTAATTGAGAAGAGATCATCGGACAGGCTCCCGTATGATCATAGTGAGAATGGGTTAGAAGTACCCCGGTTAAAGAACTTTCGTTGAGGATTTTTTTTACATTTTTAACAATCTTTTCAGAATAGGGAGAAATGGAACAATCTATCAGAAAGTTTTTTTCACCGGTGATGAGATAGAGAGGAAACATTTTTTCATACAAAAGTACTACATCCTTTCTTATAAATCTTATTGATTTATTTAAATCCATCAGAGGAGTATGATTTAAATTTATTTAATGTTTTTCGCTGCCAATAACATTATATCCTGTATTCTCGGAATTGCGGAGTCTAAATTTTCAAGCAAACCGTCACGAATCAGGAGATTGTCAAGAAGTTGAGATGACAAGGTTTTCAATTGTTCGGATGCGGGTTCTTTCTCGTGAATTCTGACCAGTTCTTTTATCAACTCATTTTCAGGATTAATCTCCAATACTCTTTTTGAAAAACTATAATCTTTATTCATAATTTTCATAACTTTTTCCATTTGAGCAGAAGGTCCTGAGGGATCATTCAACAAAATCGAAGGACTTTTTGTGAGACGGTTTGAAACTTTTACATCTGTTAGCTTTTCTCCAAAAAGAGTTTTAAGATAACCTATATAATTGTTAACACTCTTTATGTAATCTTTATCTTCCTCTTTCTTTTCATTTTTTGTAATATCAAGATCCGAACTTTCGGCAATTTTGAACTTTTTACCCTTATACTCCCTTAGATGATCAAAGACAAATTCATCAATCGGATCAAGAAGGAAAATAACTTCAATTTTCTTTTCTTTGAATATTTCAAGCGCAGGGTTATTTTCGAGAGATTTAAGATCTGTTCCCGTAATAAAATAGATCTCTTTCTGTTTTGTATCAATTTTTTCTATATAGGAATCCAGATCTGTCAGTTTCCCGGCACTTTTTGAGGAGTAAAACATTAATAATTCTGCAAGTTTTTCCCTGTTGTCATAATCATTAATTATTCCCTCTTTAATGTTTTTATTGAAATTTTTCCAAATATTATTATATATTTCAGGCGATTTTGATTTTAATGTTTTTAGTTTTTGAATTATTTTTTTTATTAAAAATTTTCTGATCTTGTCTATATTAACATTACTCTGGATTGATTCTCTTGATATATTAAGAGGAATCTCAAGGGAATCCACTATTCCGGTAATAAATCTGAGATATTCCGGAATTATATCCTTTGAGCCTTTTGCAATAAGCACTCTGTTGGAATAGAGATCTATACCGGATTCTTTTTTTAGGAGACCTAAAAGTTCAAAATTTGATTTAGGGATATATAAAATTGAGTTAAATTGAACAGGGGCATCGGAAGAGAGATGAATATATGCTTCAGGTTCTTCACTGCTGTTTTCAGAAAATTTATAAAAATCGATATAGTCCTTTTCTTTTAAAGATGATTTCGGTTGAGTCCAAATGGCATCAGTGCTTTCAATCTTTTCCCCATCTATAAATATTGGGAAAGGAAGAAATTTTGAATGTTTTTCAATAATTGATTTTATTCTGAATTTTTCTAAAAATTCTTCTTCTTCCTTTTTAAGGTGTAGAACAATTTTTGTCCCTCTATCTTTTTTATCCACAGTCTTAATTGAATAGTCGTTACCGCCTTTTGATTCCCAAAGTAAACTTTTTGAAGATTTTTTATAGGAGCGTGTAAAAACCTGTATTTTGCTTGCAACCATAAAGGCTGAATAGAAACCGACACCGAATTTTCCAATCAGATCCATCTCTTTTTTATCTTTAAGTTTACCGGCTTTTTTAATAAACTCGATTGTTCCCGAATGAGCTATGGTTCCAAGATTTTCAACAAGTTCTTTTTCAGTCATACCTATTCCCGTATCTTCTACTGTTAAGGTTTTTGATTTTTTATCAATAGTAACGGATATTTTCATTTCAGGAGATTCCGATTCTAATGTTTTGTCGGTTAGGGATATAAATTGAATTTTATTCAATGCATCAACTGCATTTGAGATTAATTCTCTGAGAAATACCTCTTTATGCTTATATAGTGAATAGACAAGAATGTCTAAAAGTTGTTTGACTTCAGATTGAAATTTGTAGTTTTTTTCGTTTTTATTCCCTTTTTTCTTTTCCATTTTTAACTCCTCACTCGATTTTTTTATATTATTATTATATCATTTCTGTCAAGACTATTTTAAGAGGAAAAATTGATTCATAATATTTAACGGTTTAAAATTATGAGGAAAATTGAGAAGAAAATTTTGAGGTTATTTATAATAACTGCATTACTGTCTATTTATTCCTTTCAGTTTCCAATGTCGGATAATTTAAAAAAATGGGAAAATAGATTTTATGAAGGAAAATTTTCGGAATACACTAAGTTTTTACAGGAGAAAAAGGGAAAATCTCTATCTTTGAATGAAAAACTTTTTTTGGCTGAAGCTCTTATAAGGAGTGGAAATACCTTAAAAGCAACTGAATTTATCAATAAATTAAAAAATTATAAACTAATCCTTCCTGAATATCTGGCTGTAAAAGCGATATTATATATTGCAGAGGGAAAACTTTTTAAAGCAAAAGTTGTATTGGATAAAGCTTATGAATTAAATAAAAATTCATTAAGAATATTTAGAGGGAAATTGATTTACCTTCTTTTTTTAAGAGATTTTAAGAGGGCAAACAGTCTGCTTCTTGAAATAAACAATAAATTTAAAAAATTTTCAACTTCCGGACTTTATAATAAAATCGGTTTGGAAATTTATAGATATCATCAAGATATAAACGGATTATCAACAATATATAAATCCATGGTAAAAATTATTCGAAAAAAATCCGGAAAGTCAGCGGTAAAAAATATTAAAGAGACGGCAAAACTATTTAAAGGGAAAAATATAAAATCTTTTTTTCTGGAATCTGAATCCGATTCGGTATCAATTCCCTTGTTAGAAGATAATAACGGACATTTAAATATGATTAAAGTTAAAATCGGTGACAAAAAATATAGAGTGATCATTGATACGGGTAATATGACAGGGTGGATAATACACAACAGGGATCTTCGTGAATATTTAAAACCAAAGAAAGGTGGTAGGATTATTACAAAAATAGGAAGTGAATCGGAAAATCTTGACGGATTTTCGATCTATTGTAAAAGTTTAAATCTTGGTGATTTAAGTATTAAGAATCTTTATGGTATTTATATTCCAAAACCATATTCAAGTTTTTATGATGCAAATTTGAATCCTATTTATATAAGAAACAGAATAATTTCTCTGGATATGATAAAGAGAAAAGTGTTTTTCAGAACAAAAGAAAGATTTATGGAATATCTTGAAAAAAATAGTAAAACGGAAGTATTTGAAACACGCTGGTTTGGTAACAGGTATCCCCTTCTCCCGGTGATTATTTCGGGTGTGAATACTTTTGCAATATTAGAGACCGGTGCTGAAGATATTTCACTTCGAGAGGATTTTGCAAAGAAAATTAAATCTTTTCTTATTCCAAAGAGTAAATTTCTATCAAACGGAAAAAAATTTAACTATTTTTTAAGTTCTGCAAAAATTCAGATGGGAAAATATATCTTTGTCCGAAAAAATGCTCAGGTTTGGCCTCTAAAAAAATATTTGAATGATTTTAACGGATTTTCCGCAGATGCTGTTATCGGTCCTGATGCATTTAAAGATAAGTTCGTCATATCATTTCTTCCGGAGGACAATAAGATTGTATTTGAATATGAAAAAAGAAAGATCTGAACTTAAATCAATAATTGAAAAACTCTTATCAAAAAATATATCCATAACAAAAATAAGAGGCGAAGCTTCAACCAAAAGAGATTTTTTTAGAATATTTTTTGAGAGAAAATCCCTTGTTGCGATGGTTTACGGGGCGTATTCTCCCGATGAAACAGACAGAATTATTAAGTTGACATCTATCTATAAAGAAAATGGTATTATGGTTCCCCGCATTCACACTGTTCTAAGCGGCAGGATAATTATTCTCGAAGACTTAGGAAATATTTCACTACAGAGATTTTATTCAAAAGGGAACTCTGTGGTAAAAAAAAATGCGGAAGTGAAACTGGCGGAAATCTTATTCCGAATTCTATCTGTTCCGATTCGATATGGAAACGGAAAGCTGGATAATTCTCGTTTATTGTCCGAACTTGTTTTTTTTCAAAATTATTTTGTTAAAAATTTTTTGCCCGGATTTGTGAAAAAAGACGAAATAACAAACGATTTCATAAATTTAACAGGAAAAATAGATAATGAATCTGTTTTTGCTCACAGAGATTTTCATTCCAGAAATATTTTTGTTCAAAATGACAATTTCTATATTATTGATTTTCAAGATTCTCTGATTGCCAATAAATATTATGATATGGCTTCAATCGTGTTTGATTCCTATATGAAGTTGAGGTCTAAAAAGGATTTTATTGGTAATATTGAAAGTTTATGTGGCAAGATCGATTATGATCAACTTTTTTTGGTAGCACTCCAAAGAAATATTAAGGCACTCGGTACATTTGGATTTCAAATTTTTGAAAGAGGAAACCGCAGCTATAAAAAATATATCGGAAGGACTCTCGCACATATATTTAACAATCCTACGATCGTTAAATTCCCTGAAGTAAAAAAAACTTTAGAATTAATTTCCAACTTATAATAGTTATACTAATCTAATATTTACTTTCTTTTAAGTTTTATTTATAATCTGAAAGGAGGAAAGTTTGAAAACCTTAGAAACATTTAAAGTATTTAGCGGAAAGAAGTTGGAAAAAATTCCGAAAATAATATATTCGAATCTCTATAAAAAAGTTTATGATAATTTTTATTTTGAATTCGAGATTGAGAAAGAGAATCATCTTTTCTCCCCGATGTATACAAAATTGAGAGGAGTGGAGAATAAACCACTTACGGGGTTTATACGGAAAAATGAACTTTTTCTAAATAGTCTGAAGGAATTTATCTTGAATTCTCTTTATGTTTACAGTGCTCTTATTGAAGAAAACTCATACTATCTGACAAATCCCCATAGTATTTTTATATCGAGATTGATTTATAAAAGAGATGCAAGATTTGAAGTTAAATTTTATTCTCATTATAAAGAAGAGTTGGATGCTTTCTATAAAGACAAGATTTATATAGGTAGAGATTTCATCAATCTCTATAAATTTGAAAGAAAATTTCTGGGATTAAAAAAATATTTTCTATCTCTTGAAGAACAGAATCTTAAAATCCAGGAACGTGCAAAACATAAATTACGCTATTATGATGATTATAATAACCCATATCTAAAAGAGGTTAATTATCTTACCGCTGAAGCGGTAAGAGAATCTATGGAGAGGATTCAGTTGTTTGCAGAGACCTCCATTGCATTTATTCCTAAAAATAATCTTCAGATGGTTTTGGAAAGTATTCTTTATCTTCTAAATCTATTGATAGAGATAAGAGATTTTACACAGGAGTTTGAGAATAAATTAAGAAGCAGAGAAGAGTATGATTTTGTAAAATATTTAACCAAATTTTCCAAAGATCTTATAGACGGGATAAGATATTTAAGAAAACTTATATGCCATCTTCATCTTAAGATTTCAAAATATGAGATATAGAATATGCTTAAATCTTCCGTATGGATTAAAGAAAAAGCTGTAAAAGAGCGACTTATTGAACCGTTTGTCGGGAGTTCCGTCAGAGATGGTGTGATTTCTTACGGGCTTGGACCTTTCGGTTATGATATAAGGCTTGACCATGAATATAAAAAATTAATCTCTTCAAAGAATGGAATTGATCCGCACAATATTTCTGATAATGACTATTCTTGTCATTCGGAGAAAATAATAGAAATGAGTCCCGGTTCATATATCCTTGGAAAAAGTTTTGAATATTTCAAAATACCGGAGAAAATTCTCGGACTTGTTTTTGGCAAATCCACTTATGCCCGCTGTGGGATTCTTGTCAATGTAACTCCGCTGGAACCCGGTTGGGAAGGTTATATAACACTCTCAATTTCAAATATTTCAGGTAATAAAGTCACTCTCTATCCGGAGCAGGGAATTGCACAGGTTATATTTATTGAAAGTGATTCCATGCCTCTATACTCTTATGGAGATCTTAAGGGAAAATACAATAAACAGGATGGGGTTACAGTCCCGAAAATATAGGGATCTTTTTCAAAAAGTCCTGAAGTCATTCTTTGTCAGATCCGATCCGTTCGGGATAATTCTCAACGGGGTAAAATTTGATGAAAATTATCTGAAAATTGATAAATCTGAATTTCATCCGGATGATTTTAATAATATCCATGTTGTATCTGTCGGGAAATGTTCTTTTCGGATGAGCAGAGGAATAAACAAAGTTCTTAAAAACAGAATACATTCTCAATTGATTATCTCTGCTGATGAATATGAAAATTTTGCCGATATGGATACTTATTTAAAAGGGGATCATCCCTATCCCGGAAAAAACAGCCTGAATTCCGGAAAGAAATTTCTCGAGTTTCTCTCTTTTGTAAGAAAAGATGATCTTTTAATTTCGCTTATTTCCGGCGGTGCCTCTTCAATGCTGATTGCACCTCCGAAAGAGATTCCCTTTAAAGAAATCAATATTGTTAACAAACTTTTAATTAAATCCGGTGCAACTATAGAAGAGTTGAATTGTGTGAGGAAGCATTTAAGTTTGATAAAGGGCGGTCTTGCTGCAAAAAAGATATATCCTGCAAAAGTGATCAATCTGATTATTTCCGATACGCCGGACGGATCTCATTCAACAGTTGGATCCGGACTGTTTGCCTGGGATAATACCTCCTATAATGATTCACTTGAAATTCTGGAGAAATACGATCTTATTAGCAGGATTCCTTTAAAAGTCATTGAATATCTTAAAGCGGGAAAATACGGAAAGGTTGAAGAGACACCGTTCTATGATTCTGATCTTGTTATGAACAATTCATTTTTTACATTAGGCGATAACAAGAGTGTGCTTGAGGGGATAAAAACCGATTTGTGTATTGAGGGAATAAATACCCATATAATTTCCTCTTGTGATTCGGGAGAAGTTAAGACAAAGGTGTTGGAGTTTGCCGAATTAATAAAAAAAACCTTAAGAGGGAAATCTCCGTTCAAATCTCCTGTTTTACTGCTGTCGGGAGGAGAATATACCGTTAATGTGAAGGGGGATGGGCTTGGTGGAAGAAATATGGAGTTTATTCTACTTATGTTAAAAGAGTTAAAAAATATCGATCATGAATTTTTCATTTTCAGTTTCGGGTCGGATGGTATTGATGGGCCTACCGATGCTGCAGGTGCGTGGATTGATAAATATTCTTATAAAAAAAGCAATTTGGAGATTAGTGAATCAATAGATCTATATCTGCAAAAAAATGATTCTTATACATTCTTTAATAAAATAGAGCAACTTATAAAAATCGGGGAAACCGGAACCAATGTAATGGATATAAGAGGTTTTTTTATTCCTTGAATTTATCCGCCGCTGATAAGGTGAAAAGCAGAGACGTTATCTCCTTCATATATCAATGTCTTTTTATAATCCGGCTTTTTTACTATTTGACCGTTAATTTTGACGATTATCATAGGAAATGAAAAATTCATTATTTTAAAGAGTTCCGATACTGAAATTTCCGAATATCCTTCGAGAACTTTTTCTTTGTTATTAAGAGTTATTGTCATATATTCAGGAGATGATTACCTTATCTTTTCCATTCGATTTTTTAACCTGTCCTATTGTATAAAAATTTTCATTCAGATTATTGAGAATGGATTCGGTCTCACTTAAATTCTCTCTGTCTATAAAAAGTATCATTCCTATACCCATATTGAATACTCTGAAACTTTCTTTTTGTGATATGTTACCCTTTTTAACAAGAAAGGAGAAGATTTCCGGAACCGGCCAGTTCCTGTTTATTTTCACTTCGTATCCTTCGGGAAGTATTCGGGGGATATTGTCATAGAATCCGCCTCCGGTTATATGGACCATTCCTTTGATAATCTTTTTTTCAAGCAGTTTTGAGACGGGCTTAAGATATGATCTGTGAGTTTTTAATAGAGCATCTCCGATAGTATCTTCTGTTCCCGGTAGTTGGTCGTTAACATTCATCTTTAATTGTTCAAAAACAATATGTCTGGCAAGGGAGTATCCGTTTGTATGTAATCCGGATGATTGAAGCCCTATCAAGAGATCGCCTTCTTTAATATTTTTACCGTCAATTATATTTTTTTTTTCTACAAGCCCGACTATAAAACCTGCAATGTCATATTCATTATCCGAATAAAAACCCGGCATCTCGGCAGTTTCGCCCCCGAGAAGAATAAAGTTATTATCAACGCATCCTTCCAAAAGACCGGATACAATCTCTGATATTTTATCGGGTTCCAAAACTCCGGTGGCGATATAGTCAAGAAAAAAGAGCGGTTTTGCTCCATATACCAAAATATCATTTACACAGTGGTTAACGAGATCTTTTCCCACGCTATTATGTTTGTCGGTCATAAAAGCTATTTTTAGCTTTGTGCCTACACCATCTGCGGAAGAGACAAGAACCGGAGAGTTTAACCCTTCCGTAAGAGGATAAAAACCTGAAAATTTTCCTATCTCAAGCACACCGAATTTTTTTGCCATATTCTTTATCTTGTCAACGGCTTCTCTCCCCTTGTCAATGTTAACGCCTGCTTTTGAATATGAATTTTCTTCCATTTTTCCCTCTGTTATTTTTATATTTTTTAGGAATTCATTTTAGTTTTAACTGCAATAATTGTCAAACATGATAAATAGCTTTTTTACTTTGCCGTTGAATGTTTTGAATCAAAAGGATAATATTTGAAAATCTAAAGTTTTAGGAGCCGGAAAATGAAGAATATAATAATGGTAACGGGAGGAACCGGATATATCGGTTTATGGATAGTTAAAAAACTATTGGGGAAAGGATATACTGTAAGAGTTACCGTAAGAGATAAAAATAAAAAGGAGAAAATAGAGCTATTAAAAAATATTGAAAAAAGATCGGATGGGAAGCTTGAAATATATGAAGCGGATCTGTTAAAAGAGGGAACATTTGATAAAGCTGCAAAAGGTGCAGATGCAATAATACATGTTGCGTCTCCTTTTACGCTTAAATTCAAAGATCCGGTTAAGGATTTAATAGATCCGGCCGTTAAAGGGACCGTTAATGTTTTAAATGCGGCAAATAAATCCGGGTCTGTGAAAAAGATTATTTTAACATCAAGTGTAGCAGCTGTTCACGGCGATACGGTTGATATGAAAAATTTAGGTCTTAAAGAGTTTACCGAAGAACATTTTAATGAATCCAGTTCAAAAAAGCATCAACCTTATTATTATTCCAAAGTAACGGCTGAAAAAAAGGCATGGGAATTATATGAAAGCCAGGATAATTGGGAGCTTGTTGTTATAAACCCGTCATTTGTAATGGGACCTATGCTTACGCCCTATTCCATATCGGAGAGTATCATTCTAATAAAAGAACTTGTAGGCGGAAAATATTTTTTGGGAGTTCCGGAACTTAACTTCGGGTTTGTGGATGTGAGAGATGTTGCCGAAGCTCATATTTTTGCTCTTGAAAAGAGAGATGCAAAGGGGAGGTATATTCTTGTTGAAAGAGTTGAGAGTATGATGGGTCTTTCAGATATTATCAAAAAGCTTTATCCGAAAAAATTTAAACTACCATTGATGAAAATTCCGAAATGGGTTGTTCTCTTACTGGGTTGGGTATTCGGTCAGCCGTTTAAATTTGTTATGAAAAATGTGGGATATCCCTTGAAATTTAATAATAAAAAATCGGTAGAAGAACTCGGGCTGAAATATACGGACTTTGAAACAACAATTAAAGATATGGTTGAGCAGATGAAAGAGATGAAATTGATCTGAAGTAAATTGGCATTATGTTGACATTTTAATGCTATTATGAAAATATAATATTGATATGTATGGCGGTGT
>CAZWFY010000042.1:0-22817 GCA_964633415.1 uncultured Clostridia bacterium | reverse complement strand
GGGTTGGAAAATGTCATGTATAACGAGCTTATTGAGTTCCCCGGAGAGATTTACGGGATCGCTTTAAATCTTGAAGAGGATAATGTAGGTTCGATTATCCTTGGAGAGGGGTATAAGGTTAAAGAGGGGGATATAGTAAGGAGAACCAAACGGATTATTTCTGTTCCGGTTGGTGAAGCTCTTCTCGGGAGAGTTGTTACTCCTCTTGGCGAGCCTATTGATGATAAAGGTCCGATTGAAACAAAAACCTTTCTTCCTATAGAAACCATTGCACCGGGAATTGTAGAAAGAACTCCTGTGAAAGAACCATTGCAAACGGGTATCAAGGCAATAGATGCAATGATTCCGATCGGGCGTGGGCAGAGAGAACTGATAATCGGGGACAGACAGACGGGGAAAACAACAATTGCACTTGATACGATTATTAATCAAAAAGGTAAAAATGAGATTTGTGTATATGTGGCAATCGGTCAGAAGCAATCAACCGTTGCTCAGGTTGTGAAAACTCTTGAGGAGATGGGTGCAATGGAATATTCGATTGTTGTTGTTGCCAGTGCCTCGACTCCTGCTGCCATGCAATATATTGCACCGTTTTCAGGATGTGCAATGGGTGAATATTTTATGAATAAAGGTATGCATTCTCTTCTCGTTTATGATGATCTTTCAAAACATGCTGCTGCATATCGAGAGATCTCACTACTTTTAAGAAGACCGCCGGGCAGAGAAGCTTATCCGGGGGATGTTTTTTATCTTCACTCGAGGTTGCTTGAAAGAGCGTCTAAACTTAATGAAGAGAAGGGGGGAGGTTCATTGACTGCCCTTCCAATTATAGAAACCCAGGCTTCGGATGTCTCAGGTTATATTCCGACAAATGTAATATCAATTACGGATGGTCAAATCTATTTATTGCCCGATCTTTTTAATTCGGGTCAAAGACCTGCGATTGATGTTGGTATCTCTGTATCGAGAGTCGGTGGAAATGCACAGATAAAAGCAATGAAACAGGTTGCCGGTTCTCTTAAACTTGATCTGGCACAATTCAGAGAACTCGCTGCTTTTACACAGTTTGGATCCGATCTTGATAAAGCGACTATCCAGCAGCTTGAGAGGGGGAAAAGGTTGTCGGAATTGTTAAAACAGGGTGAAGGTGTTCCGATTGATGTTGAAAAACAGATAGTTATTATATTTGCAGGTACTCGTGGCTTTTTGGATGAATTTCCTATTGAAAATATCGGGGAATACCAGGATAAGCTTATTGAATATGTGAGTGCCAATTATCCGGATATTCTAAGAGAGATAATTGAGAAAAAGAAGATATCGGAAGAGCTTGAGAATAAAATGAAGGAAATGTTGACTGAATTCTCAGAAGAGTTCAGGTCTTCTCTTGAAAAATAATGGCAGAAAATTTAATTGATTTAAGAAGACGGATAAATTCCGTTAAAAATACACAAAAGATTACAAAAGCAATGAAAACAGTCTCTGCGGCTAAGTTGAGAAAGAGTGTTCTTGAAATAAACAGAGCAAAACCGGTATTGGAAAAACTCTCCCGTCTTTTGGAGATTGTTATTAAATCGGGATTAAATATAGACAATCCTCTTGTAAAAAAAAAGAAGGGGAGTGAATCTGTATTTGTTATACTTAGTTCGGATAAAGGATTATGCGGATCGTTTAATTCTCATATATTAAAAAAAATTGAGAATATTTATCGTGATAATTCAAATGAAGAGAGAAAAATCTCTCTTGTGACGATCGGGAAAAAGGCAAATCTTTATTTTGGAAAGAGAGATTTTTCAATAAAAAAAGATTTTCCGGATCTTATGAAAAATTTTAAATATGAAGATACGGTTCAGATTTCGGAGTATCTTTCAAGTCTCTATATAAATGAAGATATTAATGATATCAGGTTTATATATACTGAGTTTGAAAATGCTTCTAAACAGCAGATAAAGGAGGAAATTTTTCTTCCGATATCTTTAAAAAAGAATGATGATAAGGATGATATCCAATATATTTTTGAACCGGAACCTTTAAAAATATTTGATTCTATTCTCCCGAAATTCATAAACCTGAAAGTTTTTCTTACAATGTTAAGTTCCTCAGCTTCCGAACATGCGGCACGTATGGTAGCAATGGAACTTGCTACGCAAAATGCTAAAGAGATGATTAAAAACCTAACATTAACTATGAATAAATTAAGGCAGGCATCAATAACAAAAGAACTGCTTGAGATAATAACAGCTACCGAGGCTCTTACAAAATAGGAGGTATCTATAATGACTGAAAATAAAAAAGCAAATAATACGGGGAAAGTGGTAGAGGTGATAGGACCGGTTGTTGATATTGAATTTCCGGAAGGTGCTCTGCCGCCTATATACAACGCAATCGAAATTATTTCCGAAGGTTTTGAAAGTGAAAAAAAACTTAAGATAATAGCTGAGGTTCAATTTCATCTTGGAGAAAACAGAGTAAGAACGGTATCTATGAATCCGACTGACGGACTTGTCAGAGGAATGAAAGCAATTGATACGGGACAACCTATTACAGTTCCTGTGGGAAGAGAAGTTCTGGGAAGAATTTTAAATGTGACCGGTGATCCTGTCGACTTAAAAGGTCCTGTTAATAGTAAGAAGAGATATCCGATCCATCGGCCGGCTCCTTCTCTGGAAGATCAAGATACGAAATTGGAACTTTTTGAAACAGGAATTAAAGTAATTGATCTTCTCGAACCATATCTGAAAGGTGGAAAAATCGGATTGTTCGGAGGTGCCGGAGTCGGTAAGACGGTTCTGATAATGGAAATGATTAATAATGTGGCAATTAAACATGGCGGATTATCGGTTTTTTCCGGAGTCGGGGAAAGAACAAGAGAAGGGAATGACCTTTATCTTGAGATGAAAGAATCCGGAGTTATAGATAAAACCGCCCTGATATACGGTCAGATGACGGAACCTCCCGGAGCAAGGCTAAGAGTAGCTTTGACAGGTCTTACGGTTGCCGAATATTTCCGTGATGAGGAGGGACTTGATCTGTTGTTGTTTATTGATAATATTTTCAGATTTACTCAGGCCGGTTCAGAAGTTTCCGCTACTCTCGGAAGGATGCCGTCGGCAGTCGGATATCAACCGAATCTTGCAACTGAAATGGGAGAAATGCAGGAGAGAATTACATCAACAAAGAAAGGATCAATCACTTCCATTCAGGCTATCTATGTTCCTGCTGATGATTATACCGATCCTGCTCCGGCGACGACATTTGCACATCTGGATGCAACAACAAACCTTTCAAGAGCTCTTACGGAAATTGGGATTTATCCTGCGGTTGATCCTCTTGCATCATATTCAAGAATATTGGATGCAAAAATAATCGGTAAAGAGCACTATGAAGTTGCGGTTAAGGTCAAAGAGATACTTCAAAGATATAAGGATCTGCAGGATATTATTGCTATTCTTGGAATGGAAGAGCTTTCTGATGAGGATAAAGTAATCGTAGGAAGAGCCAGAAAGATACAAAAATTTTTTTCTCAACCGTTTTTTGTTGCATCGGAGTTTACGGGGATGGAAGGGAAATATGTAGAGATAAAGGATACCATAAAAGGTTTTAAAGATCTTGCGGAAGGAAAATATGATGATCTTCCCGAACAGGCGTTTTATATGTGCGGCGGAATTGAAGAAGTAATCGAAAAAGCTAAAAAAATGAGAGAATAATGGGCGATATTATTAATCTTGAGATTATTACTCCGGAAGAGACGGTTGTAAAATCGGAGATATTGGATCTTTATATACCTGCTTTTTACGGTAAAGCAGGAATTCTTTCCAATCATCTTCCCTATATTTCTTTGCTTAAGTTTGGAGAAGTATCGTATGATGATATTGAAGGAAAATCTCACTATCTTTATATTGAGAACGGATTTCTTGAAGTAAATGAGAATAATATTTCAATTATTTCGGATAAAGTTATCAGAGGAGAAGAGATAGATGAAATTGATGTGAAAGCAAAACTTGCTGAGATTGAAAAAAAGATAAAATCAGCATCTTCGGGAGAAATTGGATCTGAAGAATTAAAAATGCTTCTTGAAGAGAACCGAAAACTTATTTCTCAGAAAAAAATATCTGACAAAATTTAATTTTTTTTCACCGGAATCCAGCTTGTTTTCCGCTTTTCCAAAAAAGATTTCATTTCCTCTTGAGCTTCTTCCCCAGTTCTCAATTTTGCAAGAATTTCGGAAGTAAATTTTGAAGCTTCATCAATATCCATATGGTGTTTCATAGGTGTCTTCCATAAAAAATCTTTTTTAACCGGACTATATAGAAGATCGGTTCTTTTTGATAATGTACTGACTTTTTCGGGTTAGGAAGAAAAATAAAGTTATAAGTCAACAATATTAATTTTTATAATCTTACAATTATTTTGAGCAAAAAAAAAATTTTTGTTGACATAAAGCAAGAAATATACTATAAATGATAATGAAAATCATTATCAATAAGGAGGTTTGAAATGAGTGGTAGAGGAATGGGTCGCGGATCCGGAAAAGGTGGCGGTATGGGACCTGTTGGAAACTGTGTCTGTATGAAATGCGGATATAGTACTCCGAAGAGAAATGGAGTTCCGTGTATGGAAATCAAGTGTCCGAAATGCGGCACAGTACTTTTAAGGGAAAACGGCTCTCATTTTGAGTCTGCTTTAAAGAATAAAAAAAGATAGGAGGTAAAAAATGGCATTTGGAGACAGAAGAGGACCCGGAGGGTTTGGACCCGGAACAGGAAGAGGTTTGGGCTATTGCAACGGTTATGATATGCCCGGTTATATGAACAATGGATTTGGCCGTGGTTTCGGTCATGGATTTGGTCGTGGTTTCGGCAGAGGATTCGGATCCGGATATAGAGGATCAAATTACGGGAATTATCCGAATATTCAACCTGTTGATGAAAAAGAGTATATTTCCAATGAAATAAATGTTTTGGAAAAGAATCTTGAAGCAATGAAGAAGAGACTTGAACAACTTGGAAAAGAAAAATAGAGTTGTCCCGAAGGAGCGGGATTCTGAAGTTCAGGAAGTTTATAAAGCTGAATTTATAGAGGAAATTCCGGTTACAAAGGTAGAAAAACTGCCTGTAACAAAACCTATATTTCCTACAGCAGTAAAAATTCTTGGAAATTTGGGATCCCTTGCTCTGTTTTTTTTAAAGACTTCGGATATTTTTAGAAAAAATAGAGATGACAATTCAGGTAAAAATAGGTTAAGATTGAGAAAAAGGAGAAAAAGATGAAGGTGTTTTTAGCGGTAAAGGATGATAACGGTATAATTTCCATGATAGATTCAAGGTTTGCAAGAGCAAAGTTTTTTATGATTTATGATATGGAAAAGGAAGAAATTTTAAAAATAGAGGATAATAAGTTTGTATCTCAGGAACATGGAGTAGGTATAAAGATTGCAGGTTATGCGGTTGAAGAGGGATGTAAACTTGCTATCGGTGCTAAACCGGGTCCTAAAGCTGATGAAATTTTAAAAGCAGGAGGAATTGAATTCTTTTTTGCAGAAAATTGTACAGCCGGGGAAGCTATCGAAAATTTCAAGAAATCAAAAGAGAGTTAAATGTATATATCTGTTCTATCGGGAAAAGGCGGAACGGGCAAAACTCTTATTTCTACTTCTTTTGCTCTGAGTCTTGAAAACAGTACTTATATTGATCTCGATGTTGAAGCACCGAATGGGGCTTTTTTTATAAAACCGGATATTAAGGATGAGATAGTTTTTAACGTACCTGTCCCTGAAATTGATGAGAGTATTTGTACTTTTTGTAAGAAATGTTCGGATGCTTGTACATACAGTGCGATTTCCATAATACCTACAGTTAAAAAAGCACTTGTATTTCCCGATCTGTGTCATTCATGCGGAGTCTGTTCCCATGTATGTCCGGTCGAGGGAGCTATAACCGAGGTTGATAAAGAGATAGGAAAAATCAGAATAGGGGAAAGGGAACATGTAAGATTTATTGAGGGCAGGATAAAGATCGGTGAACCTTCGGCAGTTCCTCTTATTAGTGGAATCGTTGAAGAATATGTTGATTTTTTCAGAGTAAATATTGTAGATTCACCCCCCGGATCATCATGTCCTGTAGTTGAGAGTATAAAAAAATGTGATTATGCAATTCTTGTTACCGAACCGACTCCTTTCGGATTAAGTGATCTTAAACTTGTGGTTGAGATGACCAAAGATATGGGTAAACCTGCCGGTGTTGTGATAAATAAATATCGTTCGGATTTTTATGAATTATATGAATATTTAAGGAAGTGTGATATTCCTGTGGTTATGAAAATTCCGTATTCAATGGAAATTCAAAAAATGTACTCGCGTGGAGTTCCTTTAATTGATATTCTGCCTAATATCAAGGATGATTTTAAAGCTTTATATGAAAGAATAAAAAATGGATAAATTAAAAGAAATTGTTGTGATCAGTGGTAAAGGAGGGACGGGGAAGACAACCGTTGCATCGGCGTTAGCAGGAATTATTAAAGATAAAGTAATTGTTGATGCTGATGTTGATGCATCCAATATGTATCTGTTGTTGCATCCGTCCAAAATAAGATCTCATGAATTCAGAGGAAAGTCGATTGCTGTTATTGACAATTCCAAATGTACATCTTGTGATCTCTGTCGAACGCATTGCAGGTTCAATGCGATTGATGTTCTAGAAGAGGATTATAAAGTTGATCCCATATCATGTGACGGTTGTACACTCTGTGAATTGGTTTGTCCTTCCGATGCTATAACAATGCAGGATCAGATAGTTGGGAAGTGGAATATTTCCAATACGGAGTTGGGTGATTTTGTATATGCCAGGTTGAATCCGGGAGCGGAAAATTCTGGGAATCTGGTTACAATGGTACGTCACCAGGCAAAACTTATAGCAAAGGAAAAATCGATTGATACAATTGTAATTGATGGTCCTCCCGGAATAGGATGTCCGGTTACATCTTCACTCTCAGGAACAACGTTTGCCGTTGTTGTAACAGAGCCTTCTCTATCCGGGATAAGTGATATGAAAAGGGTTCTTGATGTTGCGAAACATTTTAATATTCCTACGGGAATTGTTATAAACAGATATGATGTAAATCTTGAGAATTCAGATGATATAGAAAAATTTGCTGAAGGATTAAATATCCCTGTCCTCGCTAAAATAGGACACAGCAGCTGTATAATGGATGAAATATCAAAAGGAAAACTTCCTCATGAAAAATGTAATGAATTAAGAGAAGCTGTAGTAAAGATATATTCATCTATTAAGGATAAGATGGAGTAAAATGAATTTAGAAAAAAAGATCATTAACAGATTGAAAAATGTAATTGATCCTGAAGTTAGGGAGGATATATATACTTTGAAACTGGTTTACGATATCATTGTTGACGAAAAGAAGAAAAGTGTTAAAATGAAATTTAAGCCGACGGTATATCAGTGTCCCATAGGGATTCAGTTGGCGTTAGCTGTAAAGAGTGCATTACTGGAGATCGAGGAACTTAAAGAGGTTGATGTCGAAGTTACTGATTTTTATCTTGCCGAAGAGGCAAACAATTATCTCCGGTCTATGGAAAAATAACAGCTGATATGGAGGAATGATTAATGAAAATTGCAATTGCAACTGAAGAAGGAAGGGTCGCAGGTCATTTTGGTCACTGCAGAAGTTATACTATTTTTGAAGTTGAAAACAGTAAAATAGTTAATAAGTATGAAGTTGAAAGTCCCGAACATCAGCCTGGGCTTCTTCCACGATTTTTAAGTGAAAAGGGAGCAAACTATGTGGTTTCCGGCGGAATGGGTCCGATGGCGATGGATCTGTTCAGAAAACTTAATATAGAACCCCTTATAGGTGCATCGGGAGAAGTTGACATGGTTGCAGAAGACCTGATCAATGGGGAGCTGGAGCTCGGGGATAGTCAATGTGACCATGATTCCGAAGATCATGTTCATGGTCATCATCATGATAATTGAGAATGAGGAGAAGAAGAGGAAAGAGGAAAAACTGGGAAGGTTTTTTAAAAGAGAAAGGTTTTAGAGTTACTCATCCCAGAAGATTGATTCTTGATATTCTTCATGAATCCCGCGGAACTCATCCGAATGCCAAAGAGATCTATTCCAGAATCAGTAAGGAATACCCTGAAATAGGATTGACAACTATATACAGGACTCTTGATGTATTTGAGAAATTGGGTTTAATAAATAAATTTGAGTTCGGTGGAAAGGAATCCAGATATGAGTTTGCTTCTGAGGAAGATCACCATCACCATCTTGTATGTCTTCATTGCGGAAAGGTTATTGAATATGCGGATTTTATTGACAATGAAGTTGAATTCTTCGGTAACATCCAGGATTACCTTTCACGAAAGTATAACTTTGATATAAAAGAGCACAGGCTGATATTTTATGGACTCTGTTCGGCTTGTAAATCCAAAAAAAAAGAATAATTATTATCTGTTTGTAATTAAACAATCATTCAACAAAAAGTTCAAATATGATATTATCTTAATTATGTTAAATTTGAACAAAAAAATAATAAGAATAGGGAATGTAGGAGGAATAAATCCGAAGGCTCTTGCGGAAAAAATTGTGAAAATTGCACAAAACAAAAATATAAAAACCGGAGTTGCAACTGTTTTTGGTGGTGGTGCCGAGTCCATAGATGTTGATCCTCAGGGTAAATTGTATGCACAACGTCTTTTGAGTTGTTATCTGTCAATTGATAAAGATTCGCTAAAAAAGATTGAAACTTTACTCGAAATAGAATAAAATTCAGATAATTCAAAAGAAAATGGCAAAGTTTAAATTAAATCAATCGATGATATTCTATCTTCTGTTTCCTTTTATTTTTTCAATTTTTTCTTCTTCGCTCTATTTATTTGCTTATAAACCGGAATATAACAGTTTGGGTATGACAAATGCGTTGATGGTTTTTTTTGCTGCATTCGGATGGAGTTCGGTGATTTTTTTTGGTGAAAGAAAACTTCTGGTCTATTCCTATTTTTATTCCGTTATTGCAATCGGTACACCTATTATTCTTTTTGAAATATTAAGGGTATTGCCATATGATGTTCACTGGCACAGAATTATTCTTGCAATCATTGTTTCGTCGGATTTATGGCTTATTGATATTTACCAAGGAAAATCAGTAGGGAAAAGTCGTTCCGGAGAATAATTCTTTTTAATTCTGATTTCATAATCTCCTTTACAATTTGAGTGCCTTTATATAGAATCAACTGATGAGAAAAAAAACTATAATTATTATTTTAAGTTTTATTGTTATTTTTTTATTGCCGATAATATTGAAACCATGTACAAATATTCTCGTCTCAAAAGGTGCATCTGCAGATGGGTCCGTTTTCATATCTTATGCAGCTGATTCTCATGTTCTCTACGGAGAGCTCTATCATTGGCCGGCAAAGGATTATCCTGAAGGTGCTTTGCTGAAGATATATGAATGGGATACAGGGAAATATCTCGGGAGAATAAAGCAGTTGAAACATACTTATAATGTTGTGGGAAATATTAACGAACATCAGGTATCGATCGGAGAAACTACATTCGGAGGCAGAAGAGAGCTTAGGAACAGAAAGGGAATAGTGGATTACGGGAGTGCAATGTATATAGCTCTTCAGAGAGCAAGAAGTGCAAGAGAGGCAATTAAAGTTATGACCGATCTTTTTGAAAAGTATGGATATTACAGCTCGGGAGAATCTTTTTCAATTTCCGATAAAAAAGAGGTTTGGATACTTGAAGTAATAGGGAAAGGAGAAGGTGTAAAGGGTGCTAACTGGGTGGCACGCAGAGTTCCCGACGGTTATATTTGTGCTCATGCAAATATGTCTAGAATACGTAAATTTCCGATGAATGACAGCAAAAATTGTATCTATTCAAAAGGAATTGTCGATTTTGCGAGAGAAAAAGGATATTTTAATGGTAAAGAAGAAGATTTTAGTTTTGCAGATGCGTTTGCTCCTCCGGGATTCGGTAGTCTAAGATTTTGTGAATCAAGAGTATGGAGTGTGTTCAGACGAAGTGCTCCTTCAAAAAATATTCCTATTGATTATGTTAAAGGAATTGAGAATGCAAAGCCTTTACCCCTGTTTATTAAACCTGATAAAAAGTTAACCGTTCATGATGTTATGCAATTAATGAGGGATCATTTTGAAAAAACCGAATTTGATATGTCATGTGATATAGGAGCGGGACCTTTCAAATTGCCATATAGATGGCGAGGACTGACATGGGAAGTTGACAATAAGAGATATTTTAATGAAAGAGCAATATCAACACAACAGACCGGATTTTCTTTTATTGCTCAATCCAGGTCATGGTTACCTGATGAGATTGGTGGAATATTGTGGTTCGGAGTTGATGATACATTCAGCACCTGCTATTTTCCCGTCTATGGTTCTTCAAAAAGTGTCTCACCCTCATTTGCCGTTGGTAATGGATCTTTTACGAAATTCACATGGAAATCAGGTTTTTGGGTGTTTAATTTTGTTTCGAATTTTGCATATTTGAGATATAAAGATATAATTGAAGATATTAAGATTGTTCAGGGAGAAATGGAAGCCGGTTTTATTGCAAATGTAAAAGAAGTTGATATGAATGCACTTAAAATGTTTAAGACTGACAAAAAAAAAGCAGTAGATTATTTAACCGGATTTTCCATCGATGCCGGTGAAAAAGTGTTTGAAAAATGGGTTAAGCTTGGGAAAGATCTTTTTATGAAGTATCTCGACGGAAATGTCAGAAATAACAGCGGTAAAGTAACCCATCCCGGATATCCTAAAGATTGGTACCGGAGGATAGTTAAAGAGACAGGTGATAGATATAAATTAAAAAAGATGAAAAGTGAGATCCAAAGGGGATATAGATACAATGTTAAATCCGGATTAGATAGTTTTCGTAAAGCAGATTTGAAAAGTGCACTGAAATTTTTTAAAGCTGCCGGAAAATTGAAACCGGATGAAAAATATCCTATTACAATGAAAAAAAAGATAGAGGAAATAATGTCAAAGTTGAAAATAATGATAAAAAAGGAGAATATCTGATATTGGAAGGAGTGGTATGGAAGTAAATATCCCTGACAAATTAGCTTTTAAAAAGAAAGAGGTCTCAAATATCACAAAACTTGATGGAAAAGTGATTGATTATTGGGAAGCGGAGTTTAATATTTATAAACCTCTTCTTAATAAAAAAGGGGAGAAATTTTATACAAAGCATGACATTGAATTGATCCTAAGAATAAAAGAGCTTCTGGTTGTAAAAAAGATAACTAAAGCTGAAGTGAAAGAAATTTTTAAAAAAGAAATACTTAATATTGATGTTGCTGATTCTAATGCAGGTAAAAGTGTTATTAACGATATCTCCGGGCTTGACAGTATTAAGAAAGGATTGCTGGATATATTGACTTTACTTGCTAAAAATGATAAAAACTGAGCGTGTCGGGACGTGGCGCAGTCTGGTAGCGTACACGCTTGGGGTGCGTGTGGTCGGTGGTTCAAATCCACTCGTCCCGACCATTTCGTTTCCGATTTATAAATAACATTTTATCTTTCTAAAGGTTTTTTATTGAAAATTTCCGATTGGATTTTGAATGAGAAAAACAATACTTTTAACTAATGATGATGGATATTCATCACAAGGGCTTACGATTTTACGTAAAGAACTTATGAAGGAGTATAGGGTGATAACAGTTGCTCCTTCGAGGGAAAGGAGTGCGGTAAGTCTCGCTTTAACTCTCAATAGACCTTTAAGAGTGGAAAAACTCGAAGATGATTTTTTCTATGTTGACGGGACACCCTCCGACTGTGTAAATATTGCCGTTAGGAAAATTTGTGATAAATTGCCCGATATAGTTGTCTCCGGAATGAATCTTGGAGAGAATCTTTCGGAGGATATATTTTATTCGGGAACTGTCGGTGCCGCTATATCAGGTTTTTTTTACGGAATCCCCGCACTTGCAGTATCTCTTATATCTCCCGATATGAAATATGAATCATTCGGTTATATGTTTAAATATGGTGCGGAAATAACAGAAAGAGTTGTATCAAAATTTCTAAAAATAGGAAGTTTGAACGGGGTGTTTAATATTAATATTCCTCCCGAGACAAATGGGGAAATTTATGTAACAACTTTAGGAAAAAAGAGATATACTCCCAATATAGTAGAGAGAAGTGACCCGCGTGGCAGGAAATATTATTGGATTGGAACGGGAGACCCTGTAAGAGAGGGAGAAAAAGGAACTGACATATGGGCAGTTGAAAATGGATATGTCTCATTATCACCTTTAAAATATGAGTTATCCTGTTTTGAAGCTGTTGATAGTATAAAAAAATATTTCAATGAAGATTAATATAATTAAAAGTGCATATGATTGGGTTCTGAAATGGGCGGAAAGACCTTCTGCAAATTATGCTCTATTTATTTTTGCCTTTGCAGAAAGCAGTTTCTTCCCTGTTCCCCCCGATGTGCTGTTGATTCCTCTGGTTTTGGGATACAGAAAAAAATGGATTAAACTATTTCTTATTGTAACTGTGGCATCTGCTCTCGGCGGGTCATTCGGATATTTTATAGGTCATAAATTATGGTGGTCGGGAACCGTTCCTTTAACAATGGAAAGTATAAACAGTTCACATTTTACAGGTATTGCAAACTTCTTTTTTAATTCGATTCCCGGATTTTCTTTAGAGCTTTTTAAGTCTATGATGGTTAAATATGAGCATTATGGGTTCTGGATAGTTTTTACCGCAGGGTTTACTCCTATTCCTTATAAAGTTTTTACAATCTCATCAGGTGCTTTTAATCTAAATTTTTATACTTTTATGTTTGCCTCTGTAGTTTCAAGAGGTGCGAGGTTTTTTCTTGTCTCATTTTTAATATATAGATTTGGAAAACCGATTAAAGTTTTTATCGATAAATATTTTAATATTCTTGCTTTGGCATTTACCATACTTTTAATAGGTGGATTTCTTATTATTAAATCATTCACTTGATTTCTCAGTATAAAATAAATTCATTAACGATCAATATTTAGATATTTTATAATATTTTTTAATTCTGATACCATATAGATATGATTGAAATCTTTAAAAATAATTCTCCCGTTGTAAATACTCTGCTTGCAACACTTTTCACTTGGGGAATGACTGCTGCAGGAGCTGCACTTGTTTTTTTTGTTAAAAAAGCAAACAGAAAACTTCTTGAGACAATGTTGGGCTTTGCGGCAGGAGTAATGATGGCTGCAAGTTATTGGTCCCTCCTTGCTCCTTCAATTGAGATGTCTGAACAGTTGGCAATGCCGCCTTGGGTTCCTCCTGCGGTCGGATTTATTTTAGGAGGATTGTTTCTCAGAGTAATGGATAGATTTCTTCCTCATCTTCATTGGGGAGCACCTGAAAACGAAAAGGAGGGAATTGATACTCAGTGGAAAAGGAATACTCTATTGATGTTAGCTGTGACTTTGCATAATATTCCCGAAGGTCTGGCTGTTGGTGTTGCTTTCGGAGCACTTGTGACAGGAACAGGATCTGCTTCTCTTACTGCTGCAATATCGCTTGCAATTGGGATAGGAATACAAAATTTTCCTGAAGGAACAGTTATCTCTCTTCCTCTTCGTGCAAGCGGAATGTCAAAACTGAAAAGTTTCTGGTATGGACAGTTATCGGGCATGGTTGAGCCTGTTGCTGCACTCATTGGAGTTATATTTGTGATCCAGTTTCAGGTAATACTTCCTTTTGCTTTAAGTTTTGCTGCAGGTGCGATGATCTATGTGGTTGTTGAGGAGGTAATACCGGAATCACAGAGAGAAGGCAATACCGATACGGCAACGATGAGTCTTATTTTCGGGTTTGTAGTTATGATGATCCTCGACGTTGCTCTCGGATAAAATATTGAGAATATACTATGCTAAAGCTGCGGCAAGGACTATTGAGTAGTATTTAGAATCATCATCATCCGCTCTTGATACGAGAACAGTCGGAAACGGAGTTCCTGTAACAACTCCCGCCAACTTTGCACCACCGAGAATAGTTGTAGATTTATAAAAGACATTTCCCGTATCTATATCGGAAAATATTAAGATATCTGCATCTCCGGCAACTTCCGATTTCAAACCTTTAATTTCACAAGCTTTTTTTGAAAGAGCGACATCGAGAGCGAGAGGGCCATCAATAATTGCACCTTTGATCTGTTTTCTCTCTGCCATTTTGGAAAGGACTGCACCATGGATAGTCGATTCCATTTTTTCACTTACTTTTTCATTTGCACAAACAATTGCAATTTTCGGATTAATTATATTTAATTTTTTTGCAATCTCAATATTATAGTTTATCATCTGGATCTTCTGATTCAGATCGGGATAGGGAATCATTGCAACATCAGAAACAATGAGAAGTTTATGATAAGTATTAATCTCAATGATAGCTGTATGGGAAAGAACCATTCCCTTTTTTATAAGACCAAAATCCTTGTTGAGAATTGCTTTTAAAAAATATGGAGTTGAGATTAATCCTTTCATAAGTATATGAGCTTTATTGTTAACAATCATTTCAACAGCTTTATATCCGCTTTTTTTCTCATTCGGTTCATGAACAATCTCAAATATATCGGGATTGATATCAAGTGAATTACATTTATCTCTGATAATTTTTTGGTCTCCTATCAAAACTGCATTGACTATTTTTTCTTCAACTGCTCTTTTTGCAGCAAGGATAGTATCATCATCCTGAGCATAAGCAATTGTCATTTTAGGTGTCTGTTGTTCCTTTACCAGTTGTTCCAATTCTTTTAAATTTTTAATTTCATTCATTTTATCCTCCTATTTTTGCCATATTTTTGCTTTTTCCTCTCCTGAGAGGACTCTAAGGACACCACCGGATAGAGCGGACATTTCATCCTCTCCCGGCAATACTATTACAGGGGCGATAAACTTGACATTATCACTTATCATTTGAACAAGATCAGTATCAAATGCAAGACCTCCGGTCAGTATGACGGCATCTATTTCTCCTTTAGTAACAGGAGCAAGAGATCCGATCTCTTTAGAGATATTATAAGCAAGAGCTTTAAAAATAATTTCAGACTTTATATCACCTTCTTTTATTCTCTCCCTTACCTCTTTCATATTATTTGTACCGAGATGGGCGACAACTCCACCCTTACCTGTTATCCTTTTCTTTAATTCCGGTAGTGAATATATTCCTGATGTTGCCCACTCAATAAGACTCCAGGCAGGAACGGATCCGGTTCTTTCGGGGGAAAACGGTCCGTCACCGTTTAGCCCGTTATTTACATCTTCAACGAAACCCTTTTTATGAATTCCGACTGTAATTCCTCCACCGAGGTGAGCTACAATAAAATTGGAATCCCTATATTTTTTCCCGATCCTTTTTGCTGCTTCTCTTGCAGCGGCTTTCTGATTGAGTGCATGAAATATGCTTACTCTTTTTATTTCCGGAATACCGGTAATCTTTGCAATCTTTGACATTTCGTCAACAACTACAGGATCAACAATATAGGCATTTACACCTGCTTCCGAAGCTATACTTTTTGCAAGAATAGCTCCGAGGTTTGAGGCGTGTTCGAGAAGATTGGATTTCAAAAAATCAATCATCTCTTCATTCACAATATATGTTCCGGATCTCATTGGAGTGAGCAATCCTCCTCTTCCAACAACAGCTGAAAGTTTGGATATTTGAAAATTATTTTTTTTTATAAAATCTCTTATAAACTTAATTCTAAATTCGGATTGTTCCATTATTGATTCGAATACGGAGAGATCTTTCACGGAATGGGAAATTGTTTCAGTTGCTATTTTTTTATCATTGGAAAAAATTGTAGTTTTAGTGGAAGTTGAACCCGGATTTATAGCAAGAATATAGAAATTTTTCATACTTTAATTTACACTAAATCCGGGTTTAGTGCAAGCAGAAATAATTTAATTATATTTGTCTTTTATTCGTTATATCCAAAGTTAATGTTTTCCAAACTTTAACTTTTACACCGTCTTTCATTGCCGGAGAATATTTCCATTTGGAGATCATTCTTTGTAATAATTTATTTGCTTCATTTTTTTCAGATTTTCTTAAAAATTTGATTTTTTCAACATTTCCTGTTTCACTTATAAGAATACTGAGAAGAATTTTTGATCTGCTGGCAGCTCTTAGTCTGATAGGGAGAACGGGCGGAGGTGTTGAAATCGGAACCGGTTTCTGATCAACTTCGATCATTGAAACAACCTGACCGAATTTTGCTTTGTTTTGTTCTGCAAGAAGCTTTCTTTTTCTTTCGTCTTCCAATCTTTTTCGCTCTTTTTCAGCATTAATTCTATTTTGCTCTTCCTCTTTAGCCAACTGTTTTTTCCTTGCATCTTCTTTCAATTTCTCTTCAGCTAATATCTGTTTTTGCTTATCATCTTCAATTTTTTTCAATCTCGCTTTCTCTTTTTTCTCTAATGCTAACTGGTCTAATAGTTTCTGCCTGTCTTCCTCCTGCTTCTTTTTTTCTTCTTCAGTTTTTGCGGCTTTTGCTTCGGTCATTCTTATTTTTTCCTGAAGAGCAGCTATTTTTTTTTGGTTTTCAAATTGTAAAATTTTTGCCTGTTCCAGTCCCTGTTTTTTTATCTTATTAACTTTATTAGATTGAGAGATATAAAGCCAGATTGCAATAGCTGCAATTATTAAGACCGGGACCAAAATATAGATCAATTTAGGTCGTCCTTGTCTCTCTTTAATATCAAGACTCGATAAAATCGATTCCACAAGTTCGGAGTCCGCTTTCTCCGGCTGTTTAGGTTTTTTGTCGGGAATTGAATATAACAACTCTTTTTCAAACAGTTTTTGTTCATTTTCCCTTGCTTTTGCATATAAAGAATCCATAAAATAAGCCAGATTAAAAGTAACAGAAGATAATTCTTCGATGTGAAATGCAGATGAAATATATTCTTTGAATTCTCTTATACCTGAAAATCTTTTTGATGGATCCGGATTTAAAGTTTTTCTGAAAAACCCTAATAGTCCGTCAATAAAATCTTTATTTAAATCCGGAATGGATTGAGCAAAACTGATATTAGATATTTTTTGCTCAAAGTTTTCTCCGGGGGAGTATGAAAAATATTTACCGGTAAGCATTTTAAAGAGAAGATATCCGAGATGATAGATATCCGATTGAGGAACAATTTTTTCCTTTCTGAAAAATTCCGGTGTAAGCCATGCACCGTAGTGTTTTTCCATTTCATTATAAACTTTCTCGTTTTGGCTTATGTAGGGAAGAATGCCATAATTTTTAAGATAAATTTTACCTTCATGATCAATAAGAATGTTATCAGGGGTTAAAAATCCGTGAAATGATTTTTGTCCGCTTATGACTATTGATGAACCTATTTCAAGAAGGTCGGCTATTGCTATTGCAATTGAGAATGCCAGATCAAAATTTATCGGAATTCCTTTTTTTTGTGAATCTTCAAGAACCGATTCGAAATTTCTAAAATGCATAAAAGGGAAAATCAGTAATTGTTTACCTGAAATGTTGATTATTTCTTCAGGAGAATATAATCCGACAATGTTGGACTTTTTAATACCTTCAAGCAGTGTCCGAAGAATCTTCCATATTTTCGGATCGGAATAAAAAAGCGGTTTAACATCCGATAGAATTTTGTGATTTTTAATTTTTTGACCTTCGATTTCTCCGACTCTGAAATTACGACCCATTGAGTCTGCAAAAGTCTCCTCAAATAGTACATAATTTCCTAATTGCTTATATTCTGCCATAATTCACCTCTTACAGTTAATGATATTTTAAATAAAAATAAAATTCAACAAAAAAACAATTTTTAAAGTTAAAAAACCTATTTATAATTATATACCGAAACTTGTACCAACCGCCATTGCTGTTTTCACAATATCCGAATCGGGATCGACTCTTCTCGGAGTTGCCACGGCTTCATCAATCGGAGTGGATTTTATCTCGGTACTTCTTAGTCCAACCATGTAACCGAAATTTCTTTTTACCACTTCTTCAACTGCGTGGTATCCGAATCTTGTAGCAAGGATTCGGTCGAAGGCTGTGGGACTTCCGCCTCGTTGAACATGTCCGAGAACCGTGTATCTTGTCTCTATGCCTGTTATATCCTCAATTTTATTTCCTACAACCATCGATATTCCTCCGAGTCTGATCGGATCATTGGGGTCGGAAACTTTTCTTGCTGCAATAACTTCTCCTCCCTTTTCCTTAGCTCCTTCCGCAACAACAATGATTGAAAATCTTTTTCCGTGTTGTCTCCTCTCTTCAATTTTTTCAGCAATTTTTTTCATTGAGAATGGCATCTCAGGGATCAGGATCACGTCACCGCCTCCGGCAATGCCTGCTTCAAGTGCTATCCATCCTGCATATCTTCCCATTACTTCGATTACCATTATTCTATGGTGCGATTCAGCGGTCGAGTGTATTTTATCAATGGAACTTGTTGCTATTGTTAATGCCGTATCAAATCCGAATGTAACATCTGTTCCTCCAAGATCGTTATCAATTGTTTTCGGAACTCCGACAACAGGAATCCTGCAATCTTTATAAAGTTTGCTTGCTATGGCTTGTGTTCCGTCACCGCCAATTGTAATAATTGCATCAAGCTCGTTATATTCAACGGTTTTTATTACTCTGTCAGAGACATCAATATATTTTTTATCTTTTGCATCAGGGTCAAGAGGATATTTGAACGGATTGTCTCTGTTTGATGTTCCGAGAATTGTTCCGCCTCTTGGAAGAATTCCGGATACATTTTCAGGTTCCAGTTTTTTTAGTCTTTTGTTAATTAATCCCGAATATCCGTCAAAGATACCGAATACTTCAATGTTGTGGTTTGTAACGGCATGATCTGTTACGGCACGGATAACTGCATTTAATCCGGGGCAATCTCCTCCTCCGGTTAAAACTCCTATCCTTTTTATTCTTCCTGCTTTTTTTCCGCTCATTTATTTCACCTCGTTATTTTCAATTTCTTTTATAATATCATGTTCGAGAATGTCAAGACTCTCTTTCATAATTTTTTTAAACTCTTTTAACTCTGATTTTTCAATATTTCCAGGAACATATATCGGATCTCCGTAAGCGAATAGTATTTTTGAGAATGGTTTTGGAACCATAAATTTATCCCAGCTTTTTTCAAAGATTTTTACTTTTGATGAATACCAGCTGACTGGAATTACTGCAGCACCGGTCTTTTTTGCAAGAACAACAGTTCCGTCTTTTATTTCTCTTAAAGGTCCTCGCGGTCCGTCGGCAGTTATCAAAATTTCAGAATTGTTATCTTTTATTGATCTGAGTATTTGTAAGAATGCTTTTGCTCCTCCTTTTGAAGAAGAGCCGCGTACAGGATCCATCCCAAACTCCTCAGCGATCTGTGAAACGATCTCTCCGTCCGGTGAAAATGAGATTAAAGGCTGAACTCCCGAGTTTTTGAAGTTATATATGCAGTAAAAGATATGTCGATGCCAAAAAATTATTATAACAGGGATATTTGATTTTTTTATTTTTTTATATTTTTCTTCTCCCTTTATTTTTTTTTTACAAGTTAAAACAGTTGAATATATTAACAGTTTGGAGAGTTTTCGGATGAGGAAAAATTTAATCTTCTCTTTTAATTTCATATTTTTTAATCTTTTCAAGAAGTGATTTGTAACTGATATTTAACAGTCCAGCTGCTTTACTTTTATTAAAATCCGTATCGTTTAAAATTTCCGTGATCTTTTTTTTTTCAACATATTTAACGGCCATTGAAACCGATTGTTTTAAATCCCCTGTGTGAAAAGAATCAGGAATTGAAATATCACTTTGATCGGGAAGAATTATGTCGGAAGCGTCTATTGTATCTGTTTCACATAAAATAAGTGCTCTTTCAATTGTATTTTGCAGTTCTCTGACATTCCCGGGCCATTTGTAGTTCATTAATTTATTTTTTGCATTTTTCGTTATCTTTATATCTCCTTTTCCCATTTCGATTGAAATTTTTTTTGCAAAATAATCGGCAAGGATGGTGATATCATCTTTTCGATCTCTAAGCGGTGGAATTCTTAAGGGGAAAACATTTATTCTGTAGAAAAGATCTTTTCTGAATCTTGACTCTTTTACTGCGGTTTCAATATCTATATTTGTTGCAAATATGAATCTGATATCAAGATTGATCTCCTGAATGCTTCCCAATCGTGTTATTTTTTTTTCTTCAATAACTCTTAATATTTTCCCCTGAAGATTCAAAGGAAGATCACCGATCTCATCCATAAAAAATGTTCCGCCCTGTGCAATCTCAAGCTTTCCCGTATATTTCAGATGTGCATCTGTAAAAGAACCTTTCTCATGACCGAAAAGTTCATTTTCCAACAGATTCTCCGGAATTGATGCTGAGTTTACCGCAATAAACGGGTTATCTTTTCTCGGACTGAGATTATGTATAGCCCTTGCAAAAAGTTCTTTTCCCGTTCCGCTCTCTCCGAGTAAAAGAACCGGAGTGTCAGTGATTGCAACCTGCTTCAGTTTTTCACCCTCTTTTAGAAAAGCTTTATTAATCCCGACAATAGGAGTATTTTTGATCTCGGAAAAATAGAGGTCTTTTAAAAAAATGTTTTCCCTTAACATTCTTGTAGACTCCAGAGCTTTTTCTATAACAATAAAGAGATATTCCGGATCAACGGGTTTTGAAATAAAATCAAACACACCCTCTTTTATTGCTTCAACGGCTTTTTCTATCGATCCGTAAGCTGTAATAAGAATGAAGGGAACGCCGCTCTTTTTAACTCTTTTAAAAAGGTTCAGTCCGTCCATGTCGGGAAGTTGTAGATCCGATATGATAAGATCAAAATTCTCTTTTTTAAATAGAAGAAGTGCATGGGATACATCTTCGGCACCTTTTATCTCATATCCTTTCTCGGCAAGTATACTTGTAAACATCTCAAGCATTGCTTTGTTATCTTCAACTACAAGTATCTTTGCCATGTAACATCATTATAGAGAAAAAAAATTACTTTGGAAAGTTTAAAAAGGAAAAAGGTTAAGGGAGCTTACAGTTAGCAGCGATCAGAAGCCAGAAGCAAGAAGTCAGCCGGAGTTCACAAGATACAAGATAAAAGTAAAAAGATAAAAGTATAAAGTAGCAAGTAGCAAGTTAAAAGTAGAGCAGTAAAAGTGCACTACTGTACGGCACCGTCCCCAAAAGCTTGACACTATGCAATTTGTTATGATAAAAGTTTTATAAGAGGAGAGAGATTGAAAAAAAAACTTTTTGTATTACTGATGGTATTTTCGAATCTATATTTTTTTCCTCAACAAAAGCCGATTGTTGAGAAGGTTGATGTTGTAAACGAGCTGATTGTTACCCGGGTTTTTTACAAAGGAAAACCGGTCAAGGATCTTGAGAAAGAAGATTTTGAGATCTATGTAAACGGAAAAAAAAAGAGAATTACCAGTTGTCAACTTATAAGAAAAAAAATTAATTCTGAAAATATAGAATTTCAAAGTATAAGAAAAAAAATTGCAAAACCCAGGTTTTTTATACTGACTTTCAAAGTTTTAAATTTTTCAGATCAGCTAAAGACCGGATTGGATTATCTTTTTAAAAAAATATTAAAAAAAGAAGACAGAGTATTGATAATGGTAAATAATACTCAGTTTGAAGAGATCAATCTGAAAGAGAAGGAAAGAGTAAAAGATAAATTGATTTTACTGTTAAAAGAGGAGTGTATTAATGCAAGGATAGTTGCCGATAAGTATTTAGAAGAAATAACCAATTTAACAAAAAATATTAATACTATGGGAAAAACGGATATTTATGATTTTGGGAAGTCCGAATTGTTGAATTATCTGAACAAATATCTAGATGTTTTTAAAGAGTATAAAAGGCGATATTTGATTCCGGATATAGATAAATTTTATAATTTTGCAAAATATCTAGAGGAAATAAAGGGTGAAAAATGGGTGTTGAATTTTTTTCAGATTGAACAATTTCCTGCAATCAAGGTTTTTTCAAGAATAAAATCAAGTGTTTATATGGGAAATGAAAACTGGCAGAGAATGATTTCAAGAAAAATTTCCGAAATTGAAAAAGAATTCAGTTTTGCGGATTCTTTTCCGGTTAAGGAGGTCAGCAAACTCTTTTATAAAGTGGATACGACTTTTCATATGATGCTGATGAAAAATTACAGGGAAACATTTTCCAGGGATTTCAAATATAAAAGTGTATTTTCAGATATTGAAAAAACATTGAAAACCCTAACAAAAAAGACCGGAGGAGATGCAATATTTTCAAACAACATTAAAGAATCCATTCGGAAAATTTCGGATAAAGAGGATGTTGTTTATCTTTTAAGTTTTACTTCCGACTTGGATTCCGGAGATAACGGTATTAGAAGAATTAAAGTGAAGACTAAAAATAAAAATTATACAGTCGAATATGATCAGAACCAATTTGCGGATTATATTAATAATTATATAAAAAAGAGAGATAGGGAAACTTCAGGAATAAAGATCAAAGATGTAACATTTAAAAAAGGGAATCTATCTTTTATATTAAAGGGATTTAAGAGAATTAAGGTAAATGACGGAACTTTGTTCGGAAAGGTTTTAGTAAGAATAAGAATTATAAACAGCTTTAATCAAATATACTTTAAAAGTGAAAAGGTTGTATTCTTAAGAAAGGAGACCGGCAAATTCAAGATTTCCTTTAAAGATCGAGGAAAAGGAAAACATATCCTTTATTTGAATATAAGAGATGTTTTAAGTAATAAATCAATCGGAGTTGTAAAAAATATT
>CAZWFY010000041.1:0-22922 GCA_964633415.1 uncultured Clostridia bacterium | reverse complement strand
AACATTCAACAGCAAAGAAAAAGTGGCTGAAAAAACCATAGAAAAAAGGAAATAACATTTGGATAGAAGCGAAAATTACAGTATCAATATAAAAATAAATCGCCGTTTATATTTTTTCTATCATTTCTTCATATTTCTACTTTAAAAGATTTCGGGAGAACTTATTTATTAATTTTTACAGAAAATATTTTACACTCTCAAAAATCCTTTTTTCTAGCATTTCATTAAATTTTGTAAACTAATATTTCACATATATAAGATTCATCTTCTTCTTTTGTATTTTTAAAATATAGTTTAGATAAATTTTTTGAATAATAAAATTGCCCCTGATAGTATGGATTAGCAAGAGCTTGATCTAAAACAATTTCTTTTTTAAACTCCCCGATATGACTATAGAATTGCACATATACAGGATATTTTCCTTGAGAAATCTGATGAACACCTCTATATAGAATCCCGACATAGTCTGGTGTAACAAAAACCCCTCCCACAAAGCTATACTTTTTTCTAATCTCCATCATTAGCCTTGAATTCCTTTCTTTGTGTGCAATTACAAACTTTTTTGTAACAATCGGTTTAACATAATTTTTTGTTTTGTGTCCGAAAATTTTTTTAGACTTATCTATCAGATTCAACTTTATTATTCGCAGATCTCCCGACCAAACAAAATAAACATGATTCTTGTATATGTCAAAATATCCATTAGAATTATATCTTGAATAATGATATTTGCCATTCAAATTTCCACTGCCAAATTTCAATGATCTGGGTATTATATATTCTGTTTTAAACATATTTTTCAAATCTTTTGCATAAAATGAATATTCCTGATCTTTACCGGATTTATACCCCGCAATATAAATTTTATTACTTATTACCTGCAATCCATAACACACATTGGTTTGCCTGCTCTCATTTACATATTTATAATACCCGTTTATTAAATTATATTGAATAATTTTTCTACTTCTTATATCTGATATCCATAGTGATTTCTTATTTCTATAACAAGTATATGGCAAAATAAATTCTCCCGGACCATAACCCTTCCCTCCAAAGGAATACAAATAAGCTCCTTTAGAATTAAATACCTTTACATCGGGAGCTCCGGTATCAATAAGAATTATTTCTTCATTTTCACCGACAGTAAAACTTCCCGGTATCATAATAATTGCATCTTTATCTTCTTTAATTTGAATTATTTTCTCTAACTTTATTTCAATCCCGCTTAATGTTATCCCAAAGTTTATAAAAAACAACAATAGAACTATTTTTAAACCTTTTTTCATCTTTCTTCCTTTAATTTTTTGTTTTTTAATAAATTGTTAATTTTCAAAAAACTCTAATAGGGAGATTTTTCTATCTCTTCATTACAATGGTCTTTTAAACAAAGCTTATTTTGTAGAGAGAGAGCGTGTGTGTGTGAATTATTATTTGTTTGAAAATTATCGAAATCCTCAATTTCGAAAACTCCATTTCTTTTCTCAAACCCATACCCCTCAAAGCATTTCGTTAATCATAAAATAATAAAGAAACAAAAAAAGAATGTCAAGATTTTTTTTACTCCCGACTATTTCGGGAATTTCTTTAATTGTAAGGTCGGGCCGGGAAATTAAGTTTTCCTCGACCCGCCTAAATCTCATAAAATCAATAAAATCTATAAAGGAGACACCCGCTGACTCTCTAAACTTTTCAGAGACGGCGGAAAATCTCATCCCGGACAGCTCTTTTATATCAATTTTCAAGAGATACTCGTATATCTGTATATATAGATTTTTATTTTCTTTATTCATTCAAACTCTTTGAAAACCCGCTATTGTAATACTATATATACGAAATTAAATATGAAAAAAGGAACCGTTCCCTCAAACTCCTCCTTAATTAAAGTATTGCATATTAAAATATTTGTAATACTATCCGGATGAATTGTCAATGATTTTTAAATTTTTTCTTCTCTTTTTAAAAAATTCTTTTAAAAGTTCGGATGATTCTTCCGCCATTTTTCCCGATTCTATCTCTATTTTATGGTTGAAAATATCATTGACTTTTTTAAAAACCCCGGTAGAAAAAATCCCGCTTTTCGGATCATCGGCACAGTAACATATTTTTTTCACTCTCGCATGAACTGCCGCAGAGTAACACATTATGCAAGGTTCAAGAGAAATATAAAGAACAGATCCGGTTAATCTATAATTTCCCATTCTCTTTCCGGCATCCCTTATCGCTACTATTTCAGCATGTGCAGACGGGTCATTTTCCGACAATGAAGAATTATACCCCTCACCTATAATTTCATCTTTATTAACAATCAGAGCCCCGACGGGAACTTCTCCGAAATTTTCTGCAATTTTTGCAAGATCTATAACTCTTCTGTAAAAATCTTCGGATCTCTTTTTCATTTAATTATCTTATCTAAATGAAAAGAAGGATTCAATGAAGACTATTTTAAAACGGAAGATATTTTTATATTGTATTTTTCAAGAGTTCTTCCGATTGTTTTATATATCTTTGCTACCGAAAGTTTGTAATCTATAACGGATTTCAGTCGTTTGGTTAATGCAGTCATATAGTCACGCTGGTAATTTAACACCTGAAAATTAGTTGAAAGACCGACGGAAAGTTTCTTCTCTTCCGCTTTTAACTTCATATCTTCAAGGGCAAGGGAAGCTTTGTTTGACTCGACAAGTTTAAAATTTGTCTCAAGCTCTTTTGCCGCTTCCTTTACTTCGGAATATACATTATTCTCAATCTTCTTTAAGTTCAGTAAAGATGATTTCAGATTAAGACGTGCTTGAGTCAATTGAGCTCTCTCCTTTTTATAACTTAAAGGAATAGACAAGCTCAAAGAGATAGAATAGTTTTTATATATATTTGAAATGGCATCTCTCAATGTTTCAAAAACATCTTTTTTAATCACACCGAGAACTTCCCTCGGTGCAAAAATAGATCCGGGACCGTATATAAGCTGGTCACCACCTGTACCGGTAGTGTAGTATGATGCAGTAAGATTAAGATCCGGTAAAAGCTGGTTTTTTGCATATTTGACCTTTATATGATTATTCCGCAAGTCAAGTTTTGCCTGTTTTATATCCGGTCTTTTATTTAAAGCTTCAAGGAGGATTTCATTTAAATTCGGAATAATTTTTTTCACTTCGGGTTTATCAAGAGGAATAATTCTTCCGTTCATTGATGATAGATTAAGAATTTTTTTTAGATTTTCCTCCGCACTCTGAACAGCTTTTTCAGCCTGAATAAGCTGGCTCTCATATGAAGCAACCTCTGCCCTGGCTTCGACGATATCTATTGGAGCGGCAAGACCAACCTTAACCTTCAGTTCATTCTGTTTAAGCAGATTCCTTGCTCTATCCAGAGCTTTTTGTGTAGCCTCCACATTTTGGAAACTGTAAACAAGATTCCAATAATAATCCTCAACATTATAGATCATATTAATGACCGTATCGATCAACTGATATTTGGACTTTTTATAATCGTTGATAGATATCAGAATATCTTTCTTTGTATTAAATGTTCCGAAACCCTTTAACAACGGTTGTGTAAGAGAAAAGTTCAGAACAGAATAGAGAGAAGGATTTATATTTGTAAATATACTGTTTGATTTTGCTCTGTTATTTGTCAATTCAACGGATAATGTTCCACCCAATGCATACTTCTGTGACAATTTAAAGTTAAGATCCATACTCTCGTTTTTTGATATATCAGCACCACTTAAAACGCCTGTGGAAGTTCTGTTGGTTTCGGATTTTCTAAAATCTATAGTAAAACTCGGAATGAATATCGAATCATTAATTAGTTTGGACAATCTTGAACTTTCGGTAGTCGCTCTTTGGATCTGAAGGTCAAGATTGTTTTTTAATGCATAATAGATCGTATCTTTAAGAGTCAGCTTCTTTAACCCGTCGTCAGAATAAAGAGAAAAATTCAGTATCATTATAACGACAAGTAAAAATACAATTTTTTTCATAAAAACCCTCCGATAATAGATTTCATACGTTAATTTTGAAAAAAAGTTCTTTAATTAAAACAAAATTTGACTATAAATAAAAACCTCTATATATTTATTCAATGAAAATAATCAAAATTATAAGAAATTCTTTAATTGCAATTTTGGTCATAATGATCCTATTGACTTTTGCACTTTATCTCTATTTAAATTCAACAAAACCTGTTGTAAAAGGAACTTTTATCGTTAAGGGCAATCAACTTCAAAATAATATTGAGATTAAACGCAACAAATGGGGTATTCCTTCAATCAAAGCAAAATCGATCAACGACATTTTCTGGGGAATAGGCTATGTTCATGCGTCCGACCGGCTTTTTCAGATGGATATGATAAGAAGACTTTCCACGGGAAGACTTTCTGAAGTGATCGGGAAAAGAGCTATTAATACGGACAAATACTATAAAGACCTTCTGATAGAGGAGAGTATCGAACTCTCACTTCAAAACATAGATCCCGATACTAAAAAAGCCCTGAACTCTTATTGCCGTGGCGTCAATTATTATATAGAGAATGAGAGTCTACCTCCAGAGTTTAAGATACTCGGTTATAAACCGGAGAGATGGAAAATCAGAGACAGTCTGAGCGTTTTAAAAAGAATGGAGACGATACTTGCGGAATCAGGCTCGGAACTGACCAACTTTAAAATAGCTTCAATTTTGGGGAAAGAGAAAACGGAAAGCCTTATTTCAGGTGATAATCCTTCAACGATCATTAATGATCTTGAGTTGAAAACATTTTATTCGGATAATTTTCTTAAAACAGCATTTTTTAATGAGATGAACAACAGGCATAATACAATCGGGAGCAATAACTGGGTTATTTCAGGAAAGAAAACAAAAAGCGGAAAACCGATACTTGCAAACGATCCTCATCTGCCGAATGTTTTCCCGTCAAACTTTTATCAGATATATGCAAATTCGGGGAAACTTGAGTTATCTGGGAATACAATCCCGGGAATTCCTTTTATAATTATCGGAAGAAACGGAAATATCGGATGGGGACTGACAAATGTCGGAACAGATGTAATTGACTATTTTATTTTGAAAATAAATCCGGAAAATAAAGATCAATATCTTTTTGACGGAGAATGGAAAAACTTTACAACCTTAAAAAAGACAATTCATGTAAAAGGGGAAAAAAATGTTATTCACTTAATAAAAATGTCTGTTTTCGGACCCGTATTCAAAGAACATAATATCTTTTTGGCAAGACACTCTATAGGATTATATCCATCGCAAGCTATGGAATCAGTTTACAGAATGAATATGTCAAACAATTTGGATGAATTTTTATCTTCCGCAAAAAAATTCACAGCCCCGGCTCAGAATGTAGTTTTTGCCGATAAAAAGGGAAACATCGGATATTATCCTTCGGGGAAAATTCCTGTCAGATCAAAAGGAGACGGACTCTTTCCTATTCAAGGAACAAGCAAGCAGGATATGTGGAGAGGATTTTTCGATGAAAACAAAAAACCCTTCATCTTAAACCCTGTTAAAGGATTTATTGTTACAGCTAATAACAGAGTTCTTCCGAATGGAGAGATTCCTATATATTCTGAAAAATGGTTCCCTTCCTTCCGGGCGGAAAGAATCACCGAACTTTTAAATTCAAAAAAAAATCTTACGGTTAAAGATAATAAAAAAATTCAGATTGATACATTTATGCCCGGTGCAAAATTTCTTATAAACAAAATAGAGGGAATGAAATTTGCTTCCAGAGAGGCAACATTCATTATAAACCAATTAAAAAAATGGAATTATAAGGCATCCTCCGGTATAGCCCCATTCCTTTTCTATAGATTCGAGCATTATCTGACACAAAATATTTTTTCAGATGATATGAAATCCAAAAAAAATTTCTATCTGATCTCCGGACACTGGATATATAAAATCCTCGGATATCCAAACGGAAAAACAGATCTTGATAAATTAAATAAATGGGTTGACAACATCAACACAAAAGAGACGGAATCATTTAAAAATATTGTTGAACTCAGCCTTAATGATACTTATCGTGAATTTGAAAAAAGAAGCGGTGAAAAGAAAACGAAATGGGAAAATATTCACTCTCTTTCATACAAACATCCACTCGGTTCGGTATTTCCATTAAATCTGTTTTTCAACAAGGGTCCATATCAGATTTCGGGCGGGAACGACTGCATAATGATAACCGCATTCGGGAACAGCCCTGATTTTAAGACCGTCCACCTTTCCGGTTTCAGGATGATAATGGATTTCAATGATTTTTCCGATTCAATAATGATAAACTCCTCAGGTCAAAGCGGACACTTTATGAGTAAATTTTACGATGATCAGATAAAACTTTATGTAAACGGAAAATACAGAAAAATGGAATATTTTGATAATAATAAAATGGATATTAAATTTCTTCCGAAAAATAATTAGCAGAACTATTTAAACTTTTTTTCAATAATAAATGTGACAGGACCATCATTAACCGAATAAACTTCCATCATCGTGCCAAAAACACCTTTTTCCACTTTTATCTTTTCCTCAAGTATATTGTTGAAAAAATCATAAAGGGGGAGAGCCGATACAGGATCAAGAGCATTGTTGAAATCAGGCCGCCGTCCTTTTTTTATATGCGATGCAAGTGTAAACTGTGATATGGATAAGATTTCTCCCCGATCATAATCAAGAAGAGAAAGATTCATCTTGCCGTTATCATCGGGAAATATTCTGATGTTGAGAATTTTTCTTGCTATATATTCTGCCTCGGCTTGACTATCCCCCGATTCAAAACCGCAATAGACAAGAATCCCGTGACCAATCTTTCCGACGGTTTTACTATCTACATCAACGTGTGCCGATTTTACTCTCTGAATAACCGCTCTCATTCACAAAACCTCGTTATTCCGCTTCTATATACCTTTTTTGATAAAACAGGAGAATTAAGGTCCAAAAATGTTTCATCTGATTTCTTCCATAATTTTGATTTCCTATCTCTGCAAAGTGAATCCACATCGATTATAAAATCGACCATTCGATCTTTAACTTTTCCCTTAACAACTCTAACTATGAATAATTTATTCTCAGATCTTAATTTTTTAAGGAATCCTATAAAATTTTCGATAGATGCTGTAAAAGAGATGTTAAAAGATTGAGAACAAACCGGTTCGCCATATCCGACAATCGACCCGGGATTAAATGATCTTTTAAAACTTCTATCATTAATTACCGCCCTATCAATAAAAATATTTTTAAATCCGGTATCTTCAGAAATATTTTTAAGCTGTTTCCGGATTTTCTTTAAATATAATTCCTTCACTCCCGAGTTATCGACAAGAGGAGAAAACCCTTTAAATTCTTCGTTAATCATCGCAAGAACTTTTTCTTCTTCCTCATCCGAATATTCAAATGTAGAGTCCGCTTTTTTGATATCATTAATTCGAAGTTGATAATCTCTTGTCTTTACCTGAAAATCATTAATAGTTTTTAAGGTCGGGAAAAGATATATGAAAAGATAGATCATAAAAGTTATAAAGAGTATAAAAAGATAGGAAACTGTTTTAAGGAAAAGACCTTTCTTCATTCTATCTCAATCTCCCCTGAAATTATATATATTTTTTTGTATTTCTCAAAAGAGACAAAAAGAATATTACGAAAATTTTCAATTCTCCTATAAATCACAGGAAAATCTTTGTTGCCTGTTTCAAACTCTATCTTTAATTTGAAATCGATCTTTCCAACATCAGGAATAAATTCAAATTCGGATAATTTTACATCTCTTCTCATTACACTCTTTAAATTAGAAAAAAAACCGGATAAAGCGGATTGAAATTTTCCGGAGAAATCCAATAAAAATATTTTTGCAAAATAGTTTGCTCTCAATTTTTTTAAACTCTCTTTGTCTGCAAAATCACTCTTTTTTTTTTCATATGAAGTTTTTGTGCTGATTAACTCTTTTTTATAATTATTCTTCAAACCTTCAAAATGGATTATTGAAACTGCAATTAAGATCAGAGGGAAGAGAATTAAGATTATTTTTTTCTTCAACCCTTCACCTACATTTTTTCCGGAACCGGAATACCGAGAATTTCAAACAAAATCTCAAGCCCGGTTTTAATAAGTATTAACAATTGTAACCTAACTGTTCTTACATCCGGATTTTTTTCGGAGATAACCGGATATTTGTGATAATATTGATTAAATAACTGGCAGATGGAATAAGTATGAGATGATATAAACGAAAGTTCTCTTTTTTCTATCGCCATTTCGACATTGATCTCTATGGTTGAAAGTTTTAATAATATTTCAAAAACAAGTTCTCTCTCTTCTTTCCCCAAGAGTGACAGCAGCAAATCCTTTCCTGTTTTATCAAAAATATCTTTCTCTACTTTTTTTAAAATACTGTTTATTCTTACCAGGGAATATTGAAGATAAGGTCCCGTATCACCCTCAAATGAGAGTGCATCGTTAAAATCAAAAGAGATAACGGTATTTGAGTTAAACTTTAACATAAAATATCTGAGTGCTCCCACAGCGATCTTTTTTGAGATAGAATTTAACATTTTTTCATCAGATCCGGGATCTCTTTTTTTTATCTCCTCCTTTGATCTTTGAGTAAGTTTGTCAATGAGATCATTTGCACTTACCGCAATTCCCTTTCTTCCCGAAACTTCAATATGGGATTTTTTACTTTCCTCTTCGCTGAGATCAAAACCAAGATCTCTCACACATTCCGGAGTAAGAGCCACCATCTCATAAGAAAAATGAACATAAGCATCCTCTTTTCTATTTTTTGAAATGCGTCCTATCACTTCCGTTGAAATAATATTTTGAAGATATGACTGACGAACATCAATTACCGTAAATATTCTATCCCCGTGTCCGAATGAGATTTTATTACTGTTTTTTATAAATGAGGAGATAAATATCTCTTTCCCATTCTTATAAGTGAAAAACTTTTCAAAAAAAAAGTTTTTTGAAGTAAGTCCGACTTTCCAAAGTGCATACGCAATATCCTTCCCGATATATGTGATTGTTCCGTTTGACCTTACAACTATTTTTTCTATATTCTCTTTATTGTATTTTATAACCTTGCAATTTTCTTTTTCCGGATCATTTGAATCATACATAATTCCGGAATCGGAAAGTATTGCAGAAGTTTCCCTGAAAAAATCAAGCTCGATTATATCTCTCTCCCTGATAAGGACATCATAATGTATATCAATCGAATCCATAACTCTGATATGATCCTTAACCACACTTTCGGAGATATACTCTCCAACAGAATAGAACGGCTCCCCTTTCTCCTCAATTTGTTTATGAACAAGATCTCTCTCGCTATTAAAATTATCGCTTTCTTTTAGCTTTGAACTGTATTCAGGATATTTTTCCCAGAGATATAATGTTATATCAGGGATATTCTTTATTTCATCTAAATTATACTCTTCATACTTTGTTAACCCCCAAACAACATCAGCCACCTGAATACCCGTATCATCAAGATAATTTTGAACCTCAACCCCATAACCGAGGAAACGCAGCCCTCTGACAAGAGTATCACCGATACATGCATTTCGCAAATGACCTATATGTGCTGATTTATTAGGATTAATACTCGTATGTTCAACAACAATCTTTTCTGATTTTTTTTCGGCAGGTTCGCCCATATTCTCAATTAAATAATTAAAAAATTCATCACGATCCAGAGTGAAATTAAGAAAACCCCCTCCCTGAATATCAATTTTTGAAAAAGATCCACCCTTTTCATTAAGATATTTCGCTAATTCTCTTCCTATTTCGAAAGGTTTTTCCCCTGTCTTTTTTGCAATTGCAAAAGGAAGCGGTGTTGACAAATCACCATAATCACGTTTGGGAGGAATAGAAAAAATTATCTCTACCGTTTCAATATCCGGATATTTATCCTTGATAAATCCATAAAGTAAATCCCTTATTTCATTCTCTATTTTTTTCATTTTATCCCGAAATGACTCTATTTTCAGATCAAATTATATCACTATTTATTTTCAGTAACAATCGGAGATAAAATCAGCTTTTTAAAAGAAGATCCAAATAGTTGTCATACTCTTCTTCACTGAAAAAATCCTGATATTTTTTCAAAAGAATAAAGTCGATATCCGGGATAGGTTCCGCACCACTCGATTTTTGAATAAATGACAAAATCAATTTCACAGCATGATCTTTCCCACTTGCTTCGGGGGCTATTGTAAGGGGATCGAATGCACTTACTTTCAGCCGAATACTTCTGACGGGTTCTTTCCCCGATTTAAAATTATCAATAAAAAGATCCACGAGAATATCAGTTTTTTCTAATCCGATTCTAACCCTTGCTACCGATATTCCTTTGACGGCATTAATCGGAATGATCTTTGACTCTCCGTTTTTAAAAACCAACCGGATCTTATCTTTGGAGATAGCTTCCGGAATTGCCGGATAAAATTTAAATTTAGATCCGGATCCCTTTTTATTTGAACTATCACTTCCTTCAAATGATCCTGACAATATTTTTTTATAACTATTCTTTATCTCTTCAGAAATATCAGGTTTATTAATTGCAATTAAAACCGCTTTTTTAAAACTCTCACTTCCTATCAGAGCTGCTTCGGAAGCAACATTAACAAACTGAATTATCAGACCCGACGCAATATCCGAAGTAACTTTCAATGATAACTTTTGCACTAACTCTTCCGCCCATCTTAAATCCTCTTTTTTGATGATCTTCTTTAACATCTCTATCTCGAAAGAAAAATCCAGCATTTCATCCGGATATTCGGATTTCAACTGACCATAGTGATAAAAAGCAATATCCTCTTTTCCGTTAACAATTTCATTTTCTATCAATCGCTTCATAAAAATGACAGCTTCTCCTCTTCTTTTGAGATCGTAACCAATGATCCAGAGCAGCTCAACTTTGTCCACACTTACAGGATTTTCATTTAACAGTTTAATAAGAAATGAAAATGCTTCTTCCTTTTTACCATCATCAAATAGTTGTTTTACTTCAGTAAATTCTTTAAAATCTTTGTCAATAAAAGAGATACTATCATCTATTTTTTTTGATAAATATCTCTTTTCAGCTTCTGTAAACTTTATTATGAGAGCGACTGCAACACCAAAGATAAAACCCCATATGTGAGCATGATGAGCAATACCTCCGTTAGCATTATTAAGTGAAGAGAGCTGTGAAGCATCAAAAGCTTCGAACCCGAACCATAAAGGCAGCATTATCCATGCAGGAGCTTTAAAAGTTCCTGCAATAACAAAGAAAAAATAGAAGAATTTTATTCTTGTGTTCCAAAATCTAATAAGAAATGCCCCCATTAGCCCTGCAATTGCTCCCGATGCACCGACAAGAGGTATATTTAGATCCGGAAACCGAAGAGCATACATAAGTGCTGAAAATACTCCGGTGGAAATATAAAAAAACGGATATACTATTCTACCCCACACATCTTCCAGATAGGGACCGGTAAGATAAAGCAAGAGCATATTACCAAAAAGATGCAGCCAACCTCCATGAAGAAACATATAGGATATTAAGGTAAAAAAAGTGCCGTTATTAGGAGTATAACCCCATTTTTTAAAGGGAATTTCATCAATTGTTCTCAAAATCTTTTCTGCTATCGCATCAAGCTGCTCCTGCTCCTGCTTTTGTATCTGTTCTTCAGGCTGCTCGGACTTCATTTTATAAAGAGATCTGAATCTGCTTATCGAAGAATCGGATATATTAAGCTTTTCTTTTACTTTACCGTTTATTTCAAGATAGGGATGAGATAAATAATAGGAAAAATAGATTTTAATATTAGTATTTAATTCACCACTAATATTTTTCATTGTTTTTGAAACGGAAATATAGATCAACAGGCATGCTATCATGATCACAAAAGTTATCCATGGAAGTCTTTTTACTTCATTATTTTCATGTGAAATCGGAATTATCATCTGTTAACTGTTTCTCCTTTTATCTTTCACGCAAATATTAACAAACGGACAAAATCCGCAATTTGTAATATCTTTTGTCTGAGAGAACGGAACATTGGGATCGAATATCTCCGCAAATAGTCTATCAAGAATTTCGGAAAATTCTTCGATGATCTCAGAGGAAATTATTTTATTATTATTTATATCAATATAGCTTAATTTTTCATAAATCTTTTTGAACGGATAAATGCCGAGCATAAACCCTTGTGAAATCAAACCCGAACTCTTTATAAGAAGAGAGTAAAAAAGCATTTGAAATATCTCAGGGAATCTTCCCCAGTTTTCAATATCTCCAATTCCGTTTTTTACTTTAAGCCCGCTTGTCCTTCCTGATTTGTAATCAATAATTCTATAAATTCCGTTTTTAATATCAATTCTGTCGATTCTTCCTTTTAAATCTATTTTATACCTATTATTCCCCGAACCGAATTCAAAATTTCTACTTATTATTTCTTTCTCCAAACCGATTATTTTAAATGGTGATTCATTTTTTTCTTTATTGATAAAAGCCGAAACAAACTCTTTTAAGATCTCAAACGTTATACGATTCTTTCCGGTCTTTACCTCATTGATCCCCTTTTTAATAAAAGCTCTCTTAATCAGGCTGTCAATTTTATCGGCTCTTAAAGAATCAAAATAATTAAATTCAACCGATCTGCCCGAAACCGGAAGATAGATCTCTTCCAAAACAGAATGGATCAGTTCGCCGAAAATTGCCGGATCCTGAGAATCTTCATCGGTTTTCACATCTTTCAATCCAAGTATATATCTGAAATAGAATCTCAAAGGACATAAAAGATACAACTTTAATGATGAAGCGGAAAAAGATAACTTTTCCAATTGTTCAATATGTTCCGATCTCTTCTTTATCTTAACCTCACCCATATTTAAACTTTCCACAGGAAAAACAACCGGACTCTCTTTAAGAATTAAATTTTTGCTTCTGTCACTGTACTCCATAAGGATCTGGTTTATGAATCTACTCTTTTCTCCTCTGTTATTACCCGTTGACTCATCCGTATATATTAATGTTATATCCGTAGAATTTTTTATCAATCTATAGAAAATGTAAGCTGCCACCGCATCCGGATCACTCTCTATTTGAAGACCGTTATTTTTCCTGACAAGTGCGGGAATATATGTCTGCCTCTTCTCCTTTTTCGGAAATACACCCTCATTCAAAGATAAAATAAACAGTTTTTTGAACTCAATATTTCTCGCTTCAAGCAGACCGAGTATTTGAATTCCTTCCAATGGTTCTCCCGTAAACGGAATGTGAGTGGTCAGTGCCAGTTCGGATATAAGTTTTTTAAATCCCCTTATACCGGGAAATATGCCTGTCCTTACCATTACATCTTTTAATTTTAATAAAAGTGTATAAAAATGAAAAACAAACTCCATTTCAATTCCGGGAAGAATATCACTCTCTTTTTCGATAATGGTATTTAATCTTTCGAATATTTCCATGATAACTTCAAGCAGCTTTATTCCATCGGAATTATAATTAAAAACAGATAAGAATAATCGATCACCTGATTTTTTATCTAAAAGTTTTAACTCTCCCATCTTATTGATCTCTTCTTTAACTTCCGAAACTATTTCGGGAAAGACAATTTTCATATAGGGATGTCCCAACAGGTTTAAAATATCCTTTCGGAAAAATTCATCTTCCGAATTGATATGCATTTCAAGAATTAAATTAGTCAGAGAATAGGCGGAGGTCTGGGATAGTGGAAATCCTATGGATATATTTCCTTTTGCTATATTTTTAGGAAGAGAGTTTAAGATTGGGAAAAGCAAAGATTCGTCGGGAAGAACAATTGCAATATCTTCTCTCTTAATATTTTCCCAACTCTCCTGTTCAAGATATTTTCCGATAATAACCGCCTGTCCGGAAAATGAAGAAGTACTTAATATTTTAATTTCTCTTTGCTTCTCTACAAGATCATTTTCAATAACACCGATCTCATCTCCGAATATCTTTTCTTTCTTATATGCTCTTATGAACTTTCCGGCCTCCTGATCTCTGTTATTCATAAAATATGAATCCATCTCAAAAAGTATTTCCGCCTTATTAATCCGCTTAAGTCCTGAGATTATCTTTTTCTCCGCACCTGATAGTGCATTAAAGCCCGCAAATAAAATATTCTCCCAACCTTTGTCAAGAATAAGTTCAAGATCTTCAGCTACACTTTTAACCGCCATTCCCATATATCCGGATCTCTTTGAGCTTAATCTTATTTTGAATTCCCTATAAACCCTTTCGAGATTCGTCCAAAGATCGGAAAACCGTTCGGAACCGATATTTCCCGTCTCGTTAAAATTTTTAAGTTCTCTAAATATTTTCCCGGGATCGGTAAGACTTTTATCAATCTCATTAAAATCATCAAGAATGATCTTCCCCTCTCTGAAAAAATCTTCAAATTTAAGGAACCCCTTTTTAAAAATATCAACATATACACTGTAAAGTTCAAATATAAGTTCAAAATTTTCCGGGATTTTCATACCCGAACACTCCGAAATAAAATCATCTATCGAAAAAACCGACGGTGAAAAAACCGGTCCTTCTGAAAGTTCTCCGAGAAATTTTTTAAGATAGATCCCCGACCTTCTGTTTGGGAAAACCACTGCATATTTATAGATCGGATACTTTGCCTCACTGAGCAGTTTTTTTGCTATTCTTTTAAGGAAACCTCCGTCTGATCCTATACTCATACCTTAACTATCTCCTCTTCAGCTATATAGTATAAAAAGCCATCTACATTTTCATAGCCCATACGGCGGATAATTTCACAATATTCGGAAACCTGCATAATATCACTATCTCTCCTGCTTCCCGTCTTAAAATCCACAACGGTAACATTTTTGTCTTCTATAATTATCTTATCCGGCCTAAATATTTTATCACCGTTAATCAGTGTTACTTCATTTAATTTTTCACCTTTTCCAAAAAACCATTTCGATGTGTTCTTGTCATTTAAAAGATTCTCTATACTTTTCCTGATTTTATCGGACTCGATTTTTGAAATCTCTCCGGAGATGATCAATTCGGAAATAAGTTTTTCATAATCTCTATTTACCGATATTTCAGACAACAGTTTATGAACCAGATTCCCATATCTGATCTTATCCCTCTTTTCTCCCGGAATAATCCCGGAAAATTCCTTTGCTCTTCTTATAATTGAAATCCTGTCACTCCACGGTTCGAAAATAATTTTGTCGATAATTTGAGGCATTTCTCTCTTTTCATCCGTATCGGGAGTTTTTTTTAGACTTCCGTAAATATATCTCTTTTCCGGGATCTCTTCGCTTACAAGATTACCATTCCGTATCAGATCCAGAAGCAGGAAGGAATTTGAAAATTTTCCGCTATTTGCCGGAAATGCGGATATAATATGCAAAGAATCAATTGCCCTTGTGCATGCTACATACAGAAGATTTACATTGTCAAGTTCGACTCTTTTCAACTCTTCGGAATATGACTTCCCAAATAGTGATTCAGCTACCACTTTGGATGATTTCACATAACATGGAGAATTTACTCCGATCTCTTTAAGTCTGTTTTCATCACCTTCCAACCATATATTGCCATCGGATCGATATTGCCAGTCGGCATACGGAATTATGACAGAGGGGAACTGAAGTCCTTTCGCTTTATGTACCGTCATAAGATTAACTCCATTGCTGCTGCCTGATCCGGGTATTAAAAATTCATCTCCGTTTATTTCCCACCAATTAAAAAAACTTAAAATATCCGCTCCCTCAATCCTCGAATATTCAATTATCATATCCCGAAATGCCGTAATAAACCCTGAAGGTATAAATTTTAACGATTCATTCAATTTAAATATCCGTATTATTCTCTCAATAGTTTCAAAGATCGGGAGACGCATGAGAAATTCTCTTTTATTTATCAACTCCATTAAACTATCGGGAAGCATTTTTGCAGAATTTTTCTGCATATACACCTCGATCTCTTCCATCTTCAGCGATATTTTAAAATTATACTTCATAAAAAAGAGCACTTCGGATAAAACCATTTTATCTTCCGGATCAAATAATAATTTCAGAAGATTTATGATAAAAGTTGTTAACGGTGAAGATGATAATTTTAAAGAATCCGGAGAAATGACCGGAATGTTTTCAGACATAAGATATTTTGCTATCTTTGTTGCTTCAATATTCTTCCTCACCAGGATTACAATGTCAGAATAGTTAAAGCCCTTTGAATTCAGCTCATTTATTATCTCTTTGACTCTGAGATATATCAAAGGATCGGTAACTTCCGAATTTTTCCCCTCAATAAAATCAACTGATATATATCCGCCGCTTCCCTTGCTTGAGATCTGTTCTGCATCCGAATAAATTTCCTTTACCATTTCATTTCCACCTGCATCGATCAATCTTTCGGAAAAAAGAAGATTGTTGAATTCAACTATATTCTCTCGGGCTCTGTAATTGTTTTTAAGAGACTTTGTCTCAAGCTGTTCTTTTGAAATTCTTGCGGGTATATCCTTCGTGATTATTTCAAGATCTCCTCCTCTCCATCTGTATATCGACTGCTTCGGATCTCCTACAGCTAAGCAGAGATTCCCTTCCGATAAAGAGTTTTCGATCAGAGGATATATACTCTCCCACTGCATTCTTGAAGTATCCTGAAATTCATCAATTAATATATTTGAAAACCTGTTTCCCAAAATAGCATAAACAAACGGAATATCGTCACTTTTTATAATTGAGAATATTCTTCTGTTAAACTCATTTATGGGAATTATATTATTTTCTCTCTTATACTTTTCAATAAAAGAGTCGATATGTCTTGTAAGACCAAGCAGATATATATTCTCAAAAATTAAAAATGCAGATAAAACTTTTTGAAAATCCTTTTCATAAAGAGATAGAAAACTTTCTCTGATCTCTTCAAGTCCATCTGTCAACGCCTTCTCAATTTTTACTCTTATATTATCAGGTGTGCTGCCGGCAATCCATTTTCCTTCATTGAAATATTTGTTAAGTTTAAATTTTTTCAGCACTCCAGGGCCTATTCCCACATTTTTTCTCAAAAAGGCTGCAACACCCGAATTTTTGTGAGCAAAATCTTCAGGTCTGAGTCCATTCCTTTCCATTATCTCCATTGATCTGCGACATAGAGTGTCAATTTCATTAATAAATCCGTAAAAAACAGTCGTTAATTTTGAAACCGAAGATGAAATAGAATTAATATCTATCGTTTTAAGGTTTTCCAGATTTGTCTCTTTCCTCTCCGATGTGATCTCCCGTTCAAATATCCGCAGATCTTTTTCAATATCAAAACTTTTTTCACTGTAAACTTTTGACAAGACAAATTTTAATACAATTTCCGTTAAAACATTTTCCACTCCGACTTCGGAATAGATCTTTCTTATTACGGTTTCATTGATATTTTTTAAGTTAAGTTCTACATCAAAACCGGCGGGGATATCCTCCTCATATGAAAAAGATCTCAGCAGCTTGTAAAAAAAACTGTCGATCGTCATCACTGAAAAATCGGAATAATTATGCAGAATTCCGGAAAGAACATCGGCACTTTTTTTATCTATATCCTTAAGATCCGTTTCATCTCTTATATATTTCTCAAGATCTTCATTTTTATTAAGAGAAAGTTCCTTTAAAGCCTTTACAATGCGATCTTTCATTTCCGTTGCAGCTTTATTCGTAAAAGTTATGGCAAGGACGGAAGAAAAATTCCACCTGTTTTTCAAAACCAGTTTAAGATACTCTTTAACCAGTGCATATGTTTTCCCCGAACCTGCCGAAGAGATATATCTAATAAATGTCATTTGAGAATTCCGTATAAAAAAATTATATCATTTATAAAAGAATTATTCCCGAACTTAAAAGATCCGAGAATGAATATTTGACTGATATATGAAAAAATTGTATTCTGCATAAATGCTTAGAATATATTCAGGGCTTTACAAGGGGAGAAAACTCCGATCTTCAAGTTCGGAGGAAGTAAGACCCACAACTGCAAAAGTGAAGCTATCGTTTTTCGATATTCTCGGAGATTCGATAAGAGAGAAAATATTTCTTGATGGTTTCGGAGGTTCGGGGAACATTGGAATTGAAGCTCTTTCAAGGGGAGCGGAATATGTCGTGTTTATCGATCTTCTTAAAGAATCAATAAAACTGCTCCGGCACAATATTGAAAAAATCGGGATTCCGTCAGATCATTACCGCATAATTCACGGAGACTATAACAGAAGTGTGATACGACTCGGGAAAGATGAATTTAAATTCGACATTATTTTCCTTGATCCGCCGTATAAAATGCTTGACTATGCAAATCCGTTAAAAGTTATCTTTAAAAGAGATATCCTGCAGAAAGACGGAATTATTGTTCTCGAAAGACCATTGCGTACAAAATTCGATTCAAAATACTATGAGTGTTACAGATCTCATAAGATAGGAACTAAATGTCTTGATTTTTTCAGATCAAAAGAGTCCGAAAACGATTAAACCGTAGCTTTATGGATCTTTCTTTTCAGTTTGTGAATCCTTCTTATTAAAAATTTATGAGTTTTTTTATCACCTTTTGCGAGGGCTTCATCTCTCTCTTTTTTCATCTCTCTTATCTTTACCTTGACTTCCCTCTTGTTTATCCCGACAACTTCATGTTTTTTTCTCACTTCACATCCGAGAGCTTTGCAAAGAACACCAAGAAGATGTTCCTTGTTAAGTTGCGTATAACCCTTTACAGATTCATCATCCAAATCTTTGGCTATATCACGTAGTTCTGCAACCGTCATTTTTTTTAATTTGTCATAAGTATAATCCATTTTAATCTCCTTATGCATCAATCAACCCGTTAAATATATTTTATTTGATGAAATTAATTTTTTCAACAAAAAAAATACACATATCTCACAAAATCCGATTTGAAAAAGAGTGTTTATTACTTTAAAATAGTTTGACAACAGGAGAAAACAGTAAAATGCCTAATAAACTTTCCGTAGTGATCCCTTGTAAAGATGAAGAAAAAAATATTGCCTTCTGCATTGAATCCGTTCTTTCTATTGCTGATGAAATAGTCGTCGCAGATTCAGGATCAACAGACAAAACTATGGAGATAGCAAAAAAATACGGCTGCAGGATAATAGAAAGAGAATATATTAATTCGGCAAATTTTAAAAACTGGGTTATCCCTCAAGCCAAGTTTGAGTGGATAATGCTTCTTGACTCTGATGAGAGAGCTACTCCGAAACTTCTTGAGGAAGTAAAGAGTATACTTTCGAAAGAAGAACCGGAATATGATGCATATTATATTTTCAGAAGAAACTTCCTTTTCGGGAAAGAGGTGAAAAGAAGTTGGGGAAAAGATAAAGTTATCAGACTTTTCAAACGGGATATTTCAAAATATAAAGAGATGAGGGTACATTCGGAGATAATCGTTAATTCGGGCAGGGTCGGATTTTTAAAGGGGAAGTTATTACATTATACATATTGGAATTATGCCCAGATTATGGAAAAATATGAAAGATATACAACCTGGGCGGCAGAAGACCTTCGCGATAAAGGTGTTAAACCCGGATTTATCAATCTGACATTTACCCCGGCATGGAGATTTTTCCGCCACTATATTCTTCAGAGAGGATTCCTTGACGGAAGAGCAGGGGTCATAGTAAGCGGACTTTCAATGTACTATGTCTTTTTAAAATATGCAAAACTCTGGAAGATGACATATGGTAAAGAACAGCCGTCTCCTCCAAAATTAACGGATATGGAAAAAAGAAAAAAAGAGTTAAAGAGGAGTCGGGAAAAATTAAGTTAGGCTTGCAAACTTGATCGCCAGTTTTATGGATTCGATCATACTGCCGGGATCTGCAATCCCCTTTCCGCTTATATCGTATGCCGTGCCGTGATCAGGAGAAGTTCTTACAAAAGGGAGACCCAGAGTAACATTTACCCCGGAATTTACTTTTAACAGTTTGAATGCGATCAATCCCTGATCATGATAGAGAGAAATAACAACAGAATCGGGTATTGAGCGGGCTTTCAAAAAAACCGTGTCGGGAGGATGAGGTCCGCTGATGACAAACTCCTTTTTCAACAGTTCAACGGCAGGAGATATAATCTCAATCTCCTCCATTCCGATATTGCCTCCTTCGCCCGCGTGAGGATTTAATCCCGAAACAAAAACAGTAAAATCCTTTTTTGTCAATCTTTTTAATTCGCTATGTACAAACCTGCAAAACCGGACAAGATCTTCGGTGTTAAGACGGGAGAAAACATCTTTTAAAGGAATATGTGTGGTATAGAGAGCTGTTTTAATATCACCTGACCAGAAAAACATACTCCACTCTTTAACACCAGTGGTTTTTATAAAATAATCGGTGTGCCCCATATATAAATTGCCCGATCTTATCCATTTTTCCTTGTTAATCGGTGCAGTTACTATTCCGGAAATTTTTCCCTCCAATGCAAATCCTGTTGCTTCTTTTACAAAAGAAAATGAAGGATCTTCTTCGGATATCTCCGGCTCCAGAATATACAATCCGTTTTTCTCAATATCTTCCGGACATGTTACTTTATTAAACAAATCTTTTTTGAAATATTCTCTTTTTCCTACCACTAAAACCGGGCAATCGGGATTTAACTTTTCAAGAGATTTTTCAATTATTTCAGGACCTATTCCTTCGGGATCTCCTGCCGTAATAGCAACGATCTTTTTGTTAAAAGAACTATTCACTTTCAGATATTTTTTTCAAATCTTTTGATATAAATTTCAAAACATGCTTATAAACTATGAGGTTGGTTCCGTCGCTCTTTTTTATCTTCAAGCAAGATTCATCATACCATTCAAGCGTTCCTTTGATCTTTTCTCCTGTTGTTAATTCGAAAATCAGGGGAGTTTTATTACTCATCTGTTTGAGATAATAATAATTCTCCGCATTTGTTTTACTCGGTGGAGGAGGTCTTTTTTTTACATCTTTTTTTTGCAACCTTTTTATTTCGTTAATATCCGGTCTTATTAATTTTCGGGTCATAGGTGCTCCTCATATCTCCGGTTAATCATATGATAGTTAAAAAAAAATAAAAAGTCAATTTGTATTTTATCCATGACTGATTTAATAAAAAAACTCTTTTTTGTTGTTGTAACATTTCGAAATTGTTGTTATAGAATTGTTTTTATTCTATTTAAACGTTCGTTTAAACCAAATATATATTCTGAATAAAACACTTGACAAAACGTACCATAACACTATACTTGTTAATAAGTGTGGTGAATATGTACGACAAGAACAAAAAAGAAGAACTGATTCATTTCTTCGAACAGAACAATAATATTCTAAGATTTTCAGATATCATACGTAATGGCTTTCACAGAGATCAGATTAACGATCTCCTGGGAGCAGATGAAATAGAAAAAATTGCTCATGGGCTGTATAGAATAAAAGGTTATGATCCCGATAATCATATTAACATTGTCTATGCATCCTTTCAGTCTTCTATGGGAGTCATATGTCTGATATCTGCTCTGGCATTCCATGAGATCACTGATATTATACCCGCCCGGGTTAATATAGCTATTCCGAGAGGAATGACAGCAAGAAAAATCAGATATCCGGCAGTAAGGTTTTTTCATTATTCAAAAGAAACTTGGGAATCAGGAGTGGAAGAGTTCACTGAATCCGGACATAAGTTTAAGGTATATAATGTTGCAAAGACAATTGCAGATTGCTTCAAGTTCAGGAATAAGATTGGGATCAGTGTAGCCAGAACAGCCATGAAAACAGCTCTTCAAGAAAAAAAGACAACTGTTAATGAAATTATGGAGTACTCAAGAATTTGCAGGGTAGACAAAATTGTAAGACAAACTCTGGAGGTTATGTATTCGTGAATGAAATTAAAGATATTTCAGCTTCAGTAAAAGCAAAACTGAAAAACATTTTCAAAAATTCTAATTTGGACTATGAAGATCTTCTTAAACATTTTGTGATGGAAAGATTTTTGTACCGTTTAGGGGAATCTAAACATAGAGAACATTTTATATTAAAAGGAGCATTAATGTTCACAGTATGAAATGTTAAAGATAGAAGAGTAACACTGGATATAGATTTCCTCGGCTATTTTGAAAACAGGGAAAGTTCAATCATTAAGGTAGTAAAAGATATCATAAATACAGAGGTTATTGAAGATGGAGTAAAGTTTAATACGGACTTAATAACTTCTCAAAAGTTAAAAGAAGGGGAAGAGTATGAAGGTGTCCGGATTAAGTTGCAAGCTTTTATAGGAAATTCCAGGATCCCGATGATGTTGGACTTTGGTTTTGGTGATAAAATCTATCCGGGTCCAGCAAGAATTAAATACCCTAATGTACTGGACTTTCCTGCACCGGAGATAAGAGGATACACTATAGAAAGTCTTATGAGTGAAAAATTTTCAGCAATAATCAAAAAAGGGGATGCCAATAGCCGTATGAAGGATTTTTATGATATTTGGCTTATTAAAAACAATAATTTGTTCAGCCGGGAGAAATTTAAATCTGCATTAAAAATTACATTCAAAAACCGCAAAATGGAATTCCCTTCAGGCGATAGAATACTTAATAAGATTTTTTTCTCAGAAGATTCTCCCAAGCAAATTGAGTGGGAGAATTTTATTGATACCATGAATATTAAAATAGTTCCCGAAAAATTATCAGATGTAACAATAGAAATTGAGTATCTAATGAAGGATATATTAAGTGAAATTCATAAGGAAAGTAAACTATAAAAAGATTGGGGAATAAAGATATTGAATTTCAAATTCAACGTTCGTTTACAACTACTTAGGCTTCTCAACAAAAGACTATATATAATGAACTCGTTTGTTAAGACCACTATAGTTTAAAATACTGAAATAAAAAGTCAATTTGTATTTTGTCCATGACGGATTTAATAAAAAAACTCTTT
>CAZWFY010000040.1:0-23252 GCA_964633415.1 uncultured Clostridia bacterium | reverse complement strand
AAATTATCCGGACCTACACCCGTAAAGGGAAATGCTGTAAACATTTTTGCGGATAGAAACCAGATATCGATTCTGTTTTTTGAGTAAGGATCATTGTATACCGATTTAACAAACATATTTCCGATTGGATTTGGGATTATAAAAGTAACGGCAATAAGAAAAATAAATATAGGAATCAGTTTTTTTTTCTTTATCAGTATCATAATAAATGAAAAAAAAATTACTCCGAGAAATGCAGCTTTTGAGCCGGAAATATATAATGCAATAGTTGAAATAACAATAAAAACAAATTCATGTAGTTTAAATATTTCCATTAAGTTATAAAGAAGTATTAAAATTGCAAATCCCGACAACACTCCCGATAGGATAGGATTTTTAAAAAAGAAAGTATTACTACCAGTTATAAAAAATATCAATATCCGAACAAATGAAAAAAATGATATCAAATATGCGATATTCGTAATCCGTTTCCCATCTCCACTTGTCTCATGAAAACCAAATAAGAAATAGAATGAGATTAGAAAAATATCAAAAAAAAAGAGTATTGAATTCAGCAGATAGACAGAAAAAAAAGAAGTTGTGATTAAAATAATGTTAAAGGTTAATAAGAAAATCGTAAATCCTGAAGATCCTATGTTTTTTGAAACTAAAATTTTTCTTGTCAAAAAAATCACAATTAGAAAAGCAAACAGTAGATAATACAAAACAGAAGTTTTTTCAGGGAAGAAAAGTAAAAATATCAGAATTGAAAAAAACTCTATATCTTCGTTAAACATTTTCAACCTGAAAATAAATCCTGAAATATCCATCAATATTTTTCCTTTTTATCCGTAAAATCATCCTTTAAAAATCTTGAAAGCTCTGATTTCATATAAAGACTCCACTTCCTATACATTCCATTTTCTCTGTTAAAGTGTACAGCCATTAATGAGTGCCACAAAGCAGAAAAATATTTTTTATTAATTTGGCAAATCTTTGACTTGACATAGTGTGAATATCCCGATTCAAAATTATATTTCAAAGAAGTTCCAATTGTTTTCTCCGCTTTTTCGTATTTCTTCTTTATAAGATAAAGTGTTGCCAGACCGTTAAAGTTTTTATAATTAAATTTATTTAAAAACATACTCTTTTTATACATATTAAAAGATTCATTATATTTTTTTTGACTCATTAGAAGGTTTCCATCCCTTGTATATGATGATGAAAAACTTATTAAAATATATAGAATGGAGACAATAACCATTACACTTCCAACAAGTTTATTGTGTGCATTCTCCTTCCTATACATTTGTGACAATATAATAACTCCAACGATTGCAGATGAAAAAAAATATAGTCCTATATCTATAAGATTATATAAAATAAAAATAGAGAACAGCGGAAGAAAAATCTTTTTTGACTCTGAAGTAATCGAATATAGTTTTTTTAAATTTAACAATAAAATCAGTATTAAAAATATTGACACAAAAATTCCATTCTCCGCAATAAACTGTAATGGGAAATTATGTGCATATATTGATCTTGCTTCACCGGATTTTATATACATAGGAATAACATTTGCATAATTCCCCATACCGACACCAAAAGAAGGATACTCTTTTATTATTCTAACTGCCTGGCTCCAATTTGACAACCTAAGCTTAATTGGTTCGAGTTTTTTTGCTTCTGAAAATCTTGTTCCTGTAATTATAAAAACAAGGAGTGAAAGAATCATCAAAAATGGTGCAATATACTCTTTTTTTAAAAACCCGGAAAAATAAAAATACATAGTGAAGCCGACAAAAATATATAAAACAGATGAAAATGACCCTGAAAGTACAAGATTAAAAAATCCTGCTAAAAGAAGAATTGTCCAGAATACTCTTTTTACTCCTCTGGAATTAATTAGATAGTGAAAAATAAGAATTATTAAAATCGAACAAATAAAGGAGTATTGAGTAGGCAAAGTAAAGATAGAAAATATTCTCCCTGTTTTTATTCTCTCTATATATGCATTTGGAAGAGATTCCAAACCCGAAGAAAAAATATTTAAATAGATCGGAAAAAGAATATATTTTTGAACAATTCCATAAATAAAAATTATTAAAGAAACCGAACCTGTTATTACAGGTAATATTTTTTTAAAACTATAATTTCTTAAAAAAGTAAAAATAATGAAAAAAAAGAAAAAATAGAGAAATGAAATTATAAAATCTACTCTTATGATACTGAATGAATATTCCAGTAAAAAAATAAATAAAACAATAAAAATAAAAAATATTTTTTTAAACAAAATAGTTAATGAAAAAAAGTAAAAAAAAAGCGACTGAAAAAAATTTCAGCCGCTTTTTTTATTATCGAACTATTTTACTCTTGGACCATAGGTAAAAGTACCGTTTGAAAAAACGATATCATTATCAAATCCAGCTAAAGAATTAACTATATAAGTACCAGTTGTACTAAAACTTCCTGTGGCATTACTTCCGTCTCTTCCGCCGGAACCTATAGAATAAACATCATTAGTAATACCGCCTACGGTATAGCCCCATGCATTTCCCCATCCGTCATTCAATGGCAGCCTTTTGATATGAAATGGTTCAAGACCACTATTAGCACCTAAATTATCAGGAGCTCTATAATTGTCTGACATATAAGATTCAACGGCAGTTCCTATAGACTTCATATCTCCCATTGTTGATTTTTGCTTAGCTTTCTGAATAGCTGTAAGCAGATTCGGTATGGCAATTGCAGCAACAATACCTATGATTGCAACAACAATCAGCAGTTCGATTAATGTAAAACCTTTTTTATTCATTTATTCCTCCTTTTATTAGTACTTTTGTAGTGCAAGAAACTTGCCAAATAAAAAATCTTGTTATTAAAGTTAAGTTCATATTCTTTTATAGGAAAATTTAAATTTATTGTCATATTAATTGACAAATTTTGTTAAAACCCGGTTGGCAATATACAAATTTATTTTATCCTCGGACCGTATGCGAATATTCCAACTGAAAAAATTATATCATAATTAAAATCAAAATAAGAATTCATTATATAATATCCATTCTGATTCCATCCGGCAAAAGTTCCATCCTTCCCTCCCGAAGCAATAGAATATACACTCGGATCGCTATTATTTCTCGTATAACTCCACTCATACTCCCATGAGTCGGTTGTGGGGAAATTTCTTATATAAAGAATTCTAACTGAAGTCGGACCAAATGACAGATCTGCCGGAGCATAATAGTTGTCGGTTGAATACGCTCCAATTGCATTTCCAATTGTTTTAATGTCTCCTATAGTTGCTTTTTGCTTACTTTTCTGAATTGCGACAAGAAGATTCGGTATGGCAATTGCAGCGACTATGCCTATAATTGCAACGACTATCAAAAGTTCAATCAGAGTAAAACCTTCTTTCTCCTTATATTTTTCCATAAAGGTATGGCAGCAATAATTTTTCCAACATAAAAATCAAGGCTTAAAAAAATCCTCTGTCGAATCATAATTATGAAATTTTGTATATTTATCAATAAATGCCAATTCTATTTTCCCTGTCGGACCATTTCTCTGTTTTGCAATTATCAGGTCAGCAATTCCTTTTCTCTCAGTATCTTTGTCATTTTGTTCATCTCTATGAAGAAACATCACAAGGTCCGCATCCTGCTCAATCGCACCGCTCTCCTTAAGATCGGAAAGTTGATACTTAATCTTAGATCCCCTCTGTTCAGGTGCTCTGTTTAATTGTGCAAGTGCAACAACAGGAATATCCAGTTCTTTAGCAAGTTCTTTTAATGAAGCTGAAATAACCGCAACTTCCTGAGCTTTCGAATCATTTCTTCTCAATTTTTCTCCAGTAACTTTCATAAGCTGAAGGTAATCTACAAAAACAATGTCAAGACCGAATTCTCTCTTGATCCTCCTTGCTCTTGTCTTCATCTCAAGAATTGATAATGAAGGAGAATCATCTATATATATTTTACTTTTAATAAGAACTTCGGCAGCAAGTTCAAGTCTTTTCTCTTCCTGCCTGTTGAGCGGATATTTACCTCTAAGCAGTGCACTCATATTCAACTCTGCTTCAGAAGATAGAATTCTCGTCATTATCTGCCTGCGAGACATCTCAATAGAAAAAAAAGCTATAGATTTCCCGTTTTTAACCGCCATATTTGTGGCAATATTCAATCCCAAAGCAGTTTTCCCCATAGATGGCCTTGCAGCAATAACAATAAAATCACTCGGTTGGAAGCCACCTGTCATACCATCCAATTCGTAAAAGCCGGATTTTAATCCTTCGGACTCCCCGTGTTTCTGGATCTTTTTAATTCTATCTATCGTTTCAGGTACAAGCGTCTTTGTATCAACAAACCCTCTTTCTACTTCCGTTCCGGCAATCTTTATCAGATCTTCCTGAAGTTTTGACAGAATATCACGAATATCCGCTTTAGGTTCAAGCCCGTTTTTAATTACACCTGCGGATGTTGTGATAATCCTACGTAAAGTTGATCTGTCTTTAATTATTTTAACATATTCGGAAATATCAAAATTTTCAGGGATACCATCGGTAAGAGTATTTAAATAACTATATCCACCTACAAATTTAAGCTCATCCTTGCCCAGAAACTCTCCGACTGTAAGGATATCCGCTTTACCGCCATCATCATATATTCGGTAAATTGTTGCTGCTATAGTCTTATGAGAATCTCTATAAAAATCATCTGAATTAATCTCATTAAAAACTGTATCAACATAACTGTTATTAAGAAACATAGCTCCGAGAACAGCTTTTTCAGCTTGATCACTCGAAGGAAGTCTTTCTAACCCGGGAGATTTATTCACTTTTATTCTGATTCTTCTTTTATCTCTTCCCCTTCTTTTTCTACTTCTATTTTTAGATCAGCTTCCACATCTTTGAATAGTTTGATCTTGCATATAAAATTTCCAAGCTTTTTGATAGGTTCATCAAGATGCAATTTTTTTCTGTCAATTTCAACCCCGAGTTTTTCAAGTTCTTTTTCAATCTCCATTGTCGTCACAGAACCGAAAAGAACATCATTTTCACCTGATTTTTTTATAATAACAATTTTTAATTCTTCAATTCTTTTCTTTAATTCTTCTGCTGATAATTTTTCAACAGCGATCTGTTCGTCAATCTTCTTTCTCTTTTTTTTCAAAAGCTCAATGTTGTGTTTTGTGACTTCAATGGCAAAATTCCTCGGGAATAGATAATTACGGGCATAACCCGGTTTTACTTCTACCAAATCCCCTACGTTCCCCAAATTTTCTATTTCACTATTTAATAAAACCTTCATTTTACCCTCGCTTGGATTCCACAAATTTGATCAGAGCCATATGTCTTGCCCGCTTGATCGCTTTGCTTAGTTGCTTTTGATGATAACTACAGACTCCGGAGACACGTGCAGGAAGTATTTTTCCTGTTTCCATAATATAATTTTCCAACACGGAAGCATTTTTATAATCGATAAATCTAACTCTCTCTTTGCAGAACGAGCAATATTTTCTTCTTGAAAAATACTGTTTTTTTTGTGTTCTTGATCCGGGTTTACTCGGTCTTCTCATTTGTTACCTCCTCTTTTTCACTTTGAACTTTCTCGACTTTTGCTTCGGCAGCTTCTCTCTCTTCTTCTCTTTTTTTAATGAATTTATCAATTCTTTTCCATTTCTTCTCAAGTCTATTCGTCTTCTTTAGTTTATCATCAAGTCTGAGAACAATAAAACGCATTACCTTTTCACTTAATTTCAATCTTCTTTCGATAGACATGATGATATCACCTGGTGCCATTGTCTTGTAGAAGATATAAATTCCCTCAACGTGCTTTTCAATAGGATATGCTAACTTTTTTCTTCCCCAATCATCCACATTCTCAATTGTGGCTTTTCCTTTCTTTAAAATATCTTCGATGCCGTCGGTAACTTTTTTTACCTCTTCATCGGAAGATTCAGGATTTAAAATAAATCCAATCTCATACTCTCTGTTCATTTTACCTCCTTACGGTTTTTCAGCCTTCCCGATTCAACGGGAAAGCAAAGAGTTTTATTTTATTTATCTTGTTTCTTCTCTTCTTCCTTCTTTTCGGTTCCCTCTTCGCCTTCGGTAGTTTCACCTTCTTCACCTTCTACACCCTCTTCAAGTTCTTCTTCTTCAACCTCTTCAACTTCAGCCGCACCCTTCACGGAAACTGCACAAACAACAAGATTAGGATCGGAAATCAACTCAAGATCTTTATCAATTTCCAGAGAACCTATCTTTAAAGAATGCCCTATATGCAACTCCGAAACATCAACCTCAATTTTTTCAGGAATTTTCGTCGGCATACATCTTAATTCGACCTCTCTTCTTACAAAATCAAGAATACCGTCTTCAACCCTGACTCCAATCGGTTCACCTGTCAATAGGATGGGAACATTAACATCAATCGTTTTATTTAAATCTATTCTTATAAAATCCGCATGAATTATATTTGTTGAAAGATAGTCGTATTGAACCTCTTTTAACATTGCATCAACCTGCATATCATCCCTGTGAATTCTAAGGATTGTATTTTCACCCATCTCAGATTTTAATATATTTTTGATATCCGATAATGTTAACGAAATAGGAATTGATTCTATATTCTCTCCATATATTATAGCCGGAATCTTTCCTTCTCTTCTTAACCTTTTTGCAATCTGCTTCCCGACCTCTTTCCTCGATTCAGCATTTACACTCATAATATTTTCCATTTTTTCACCTCTATTTATTTGAAAAGTTTTGAAACCGAAGTTTCTCTATGAATACTCTCAATCGCCTTGGAAAAGAGATTGGAGACAGATAACACTTCAAGTTTCTTACAATTTTTCTTAGTTCCTTTAAGTGGAATTGTATCCGATATAAAAAGTTTTTCCAACGGAGCTTTATCAATCCTTTCAATTGCTTTGCCGGAAAGAACACCATGTGTACAAGCTGCATATACTTTTTTTGCACCTTTCTTCTTTAAAGCTTTAACCGTCTCGGAGAGAGTACCGGCAGTATCAATAATATCATCTACAATTAAACAATTCTTGTTTTCAACTTCACCGATTATATGCATTATCTCCGCGACATTGGCTTCAGCTCTTCTTTTATCTGCAATTGCCAGTCCGGATTTTAATTTTTGAGAAAAAATTCGTGCTCTTTCCACTCCACCCGCATCCGGAGAAACTACGACAAGATCCTTTATTTTCATTTTTTTAATATGATTCGCAAATATCGGAAGTGCCATCAGATTGTCAACCGGTATATTAAAAAAACCCTGTATTTGATTTGCATGAAGATCAATGGAAAGAAGTCTTGAAAAACCGGCAGTTTCAAGCAGATCGGCAACAAGACGAGCGGAAATCGGAACTCTCGGTCTATCCTTCCTATCCTGCCTGGCATAAGCGTAATAGGGGACCACCGCCGTAATTCTTTTTGCTGAAGCTCTCTTGAAAGCATCGGCCATCAAAAAAGTTTCCATAATATGAAAATTTATATCATCCGTGAAAGATTGAATGACAAAAACATCAGAACCTCTTACATTTTCAAGACTTTGAAATCTTATTTCCCCGTCCGAGAACACTCCGAGATTAGCTTTCCCAAGGTTTTTCCCAAGATTTTTAACTATTCGTCTTGCAAGTTCAATATTAGAAGAACCTGAAAAGACTAAAAATTTATTTTTATCCATTTTATTCCCTGGGGCGGGAGGATTCGAACCTCCGAGTATCGGCTCCAAAAACCGATGCCTTTCCGCTTGGCGACGCCCCAATCCTGTTAAAATAATTTTTACGGTTTAAGGTTTCCCCTATAAAAAGAGAGGGGAATTTCGTTCTTAGAGCTTTAATCTGCTGTCCATTCGGGAAACAGAAAAATGCAGATCCGCTTCCGCTCATTGACACATAGTTTAATCCCATATCCTCTATCATTGTTTTTACACTACCTAATTCCGGAAATATACCGAATGCCGATAATTCCAACTGATTCTCTAAAACAGAAATATCCCCGGAACTTAAAAAGATATCTATTTTACTTTTTAGTTCATTTTTTGTCAAGTTAACTTTTGAAAACACAAGTTTTGTCGAAACCTCTTTCGGGGAAAAAATAATTGCAATTTTTTTCTCCCCGAAAACATCAAGAGGAGTCAACAGATCACCTATTCCTTCGCCGAGAGCTGTTCCTCCTATTAAAAAAAAGGGAATATCCGCTCCGATACTTTTAGAGAGAGCAATCATATTGGAAAATGGAATATTAAGCTTAAAATAATTGTTTAGAAAAAGTAAAGTAACTGCTGCATTACTGCTTCCCCCGCCAAGTCCGGCTCCGGGAGGAATTTTTTTTTTTACTTTAATACTTATTCCTTTTTTTATATTAAAGTTCCTATAAATAATATCCGCCATTTTATAAATTGTATTGCTTTTATCCCACGAAACAGATTTGAGATTCCCCGAAAGTTGAATGTTACCACTCTTGTTTTCGGAAAATTCAAGAATGTCATAGAGCGATATAGTCTGAAATATCGTCTTCAAATCATGAAATCCATCACTTCTCCTCCCTACTATTTCAAGTCCCATATTAATCTTGGCAAATGATCTAATCCGAATAATTTCTTTTCTATTTTCCATTAAATTTTATTTGGCTTAGTTCAAATCTTTTATATCCGGAAAGATTCTTTTCCGTTTTAATTACTCCGATTCTTTTTTTCCCAACAGGTACTTTAAATATAAGAACAATATCCTTCATGGATACATCAATACGCGTATATCTTTTTTTAAATTTTAATATTTTAATTTCGGGATATTTTTCCCCGATTTTTTTGTGGGGAAGTATTCTGTTCAGCAAAAGGTTCTTCAGTTCACTATATGTCATTTCTATATTCCAGAATTTATATAAAAAATCTGAAAAACTTCCCCTCCAATATTTTTTTTTGTTCGGGATAATCAACAATGTCTCTTCTCCTGTTATAAAAGTCTTAAACAAAACCTGATTCAACGGACCAAGAAATATAATTCTATCAACTAAAGAATTATACTTGAGGGAAACCCTGAAGCTCTCTTTTTTTCCACTATGGATCACTTTTGCCTTTATATTATAAAAAAAGTAAACCCTCTCTCCATTTTGATCCCCCGGTGCGGTTCTTACGGAAACTGTTCTACAGACGGGAAGAGATAATACCCCCAAAAACAACATAACTATAAATAAAAAAGAAATATTTTTTTTATTTTGAGTTGGGATAATGCTATCTTTCATCATCCGATTTCAAGGCAATTTCAAATAAGATCTTTTTTTAAAAATATCGAATAAAACTTATATCCTGCCGCTTCAATTAATTCTCGCCCTCCCTCTTCTCTGTCAATAACCGACATTATTGACAAGATATTGCCACCGGCATTTCTTACAACGTCAGCACCTCTCAGAATGGATCCGCCGGAAGTCACAACATCATCAAAAAGAACAACACTGTCGCCCGTCTTGAAATTTCCTTCAATCTGCTTTCCCGTCCCGTGAGACTTTTCGGTCTTTCGTATGATAAAGGCGGGGATGGGATTCCCGGAGATATGACTCAGGAGAGATATGGAAGAAACAATAGGATCAGCTCCAATAGAATAACCTCCAACCGAATCAACTTCAAACTCTTTAATCATTTCAAGAAAAAGATTACCTATTAAAAACGCTCCCTCCGGATCCAGAGTTGTAATTCTTGCATCAACATAAAAATTGCTTGTTTTCCCTGAAGATAATCTAAACTCTTTTCCCAATATAACGGATTTGGCAAGAAGGATTTCCCTGAGACGTCTCTTCATCTTACCAAACCCAGAAAATTCTCAGGCATTACACCTTTTAAAAGAGGAGAAACTTTTTTTATACTCTCTTCAAGGAACTGAAGATCTTCAAAAGTAAAATCCGGACCTGCATCCTGAAATTTTTCAGATCTTTTTGATATTTCAACAACACCAAGCGGAACACCCTCAAACCCAATCTTTGCCGAAATCATTTTCCAGATAGGAATAATTCTATTCTCAGGAGTCTTAATACTTTCAAAAATAAAGAGATGACGCTGTTGCTGAAGGTTATTATCCATAAACCCTCTTCCGGTTGAATATACTCTTGATGCTATAGACTCCCCAAGATTCGTAGGGATCATACCCGAGTTCACAAGATAAGGCGGATGAGCAAAAGAGAGCATTGTTTTTTCCTTATTTGTCAGAAGAATAGCCACTTCATTTTTAGTCAAATTATAGTTTTCCATATAAAAAGATGCTATGGACTCTATTGCAAGATTAAACCCTTCCGATTTATCTTTTTTACTTAATTCAATCTTTAATTTTAATATCAGCTCATTCACATCCTTCATAAGATCTCCTGTTTACACACTGATTTTAATATTTAAAACAATAAATTTCAATATTATCTCCGGTTTTCATCAATATACGACGCGTATAATAATTTTATCACACAACAAACAGGAATTAAATCACAAATAAAACAATAATATTTACAATAATCATACTAAGATTAACATGTTTTATAGGACAACAGAGATTTAAAAATATTGAAATGGGAATTAAAAGAATGTATAATTAAAATTCATTTACGGTGAAAAATGAAAGAAACTAAATTTAGAAGTTTGATAAAATCGATAAGTTGGAGAATAATTGCAACTATAATTACTACTTCCGTTGCATATTTTCTTACGGAAAGGATAGACACCGCTCTTGAGATCGGCGGACTGGATATGATATTTAAACTTGCAATTTACTATTCTCATGAGAGATTGTGGGGGATTATCCCCTTGGGGAGAAAGAGTCATCCTTTGGAAGATATCAATCTAACCAAAGAGATTAATCATGAAGACAAAGAAATTATAAAAAACAAACTTAAGGAATTAGGTTATATTGATGAATGACGATATTCAAATCTCTATTGTAATCCCGGTATTTAACGAAGTAAAAAACATACCTTTCCTGTACGATGAAATCAAAACATCCCTAAATGATAAATATGATAATCACGAAATAATATTTGTGAATGACGGAAGCAATGACGGTTCTCTTGAAAAATTGAGAGAACTTTCGAAAAAAGATAGCTTTGTCAAAGTTATTAATTTTAGAAAAAATTTTGGTCAAAGTGCTGCAATATCAGCCGGATTTGAATATTCTCAAGGTGAAATAGTAGTTACTCTGGATGCAGATCTCCAAAATGACCCGGCAGACATTCCAATGATTATAGATAAAGTAAGAGAGGGTTACGATATAGTTAACGGCTGGCGTAAAAACAGGAAAGACAAATTTTTAAGTAAAAAACTCCCGTCTTTTTTCGGTAATAAACTAGTCTCATTTATTACCGGTGTAAAGCTTCACGATTACGGATGCACATTAAGAGGTTTTAAAAAAGATGTTGTTAAAAATTTAAAATTGTACGGTGAAATGCACAGATATATTCCGGCTATTGCTTCAAGGATAGGAATTAAATCAATTGAGGTTCCGGTCAACCACAGAAAAAGAATGTTCGGTAAGTCAAAGTATGGATTGGGAAGAACTTTTAGAGTAATACTGGATCTGATCTCTATTAAATATCTTCTCTCTTTTTCGTACCGACCTTTACAGATTTTTGGTAGTCTTGGTCTGATAATGATGGGGACTGGATTTCTGTCAGGATTATATATATCTTATGAAAAATATTTCAACGGAGCCTCTGCAAACAGACCGCTCCTTACATTTACCGTCCTTCTGCTTTTTCTCGGATTCCAGATAATAACACTCGGACTTCTCGCTGAAATGCTGACAAGAGTTTATCATGAAGGATTAAATAAAAATGTTTATACAATAAGAGATACAATGGGGTTTAATGATGAAGATATTGATGATCGCCCCTGAACCATTCTTTGAACCGAGAGGAACTCCCTTTTCAGAATATTTCAGGATAAAATCACTAAGTCGTCTCGGCAATCACATTGACCTTGTCACATATCCCGTCGGAGAAAATAAAAATATTGAAAATTTAAGGATTTTCAGATCATTCGGCTCTATTTTTGTAAAATCTGTAAAAACCGGTCCATCGCCGATAAAATTATTCTTAGATCTCTTTCTGTTTTTCCGTGCTTTTCGAAGAATTTTATTTCACAAATATGACCTGATCCATACTCATGAAGAGGCAAATATAATGGGAGCAACTCTAAGTAAAATATTCGGGGTCCCTCACCTGTATGATATGCATTCTTCTCTTGTCCAGCAGATGGAAAATTTTAAATTTTCAAAATCCTCTATAATAAAGGGTATTTTTAGGAATATTGAAAAGATCTCTCTGAATAACGCCCGGTCGGTCATTGTAATATGTAAATCTCTTTTTGATTATGCGGCAAAAATAACAGATAAGAATAAACTGACAATTATTGAAAATTTTATTGATGATTCCCCTGAAAAACTAAAAAAAGATCTTTTAGAAAAGATAAAAAGCGAAATCAAAAAAAAAGGTGAAATTGTTATAACTTATACAGGCACACTTGAGACATACCAGGGTATTCCTATGCTTCTCGAAAGTTTTGCAAATCTTGATAAAAGATTTAAGTTGATTTTAATCGGAGGGAAAAAATCACAAATTGAAAATATAAGAGAAAGATCATTCAATCTTGGAATTTCAGATAGAGTTCTTCTGCTTGGCAGGAAAGAGCCGGATGAGATTCCATACTACCTTGAGTCTTCGGATATTCTTGTCTCTCCGAGAATTCTCGGGACAAATATTCCATTGAAGGTATACTCATTTTTAAAGAGCGGGAAACCTCTCGTTGCGACTGATCTTTACACACACACGCAAACTCTCACTCCGGAAATATCAATTTTATGTAAACCCGAGCCGAAAGAATTTGCGGAAGGAATAAAGATTGCATCGGGGCAAAAGGGAAAAAAGATAGCAAAACAAGCAAGAGAATTTTGTAATAAAAATTATTCATTGGAAAGATATGACAAACTTGTCAATGATGCACTTAAAAAAGCGGTTAATTTTTAAGTTATAAATTATAGAGAGGAAAAATGGTTGAAAGATACGAAGTCAAAGATATCTCGGATATATGGAACCGGAGATCAAGGTTTAAAAAATGGCTCGATGTTGAAATAGCAATTGCGGAAGTCTGGTATGAGTTTGGGGAGGTACCGGAAGAAAGCATGAAAAATATCCGTGAAAATTCCGACTTTGATTTGGAACGAATAGATGAAATAGAAAAAAAAGTACAGCATGATGTGATAGCATTTTTAACCTCTCTCGAAGAGTTCATCGGGAAGGATTCGGCATATATTCACAAAGGAATCACTTCATATGACATAGTTGATACGGCTCTTTCAATAATGTTACGCGATTCTCTGATTATAATAATTAAAAAATCCGAAGAACTAAAAAAAATATTGCTGAAAAAAGCATTTGAATACAGAGAGATTGTTTCTATTGGAAGAACACATGGGATCCATGCGGAACCGGTCATCTTCGGAATAAAATATCTTATATGGTTTGAAGAACTAAACAGGAATATTGAGCGTTTGCAAAATGCGTTAAAAACTATTTCAGTTGGAAAAATTTCGGGTTCTGTCGGTACTTATATTCATTTTCCAAGAGAAGGAGAAAAAAAGGCACTTAAAAAACTTGGGCTGGAACCATGCAAAGTATCCACTCAGATCATTCAAAGGGACAGACATTATGAGGTGATATTTGCCCTTGCTTCTCTTGCTTCCGGACTTGAAAAAATTGCAATTGATATAAGACATCTTCAAAGAACCGATGTTCTTGAAGTTGAAGAACCGTTTTCTAAAAACCAAAAAGGATCTTCCTCAATGCCGCATAAAAAAAATCCTGTCAAGTCTGAAAGAATTTCAGGAATGGCAAGAGTTTTAAGAGGAAATCTCTCTGTTGCACTCGAAAACAATCTACTCTGGCATGAACGGGATATTTCTCACTCTTCCGCAGAAAGAATAATATTTCCCGACTCTTTTCACCTCACATCATTTATGCTGAACGACATGATATACATTGTAGATAAATTGAATGTCTATCCTGAAAATATAAAAAAAAATCTTGAGATCACAGGAGGGATATATTTTTCACAAAAACTGATGACATCACTTCTTGACATGGGAATGGCTCGGCAGGAAGTCTATGAACTCGTTCAAAAAAATGCTCTTATATCCTGGAATAACAAGAAAGCGTTCAAAGAAGTGATTTTAAATGACAAAAAGATAATGTCATTTTTGACTACAGATGACATTAACAAGATATTTTCGCTTAAAGATATGATTAACGGTGCAAAGAAAATATTCAAAGATTTTGAAGAAAACTTATAGTATATTTTTTGAGATATTATTCCTTTAAATTTATTTATAATTAAGGAGTAATTTATGAAATATTTCAAGATTTTTCTGTTTATATTAATATTCATATTATCGGTGTCCTGTTCCGTATCCGATGAAGATGAAAACGGAACGGACGACAATGGAACAAATCTGCATGAAGAGTCACTGATCATCAACCATCTATCTACAAATTTAAGTTCGATACCGGACGAATGGATCCGGAAAGCCAAAGAAACCATTAAGGTTCATTATTGCCACACTTCTCACGGAGGTCAGATAATAGAAGGTCTGGAAAGATTGATGAACGGAAACTTTTTAAATAGTTCTATTCAGGGATCAAAATACAACTTTTATTATGATAATTGTAATATGCCCGATACAACCGATTATCTCTCTATGATGGATGGTCAATATACAAATAATTATTGTGAAACATATGTGACTCCGGATCTCTACTGGGATTCGGAAAATGCAATGAATATTACAAGAAATATGATTAATGCTCATGATATTAACGTATCGGCTTTTGCATGGTGCACCCAGATGGACTACTACTCTTCATCAAAAGTAGAGGATTATTTGAAAAAGATGACACAGCTGGAAAAAGAGTTTCCAAACATAACTTTTATCTATATGACGGGAAACGCTCAGTCTCCCGAGCAAAACAGATATGACAGAAATAATCAGATAAGAGATTATTGCAAAGCCAATAAAAAGATTCTATTTGATTTTGCCGATCTTGACTGTTGGTATAACGGTCAGCAATATACTGAAAACGGCATTCCTATGGAGCATCCTCATTACCATGGTGATGAGGCAGCTCACACAACATATGAAAGTTGTGAAAATAAGGCAAAAGCTTTTTGGTGGTTAATGGCAAGACTTTCCGGATGGGACGGTAAATAAAACTGGTAAAACATATACCCTGTGATATAATTTCCATAAGGGTCTATTATGGAAAATGTAAAAAGGGTCTATGTAGAAAAAAAAAGCGGATTTAATATTGAAGCCAAAGTATTACTTAAAGATCTAAAAGAAAATTTAAAGATCAAATCTTTGGAAAATGTAAGAGTACTGGTAAGATATGACATTTCCGGATTAAACAGTAATGAGTTTAATCTTGCGGTTAGAACTGTTTTATCCGAACCTCCTGTTGATAAAATAATTTATGATAACTCTTTTCTAAATTCAAAACTGTCCCTATCGATCGAATATCTTCCCGGACAATATGACCAGAGAGGAGATTCTGCTGCACAATGTATTCAAACATTGACATTAAAAGAAAAACCGACAGTCAGGACGGCAAAAGTTTTTATCTTTACAGGTGATATTAATGAGGCCGAATTAAGTAAGATAAAAAACTATCTTATTAATCCTGTTGATTCAAGGGAAGCCTCAAATAAAATCCCCGGGGAACTTACAGGTAAGACTGAAAAACTTAAAAACATTGAAAAAATAACCGGTTTTATCTCAATGTCGAATGAAGATCTCGAAGAGTTCAAAAAATTGAACGGGATATCCATATCCTCTGAAGATCTGGCATTTTGCAGAGATTATTTCAGAAATATAGAAAAAAGGGACCCTACCGAAACTGAGATCAAAATACTTGATACATATTGGTCGGATCATTGCCGTCACACCACATTTGAAACTGTGATTGAAAATGTTGATATCGAAAAATCAGAACTGAATATACCGGTGTTAAAAGCCTATAGGTCATTCAGTAATGATTTTGTCGATCTATACGGTTATGGAGAAAAAAATCTGACACTTATGTCTATAGCAACAATGTCTATGAAGTTAATGCGTGAAAAAGGCGAACTGATGGATCTTGAAATTTCCGATGAGATAAATGCCTGCAGCATAGAAAGAGAAGTTGTTGTTGACGGTCATTCCGAAAAATGGCTCATTATGTTTAAAAATGAGACACATAATCATCCTACCGAAATAGAACCCTTTGGAGGTGCGGCAACTTGTCTGGGAGGAGCTATAAGAGATCCTCTATCGGGAAGAGCATATGTTTATCAGTCGATGAGAATAACAGGTAGCGGCGATCCCAGAAAGGGAATAGAAGAAACTATCTCAGGGAAACTTCCTCAACGAAAAATCACTAAAGAAGCCGCAAGGGGATTCAGCTCCTATGGAAATCAGATCGGTCTTGCAACCGGAATAGTTAATGAGATCTATCATGAAGGATATGTTGCCAAGAGAATGGAAGTTGGTGCTGTTATCGGAGCAGTCCCCAAGAGATATGTTGTGAGAGAATCACCTTCTCCCGGAGATGTTGTTATTCTCGTCGGTGGAAAGACCGGAAGAGACGGGATCGGCGGTGCAACGGGATCATCAAAAGAACATGATGAAAAATCAGTCGAGACTGCCGGAGCTGAAGTTCAGAAAGGGAACGCTCCTGAAGAAAGAAAATTGCAAAGATTGTTCAGAAAACCGGAGGTAATAAAAATAATAAAAAGAAGCAATGATTTTGGTGCCGGCGGTGTTTCAGTCGCAGTAGGAGAATTGGCCGATGGTGTCAGAATAAATCTCGATGTAATTCCTAAAAAATATGAGGGATTGAACGGAACCGAACTCGCACTTTCGGAATCTCAAGAGAGAATGGCTGTGGTTGTTGCCAGAGAGAATGTAGATAAATTTATAGAATGTTCCGAATCCGAGAACCTCGAAGCAACAATAATTGCGGAAGTGACATCAACAAGAAGATTGGAAATGTTTTGGAGAGGAGATAAAATAGTTGATATTTCAAGAGATTTCCTTGACACATCGGGAGTCAAACAAAAATCCTCGGTTTTTATTAAATCTCCTGACAAAAATAAAAACTTTTTTAACAAACCTTATAAAAATATTGATACCGCTGAAAAAGGAATAAGAAAACAGTGGTTTGATAATATATCATCTCTTAATAACTGCTCTAAAAGAGGTTTGACAGAGATGTTTGACGGAACTATCGGAGCCGGAACCGTCTTAATGCCTTTCGGAGGTAAATACGGTAAGACTCCTATAGAATCAATGGCGGCATTAATCCCGGTTATTAACGGACAAACAGAGACAGCAACATTAATGAGTTTCGGTTTTAATCCCGAAATATCAAGTTGGAGCCCTTTTCACGGAGGAATATATTCCATAGTCGAAACAGTATCAAAGATCGTTGCTTCAGGGGGGGATTATTCAACAGTAAGACTCTCTCTTCAGGAATATTTTGAAAAACTCGGGAAAAACAGTGAAAAATGGGGAAAGCCCTTTGCTTCACTTATAGGTGCATATTTTGCTATAAGAAATTTCGGTATCGCTGCTATTGGTGGAAAAGACAGTATGTCCGGCACTTTTCTTGAAAAAAACGTTCCTCCCACTTTAATTGCTTTCGGAGTTGACTCTTTATCCGCCGATAAAATTATATCTCCTGAATTTAAAGAAACCGGAAACAAAGTAATTGTTATTCGGGCTAAGAGAGATAAATATGAGATTCCGGATTTTCCAGGATTGATTCAATCTTATAAAAAGATAAATAAAGGTATAAAAGAAAAAAAAATACTATCCGCTCATTCCGTTGGAGAGGGTGGTATAGCTCTGGCACTGACAAAGATGAGTGTCGGAAATAGAATAGGAATAAAAACAAACAGATTACCGGATAATTTCAAATTTTTTACTCCTGATTACGGATCCTTTATTTTGGAGATCGCTAAGGGTACTGATACGGAAGATCTTTTTAAAGGAGTCGAAATAAATATTATCGGGGAAACTATAAAAGAAGAGAAAATAGAAATAAATAATATTGAGATCCAGATTGATGAATTACTTGAAAAATGGGAATCTACATTGTCTGATATTTTCCCTGTTACTTATGAAAGAAAAAAAGAACATTCAAAATTAAACTATTTTAAAAATAAAAACAGATCTTCGTCAACTTTTTCCACAGTAAAACCGAGGGTTATGATCCCTGTTTTTCCCGGAACCAATTGTGAATTCGATATGGCTTCCGCCTTCAACAAAGAAGGAGCTGTTACAAGTTCCCCTGTCTTTCAGAATCTAACTTCACATCAGATTGAAGAGTCTATTGATTTTTTTAAAAAAGAGATCGAACAATCACAAATAATAGCCATACCGGGAGGATTCTCCGCTGGAGACGAACCCGACGGTTCGGGAAAGTTTATTGCATCGGTTTTCAGAAATCCGGCTTTAAGAGATGCAATAATGAACCTGCTCTATAAGAGAGACGGACTTATTATAGGAATATGCAACGGATTTCAGGCACTTATAAAGCTCGGCCTTATTCCTTATGGGGAAATAAGAGAGCTTAATGAAGATAGTCCCACACTGACTTTTAACCTTATCGGACATCATATTTCAAGGATTGTAAGAACAAAAATCATTTCAACACTGTCACCATGGCTCTATGAAACAGAAGTTGGTGAAATTCATTCGGTTCCTATCTCGCACGGAGAGGGTCGATTTACTGCTGATCCGGAAATCATAAAGGAGCTTGAATTGAAAGGTCAGATAGCCACTCAATATGTTGATTTTTTAGGTAATGCTATTATGGATTCCGAATTTAATCCCAACGGTTCGGATTATTCTATTGAAGGTATAACAAGCCCTGACGGGAAAGTATTCGGAAAGATGGGTCATTCGGAAAGAGTAGGAGATAGACTGTATAAGAATGTTCACGGGAAATGGAACTCAGGTATATTCAAAGCGGGAATTAACTATTTTAAATAAAAAAAATAATTGCAAAAATGAAAGCTAAGATCAACCTTAAAGACATTTTCCCGTTAGCTGACAACCTCCGACCCGACAATATCTCGGATTTCATAGGGCAGGATCACCTTGTCTCAGAAGGCAAAGTTATAAGATCGCTTATTGACTCGGGGAATCCGAACTCCATTATTTTCTGGGGACCGCCCGGAACGGGGAAAACAACTATCTCAAGAATAATTGTAAAAACACTTTCACTTCCATCAATTGAGTTTTCAGCAACAATATCCGGTATTGCAGAGATAAGAAAAGTAATGAAAAAAGCAGCTGATATTAAATTATCAACAGGTAAACCTCTTGTTCTGTTTGTTGATGAAATCCATCATTTCAACAAAAGCGTTCAAGATGCATTCCTTCCTTATGTCGAGAAAGGTGAGATAATTCTTCTGGGAACTACAACGGAAAACCCGGCATATAAGATGAACAGAGCTCTCCTTTCAAGACTACAGATTTTGGAGTTCATGCCTTTAACCGATGAAAACCTCAGAGAGATTCTTATTAAGGGATTGGACTTTATTGAGAAAAGAAGCGGATTGGAGTTAAAACCAGGAGAAGATATTATAAATATGCTGATTAATCTCAGCGGGGGAGACGGAAGAAAACTATTAAATATTCTTGAATTAACAGCAGGAGTTGCTTCCGAAGGTAGAGAAATAGATAAAAGTGTTATAAGTGAATTAGTTGTTAAAAGGGTTTCCGCATACGACAGAAGCGGTGATGAAAGATATTCTCTGATTTCAGCTTTCCATAAAGCAATCAGAAATTCAGATATTGACTCATCTCTGTTCTGGTTATATAGAATGGTCGAGGGAGGCGAAGATCCTCTTTTTATTCTGAGAAGAATGATACGCATATGTGCGGAGGATATAGGTTTTGCAGATCCCGAAGCACTCTCAATTGTTCTTAGGGCTAAAGACGCCTATACATTTCTCGGCTCGCCCGAGGGAGATATATTCCTTGAGATGAGTGCCGTATATCTTGCTTCTGCTCCAAAAAGCAATTCACTCTATAAATCCGAGAAAAAAATGAAAAGAATCGTTGAAAAATATAGAGATGTTAATGTTCCTATGCATATTATCAATCCATCAAATTTCCTCAATGCAAAAAAGGGTGCCGGGAAAGAATATGTGTATGCCCACGATACAAGAGAAAAAACAACTATAATGAATACAATGCCCGAAGAGGTGTCTGAGAAAGATTTTTTTATACCTAACACAATGGGATTTGAAAAAAAGATACTTGAGAGAATTGAATACTGGAAAAAGATCAAGGAGAAATTAAAAAAGGATAATGGATGAAAAAATTTTTTCCCTCCCCGTAGAAAAATTTAAAATTCCGATACTCGAATCAATAGAAAAAAATCCGGTAACGATAATAACCGCAGAAACAGGTGCCGGAAAATCTACCCGAATCCCATTCTGGTTATGGGAAAACGGGAAAAAAGTAATTGTTACGCAACCCCGGAGAATAGCTGCGAGATCCCTTTCATATTACCTTTCCGACCTTAATAGAATTCAATGGGGAATGGAGATCGGATATCAAACAGGATTTGACAGAAAAAAATCAAAGAAAACCGAATTGCTCTATCTTACCGACGGAGTGCAGCTTGTTAATGAGATCAAGGGTCATATAAATTATGATATATTGATTATTGATGAAGTACACGAGTGGAATTTGAACCAGGAAGTTCTTGTCGGACTTGTTAAGAAAAGAATAAAAAACAATTTTTATATAAAACGGCAAAAACGTGTTGTAATAATGAGTGCCACTATTGAAGCAAAACAGTTATCGATATTCCTTGATAATGCTCCTGTAATTTCAGTCCCCGGGAGAGGATTTCCGGTTACTCTGCATAATAACAGTAGTCACTTCCTTCTATCAGATACAATTTCAATGGCGGAATCCGGGAAAAACTGCCTCGTCTTTCTTCCCGGGAAAAAAGAAATTTCAGATTTTATAACTCTACTAAAAGAAACATTGAAACATGATAAAACCAAAGCTGTAATTTTACCTCTTCACTCTGAACTCAATGTAAAACAGCAATCAAAAGTTTTCAAACATTATGAAGTTCCCAAAATTATCGTTTCCACCGACATTGCTCAGACAAGTCTTACAATAGACGATATAGATGCTGTAATAGACAATGGAATAAAAAAAGAGATTAGAACAATAAAGGGTATTGAAGGATTGTATCCCGTTGAAATATCCCGATCCGAAAGTCTTCAAAGGGCGGGGCGTGCCGGTAGAGTGAAAAACGGGTATTATATATTGTGCTCTGATTTTCCGAACGAAGAAAGAGATGCGTTTCCGGAGCCGGAGATCAGGAGGCTTAACCTTGAATCATCTGTTTTAAAACTTATTAAATGGGGGATAGATCCTTCCGTATTTCCCTATTTTCACTCTCCTAAAAGAAATCTGATAAAAAAAGCGGCTGAAAAACTGAGAATAGCAGGTGCAATTGACAAGGAGGGCAAAATCACAAATGACGGAAAAATTATGGCAGACCTTCCTATTTCCATCAGAGGAGCAAGACTTCTTCTGGAAATTCTTGATACAGATGAAAAAATTATAGATTCAGGGTTAAAAATTATTGCTTTAATAGAAACAAAAGGAATTGCGGGAAGAGATTATGTCGGAGAAAAAATATATCCGGATCTTTACGGATCTGATCTTTTAAATCAATTATATTTATGGAATTCATACAAAAAGAATAAAAAAATTATTAATATTAAAAAATTTGAGATGGCGAAAGAGATATACAGGGAGTTAAAAAAAAGGATTTCCGTTAAAGCAAAAACCTCTTCATCTAAAGACAAACAAATTAAAAATCCGTTGTTTCGTGCTATTCTTTCATCATTTTCGGATAACCTGTTTATAAGATCCGGGAAAAATTATTTTCAAAGTGATGAAGAGCGACAACTGGATAGAAACTCTATTTTATTCAAATCAATGCCGGAAATGGTTGTTGCATTACCTTTCGACTTAACTGTTGAGAGTGAAAACAGATTTACAGGAGAAAAAGAGAAACATATTTTAAAACTTCTTACTTTTTCGACCGAAGTTTCCCTGCAAATTCTTAATGAATTAAAACCATTCGGTTATTTAATGAAGGAAGAGATAACCATAGACAATGGTATTGTATCCATTAAGCACATCCATTTTTTCGGTGAAAAAAAAATATCCGAAGAATTCATTGATCCACAATTTAAAGATAAAACCTTAATGAATAAACTGACACCGAAAATAGTCGAGTGGTGGCGAGAAAACTGTAAAAAATTTGATCTGTTCAAACAGTTTGAAGAGTTGAAACCCTTTTTTTTACAGGCAAAAAAAATTTCCGGTGAAAAACTCAGTGATTTTCAATTCTACATTGACTCCTATTTAAAAAGAAAAATATCGGACACTCTTAATACAAAGGATCTTTCACTCTACTTTAGTTTTCACAAAGGATTTACATCCCTTAAACTTTCGGATATCCTACCCGAAAGTATTATTTCCATACTGAAAAAGAAAAAATGGCCGGAATATATCTTTGCTTCCGGAGAAAAAATCATTATTAACTATTTCAAGGGTAAGCCCTATCTGGTACTTTCAAAGGAAACATTTGAAAAATTATCAAGAAATGATCTTATTCTTCAGACAGGATTAAGGTCGGGAGTAGTGATTGGTGAGAGAAGATTTGCCGATTGGGATTATGCCGTTTACCATTTTAATAGAGAAAAAAGGAGTGAAATTTTCAGAAAAAAGTGGAAAAAGGAGAAAAAAGAGGCTAATCCGGATGACCTTACCGATATTGAATTTCCCGTTTCATTTATAGGCGGGAAAGGAATGGATAAAGAAAAATTCACATTCTTTTCCGTTCCGGAAATAAAAGGAGACAAAGTATTTTTAAAACACTTTTTTGAGAGAGATGAAGCTGAAAAAATTTTCTCTTCAATCAAAGATGACTGGGAAAATTTTCTTGCAAATCATAAGATCAGAAAGATAAAAGATATATTCCACAATAAAGGATGGAAAGTAAAATAAATTTATCCGCAATAAAAAAATTTCTCTAAATACTACAAGAAAATGATAAACAGACGAGGGAATGGAGGGGGATTGGGAAAGCTTCCCTCGTCCGTTTACTTATAAAGAAATTTATATGATAAAACTCTTTTAATATT
>CAZWFY010000039.1:7343-24987 GCA_964633415.1 uncultured Clostridia bacterium | reverse complement strand
GTATACCAGGTCCGTGAATTTATCCTTGCTTTACGAATCCACTGAACGGCACTCCGCCTTCCTCTCTCCATCTTGAACAGAACCATATTATTCTCAAGAGGATTGGCTCGCACAACGAGATAATCTCCGTTCCGCTTAATATTAAACGCAATACCAGCCGCCTGATCGATACGTCCGCTTATTCCTTTGAATCTGACTGTCATCACGCCTTTTTTATAGTTTTTTATACTTTTACAAATCGTAAGCGGAAAATATTTATAAGCCTCCAGATTATCAAGAAACTCAGCATACCTCTCACCATACAACCCCTTCGCCTTACTGACAATTCCTTCCGAAACAAGTCCTTTCTCCCACTTTCTTCCGTCAACAGCATAAACAATATTATTATTGTCTTTGTCAATATGCCATTTGCCTACAAATGATGAAAAACCGTTTGCATCCGCACCAACCGTATCTTTGTCAAACGAAAAGAAAATATTGGCATTATCAGCAGCGTTAACCGAAACAATAAAAAAAACAAATATAATTATTAAAAGTTTAATTTTACTTTTCATTTTTTCTCCCATTTATAAAAATACTTTTTCTATTGTATAAAAATATGATAAGCAGAGGAAACAGGATCAGATAGAGTATAAACAGAAATCCGCTCCACTTTTTTTCAACTACAAGCGGAAATCCTCTGAATTTCTCTCCATTCTCTCTCTTCTCTATTTTCAAACCACTCAAATCCTCAAGTACCATAAATATTTCATAAGCACTGTTTGAATAGGTCTCATCCGTTTTATTGTTTAATTTGTATTTAAAAAGTCCGTATTTTTCCTTTAACTTTTTTCCTTTTGAAAAAGAGACGGAAATATCACTCTTCACCATTTTTAATTTTTTTAAAAAATCATTCTCATAATCTTTAAACCTTCCGTCAGTCGGTTCCAGAAAGATTTCAATGTTTACCAATGGCAATTTTTTAAGAAACTCAACCTCAGCAGAGGAAAAAGAGTTTTTCCCGCTCTCACTTACATCCGACTTATAACCGATATTGGCTACAGAACCGAACAACAATATAAAAGCGATAAAAGTCATCAATACGGATCTACGCTTATTTTTAATATTCGGATCAAAAAAATAGTAAGAGAGGAGTAAAAAAAATATCGATAACAGCAGATAATAGACGATTGCCTGTAAAGATAAAATCCCCTCTTCAAAAATTTTAAGCTGTTTTGTTGTAGTAAAATCCGAAAGCTTGTTTAAAAAAGGTATAATATTCATCTCTTTCCCGAAATCAACAAACCATGAAAACATTATAATCGCAAGAGAGAAAACAGATGAACCGGATGCCGATCCAAACAGGGAAGAAGAGAAAAATGATACGGAAACTATGAATAACCCGTAAAGAAAATATCCGGACATAAGAAGGATCAACTCTCCCCGGGGAATATGCCCGCCGAGAAAATGCCAGAAAAAGATAACCGGGGCAAAGAGAAGTATGGAAACCAGAATAAGCAGAGTTGCCGAGAAAAGTTTTGTGAGAAAAAGAGATCTTACAGAGTAGGGAAGTTGAAGAAGCATAGGCAGAGTGTTAAATCTTTTCTCGTCTCCAAATGATCTTATAAGAAGAAAAGGAGCTATCAGAGAAAATATAATAAAAAGTCCGCCGAATGTCGGAACAAATATTCCGGGAGCAGGTTCAAAACCGGCTGCATATAGCGGATTTCCGATAGCCGCCACACTTGCTTTGGAGTAAAGATCAACAGCCGAATAAAAACTGTATGAAATAATCGCAAAAAGTAAAAAAAAGTAGATGAGGGCAGTTTTGTTCCTGAAAACCATGGTTACTTCTTTTGATATAAGCGGAAACTTTCTCATGAGAGTGCCTTTATAAAAATATCTTCCAGAGACCCGGAGCCTGATAAAAAACGATCTCCCAGTTTATCAAGTGAACCCTCGGTCAGAACTTTTCCTTCATCAAGCAAAATAAAATAGTTGCATATCTTCTGAGCATCGCTTAACTGATGGATAGAGAAGACAAAAGACCTTCCATTCAACCTTTGTGCTTTAAAAAGCTTATTTATCTCCCTTAACTGCAAAGGGTCAAACCCGTCGAAAGGTTCGTCAAGTATAACTATCTCTCTATTATTACACATTGAAATATAGAGTTTCAGCCGCTGATGCCAACCTTTAGAAAGATGACCGATTTTTTTTTGAACAATTTTTTTCAGAGAGAGAGAATCAAAAAGATCATCATCTTTGAATCCGGAAGCATTATGAAAAAATTCCAGAAAATCCGATACAATATATCCCTGATAGAGTAACATAGTCTCAGGCATATAGGAGATATATTTTTTTCTTTCATTAAAATTTTTGACCTTGCTTTTAAACATCAGGATATTTCCACTATCCGGAAATTCAAATCCGGTAATTATCCGTATGAGAGTCGATTTACCTGCACCGTTAGGTCCGATAATACCTGTAATTGAATTTTTAGGAATAGAAAGAGATATATTATCAAGAACCTTATTTCCGGAATAACTTTTCGAAATATTTTTCAGCTTAATCATTATTTTCTAAAAATCCCTCTATTCTCCGGATCAATTTTTTCCTTTAATTTATATTTTATATCAACAGGATTATTTTTTCTAAAAAAAAACAGATCTCTTGTTTGGGGATATCTTTCTCAATACTTCATCAATCTGAAAACTTTTACATCTCTGGCTGGAATCTTAATCTTCAAAATTCTATCCGTTGTTTCTTGAAATTTATTTTCCCAAAGATCTTTTATCCTGTAAATTCCGGAAAAATTCTTTATTTTAATTTTTTTCCAATTAATTTTATAGAATTTATCTTTGATTTCCAGATTCAAAAAACAGATCGCAATATCCCCTCCGGCAAGAGGTTTTTGCCAGATCTCAAAATTTCCTTCATCATAAATTTTAAACCCCTGTTTCCCCAGAGGATCCTGATCAAGTGCAATTAATTCTTTTTTTGTTAAAATATTTTTAATATTATCCGACATTTCCCTCAGATCATTCCCGGTGATCAAAGGAGATGAAAGCATACACCACATTGTAAAATGTGCCCTTGCTTCATTGATCGTCAACCCCTTATTTCCAACCTCAAGCATATCAGGGTCATTCCAATGCCCCGGTCCTGAATATTTCTCAAGTCCTACCTGTTTTTCAAGAATATTTGTCCACCCGAGATGATTACCCCATCTACTCCCGTCCCATCGGGGAGCAATATCAAGCGTTGTTCTCCAGAGATGACCGACATCAGCCGCCCATAACCAGGGCTTGGAATATCCCCACTCGCATATGCTGAACACAACAGGTCTTCCTGCATTATATAAAGCATCTCTCATAATTTTATAGGATTTTTCCGGGTCCATCCCCTTGGTATTGCACCAATCATATTTTAAATAATCCACACCCCACTGAGCATATGTTACGGCATCCTGCTTCTCGTGGTTTTTACTCCCCGGTCTTCCCCCGCATGTATAAAGACCTGCATCTGAATAGATCCCGAATTTTAATCCCTTCGAATGAATATAATCTGCAAGATATTTTATTCCATGCGGAAATTTTACAGAATCAACTATTATTTTTCCTTTTTTATCCCTTCCTGTCTGCCAGCAGTCATCTATAATAATATATTTATATCCGACCTTTTTCATTCCGCTTATGACCATCGCATCAGCTGTCTCCATGATCACACGTTCATTAATACCTTTACACTTAAAATGATTCCAGCTATTCCATCCCATTGGAGGCGTTTTTGCCACTCCGGGAAATTTCTGCCCGTAAATAAGAGATGAAAATAATATAAATATAAAAAAGATTTTTTTCATTTAAAACAATCTCCATAAGGTTAAAGCCGTAATGAAAATACCCGAATAAATCAGTAGTGCCGCTACTGAGATAGATTTTGACAGAGTACTGTCATTTTTCTGTTTTTTTATAACAACAAGAGAGAGGATCAATCCTAATACGGGTAATAATACAGCTGCAAAACTAACAAAGGGAGATAGGGTAGTCAAAACGGTTTTATCTAAAGAGACTGTTTTACTCATTATATTTTGTGCGGAAACAACACCTGCCGGATCGGAGAGAGAAAATTGCCAATAAGGAATCCTTGATGATGTTTTAAGTATTGCTTTAAGCAGATGCATACTTGCCGTTACAGGTAAAATTGCCAACACAAGTTGTGTAAACGATTTTTTCCAACTCTCCTTTGCAACAAATCTTTTTATTAGAGCAAATAGAAAATAGAAAATACCCGGAATCAGAATGAACAGAACAAATGCTTTTACCGTTCCTTTAAAACTTCCCGCAATACCAAACAAATCGTTTACCATATTCGGAACGGCAACAACGATCTTTTTGCTGACATGCCATTCGGATAAAACTTCATAGATGACAAAACCGCTTACCATCATGAAAAAACCCATTTCAGCCCAACTCAGTTTTAAATTCGTAAACAGGTCTGATGCAAACTTTTTGCCTTTGATTGCAATATTATCTTTAGAACATGATTTGAAACACTGACCGCATAAGATGCAGCTTCTGCTGTCGGTTATTTTGGGAGGATACAGTTCCGATGTACAGGATCTCCCGATGAATTTATAGTGGCTCTCCCTGGTTATACAATCTTTGGTAGTACACTTTTCGCAAACTTCAGGATCTTTTACACTTAATTTTTTAAAAGAGAGGAGGGAGTATAATCCAAGCAGATGACCGACCGGACAGATATAGGTGCAAAATGTCCGCTTCTCCCAGATCAATCCCGAAATAACGGCTACTCCGAAAAGAGTGAGCATATAAACTGCCATATATCTCGGTATGCGATGAATAGCCAAAGTGTGAATCCCTAAGATAAGAATGATCGAATAGAAGAGAGTGATTATCCAGCCGGATTTGAGGATATTCCCGGGCTTTCTTTTCAGCCCTATTCTTCCGAAAAATGATGTTACAAGCTCCATGGGGCAAATACTGCACCAGAATCTTCCGAATAAAATTGCAGTAACGATTATAACAGGCCACCAGTATGACCATACAATTAAATTGGAAAGGTTTGTGTTTCGAAGAATCTTTGCAAAAGCCGGATCACCGGTAGTTATTCCTATCGCTCCGTAAATCAACAGAATAAAAACCGTGAGTGTTAAAAATTGAATTACAGCAAGAAAATAGTTGTTTTTAAAAAATTTGTTTATCAGCATAATTAATTATATCATCACTTTCGGAAACGAAGTCAAGATAAAACTTAAAAGAATTTGAATTTATAGGTCTTGGTAATTGAATATAAATCCCTCATTATGGTAAGCTAATTAAAAAAGATGCGGGAAAAAATCCGATTTTTATCTAAAATTTTAACCTTAATTATCACTCTGATGTCAAGCACAGGAGAATTGATATCAGCAAAACCTCAATTCAATTATATATCGGAAGAGATCACTTCGGTATCAGGTCTTCCTCATGATACGATATACTGTATTGAACAGGACGAAGACGGATATATCTGGATAGGAACAGAAAAAGGAATTGTAAAACATGACGGAACATATTTCAAAATCTTTAATAGGCAAAATACTCCATTACTATTAAATAACTCGATAACTTCGATTAAAAAAGACAGATCAGGAGGTCTCTGGATCGGATCATATGGAGGAGGTATAATCTTTCACAAAAAGAATGAATTTATATCTGCTCCTTTTAAACTGACCGGAAACTCCGCAAAAATCTGGAAACTATACGTTGACAATAGTGAAGCTCTATGGATAGGTACAATCGGAGGAGGAGTAATAAAATATTATCAAGGAAAGGTAAAAAGATTTATTTTCCCATCCGGAAGAGACAGTAATGTAAGAGATATATTATCAACTAAAAATAATAAAATAATAGTCGGAACAGAAGGAGGACTTTATATTAAATCCGGAGAGCAATTCCAAAAATTAAAGACAGAACACCGAAAAAATCTTTTCATTATGTCACTTTATCAAAAAAGAGACGGTAATATTCTTATTGGAACAGATAACGGTCTATACCTCGGAAAGATAACAGGGGAAAGATTAAAAATAATTTATCATAAAGAGATAGGAAATATTATCCGAAATATCCAAAAATATAACAATTCGGTTATTATAATTTCAGAAAACGGTCTTAAAAAAGAAATTTCCAATGTTTTTATTTATGAAAAATTCAAAACTGATTTTTTTTATAATCCGCTAACCGTTGCTTTTCGAGATAGAGAAAACATTCTCTGGGTAGGATCTGCAGGGCTTGGGCTGGCAAAACTTTGGGAAAGAAGAATCTATTCCGTTGGAGAAAATACCGGATTAAACTATGTAAATATGAATGTTATCCTCAAAGATCACTCCGGAAATCTCTGGATGGGAAGTAATAATAGGGGGATTTATATTCAAACAAAAAATGGAATTTCCGGAATAACCAAAAATAACGGATTGATCTCCAATGAAATTTTCTCTCTCTTTCAGGACTCCGCAGATCAGATATGGGTTGGTACAAAAGAAGGTATTACTCTTTTCCCACACGGATTGTCCGGTTCAATCAAATCCCCATATTCAAAATTAAGAAAACCTGTATTATCTTTAAATGAGGATTTAAACGGAAATATCCTCGCGGGCACAAAAGAGTTCGGATTGTTTCAAATAGATTTAAAAAGCCCCGACAAAAGAATAACGAATATTATCAAGAATATATCGGTTTTTTCAATAAAGAAAAACTTTAATAATTCCATTATGCTTTGTACCGATCAAGGAATATGGATCGAAGATAAAATATCGGGTTCATTTTCATCTTTTTCTCCCCTGATAAAAAATGAAAAAATATTTGATATGTTAGCGGAATCCAAGGAAATAATATGGCTCGCTGCAGGAGATAAGGGATTCTTAGGTTTAATAAAAGGGGAAATCATCTCATTTTCTCCGCTTAAGCAATTTCCAAATCAGAGCTTTTTCGGAATATTAAGTAGTAAGGATAACAATTTTTGGATAAGCACGGATTACGGAATAGTTTCGGTAAAAAGACGTGAATTAATAAAATACTCATACAATCCATCCGGAAATATCAATTACACCTTCTTCAACAGAAACGATGGACTTCAAAGCCCTGTTTGTAAAGGTGGAATGCAACCGACAGGAATAATATCCGAAAAAGACACTATCTTTTTTGCAACAAGAAGCGGCATTTCATATTTTAATCATTCTAAATTCAAACCAAACAAAATACCACCTTCAATCAGAATAAATTCGGTATTAGTAAATGGGAAAAAAATTAAAATAGATGACCATTCCGATCTATCTCCGGAAACCGAAAAGATATCTATCGAATATTCAATAATTTCACACTTTCAGCCCAAAAAGATCAAATTCAGATACACATTGACCGGACCCGACGGATTGGTGATCGGACAAATTGAAAAAAATCAAATTATATTTAAAAACTTATCTTCCGGTAGATACTCTTTTCTTCTAACCGCGGCAAACAATGACGGAGATTGGAATTATAAAGGTGCATCATTATATTTCAGGATATTACCATATTTTTACAAAACAGTTCTTTTCCGAATATTAATTTTATCAATATTAACTTTCATATTTTTTATAGCACTAAGGAGCTATAGGATTTATTCTATGAAGAAGAAGGAAAAAAACAAAAAATATAAAAGTTCAACTCTATCTCCTATTGACTCGGGAATATACTTTTCAAATTTAAAAAATCTTTTTTACAGGGAAAAACTTTTTCTTGATCCCAATATAACCATAAAAGATATTTCACGTAGAATAGGAGTTCCCGCAAAGATAATTTCACAAACAGTTAATGAAATAACAGGAGAAAATTTTAAAAACTTTATTAATCGATATAGAGTTGAGGAGATAAAAAAAAAGTTTAAAGATCCTAAATACAGGGATGCAAAATTGATAACAATAGCATATGAGACCGGATTTAATTCAAAATCCGTTTTTAATTCGGTCTTTAAAAAATTCACAGGGAAATCACCTTCGGAATACAGAAAAAATTTAAAACAGACAAAGAGTTGAGAAATCTCTGACATCCTAAAACAGGTTTTCAGATGTCTCTATCCTCCAAACAGATTATTCTAAAAGTGTAGGAGGCAAAAAATGAAAAATAATTTAACACCGGTTTTCGCAGGATTAATTGAAAAAAGAAAATTTTTAGGAACTTCCATTACCATTCCGCTATCTCTTCTTTTCCATACTCTTGTTCTTGCCGGATTGATCGTCCACCCACTTCTAAATATCACAAAAAATATGCCAAAACCTAAAAATGTTTTAGTTAAACTTTTATCCATGCCGGGGACTTCCGTCCCGGGAATCCGCATCTCTTCGACCGGAGGAAAAAGAGATCACAAACGTCCAAATGAGGGTAAGCATAGAAATACCTTTAGAAATATCGCCCCGCTTATAATACCTAATGAAATACCTGATCCTGAAATTCTTCCCGATTCGCAAAAATCAGATTTAGAAACTGCAGGAGGGATTGATCCCAATCTGTTCGACGGACTTGATATTGGAAGTGATTTTATCGGGAATGGGAAAGATCCGGGAAATATTGCGGTTTCGATTATAAAGAGCCCGGTTCTCCTAAGAAAAGTCAAACCTACATATCCACCGTTAGCTATAAAAGCAAGAGTCTCTGGGAAAGTAATACTTGAAGCGATAACCGATATCTACGGAAAAGTCATAGTGGTGAGAATAGTAACCGGAAATCCGTTATTGAATAATGCTGCAAAAACTGCAGTCGGACAGTGGCTTTACGAACCGTACATAATAAACGGTATTCCCAAACCTGTTAAATTTACAGTTACTGTAAATTTCAGTTTAACAAGAAGGTAAAAATAATTGAATTTGGAAAAAACCCGGTCAGAGAGTACTCTCTGACCGGATAATCCAAAACAGTGATATTTCAAAAGAAATATCTTTTATTAAATTAAGATTTTACTGCTTTTTTTCCAAAATAGGTTTTTTTCAACAGATCCCAGAATATTATAAGTCCACCGAAGATCATTAATGAATCGGGTAATATTCTAAACCACATCCATCCGCGAACAATCTCAATTGCTTCACGTGTTCTGGTAAAATAGTATCCCATTTCCGCTGCCATTTTTGTCTGCTGCAAACCTATTATCAGGGTTGGAATTGCAAAGAGCAAAACTCCTATCGTAAGTAACCAGAAACCTATTTTACTCAACTTGTCATTCCATTCCCATCCGTTTGCCATTGAATTTGCACGGGATGTCATGTATAGAAATGCAATCGAAATGTATCCGAAAGCACCGAGAAGAGCGATATGCCCGTGAGGCATGATCAAATATGTCCCGTGTGAATAGTATGATATGGTTGGTGTATTAATTACCATTCCGAAGAATCCGGCTCCAATCCAGTTTAAGATCGCAGAACCGGCGACCCACATAAAAGGAGTACTGAATTTATTTTTATTCCCGGACAATTTCTGTTCCTTAAAGTTCTTCCACGCTTCAACTATCATCAATGCCAACGGAAGAGGTTCAAGTGCGGAAAAAATACCTCCGATTGCTATCCAATATTCATCAAGCCCCTGCCAGAAATAGTGGTGCCCCACACCAAGCGTTCCTGACATCATAATAAGAAAAAGCTCAAAGAACATAGTTCTTTCTGCTGTCTTTCTGGAAATAAGACCGAGAGATACGGTGAAATAAGCAATAACCCCGGCGGCAAACAATTCAAAAGTAAGCTCAACCCACAAATGTATAACCCACCAGCGATAATAATCATCAACCGTAAAATTAGGCATTATTTTATGAACAGGCATCATTCCTGCAATATAGAGAGTTGCAATTGCAAAAGCAGACCATATTATTGTTCCGACAAGAGGATTGTTTGTTGCCGATTTTTTTATCAAAGTAACGATCAATATAAACCAGAAGACAAGACCGATAACAAGTCCTATATCCCACAACCTCCCCAGATTTAATAATTCACGCCCTTCATTGCCTAACCAAAACCATGCTTTTCTTAAATATCCGTTCGCACCGAGATACAATCCGGTCATAGAACCTACGGCAACGACAACAAGTGCTCCCCAGAGAACATCAACAAGCCATGGGAATTTATGATCTTTATTGGCAATCAAAGGAGCTATAAGCAAACCTCCCACAAGCCATCCGACTGCAACCCATAAAATTGCCAGTTGAGTATGCATAGAACGGAGTACATTAAAAGGTAGCAAGCTTTGAGAAAAAATAAAATTTTGAGTTGGGTTTGCATAAAGATGAGCAAGATATGCACCGAGGAATAGTTGTGCAACAAATAGTAAACTCACTATGGGAATATACTTTAAAAGTTTCTTCTGTGATTTATACATAGTATTTATTTCCAATGCAGGTTCGAGTTTTTCATTTCTCTCTTTTTTGAAAAGATATTCATAGGATAAAAATATTACAAGTATTGTCAAAGTCCACAATATTAAAAATTCCCACAGGGACACAATATGACTGTTATACCCCGTGTCCTGATCAACAAGCGGTTCTTTCGGCCAGTTATTCGACCATGTTCTCTCTTCACCTATTTTTCCCTCCGTACCCGGACGAAGTGAAGATGCTACCATCTGTGACCAGTCGACAAAGGCAGCAATTTTTTCCGCTTCCTTTTTAAGGATAACGCCACCTGCAAAAGCTCTTTCTTTATCCCCGTTTACCAGCATATTTGTCAGATATTCAACATTTTTTTTATATGCTTCAGCAGATGCATCCGTGTAAGTTACACCTTTTTCCAACAATTTTGTCTGTTTACGAAAATCCTCTTTAACACGTACCTTAACAGCTCCTCTTTCAATATCCGTCAACTCTTTTGCAGATTTCCCGTACATCTGCTCCGCATAGTAATCATACAGATATTCAGCTCTGTGATGAAAAAAATCAGTCGTAAAATCGGGTCCCATGTAAGCACCCATTCCAAGCAGGGTTCCCCAGTCCATAAGATCAAATTCCTGAAAATATCCCTTGCCTTCAACGACATCATCATATGTATATAAAACTTCACCCGATACGGATTGCACCACCTTGGGAATAGGCGGGACTTCCTTCTGCAGATTGGCAGTAAAATAAATCAAAATAGAGACCATAAAGATAGCAATGATCCAAAAGCTCACATAAAGACCCTTTCGGCTCATAAATTTGTCTAACAATGATTCTTTCATAATACCTCCGTAAAAATTATTAATTTATTCCTAAACTTGCAAATTATATTTTAACATTTATCGTTTTTTTTAAACATAATAAATTTGTACCGATTATAATGCTACCAAATTGGTTTTGTCAAGAGCTGGTGTTAAATTTTAACCATACAACATATGTTTCGCTTTGACATTTTAAATTTTTATCCTTATACTTTTATTACAGGAGGAAATTATGGCTAATTTTGTAGATGAATTTATGAGATCTTACGGATCAAAAGTATCGAAAAACCTTTCGGGAACACTCGGGCTTGACAGAGGGTTGATAAAACAGATCATTCCTCAGATTGCTCCTCTTATATTAGGCGGGCTAAAAAAACAGAAAGATGATCACGGAGGAACCGAAAGAGTTGATCATATACTAAATAAATACGGCAGTCCTGATGTTTTAGGGGATCTTGCCGGATTATTCAGAGAAAAAGCATCGGACTCAAATCCCGATCCAAACCTCGGTGGTTTGTTAGGAAATTCTGGCGTCAATGCTGCAAATACAATTGCAAAAAAATTCAATATTGACGGAAGTACCGCATTAAAACTTATCCCCATGCTTGCACCGGTTATTCTGGGAGCACTTTCAAAAAAAAGAAATAAGAGAAGTGTCGGTTCCACCGGAATAGCCTCCCTTCTCGATCAGGATGGAGACGGAAGCATTTTGGATGATGTTGCAGGTTTCCTGATTAACAGCATGGGAAGCGGATCCGGGAAAAAAAGCGGTGGATTACTCGGTGGGCTTCTCGGGACATTTCTGGGGAAAAAACGTTAAATAATTAAAAAGTTTGAAAAAATATTTTTTCAATATTAGTATAAATGTGTTGAATAAAGTATTTCATTTTAAACAGGAGGAATAAATGAGATTAAATGCACCTAAAAAAATCGTATGGTACTTATCTTTACTTCTTGCAGTTATTAGTCTTATCGGATTTTTCGTAACAATTCCGATTGTTACGGGAACAGTTGTATATTGGGTAATGGCAGTAGCATGGCTGCTTTTATTCCTTGCAACATTTGTAAAAGGAATGTAAACAAAAGCCCCCTCATACAGGGGGCTTTAATTTCAATCACAATTTTTTAATCTACATTTTACTTCTGAAGTAGAATGCTTTTTAATAAAAAATAATTTTTGGTTTTATGTGTAAAAAAACAGACAAGGGTAATCTTACAAAGATTAAAGTTGATATAGAGTTCTAATACGAATGATCAACTCTTATCCGGACTTAACATAAAAAGTTTTCCGGATAGAAAATCTGATATTATTATCTTACCATCGCTTCCCACAACTATTTTTGAAATTTCATAGATAGAGTCCGCAAATTGTCCTTTGAGGTAAAATGCACTGTTGCAGGAATCGAAAGATGTTTCTCCGTAAGGATAAGAATATTCAAATATTTTTTTAAAATTCTCTTCTTCCGTATCAAATCTAAAAAAAGTTAACAAATCATGATCATGAGAAGTAATATACAAGTGTGAAGCATTAGAGATAATATTATCAGGATGTCCTTTGAATGGAATCTTATAAAATTCAGATTGTTTGCCATATTTCATTAAACTATTGTCAATATGATTAATAACAAACAGATTATCTCCACATACAGCCATCTTCAAGGGTCCTTTGCCGGTTTTAATTGTATCTGAAGTAAAATTCTTGCGATCAACAACGGTAATATATCCAGTAGTAAAATCGGATATATACACTCTCTCTTTATCAAATTCAATATCCGTAGGGAATGGTCCCGTCTTTATTGAAGCAACAAGTTTTTCATCTTTCGGATTAATGATAAGAAGAAGTCCGTTCTCACTGTCTTTCTCTCCGGTTTTAGCCATAAAGATAAGATCGGTTTTTTTATCATACTTTAACACTCTCGGTGAATTTTCTCTTTCTATGTTTTTATAAAAATATACTCTTTTTTGTGGAGCAAACTGTCTGATGCCATCCGGAAAATAGGACATAAATATTTTTTCCCTTCCCCAGCTGTTTTGAGTCCCCCAAAGACCGCCTCTCTTATCCACAACTATTTTTTGTGCAAGCCTTGAGATCCTCCTGTCATAAATTTGAAGATTTTTCCATTCAATTTCACAAACCCCGTTCTTTGCACCCCAGATATAAACTACCGGCCAATATGACTGATGCGGACCGTAGGAAAGAAACATATTTCCGTTTTTTGATTTTGCAAGACTTGTCGGATATAGGAACGGAAGTTTGATAAATTCGGGCTCTTTATCCACCGAAATTTTTGCAAATTCATCTTCGGAATTAAAAACAAGATAAGAATTATTGTTTTTTAATTCGCTTATCGCTATCGGTCCCCATCCGGTTTCAATCTTATCTTGTTTATAAGTTTTAATATCTAACACCGTCAAAGCCGACCCGAAAGTTCCGTTAACTGCCGATGCTCCGAGAGGAATATATAACTTGTTCGATACCGGACTATATGCAATATTAAACATATGAGGAATAATACCGATATTTCTTACTCTTTTTATCAATTTGTTTGTTTTAAGGTCAACGACATATATCTCTCCATATGCCCAACTTGCTATGAAAAGCTTTTTTAAGCTCACGTCAAATGCAGATGCATCATTTCCATATGAAGGAAGATCCACTTTAATAAATTTACCTTTGGAAAAATCAACAACATGAACCACGGGATGATTGTCATAAGGAATATATACCTGCTCATCATCTATATTTAGCTTGACACCAACCGCTTCCCTAAGACCGGGCAAATCAATTTTTATATCTCTCTTCCCATTACAATCAATTCTTACAGCTTGAACATCTTTTCTCTTTTCCGTTTCAATGACAAGATAAAGAAAATGTCTGTTATCATCATATCCTGCAAAATGAAGCCTTGTTCCTTTTTTTACTTCCAAAACCCTCTTTGAAATAATTTTTAAACGCTGACCGTCTATTGTAAAGAGTGTCTTGGAATATCCGTCATAGATAAAAAATCTATTCAATTTTTTATCAAAAACTACTTTTCGCAGAGGTGGTGGTGGAGTTTGATTGAGATTTTTTATCTTTTCTTTAGTTTTAAAAATTTTTTTAAATTTTACTCTTCTTCTAGTTACATCAATATATGCAATATTTTTACTGGTTTTTCCGACAAGCAGACAATTTCCCGACAAAGAATCGACTGCAACCATTTCAAATTGATACTTTGTGTCAACGGTAACAGATCTCCTGTCATCGGGAAATACTATATTCAGTGATTTATCAGCTATTGAATATATATTACCGGAAACACTGTCTATGCAAAGAGCTTCTTCTTTTAAAAACTGCGGAACACGTTTTTCTACAGGAATATTTGTAACTGTCCCGCTTTTTTCATCAATTATCGTAACCGATGAACTTATCGTATTTACCTGTATAATCTTTCCTCTGATAATATCTGTTCGAACAAGCAGAGGACCCAGCCCATTGTAATCCAATCCTTTTTTTGATAAAAAATCAATCTCCTTCACCTTAACAGACGCAAAGATTGATAATTGTAAAGTTAATGTTATCAATAGTAAATATTTGATTTTCACGGTTTCTCCTACGTTTATATTACCAAAAGTAAAATTGAATTTATATTAAAAGATTGATTTTTTTTTTAGTATGGATTATTATACTCAAGACTAAGATTTGTAGCAAAAACTACAGGCAGAAAGGATAAAGAGTTGGAGAAAAAGAAAATTGAACTAAGCCAGAGTCTTGAAGACTACCTCGAAGCTATTTATATAGTCACTTCAGAGAAGAGAATAGCGAGGGTCAAAGATCTTGTGAAAAGGCTTAAAGTAAGATCATCCTCTGTGATAGGAGCAATAAAAAAACTGAGAGATCGTGGTTATGTCAAGCAGGAGCATTACGGGTATATCGAACTTACTCCTACAGGGTCAAAACATGCCGAAGAACTTTTCGAGAAACACAACTCGCTTTTTAACTTTTTCAGTTCTATTTTAAAAGTAAGTCCAAAAACAGCGGAAAAGGATGCGTGTGCAATTGAACATCACATCAGTGAAGAAACATATAAAAAGATGATGACACTTATCAATCTTATTAAGCGAATTCAGGAGAATGACCCGAATGATGATCTATGTGAAAAACTACGTATATTTATATCCGGAGGAGATTCCGACAAAACCTAAATTGTTAAAGTTTTGATAATTTCTTGACACATCTTTCTCTTTTTGATAATTTTAAACTGTCAAAATTTTCATTTCAGGAGTTGTAAGATTGGATAGTTATAAAAATTTTCTCAAAAAGAATACACAGATTTTAAAAGATTTTAAGACAGAAAAAAATATAAATATAATGGAAGTGTGCGGGACCCACACTGTTGCCTTTTTTCAGACAGGTGTTCAGGATATTTTCCCGAATAATGTCAACCTTATTGACGGTCCGGGTTGCCCTGTCTGTGTCACTCCGAACGGATTTCTGGATAGAGCTATAGAAATTTCTAAAAAATTCGGAACAACTCTTACAACTTTCGGGGATATGGTTAAGGTCCCCGCTTCATACTCTTCGTTAAAAAAGGAAAAATCACTCGGGAGAGACATTAGAACAGTTTACTCTCCAATGGATGCACTTGATATTGCTATAGATAATCCGGAAAAAGAAGTAGTCTTTCTCAGTGTCGGATTTGAAACAACAACTCCGGGGGAAGCCGCTGTAATTAAATCAGCAAAGGAGAAAAATATAAAAAACTTTTCAATGTTAGTCGGAAACAAACTCACTCCGCCTGCAGTTGACGCTCTGCTCTCCTCAGGGGAAGTAAATCTTGACGGCTTTATACTTCCGGGACACGTCAGTATTATAACCGGTGCCAAAACATGGGAGTTTATTTCAAAAAAGTATAAAAAACCCGCAGTTATCTCGGGATTTAACGCAAAAGACCTTATTATGGGAACTCTTTTTCTTTTAAATCTTATTAAAGCCGGAAATATTAAAATAGAAAATTTATACAAAGAAGTTGTTTCAAATAGAGGAAATATTCTTGCGAAAAAGATGATGGATGAGCTTTTTTTAATTACCGATTCCAAATGGAGAGGAATAGGGGAAATTCCCGGAAGCGGATTAAAATTAAGAGAAGAATACAGACAATTTGATGCATCGGAAAAATTTCCGGTTGACCCTCCCGAAGAAGTTGAAAATAAAGAGTGCAGGTGCGGAGAAGTTTTAAAGGGCCTTATAAAACCATTTGAATGCCCGCTTTTCGGAACCGTATGTACTCCTTCCGAACCTGTAGGAGCTTGTATGGTATCTTTTGAAGGTGCATGTTCTGCATATTATAAATATTATAGGAGTTAAAGATGGAAGAAACAATTTTAATGGCACATGGGAACGGCGGAACATTCATGGACAGATTGATTAACGATAAAATTGCAACAATATTCGGGAAAGACAAGCTTCAGATCGATGACTCTGCAATCGTTGAAACGGGAAGTAAAAAAATCGTCTTTACTACTGATACATATACAATAACTCCTATTTTTTTCAATGGAGGAGATATAGGAAAACTTGCAATAAACGGAACTGTAAACGACCTTTCGGTTATGGGGGCAGATCCACTCTATCTTTCCTGCGGAATGATCATTGAAGAGGGATTTAAAATGGATGATTTGCAAAAAATACTCATTTCTATGAAAGAAGCAGCAGACTATGCAGGGGTCTCTATTGTAACGGGAGATACAAAAGTTGTTGAAAAAGGAAGTGCGGATAAAATATATATAAATACATCCGGGGTCGGGAGAATTGACAACAATTTTTTCAGAAATAAAATTTCGGAGGGAGACCTGGTCATTATTAACGGAACGGTAGGTGAGCATGGAATGTCTATCATGGCAGAAAGAAATAATTTGTCCTTTTCGAAAGGATTATTATCCGACTGTGCTCCCTTAAACCATCTCCTTAAAAAAATAAGATTAAAATTTCCAAATAGCGTCAAATTTGCGAGAGATGCAACAAGAGGAGGGATTGCTTCGGTATTAAATGAGATCGTCTCAATTACTCCCGGTTTAAGTTTAAAAATAGTTGAAGAATCTCTTCCGTATAAAGATGAAGTAAAAGGAATATCCGAAATACTCGGTATTGATCCTCTTTACTCCGCAAATGAAGGAAAAGTAATTCTTATAGTAAAAAAATCGGAAGGAGATCTTATCATTAAAGAGATGAAAAAAATAAGAGAGGGTCTTGATTCAACAATAATCGGAGAAATAACATCAAAGTTTCCCGATAAGGTCTATATGAAAACATCAGTCGGAGGAAATAGAATTATCCCAAAGCTTGAAGAGGACCAGCTGCCGAGAATATGTTAAACCATTAAAAGAGAGTGAAAAACCGTATGAATCTTTTTCGGAATAGATCTGATCAAGCAAATTTATTTTCTTGAAGGAAAACCGCTTTCAGGATTCATTTTCATTGA
>CAZWFY010000039.1:0-7243 GCA_964633415.1 uncultured Clostridia bacterium | reverse complement strand
TCAAGCAAATTTATTTTCTTGAAGGAAAACCGCTTTCAGGATTCATTTTCATTGAATAGATCGTTGAAATCCCCGGTTCATTCATACTTATGCCATAAATATAATCTGCCTCTTCCATTGTTTTAAAATTGTGAGTTATGATAAGAAATTGTGTTTTCTCTTTTAATTTATGAAGAAATTTTAAAAATCTCTGTATATTGGCCTCATCAAGAGAAGCATCAACTTCGTCAAAAACACAGAATGGAGACGGTTTATATTCAAATAGAGCAAATAAAAAAGCAAGCGAGGTTAACGTTTTTTCACCACCGGAAAGAAGTCTCAGACTCTGCAATCTCTTTCCGGGAGGTTGAGCCATTATTTCTAAACCCGTCTCTAAAATGTCACTCTCATCCATAAGACTTAATTCCGCTTCTCCTCCTTCAAACAGGATCTGGAAATTTCTTTTAAAATTTTCATTTACTATTTTAAATGCAGCCATAAAACTCTCTTTGGACTCATCATCTATTTTCTTGATCGCTTCAGTCATATTTAGGATAGATTCTTCGACATCTTCTTTTTGAGCGATAAGAACACCATAATCTTTTTCAAGCAGTTCATATTCGGATTCAGCAGAAAAATTCAGGTGATTACTATCCCTCATCTTTGTCAATCGATCTTTCAATTGATTGGATTTATCTTCAAGTTCCGCCACATCAAGCTTTAAAAGCTCTTTATCAGCCTCAAGACCGTTCAATTCCAAATTAAGTTCCTTAAACGAAATTTCTTCCAGTGAAAAAACATCTTTTCTAACTGAAGCCAGATCAATTTCACAACTACTTTTTTCCTCTTTTAATTTATTTAACTGCTCTCTTTTAATTGTCAGTTTTTCAGAAATGGTTTTAATTTCACTATTTATTTCAGAAAGTATTTCTTCATTCTCCTTTATACTATTTTCAAATTCTTCCGTTCTTTTAGAACCACTACTTCTTTTTTCTTTTTTTTCAGCTATTATTTTTTGTATCTCTTTGATCCTGTCATCAAATGTGATGATTTCCTCTTCATATTTGGAAATAGCTGCTTCTGTTTTTAACCGATCTGATTCCATATGCCTTTTTTCACTGTCAAGTCCGCTTTTTTTCTCTTTAATCAAATTAAGCAGGTTTTCAGCTTTCCAAAAGTCTTTTTCTTTATCGGAATACCTCTTCTTTTTTTCCTCCAGATCACTTTCCAATTTTTCATTTTTTTGTTCAGTGATCTCAAGTTTTTTTTGAAGACCTATTTTTTCTTTATTTAATTCCTTCAATCTTTCGGAAAGTTTTTTAAGATCATTGCTTTTTTGCTCTATTGTTCGCGATAGAGTTTCAATTCGCTTTGTTCTGTTTTCTTTTACATTAATATAATTTTTCAGAGTTAATCTACTCTGAAATAATTTTTTACCAATCTCCTCTTTTCTGCTAACAGCTTCGGATTCATCAGCTTCTCTGCTTTTAAAATCTTTCTCATACTCATGTACTATACTTTCCTTTTTTGTCAATTCGGAAGACAGAAAATCTATCCTCTTTTCTATCTCATTTATTTCATCAATAAGATCAAGAACTCCGACACTTCTCCTTTTAAATACAACTCCGGAAGTTGTTATTACTTCCGCATCCTTTGTGACGACAGGGACTCCATATTTAATAAACATTTCAATCCCAACACTCAAATTGTCTACCATGACACCATCTTTCAGAGATCTTTTTAATTCGATATTTTCTGTAGAAAACAGATCTTTAACAAAACAGATAAAACCGTCTTCAGAACTGATCCTTTCGGATATTTTGTCACTGTTTTTCGAAAGAATAAAAAATTTATTTTTCCTGCTTGTTAAAATATGTTTGATATCCTTCGGAATAAGAGCGTTGATTTCATCAAAATAGAAGTTTTCAATTATTTTATTATTCTCCTTGCCATCCGATTTAATTAGGTCCTGAAGTAACCAAAAATCATTTTTGTAATCCTTTTCATTTTCAGATGATAATTTGCCCTTCATCTGAATATATTTTTGCTTCTGACTCTTTAATATCTCTATTTCGCCTTTTATCTCTTTTATCTCAAATAAAGTTTTCTCAAATCGCTGCTTTGCCTCATTTAAAAGCACATGAAGTTTTTGGGTAGTCATTTCATGGTCCGTCAATTCCTTCTCTGTAGCTATCAGCTTTTCTTCTTCTTCCTTTATCGCATTATCATCTATTTCATTATTCATTGAACTTATCGAACGTTTTTCCGAATCGATTTCATTTTCAAGTTTATACAGACGTTTTTCACGCTCATATATTTCAGAATTAAACATAGATATTTTTGATTTTATATCATAAATATCTTTATTTATTTTTTCTTTGTTAAGTGATAATTCTTTCTGCTCGGTTTCCAATGAATTTTTAATTACAAAAACCTTTTCATTTTTTATTTTCGCAGCTTTAAGCTCTTCCGAAATTTTATCTACCTTATCTTCAATAATCTTTAGGGTTGATCTATTTTTTATCAATTCTTCTTTTCCGGATAAAATCAATTCGTTATTCTCTTTTTTTTGTTTCTCTAAAAAAAGATTTTCCTGATTTAGTTTCTCTATTTCACCCTTGTTAAAAATCAAATCTCTGTTCAGATCATAAAGATCCTTCTGCATTTTTTTCAGAAGCTGATCAAGATTCCATTTTTTTGCTTCGAGATCATTATACCTTTTCTCAGCTTCGGAAATATCTTTTAAAAGAATCATCTCTTCACTTATTTTTCTTTCGAGAAATCCTTTCTTTTCTTCAAGATCCGATTTAAAAAGAGAATATTTTTTCAATAGATATGCCTTTATATTTTCAATATTTTCCGCTTTTATTGTTCTATATCTCGAGACATAATTTGCTTGATTTTTCAACTCTTTCAGTCTTTTTTCTTTATCAAAAGTAAGCACTTCAAGATTATCAAGATTTTGCTGTGCAATCAGCAGTTTGTTTGATGTCTCCTTTTTCCTTACCAGATATTGAGATATTCCGGCAGCTTCCTCTATCAAAAGCCTTCTCTCGGAGGGTTTAAGAGAGACCAGTTTTTCAATACTTCCCTGCTCAAAAATAAAATAGTTCCTTCCACCGAGATTTAGTTTGTAAAGCTGATCCTGAATATCTCTGTTCCTGCAATATTTCTCATTTAAGATATATTTTCCTTCTCCGGTTCTGAAAAACCTTCTGGCAATATATGTTTCGTCTGATTCACCGGAAAAATAGGCTCCGACCTCAGTCATTCCCAAAGGTTTTTTAGATGCACTTCCTCCGAAAATAAGATCTTCATTGTTCTCTCCACGAAGATTTTTAATACGCTGCTCTCCGAGCACCCAAAGAAGCGCATCAACTATATTACTCTTTCCACAGCCATTTGGTCCGATTATTGTAGTAATTCCCTTGTGAAATTTAATGACGGTTTTCTCCGGAAAAGATTTAAATCCGTGCAGTTCCAGTTTGTTCAGATATACTTTCATTTTCAGTTACAAAGGTAAAAATAGCATAAAAAAAGTATGAAGTAAAACACTATTTATATCTTATTAGGCAAAAATCCATATATAAAAAACATTAATTTTTCTATAAAAAAAAGACCTGTTTACAATCAGAGATGTTTTTTTACAACTTCAATAAGCTCAGGTAGATCCATGCCGAGTTTTTTAAGATGATCTACCATAGGAATACCGTTTTTTGTCCATCCACGCCTTTTGTAAACGGCATCAAGCAGTTTTTCATATCTGCCTTCTCTATATTCACGATGCAGTTTTACCTTCTCTTCAACACTTTTTCCCGCAGGGTCTATGTTCATAAGTTCTTTTAACTGAGTATCATATCTTTCACTTCTTGACTCATACTCTTCTATGGTTACAGGTCCCATAGCTCTGTATGGAGGATAATCATGCTCCCTCTTTCCATAACCCATTCTCAGATTAAATATCCTCTGAAAATTATATACTCTTTCCGATTGTCTTATAAGCTCCTCTTTGTCAATATTTTCTCCTGTTACGGAATTGAAAAGATCAACATAATTCTGAACATGTTCGGGAACTTTTGCCGGTTCATCCGTCTCTGCATTATTTGCCGGTTCAATATCATTCCACGGTAATTTACATAGTCCCTGAAGACCGAACCATGTCCTGAACATCGGGAAATAGTGCAAAGCTTCCGCTTTATCCTCAAAAGAGGGTATCTGATTGTTAACCATATCCATAAATATCAGCCAGGCTTCATCATGCTGCGGTCCCTTATTTGTCATATAATATCCGCCTTGTTGAGCAAGTGACTCTTTTGACTGATATTGAGACTGTTCAAGCCCCTTCCCCTCTATTCCTATATCCTGAAGAAATTGAGGATCCGCACCATATTTATCGGCAAAATATTTTTTCATATATCTGATCCCTTTTCCGGCGATCAGACCGAACCCCTCACCCCTTGCCATCTGGTGAAGCATTTCGAGAGTCGCTTCCCAATTTCCCCAATCCATCTCAAGTCCGCCCGTTCTCTCTTTATTAAGTATACCGTTTTCATAACACTCCATCACAAAAGAGGTTAATGTCCCGAAAGAGATCGTATCTAAACCGTATGTATCACAATAGAAATTTATTTCGAGAATTGCAAGAGGATCAAAAATCGCCGGATTTGCTCCGCAACCTGCAGCTGTTTCATATTCCGGTCCGTCAACAATAACTTTTTCCCCTTTATAAGGACCGGTTCTCGGGACAAATTCATCAACAGCATGAGCACACGACATTGTGCAGCCGAACCAACATCCGTCGGGAATACCCTGAGTCATTAATTTAGTCCAGACAGATGAATCAATTTTATACGCATCTTCATGATTTCCGAATTTAAAGTTTTTTACAGGCAAAAGATCATAATCGTTCATAATTTCCATAAGATGGGCGGTTCCAACCGTCCTCATCTTACACTGTTGATCATCAAGGGACAATATCTCTTTGTGTAGTTTTAATCCTACTTCCTGGATCTTTTTTTGATCTACAGGATGGTTGGAATCACCTTTAAGACCGGAATATTTAATTACTATTGCCTTTAATTTTTTATCTCTGAAAACCGTACCTATTCCGCCTCTTCCAGCCTGTTTTAATCTAAGTCCTTTTCTCCTCTTGTCATAATAGGAAAAATTAAGACATCCGATCCATACATGATCGGAACCTCTTCCGGCGGATACTGTTGAAATATGCTGTTTTTCTTTCTCATTTTCGGCAAACATTTCCGTCATCTGTTCTGCAAGAATATGTGAATTCACCTCTTCATCAGGAGCCTCAAATATCTGAATTGTTCCTTCGTTTCCATTTATATAAATAATGATATCTTCTTTTGCTTTACCCTGTATCTCAAGAGCATCAAAGCCGGAGAATTTAAAATAGGGACCGAAATGGCCTCCGACATTACTATCAATTGGAATCTTTGTTGTAGGGGAAATCGAAGTAACAAGAGACTTTCCGGCTCCCGGATAATTAGTTATACCACCGATCGGACCGACGGCAATGTTTATCTCATTTTCTTCCGAATCCCATTTTGTGTTTTCATTTACCGCATCCCAGAGTAATTTTAAACCGAAGCCCTTTCCTCCGATAAATTTTTTCTTCATCTCTTCCGTAACCGGCTTTGTTTTAATCTCGTTAGTTGATAGATTTATATAAAGAGTTCTGTTTGCGTAACCCTTCTCAATCTGTTTGGGTTCAAATTCAAATTCTTTAATAATTTTATGCTTCTCTTTTAATTTTTCAATATCATATTTCATTTTTAATCCTCCGTAACTATTTCAAGAGCATCGGCAGGACACTCTCTGGCACAAGCACCGCATGCAATACATTTAAATGGAATTATTCCATTCAAATATGTTCTCATATTATCGGTAGGACATACGGCAACACATGCATAACACCCGATACACAGATTTTTATTAACCATAACAACTCCGAATTTATTGACCGTTAACGCAAGCGTCGGGCATTCGGCAACACAGGTCTGACACTGATTACAAACACTTAGATCAAAATTATCGTTTCCTTTGTCATAAACTTCAATACAGGATTTTTCCGGTGTATCTTCTTTAAAATAGAGCGATGAACAGACCGATACACAGGTCATACATCCAATGCACTTATCCGGATAAGTTTTTAAATATTTCATTCAGTCTTTCTCCTTATTAATAAGAATTAATTCTATTTTATCTTTTTCTTCCGGAAGTTTGTCAAGAGAATTAAGCATTCCGGAAATAATATTTATAAATATTTTTTCCACAAAAGCATTCATCGAAATTTTTTTTCCATCGATTTTAAGAGTGATCTTTTTTTCCATAAAAATCTCCGTTTTATCAATTCATGATATGTTTTATTAACTTATCGTGAAACAAATCGTTAAAGGTTAAACCTGACAGATATGTCATTTGCATATATTATTATAAATCTAATAAGCAGTCAATTAAAAAACAGAGATTTTCAAACAGTTTGTTAAAGATTGTTCTATTTCAATAATATAACCGTCCGCTTATATTCTAATCCATATATCTGCCGGCATTAACATCAATAACTTCTCCGGAAACATAATCATTTTCAAGCAGATAAATAACCGTATCGGCTATCTTTTTTTCTATGTTTTTTTTATCTTTAAGAATTTCGGATGATAAATTTGAATTATCTCTAAAATAACTATTCGGTCTGCCTGTTGACTGTTTCTCAATTTCCCTTGTCAAAAAAAACGCAAAAATTAAAATAAATATCAACAATCCTGTTTTATTCATGATTTCGCCTTTTATATAAAAAAATTATAATTAATTAAAAAAATTTTTTCAAAATTTAATTGTTAATTTCAAACAAATCCGGCACAAAAAATGGAGCCGAGGAGATTCGAACTCCCGGCCTCTGCATTGCGAACGCAGCGCTCTCCCATCTGAGCTACGACCCCTTTTATCCGGATAAAATATTATACTATTTTTTCACTATCCGTTTTAACTAATTACTGATTTTAAAACACAAAAAATTTATGTCAAGTGAACGGAACGGCTTACACTGCAAATTTTGCAGTTGCAATACCAACAAGAGCACCCAGAATTGCAGACATAACGGTTATCGGGATTATGGATTTTTTGTCATCTTTTGAAACTATAATTAGTATCGGTGTTATTCCCAACTCTGCAACAACGAATCCTTTAAGCCAAGGTGCAATCGGTAAATTTATGTAAGATATAAATAGTCCCATAGTAACCCAGTAAA
>CAZWFY010000038.1:0-25614 GCA_964633415.1 uncultured Clostridia bacterium | reverse complement strand
TATGAATTCCTGATAAAGTTTTATGAGGGAATTGTTCTGCAATAAGTGAGATTGTCATTACTAAGATATTTCATTGATGAATTGCCGGAGAAGGCAGAGGAGTCTAAGTCGAATTTATAACGTCCCGGAGGGGAAATTTTTCATGTTTGAACGAAGTGAGTTTAAAATTTAAGTTAATAAATTTGATGTTCCGAAGGATGGACGACGGTCGGGTGGAGGTAATTCTCAATGAAAAGAGCAATCAGCTGAGTTTACAAGATACAAGATTAAAGTAAAAAGATAAAAGTAGTAAGTAGCAAGTAGGAGCTCACAAGATAAAAGATAAAAGTAAAAAGTATCAAGAAGAAGTCGGAAGAGATCAAAAGAATTCACTTAAAACTAAACACTTAACACTGAAAACTTCCCACTAACCTCTAACCCCTCACCTCTTAATTAAGAATTCAACATTTAGAATTAATAATTCTCCTATTGGGTCGGGTGGAGGAAATTGATGAAATTAGAAAATAGATACTAAATGATTGATTATTTTGATAATGAAGTGTAAAAAAGAGACGTGAAAAGTTTAAAAAAAGTAATAGCTGTATTTCTTATTCCTTTAGCATTCGTTTCTATTTCGGGATGCAATCCGGATACTGAAAATAGTGAAGACGTAATTACAAACAGTATAGAAAAATTCGGTTCGAATTCGACAATGGAGATTGCCACATGGAACATGCATAATTTTCCCGATAATGGTGATAAAAGTATCGAATCTTATAAGATCATAATTGAAAAACTGGATATTGATATTTATGCAGTTCAGGAGATTGCCAACACATCATCTTTTAAAAAATTGATGTCTCAACTATCCGATTATGACGGATTGTATTCAGATGACACCTATGATAGCGGGTATCAGAAAACCGGAATAATTTATAAAAAAAATATGGTTACCGTTTTGTCAAAAGATCAGATATATCAAGATAAAAAGTATGAATTCCCGAGACCCCCTATTGTTCTCTATCTGAGAGTTAATAAAGATTCTCAGGAATATGATTTTTATCTGATCGTAATTCACCTTAAAGCATACGAAGGAACAGAGGAACTGGACAGAAGGCGGGGAGCGGTAAAACTTTTAAAAGAGTATATGGATGAGAGAATCTCAAATAGTCAGGAAAAGGATTATATTATTGCAGGTGACTGGAATGATGAATTGTCGGATGATGAGAACAGCAACAGTTTCACTCTTTTGTTAAATGACATCAATGATTATAGATTTTTGACTCTTGAGATATCCGGTGATCCCGTCTATGCTTCATATCCTTACAAAGGTTCTTTGATCGATCACATATTAATATCAGCTCAACTTTTTGATGAATATGAGAACGGTTCCACTATAACTTTAAAGATAGACAGCCATATAAGCGGATATTTTTCAAATGTTTCGGATCACAGACCTGTAGTCTCAATCTTTCCGATATTTGACTGATTTCTTACTTATGTTTTGTTCAGTTCTTTCAGGAAGAGGCGGCGGTTTTATCAATAATATTCCAGATCTTCTCTTTCCACTCAAAATGTTCAGGTTTCATAAAACATGCTCTAAGGCAGACAACAGTTTCAATATCCGCACTGACACCCTCAAGATGAGGCAGAGCAATATTTTTCGGAAGTTTTAGTTTGGCAAGGTGGATATTTTTTTCTGATAAGATTTTAAATCCGGAAGCTCGGTAAATCCGTCTTCAAGAGTTTCAATCGCTTTTCTAAGAATGGTCAGTGACTCTTTTTCCAATTTCATTTTATTTTCTCCTTATGTTTTTTTAGCACTATAAACCATAATTTACAATATCATTAATAGATATGATCGAATAAAATGTCGAATATCATTGCTATAAAGATTTTAAAAAAATTCTTTTTAATATTATTGTTAAAAAAACTTTTTTTTGTATAAAATAGTATATTAAATAAAGGAGATCAATATGAAACTAAAAATGAAGTTGTTTGTAATTTTGTTTACTTTAATATTTTCTTTTTCAATTTTCGGGAAAGCGGATATTAAGATAAAAACACCGTCGGAATATCTTGGATTTACCCCGGGAGCAGACAGAATGCTTCTTGATTATGAACAACTCATTGGATATATGGAACTTTTAAGCTCATCCTCACCGAAAGTTGAGATGAGAAAGATAGGAACAACACCTCTCGGTAAAAATATGTATATTGCTTTTATCTCTTCAGAAAAAAATCTGAAAAGGCTTGATGAGCTTAGAGAAATAAACAGAGAGCTTGCATTAAATCCTGATATAAAAGCCGAAAAGAGAGCGGAATATATTAAAAATTCACCGGTATTTGTTCTCGGGACGTTGTCTATGCATTCGGGAGAGGTCGGTCCTTCCCAAGCGGCTCCTTTAATTGCATACAAGTTGGCAACAGCAAAGTGTAAAAATATTTCCAATTGGCTTGATAATGTAGTTTATATGATGGTGCCTTGTCATAATCCGGACGGAATGGATATGGTGGTAAAACATTACAGAAAGTATAAAGGAACAAAATATGAGGGCTGTTCCATGCCGGGTGTATATCATAAATATGTCGGGCATGATAACAATAGGGATTTTGTTACTTTGACACAATCGGATACAAAAGCGATAGCATCTATCTGCAACCTTTCTTGGTTTCCCCAGGTGATGGTTGAAAAGCATCAGATGGGATCGTATACCGCCCGATACTATGTCCCGCCGAACCATGATCCTATTGCAGAAAATATAGATGCCGGACTCTGGAACTGGATGGGGATTTTCGGTTCAAATCTTATGAAAGATATGACAAAGGACGGATTGGCAGGTGTTTCTCAGCACTATATATTTGATAATTACTGGCCCGGGTCGACGGAGACAAGTCTTTGGAAAAATGTGATAAGTTTTCTTACCGAATCTGCCAGTGCAAAATATGCAACTCCGGTATTTGTAGAGGAAAATGAACTCGGTGCTTACGGCAAAGGGCTCTCGGAATATAAAAAGAGTGTAAATATGCCGCTCCCCTGGAATGGCGGATGGTGGAAATTGAGTGATATAGTTGATTATGAGATATCTTCGACAAAATCGATTATCAAAACCGCATCAATGAACAGAAAAGAGATCCTTAGGTTTAGAAATGACCTATGCAAGAGAGAGGTGAAAAGAGGAAAAAATCTCTCACCTCACTATTATATTCTTCCGGCGGATCAGCATGATGTCAGTGAATTTGTTGCTCTCGTTAATCTTTTAAGAGAACATGGAGTTAAGGTTTTCAAATTGACCGGGGATATATCTATAAACGGTATTGAGTATAAAAAAGAGAGTATTGTCATTCCTTCCGCACAACCGTTCAGACCTTTTATTAAAGAGGTCATGGAAAAACAGAATTTTCCGGTCAGACACTATACTCCTCAGGGTGAAATTATTAAACCGTACGATATAACAAGCTGGTCATTACCTCTTCATAAAGGGGTTAAATCCGTGAAGATAGATGATCCGGTCAAGGGGTTGGAAGATAAGCTTGAACAGATAACCGAGATCTATAATCTTAATAAGAAACAGGGCGGAACTTTTTGGGCGGCTCTTTTCAGTGCGACGAACAATGAAAGTTATAGAGCTGCATTTCTTGCTTCGGAGAAAAGACTTGAAGTTGAAAGGCTTGATTCGGATTTTGAAATAGACGGAAAAGTTTTTAGGAAAGGCAGTTTTCTGATACACAATGGAAAAGGTTTTCAGGATATTGCAAATTCTTTGAGTGTCTCTCCATATTATTTCCAAAAAAGTGAAAAGATTAAAAGAACGAAATTTAATTCTCCGAGAGTTGCACTGGTTGAGACATGGTTCCATGATATGGATGCCGGATGGACCCGTTATATATTTGATACTTATCATGTGAATTATAAAGTTCTCAGACCGGCGGATTTTATTAAAACCGATTTGAATAATTTTGATGTTATAGTTTTTCCGGATGATAACAGTTCGGTTCTGAAAGAAGGAAAGTATAAATCAGGGAACAGATATTATACTCCGTCCTATCCTCCTAAATATGCAAAGGGAATGGGAAAGAAGGGTTTCAATAAACTTCTTGCTTTTCTTAACTCCGGCGGTCATGTGATTTCATGGGGAAGTTCGACAAGTTTATTTACGGGGCCCTTAACAATAAATTCGGGAAAGGATAGGAGTGAATCATTTACACTTCCGGTCAATGATCTGCTTAAAACGGCAAAAAAGAACGGACTCTATTCTCCGGGTTCTCTGTTAAAGATTAAATTGAAAAAGGATCATCCTTTGACCCTTGGTATGACAAATGAGTGTAATATCTTTTACAGAGGTTCCGCACTATTTTCAACATCAATTCCCAATTTTGATATGGACAGAAGGGTAATAGGTAAATTTACGGATAAAAATATTCTAAGCAGCGGTTATCTTGAAGGTGAAAATGTAATAAAAAACAGATCGGTTCTTGTATGGGTAAAAAAGAACAGAGGGCAACTTATCCTGATGGCATTTAATCCTCAATTCAGGGCATCAACCGGTTCAACCTTTAAACTGCTTTTCAATGCAATTATGATTAAGTAACGTAAGAGAATTAATTTTTAGAGGAGTGGTTTGAACTATACCTGGATTGCTTTTCTCCTTTATATTTTCATTTCTCTCCTTCTGGGGAAATATGCCGGTAGAAGTGAAAAGAGTGCAGATGATTTCTGGACGGCGGGAAGAGGGCTTGGTTCCCTTTCCGTGGGACTTTCCATCTCTGCCGGATTTATGTCAATATCATGGTCATGCGTCTATGCGGTTCAGCTCTTCTATTGGTATGGTGTCGGTGCATTATGGCTTGTTACAATACCGTGGATAATTGCTCTTACCGGAATATGGATATTAGCGGGGAAATACCATGATCTAAAGGAGTTCAGCCAACCTGAAATGATCGAAAAAAGGTTTGGCAAAGGGTTGAAAAGAGTGGTTGCGTCAGCTCTGGCTTTCGTATTTCTCGTATGGGGTGCGGCTGAGATCTATGTTGCCTCATCTCTTCTTGCTCCTGATCTTGGAATCAGTACAAATCTGCTTATACTGATCATAAGTGTAGTAATTGCATTATACACGACTTCCGGAGGTTTTAAGGCTGTGATACTGACCGATAAATTGCAGTTTGTTCTTGTTGCCTTATATATAATTATGATAGGACTTGTAGCTTTTTTCGGACTGAAAGCAGAAGGGATAAATATTTTCAGCAAAGGAGTTTTAGAAGGTGCCAAGTCGGGGAAAGCATGGACGGATTTATTTACTCCCGGAGTGTCACTGATAGTTCTGACACTGGTAGCATATCTTCCGGGTTGGATATTTGAGACCGATCTCTGGCTGAGAGTTCAAGCGGCAAGAGATAACAGATCGGCAAAAGGAGGGATTTTAATAGCCGGAATAAACAGTTTTCTTTTTGTAGGGATCCTGCCTCTTTTTATCGGAATCTCGGCAATCTATCTTTTCCCCGTTAAGGGTGGAGTTTTCCCGCCTATGACCGGACATGAGGGTGATGCGATTTTCAGTGCCATATTGATCAAATATGCTCCGGCATGGTTAAAATTTTTCTCTTCGGTAGGATTAGTTGCTGCGGCGATGAGTACAATAGATACATGTGTGAATATTGTTGCTCTTAGCATCGGGTATGACATCTTAGATGTAAGAAGAAGGAAAGATCCGGAATTAAAATCAAAAATAATAACGGTCATTGCCGTATTATTAACTTTTATATTTGCTTTAAGTATTAATTCCTTATGGGATATTTTTTATCTCTCATCAGGAATACTTACAACTTCCGTTGCATTTCCCGTTGCAGCCGTTTTTTTAAAAAGAGTAAAAAAACATCCTCTGTTCCTGTCCTCACTGTTCGGATTTTCCGGCACCATTCTATTCTATTTCCTTGAAAAATCCGTTATGTTCAAATCCATTGAACCCTCTTTTCTGAAAAACTCCGGAGTGGGATTCATTCTTTTCGGTATTATATCTTCTTTTATAGGATATATTTCCGGAACTTTTGTTAAAAGTAAAAAACAAATCTTAAAAAATAGAATTTAACTTTTTCTATTCATAACGCAAAGCTTCTATGGGATCAAGTTTTGAAGCCTTTTTTGCAGGGTAGAATCCGAAAAACACTCCGACCGCTCCGGAAAAAAGGAATGCAATTATTGTTATTGCCGGATCTATTATCATGCTTGATTTTATCATTCCCGAGAGTAATTTCCCCAGTCCGATGCCGACCGTTATTCCAATAATTCCTCCTGAAAGACTGAGAATAACCGATTCAATGAGAAACTGAACAAGGATATCTTTCCCCCTTGCTCCTACCGCCATTCTTATACCGATTTCTCTTGTTCTTTCGGTAACCGAAACGAGCATTATATTCATTATTCCAATTCCTCCGACAAGAAGTGATACTCCTGCAATAACTCCCAATAACATTGTGAGCATTCCGGTAACACCTGTTACGGTACTTAATATTTCAGATTGGGATCTGACTAAAAAATCGCTGTCTGTCCCCGGTCTTATTTTGTGGGATTTAGTAAGGATCTCCTCAATCTCTTTCTGTGCATTTTCCATTTCATCCACTGAATAAGCACTTGCAAATATTGCGTTTAAATATTTTCCGTCACTCATTCTGTAAAGAACCGTGGAGTAGGGCGCCATTATAACATCATCCTGATTTCCCATCATACTCTGTCCCTTTTCACTTAATACTCCGATTATTCTGAATGGAATGTTTCGTATCCGGATTCTCATTCCGACCGGATTTTGACCTTCAAATAGTTCGTCGGCAACGGTCTTTCCAATTACAGCGACTTTTCTTCTTGCTTTTATATCCTTTATCGTAAAAAACGAACCGCTTTCAAGAGGCCAATCTTTAACTTTGAGATAATCTTCCGAGACACCTTGAATAGATGTTGACCAGTTCTTCCCATTACCGATAACCTGCCCTTGAGCTACTACATAAGGAGAAAAATATTCAATAAGTTCAGACTCTTTCCTTAATTTTTTTATGTCCTTTAAGGTCAACGTATTAAGACTTGCAGCTCCTCTGTTAACACCGTGCATTCTTCCCGATCCGGGTCTTATGATAAGCAGGTTAGTCCCGAGTGTAGAAATCTGTTTTTCAATATCTGCAGATGCTCCCTTTCCTACCGAGACAAGTGCAATAACAGCACCGACACCGATAATTATTCCAAGCATTGTCAGAAGGCTTCTCATTCTGTTTTTATATATACTTTTAAAAGCAACTTTTATCAGATTTTTCCATTTCATTTTAAACCTCCTTACTTGAGTTTCCGTTAAGAAATTTTTCTTCCCGGGAAGAGATGTTTTTATACTCTTTGCTTGCACTTTTTCTGTTCTTAACCGGCTCATCTTTTATCTTAAGTCCGTCTTTAAGTACGACAACTCTCTTTGCATAGAGGGCAAGTTCAGATTCGTGCGTTACCAGAATTATTGTAATTCCTTTTTCATTAAGCTGTTGAAAAAGTACCATAATCTCCGAAGAGGTTTTTGAATCGAGATTTCCGGTAGGTTCGTCAGCAAGAATTATTGCCGGCTCATTTATCAGAGCTCTTGCGATTGCAACCCTCTGCTGCTGTCCTCCGGACATCTGATTTGGTTCATGTTTCATACGGTCTTTTAAACCTACCATATCGAGTGCTTTAATCCCTTTTGCTTTGTGGCTTGAGATATGCTGAGTCCTGTTATAAAGAAGTGGCATTGTTACATTTTCAAGAGCGGTTGAACGGGAAAGAAGATTGAATCCCTGAAAGACGAATCCGATCATTCCGTTCCTGATATCCGCAAGCCTGTTTTTTTTCATATCGTTAACCAGTGTTCCGTTAAGTGAGTAGGATCCTTTAGTAGGAGTATCAAGACATCCGATGATATTCATTAAAGTTGATTTACCTGACCCCGAAGCTCCCATTATTGCAACAAATTCTCCTTTTTCTACAGTGAGATCTATGCCTCTTAAAGCACGGACTTCGACATCACCCATATAGTAGGTCTTTTCAATACCCTTAAGATTTATATTATCCATTATTTCTCCGATTGTCCTATTTTCCGCCTCTTGGAGGTCCGAATAGTCTGAATCCTGAGTTTCCTTTTGAATTTTTATTTTTCCCTTTTTTTTCATATCCTATTATCACTTTTGTACCTTCCGTGATAGTTTTACTTTTTAGGATCTCAGTGTTTTTTCCGTCAGTTGCTCCCTTTGCAAAAAAAGTGATAAACGGGACTCCTTTTTGATCAATACAAAAAACAGTAGCTCTTCTCTTATTTTTTGTCCTTCCACCACTATTCATAAAACCGCTCTTTCCGGATCTTTTTACTCCTTTAAAAAGAGAATCACTATATTTTTTCATCATTTCCATTGTAGGTTTAAAATTAATAGCGGCATTCGGTATAATTAGAACTCCTTTTCTTTCTTCTATAAGAAAATCAACGGTAGCAGTCATTCCGGGAAGAAGTGTCCCCTCTTTATTATTTGCATTGATAACAACGGTATAATTGACAACATTCTGTATAGTCTGGGGTTGAAGTCTTATTTGTCTTACTATGCCTTTGAAGATTTTTTCCGGATAAGACTGAACGGTAAATCTGACATTCTGTCCTTTTCTGATCTGTCCTATATCACTCTCGTCAACATCGGCTTCGATCTGCATGTTCTTAAGATCTTTAGCGATAACAAACAGTTTGGGAGCCTGGAAGCTTGCTGCGATTGTCTGCCCTTCATCAACTGTCCTTTCAATTACTATTCCGTCAATAGGTGAGTGGATGTCCGTATAGTTAAGATTTGTTCTTGTTTTATTCAAGGCCGCCAGTGCAATCTTATAGTCGGCTTTTGTTGTTTCATAAGTTGTTTTTGTCAATAGAAATTCCGTTTCCGAAAGGTGACCTTTTTTAAAAAGCGGTCTATCCCTTTCAAGTTCGGCTTTAGCTTGATCCATTCTTGCTTTTGCCTTCATCAGACCGGCTTCCGAATTTTCAACTGCCGATTCATAGAGGGTCTTGTCAAGAACTGCAAGAAGTTCTCCCTTTTTTACTTTATCATTATAATCGACATAGATTTTTCTGATGATCCCAGAAACCTGCGATCCGACCTCAACAGTCTCTACCGCACTTAATGTTCCGGTGCTTGAAACGATATTTTCAATATCTCCTTTTGTCACTTTTGCCAATAGGAAATCCCCCGCTTCTTTCTTTGTAGATTTTTTTAATGATAAAAAGAATATCAATAAAAGTATAACTGCAACAGATGAAATTATTATGGTTTTTTTATTCATTTTTTTCTCCTTTGTTCTCTCCTTTTAAAAGAGAGAATAGTTTTTTACCGTTACCGGAATAGTAGTAAACAGCAGCTTCCCTCGTTAATAGATTGTATTTTGCCTTTATGAGGTCAAATCCTGCCTGTTTGTATTTTGCTCTTGCTTGAGTCAGTTCGGTAATTGTTGAAGCATTTACGTTATAACGATCTTGAATACTCTGGAGTGCGGCTTTTGAATATTTAACTTGACTCTCTGCCGCTTTTATCTGACCGATCGCTGTTTTATAATTTTCTATTGCTTCTCTGACCTCGTTTGCTATTTTTCTGTTTAATTTCTCAATTTCAAGTTTGTCATTCTCATATTGTATCTTTGCCGTTGCTATACTGTTTCTTACGGAGTTTTTATTAAAGATAGGTACCGATAGAGTTAAACCTGCACTGTATGCAGGATTATTTTTAAACAGTTGTTCCGAATATGAATATTGATTGTCCAAACCTGAATATCCGGAGCTTAAATTGGCAAACAGAGATAGTTTCGGCCAGTATCCCGATTTGGCAGCAGATATATTTTTATCGGAAGCTTCAACTCTTTTTAACTGTGCAACAAGATCTTTTCTTAATTTCAAAGCTCTGTTTAATATACTGTTTTTATTATTTGAACCATCAGCTTTTTCGGAATCGGGAATATCGGGTTTCATTAGAGTAAAATTGTTGATATCGTTAATTCCGAGTATCCTGTTCAGGTCAAGTTTTGCCGTTATGTAACTCTGTTTTGCGTCCATAAGGTTTAATCTTGATCGTGATATGTCGGCTTTTTGCTGATATAGATCGGTTATAGGTTTTTTCCCGGACTCAAAAAAATCATTTATTTTTTCAAGCATAAGTGTTTGGGCTTCAAGATTCTCCATTTCCACATTGATAAATTCCTTTGCTATAAGAGTATTTGTGAATTTTTGTAATGTAAGAAATGCAACATCCTGCTTAAATCTAAGATGATTTTCATTTGCCGATTCTCTGGTCAACTCGGCCTTTTTTAATTGATAGAAATCAAAAAACCCGTTAAAGATATTAAAGTTTGAAGAGAGGGTGAAATTTAAGCTATCCGAATCAAGTGCCGTATATTCTCCATTAACCGGATCCGGACTTTTTGCCCGTCTTTTTGAATAGGAAGATACTGCATTCAGATCGGGAAGAAAATTGGATTTCCTGGATCGGACATCTATGTCTGCAAGTGAGACCGAATTTGCAGATTGTTTAAACTCGGGATAATTTTTTAATGCAATTTTAACAGCTTCATCAAGTGAAATCACTATCTTTTGTTCAGCTTTTAAATTATCGTTAAATATACCTGAAAAAAGGAATAGTAAGATCATATAAAGAGTGATCCCGGATCTTTTTTTATCCGGATTCGCAATTGGATACATCTTTTACCTCCCGGAAAGAAATTTTTTTTCTTCCCTGATATTAATTAAACGTTTTAAATGTTAATGAAAAATGACTGAAATGTTACAAATTGTAATAGAGGATTTATCAGCCGGTTTTAAATATAAGAGAAACGGTTGTGCCCTTTCCCGGAATACTCTTTACGGTGATCTCCCCGCCGTGGGCTTCTACGATCTTTTTGCTGAGACTCATCCCGAGACCATATCCTCCCGTGTCTTTTGAGCGTGATTTATCAACACGGTAAAATGGCTCGAAAATATTCCGGATATCTTTTGAGGGAATTCCTTTCCCGTAATCTTTTATTTCAGCTATGATATTTTTATTCTTTTCATACAGAATGATCTCAACCGGATTTGTCTGTTCATTACTGAATTTTAATGCATTTCCGATAATATTTTTAAAAAGTATCTTTAATCTCTCCTTATCGGCATAAATAAAATGTTTATTCTTCGGTTTCTCTATTTTTAATCCCGGCTTTACATTGAAAAAATCTTTTTTTATACTCTGAATGAGTTTTAAAAGTTCAATTTTTTCTCTCTTCAAAACACCGTAAGGGCTGTTAAGTCTTTCTGTTTCCAATAACTCCGTTACCATCTTTTCTATATCGGAAATATCATCGATAATACTGTCTTTTGCACTGTTCTCTTCTATGAATTCCAATGCAACTTTGATCCTGGTGAGCGGTGAGCGAAGTTCATGACTGACATCCATCAGAAGCTGATCTCTTGCCGAGATCATCTTTTTTATTTCGGAGGTCATTAAGTTAAATGATATTATGAGTTCCCCGAGCTCGTCATTACCGTCGGTTTTCATCCTGTAGTCTATATTTCCCGAACTCAATTCTTTAACGCCTGTCTCCAGTATTTTTACCGGTTTTAACATACTTTTTATTATAAAGTACATTCCTATGATTACAATTGAGATAAAAAGAATGAAAAAAACAAGAAACCGTGTTGCGATATATCTGAAATTCTCTCTTTCGGAGTGGAGGATAAAAAGGTATTTTCCGCTTTTCTTAGATATATATATTGCAGGACCTTTCTTGGTAAATCCAACTTTTATTTTTGATTTTTCCCCAAAATTTCTAAAATTATCAGTCTTAAGTTTTGAAATAGATCTATTGCTTGCCCAGTTGATTTCCCGTGAATTAAAACGTATCTGGATCTCCAGTTTATTTGATATTTCTTTCGCTTTCTTTTCGTTAAACGGATCTCCGATCTCTTTGATAAGGAGTTCAACATGATTTACGGAATTTCTAAGGATCTTTGGAAATCTTTTCGAGAGAAAAAAAAAGTGGTGTGACATTATAAGATATAGGATAGTTATTATGAACGAAATTGTAAAAAGTAAAAATATCTTTATAAATAGTTTTTTTCTTATACTCTTTATCAAGGAGAATATCAAATTATTCACCTTCGACCAGCATATATCCTGCACCCCAGACTGTTTTTATAAAGCGGGGATTTTTCGGATCATCTTTCAGTTTTTGTCTCAGACGACTTATCAGAACATCAACGGATCTGTTGTAAAAATCCCACTCCATATCTCCGAGGCTGTCCAATATTTGTGTTCTTGAAAAAACAATCCCCGGTCTTTTGAGAAAAAGTTTCAATATCTCAAATTCACCGGTTGTCAGATCTATCTCTTTCTCATCGAGCGTAACAAGTCTCTTTTTTACATTCATTGATAATCCGCCGGATTTTCTTATATTTTCATTGACATTGCCGCTGCTTCGTCTGAGAATCGTCTGGATTCTTGCAACAAGCTCTCTCGGTTCAAAAGGTTTGGGTAAATAGTCATCCGCACCGATCTCAAGCCCGACTATCCTGTCCGTAACATCACCGCGTGCGGTTAACATGATAACAGGTGTAGTATACTCTTTTCTTATGTTTCTGCATGTTTCGAATCCGTCTGCTTCAGGGAGCATAACATCGAGAATAATGAGATCGGGTTTCAACTGTTTTATCGCTTTTAATCCTTCGGAAGGTGTTGTCCGGCTTGATACGGAAAAACCGTATTTGGAAAGATAGTCTTTCAGTAACGAATTGAGTTTTTCGTCATCATCGATTACAAGGATTGTATTATTCATTTTATCCCGTCTGAATTTCCGTAGCTTCCATACATTAAATATATATATCATCTGTAAATAAAGAATGTCAAAAGTGTAACAAATTGTTACAAAATTTAATTACATATGGAACTATAATTTACAATGAACGTCTTAGTGACATAGGAGATCGAATGAAAAAAGTAATCTTGTTGATACTATCTATTGGTATTTTAACTTTGATACAGTTAAATGCTAAGCAAGCAGATCAAAAAGGGTGGAAATGGATTCAGAAGAAAGTTGTAATAGAGAAAAGTACAGGAGTGATAAAAATTGATGGCAACCTCAATGAACCGGTTTGGAAAAGGGAGAGTCTCAAAGGTTTTACTCAGAATGAGCCTGATGAAGGAAAACCTGCAACAGAAAAAACAGAAGTATGGCTTGCTTATGACAATAATGCGATCTATATTGCTGCACGAATGCATGATTCCGAACCGGAAAAAATCATAAGTCTTCTGGCGAGGCGCGATGATTTTGTCGATGCGGATTATTTTGTCGTCTGTTTTGATCCCTATTACGATAAAAGAAGCGGATTCAAATTCGCAGTCAACCCATCGGGTTCAATTGCCGACTGGACTATATTCAATGACGGATGGGATGATAACTCATGGGACGGAATCTGGAATGTAAAAACAAAAGTTGATAATAAAGGATGGACGGTTGAAATGAGGATTCCTTTCGACCAGCTCAGATTCAAAAAAAAAGGTAATGGGAAATATATTTGGGGAGTAAATTTCAGTAGGTATATAAGACGTAAAAATGAGGTGGTGACATTTTCATGGAAGCCTAAAAAGGTAAGTGGAGATGTTTCACATTATGCACAACTTAAAGGTATCAAAGATATAAAACCAAAAAGATTGTTTGAAGTGGTTCCGTATACGGCTGGAAAATTTTCCTTCGGTGGAAAGGAGGAGGGAAATCCGTTTAAAACCGGAAGTGAATTAGACGGAAACAGTGGCTTGGATCTAAAATTCGGTTTGAAAAGCAATCTAACCCTTGATCTGACGGTTAATCCTGATTTTGGTCAGGTTGAAGTGGATCCGGCGGTTATCAACCTTACTGCTGCTGAAAATTATTACAGAGAAAAAAGGCCTTTTTTTATTGAGGGATCCAGCATTTTTCTTTTCGGTATCGGAGGAGCAAATAACAATATAGGTGCAGATTGGGGAAATCCTCGCTTTTTTTACAGCAGACGAATAGGTAGATCGCCTCAAGGATATGTTTCTACTGACGGATATGTGAAATATCCGGAGTGGACTTCTATTCTGACTGCTGCCAAGCTAAGTGGAAAGATAGGAGACGGATGGAATATAGGTTTTTTAAATGCATTTACAAGACGAGAGTATGCAAAGGTGGATAAAGATGGGGAAAGATCCCGAACCGAAGTTGAACCGTTTTCAAACTATTCGGTTTTGAGAGTTCATAAAGAGTTCAATGAAGGGAAGCAGGGAGTCGGTCTAATTGCTACTTCCGTTCTAAGAGATATGAAAAATGAAACGTTAAGTCTGATGCTGAACAAAAAAGCTTTCAGCTTCGGGCTTGATGGGTGGGTGTTTCTCGATAAAAAAAAGATGTGGGTAGCTACCGGATGGCTCGGTACAACTGAAGTTCGCGGCAACAAAGAACGGATTACCGATCTCCAGTATTCTTATCCTCATTATTTTCAAAGACCTGATGCGGATCATGTTGAAGTTGATGAGAATGCAATATCAATGAAGGGATGGGCAGGCAGGTTTACTCTAAACAAGCAGGAAGGAAATATTCTTTTTAATGCAGCTCTGGGAATAATCTCTCCCGGTTTTGATTCGAGGGATATGGGCTTTCAATGGAGTGATGATGTTATTAATGCACACATTATGACCGGATACAGATCTTTTAAAAAGAGTAAATTGATACACTACTGGGACATAGTTCTGATTACTCAGAGGAATTATGATTTCGGTGGGACCCTTATAGGAGATCAACGCCTGATTTTTATTGGTGATATTAGGTTTTCCAATTTCTGGAGTATCAATTTTCAGCTTAGTCATAATCCTGAAAGATTTGATAATAAAAGAACAAGGGGTGGTCCTTTAATGCTTCTTAAAAAATATACCTGGTTTAATTTTGGAATAAGAAGTGACAGAAGGAAATCCGTTGTTGTCAATGCCGGAGGATTCCGTCTTTTAAGCACATGGGGAAGAGCAAAGCAGAGTTTTTATACAGGATTCAGATGGAAACCGGGATCAAATTTTTCTCTGTCGATCAATCCGAGATACGAAACCAATCTTAACAATTCGCAGTGGGTAAATAGCATTAATGACGAGGTGATGGAAGATACTTTTGGAGTTAGATACCTATTCGGAACGCTGAATCAGAAGACGATATCATGTTCAATCAGACTTGACTGGATATTTTCGCCGAAACTTAGTCTTCAAGCATATATTCAGCCTTTTATATCCGTCGGATCTTATTCGGGAATGAAAGAACTTGCAAAACCGGGAACTTATAATTTTAATGAATACGGAATCGGGAATACATCCGTCTCATTTGAAAATGATCTATACACTATTGATCCGGGATACGGCGGTAAAATTTTTTCAATATCAAATCCGGATTTTAATTATAAATCTTTAAGAGGAACTGTTGTTCTGCGCTGGGAGTATAGACCCGGTTCAATACTTTATCTTGTATGGACTCAAAACAGAGCTGATTATAACAATCCGGGAGATTACAGTTTCGGGAGAGATTTTTCGAATATGATAAAGGCACCCGGTGATAATATTCTTATGCTAAAATTCACATATCGTTTTATTTTATAAAAAAGAATTTTTGAGATTATCATTTTAACAGAAAACATTCTATAAATTATTCCGTAATAATTGTTTTTGGAGGTTTTTATGTTGAAAAAAATCAAAATAGTATTTTCTGTTTCCATTTTGTTTTTTTCTCTTTCCGGTATCGGGAGATTATGGTCGTGTACTTCCGTTCTTGTAACAAAAGGTGCGTCTAAGGATGGTTCCACTATGATCAGCTATTCATGTGACGGTGAGTTTCATCCCCATTTAAGAATGATCCCGGCTGCGGATCATAAACCGGGTGAAACCGTTGAGATAAGAAATTGGTACGGAAAAAAGGGAAAGATACCTCAGGTGGCACATACATATAAAGTTCTCGGATTGATGAATGAATACCAGCTTGCTATCGGTGAAACCACATTTGACGGCAGGCTTGAGCTTGTAAATAAAGACGGTCTGTTTAACTATTTTACACTTATGTTAACTACTCTTCAGAGAGCAAAGACCGCAAGAGAGGCTATTGATGTGATGACATCTCTGGTCGAGAAGTATGGTTACGGGAGCTCAGGAGAATCATTTTCGATAGCGGATAAGAATGAAGTCTGGATCATGGAGATGATGGGTACCGGAAAGGGTGGAACGGGAGCCGTATGGGTTGCGGTTAAGATCCCGGACGGATATATCAGTGCACACACAAATATGTCGAGGATCGGAGGATTTCCACTAAAAAGCCCGGATGTGAAATATTCAAAAAATGTTATCTCTTTTGCAATAGAAAAAGGTATTTACAATCCTAAAACCGATGGAAAATTTAATTTTTCAAGAGTTTACAATCCTCCGACCGAGGAGCAGGTAAGATATTCACTGAGAAGAGTTTGGAGTATTTTTCGCCGTTCAGCTCCTTCGCATAATTATTCGCCCGACTTCAGTTCGTTCAAAAAGGGTGCGAAACCCTATCCGCTTTATATAAAACCGGATAACAAACTCGGAGTAAGGGATGTTATAGCTCTTCATAGGGATCATTATGAAGGAACCGAATTTGATATGACAAAGAATTTGACGTCAGGACCGTTCAACGCTCCCGATAAATGGAGACCTATGAAATGGAGTGCAGGCGGTAAATTGTATTCATGGGAGAGACCGATAGCGACCCAACAGGCGGGATTTGTGTTCGTATCCCAATCAAGATCATCTGTTCCGGATGAGATCGGAGGAGTATACTGGTATGGTCCGGATAATCCTTATACTAATTTTTTCGTTCCTCTCTACACATCAATAAGTAAACTTCCGGAAAGTTACACAAAGGGATCCCTTCGCCGTTTTTCAAGAGATTCGGCATGGTGGGCTTTTAATTTTGTTGCCAATTATGCAAATCTCCGCTGGAACTATATGATAAAAGATATTCAGAAAGTTCAGAAGGAGATAGAAGACCTTGAATTTGATCTGCAACCTGTTATCGAAGAAGCCTCTTTTAAGATGTTAAAAGATGGGAAAAAAGAGCTTTTGAAAAAATATCTCACAAAATATTGTGTTGAAAATGCCGAAATGAATGTTAAAAAGTGGTGGAAACTATCCGAATTCCTTATAACAAAATACAATGACGGATATATCCAGGATGTCAAGGGCAGACCGCATCAAACCGGATATCCGGAGAAGTGGTTGAAAAAAGAGGTAAAGGTGAATGGGAAAAAGTTAAAATTAAAACAGGAGAGGAAGGGAAAGGGAGATCTTTAAAGACCATTTTTACTATTTTTCTTGCAAAGAATTATTCTCCATAGTATTATTGACGGATGAATAGAGCGGTAAAAAAAGAGTTTAAAAAGAAGCTTCCTGAAGAACTTTTTTCCGCTATAGAAAAGCTTGAAAGGTCTATCTCGAAACAAAAATTTAAAATAGATCAAAAAAGAGCTGTTTTTGACCTCGATAATACCCTTCTTATCGGTGATATCGGTGATGCTCTCTTTGCCCGATTGAAAGATGCTGAAAAAAAAGATAGTGTTAAAATGGACGGAAGTCGAATTAATTTCAGTTGGACGGAATATAAAAATCTTATTAAGACCGGAAAGAGTGAAAAAGCTTATCGTGACGTTGTAAAATCAATGTCCGGAATTCCCGTTAAAACGGTTCTGGCTTTTACGAGAGAACTTATTTTTAATGATTTTATGTATATAGAGATTGAGAATGAGAGAGTTCCTATCCCTTTTGTAAATCCGGTTATGGAGATATTGGTAGTATTTTTGAAGAAACTGAATTATGAGATTTTTGTTATCTCTGCAAGTAATGCAATGTCCGTAAAATTGATATCCAAGGAGTTTTTTGATATTCCTGAGGAGAATGCTTATGGAATTGAATCAAGGATTAGAAAAATAGATCGGGAGTTATCAATATTTACAAATGAATTAATTGAACCCGCTCCGGTAGGTGAGGGGAAAGCACAACTATATTTTAAAGAAAAAGGGGATATTCTGCCGTTGATTGTTGTGGGAGACAGCCGCTGGGATATTCCGTTGTTAAAAACCGTTCATAAAAACGGAATCTCTATATGGGTTGGAGAGGATGAAAATATTGCGAAAGATATTGCTTTAATGCTGGAAGACAGACATGATAATCTCCTCTTTGTAAAGAGGTGAGAAACAGTGAAAAGCTCATTGAGAATTGTAACTCGCCCGGATCTGGACGGTATTGTCTGTGCCTTGCTGATACGAGAGTATTTCGGATCTGATTTGCCTGTTCTCTGGACGGAACCGGGTGAAATTGAGAATGACAGGGTGGAAATAGAGGAAGGAGATATTATAGCAAACCTCCCGTATCACAAGAATTGTCTCATGTGGTTTGATCATCACCAGACTAATCGTACAGATAAAAAGTTTGACGGCAAATTTGAACTGGCACCTTCTGCTGCCGGCATTATATTTAATTATTATAAAGATAAGATAGACCCTAAATTCACTGAACTGGTAAAGGAGACGGACAGGATAGATTCGGCAAAGTTAAATGAATCTGAAGTGTTGAATCCATCAATATCTCCGTATTTTATGCTCTCTTTAACCGTTAAAAGCGGAAGGAACAGTGATTCTCCATATTGGGATCATGTTCTCGGTCTTTTAGGAAAAATGGGGATACATGATGTATTAAATGATGAAATTGTATCAAAAAGAGTAAATATTGAGATAGAAGAGAGTGAAAAATATAGAGCTTTTCTTATTAACCATACAAAGGTCGACAATAGTGTTTCCGTTACGGATTTTAGAGGTATTATTCCTGCACCGTCCGGAAACCGTTTCCTTGTTTTTTCACTTTTCCCGGAAACTATTGTAAATGTTAAGATAAGAAACGGTTATGATAAAAATATGATTATTGTTTCGGTCGGGCATTCAATCTTTAATAGAAAGTGTAAAGTGCATTGCGGACGACTGGTAGCAAAATGCGGAGGCGGAGGTCATTTCGGAGCCGGATCATGTAGTTTCCCTGTTGAAGGATCTGAAAAAAAGATAGAATTTATTATTGAAACTTTAAGGAAAAATAAAGAGATATCCTGAACAGGAGAAGATATGTATATGAGAAAACCTTTTTTGAGAAGTATTATTATATTGACTTTATGTTTAACGATTTTGTCGGTTTTACCTTTTCATCTTAATGGAAAGTCATTTTTATGGGAAGTGAATTATAACGGTACTAAAAGTTATCTCCTCGGATCAATACATATGATGAAAGAAGATATTTTCCCTTTAAAAAAAGAGATAGAGGATGCATTTTCAAGCAGTAAATATTTAGTGGTTGAAGCCGATATATCGTCAGGGAAAACAGCGGAGCTTCTTAAATTGACACTTGAGAATGCTAACTACAAGGATAAAACAATTCTCAAAGATCATTTAACCGAGAAAACTTACCAAATAGTAAAAAAAAAGATGGATGAACTCGGTATGTCCATCGACTATTTTAAAACGTTTAAATCATGGTTTGTAGCTATGACAATAACAAGTATGGAATTTATGAAACTTGGTTTTAATCCGAATTTCGGTATTGATAAATATTTTATTGAAAAAGGAAAGGATAAAAATATAGTTGAACTTGAAGGTATGAAATTCCAGATGGATCTGTTTAACAATTTCACCGATAAGGAGAACGAAAGTTTCCTTTTATCGACTATAAATGAGGCTTCATCTCTCGGAAAGAATATTGACAAAATGGTTAAAGCGTGGAAAGACGGTGCGGTTGACAAAATGGTTGAATTTGTAAATGAGGATAGAGGGAATAATTCGGATATGGAAGATGTTTTTAAAGTGATAATTGAAAAAAGAAATCTGAAGATGTCTGAAAAGATCTCAGCACTTATAAAAGAGGAAAAGAAATGTTTTGTCATAGTTGGAGCTGCTCATCTTATCGGGAAAGAGGGTGTGGTTAATCTGCTTGTAAATATGGGATTTAAGATTAAACAGATATAAAGATTATTATTTGAATTAAATTGTAGTGAGTAATATTTTAAAACCTATTAAAATGAGTATAGCTCCTCCTAATAATTCGGCTCTGTTTCCGAACAGATGACCGACATGTTTTCCTATGAACATTCCAACCATTGAGAGCAATAGTGTTGTTAATCCGATGATGAGTGCCGGAATAAATATATTAACATTTACAAGGGAGAGTGAGAGACCTACGGCAAGGGCGTCAATGCTTGTTGCAATCGAAAGCATTAAAAGTGTTTTCCCAGATAATTTAGGAATTTTTTTCTTCTCAATATTTTGAAATGAATTATAGATCATTTTTATTCCGATCGTTAATAACAGTATGAAGGCAACCCAGGTATCCGCCGGTCTGATCATATCAAAAAAAGATTTCCCTGCAAGCCATCCGAGAATCGGCATAATCGCCTGGAAGAATCCGAATGAAGATGCAACTTTAAGTCCGTATCTGAATTTTATCCTGTCAACTACGGCACCGCTTGTGATTGAGACGGCAAAAGCATCCATTGCAAGTCCGATGGCTATAAAAATTATTGAATAAAGATCCATCCGTCTATTTTAAAGAAATCAGAAGAATTTGTCATTAAGAACTTACGGATAATAGCATTCAGCGTTCAGCTTACAGCTGAATTCACGAGATTTATGTTTCGCAATTGAAATAAAAGTATTAAGATGCTAATTTTATATTTTAGTATGAGTGGAAAGAGAACGGGAAATGAAAGATTGGTTTATATATATAATCAGATGTGGTGACGGAACTCTCTATACCGGTATTACAAATGATATTACAAGAAGATTTGATGAACATAGAGCAGGGAAAGGAGCTAAATATCTAAAGGGAAGAGGTCCTCTTAAATTAGTTTATAAAACAGTTGCAGGCTCAAGAAGTGATGCGCTTAAGTTAGAAGCAAAAATAAAAAAGATGAAAAAAAATGATAAAGAGTTGATGATCTTAGAAAGTAAACAATCCGTATGATAAAAAAAGTTATATGAAAATTGTTATATTAAAGGGAAAATTGGATTGGAATGTAAGTAAAAAAAATCGTTAAAAAAAAATGTTTAAATATTTAACATTGTGTAAGATACAGGCTTTTATGCTTAAATAAGTATAAAAGGATAAAAATAAAAAAAAAATTAAAAAAATTGAAAAAAAAAATATCAATGCTATAATTCGTTTAGTGATAAAACTTATTTTTAGGAGGATTAATGAAACTAAAACTTAGAATGGTTTTGATTTTTTCAGTTCTGATCCTTTTTTCCCTCCATATGACGGCAGAGGGTGCGGCAAAACTGACAACTGTCGGTCAGCACTCACTTATGAGTCTTAAGAAGGGAAAGAAGATCGAAAGTGTTGACCAGTTGAAAACTCTTGTGGAGCAGAATGCTCAGAGAATTCAGGATGGTCTTGCGATGGTTAATGCAGGATTCCTATATGAACCGATTCTTGAAGCTGTTAAGAACGGTAATGTAAAGGAAAAAACTCTTAAAATCGGTGATACGATTGAGTGGATGCTTTTCTATTCGCACGGGAAGGTTAAAGAGAAGAGTGATCTCGTATGGGAAGGAAAAGAGGATCTTGATATCTTCTGTCTTCCGATTGTAAAAGATTGCAAAGTTTACAAAGTTGTTATTCCAAAAGCTTGCGGAAATGTTGCTCTTGCAAACTCTTTTGATGCTTCTCCGGTTTGTGCACTTAAAGTATCTCCTGCAATTGTAAATCCCGGTGGTGAAGTGACGGTTGATATAACTGGAACCAAATGCACAAAAGAAGTTGAAGTTGATGTTTATTTCGAAGGAAATAAGATTAATTCCAAAAAATTGTTAATTGATAATCCGGTATGGAAAACAAATCTTAAAGATCCGGGTAACTATGAACTTAAAGTAAGAGTTCAGAAAGTTGACGGTACTTTTACCGATTCTAAGTGTTCTTCAAAAGTTTATGTTAATTTTCCGCCGGTTTGTGATCTGAAAGTTTCTCCGGAAAAAGGAATGGTTGGGAAACCTATTACTTTTGATGCATCAGGATCTACGGACAAGGATGGAAAGATAACTAAAGCGGAATTTTCTGTTATTAGAGTTAAATCCAATAAAGAGGTTGCTAAGAATGCAGTTACAGCTGAACCTTTTGTATGGGAGAAAAAATTCAATAAAGCCGGAGACTATAAAATATTCCTTAAAGTGACCGATAATAATGAAGCGGTTTCAGCCAATGATTGTGCTTTTGATCTAAAAATATCAAAAAGATTTTATCTTTTGGCGGAAGCAGGACCGGGAATGGCTAAAGGAACTTATACGGGAGTCGCTTTTGTCAGAGTAGGTGGAATTTATTTCTTGATCCCTGAAAAATTGAGTGCATTAGCTTCATTTGGTGTAGGATTCACTCTTGCAGGCGAACCTTTTAAAAACCATTTCATGGGAAATCTGTTGTTGAACGGGCATTTTGATGATTTCTTTATCGGTGCCGGTGTAGGATTCAGCTCAGAGGTAAGGGAAGCTACTCTTGAAAACGGAGTGTTACTTCCACCGTGGAAATCGGATTTTGATATAGTATTCAATCTCGGTTATAACGTGCTTGAGACAAATTCCGGCGGCATAGGTGCTGTTTTTGCCGAACTTAGAGTGCCTATCAAGGACGGATTGACTTTTAAGCATTATCACGAAATACTTTTCGGATTCCGTTATATGTTTTAAGTAAGAACTGAATTAACAGTTAAAATATAGGGGTGGCGTTTATCGTCACCCCTTCATTCTATCTCCGAAATCTTCCGGATTCGGACATCTTTTTCTCTATTTTTCCATTGTCAATTTGATGACTTAATTCCATAAATTAATGAATTAACAAATTTGCATTATTGCTGATAACGAATGTATAATGAATATTTGATAAGGAGAAACAATGAGAATTCTTTTTTCCGGAAGAGTTAATCTGCAGCATCAGCAGCAGAATGATATTTTAATCAGTATTGAAAGCCTCTTTGATAAGATGGGGGTGGAGTATGTATCGCTTGATAATGAGATTAAATGCGGGGAAGCATCTATGAATCTCGGACTTACAGATGATGCGGAAAAAGTTGTACACAAATTTAAAGCTCAGGTTGATGAGGTTAAACCGGATTTGATCGTGTCTCCGTTTGCCGCAGGAGTGGCAAAATATAAAAAAGAGGTTCCCGAAAAATATGGAGTAAATTTAGGTGTTCCCTATATCCATCTTTCTGAATTTCTTGCAGAGAATATTGGCAAGTTTAAAGACAAGTTCTCTCCATTTCCACATTCTTACTTTATTCATCACGGATGTACATTAGGCAGGAAGATCAAAGAGTTTGGCTATGTAAGAGATCTTTTGCATATGATACCGGAAATTGAGGTTATGGAGGAGGATCATCCGACTGCAGTTCTTGAACATAAAGATGTTGCTCAGTTTAACACTTGTCCTGGATCGTGGTTAAATATGTCTCAACCGGAGTTATCCGAATATTTAAAAGAGAATTATGTTATGCAAATTTTAATTCCTGTAAATCCTGAATATGTAGGATCAAGTTGTGTTAACGGTCATTATGGTATTAAACAGGGACTGGAGATAGCTGAAATTGATAATATTAAGCCGCTCTATTTTGCAGAACTATTTGACAAGGTGTGGAGGTAAAAATGTCTGAAAATATTGAAGAGAAAAAAGAGATAAAAAAAATACAGAATGACTATCTTGCGGAGCTTATTGGTGATGGTGCGGAGAATGAAGATCTGAGAGTTGCTATAAGCAGAGCGAAGGATTCCTACAGGAATAATTTGAAAAAAGCACTTGAAGCATTCCCGGAATCCGAAGAGTATATTGAAAAAGCAAAAAAGATAAAAGATTATTCCATAGATCATATGGAAGAACTGATCGAACAGACTATGAAAGCTGTTGAAAGAAATCACGGGAAAGCATATCTTGCCAAAGATGCGGATGAAGCAAATAAAATAATATCAGACATAATCGGAGATCCTAAAAAGCTTATTGTAAAAGGGAAGAGTCTGACGACAGAAGAGACCCAGCTTAGACAATATCTCCAGAAAGAGGGGCATGAGGTTTGGGAAACGGATCTTGGAGAATTTCTTGTACAGGTAAGGGACGGAAGACCGATGCATACACTGGCTCCTTCGGTAGATCTGAAAAGAGAAGAGGCCTCAAAGCTTATTACAAAGGTTACGGGTGAAAAAGTTTCCGAAACGAATATCGAAGAGATGGTCATGGCTGTAAAGAAGTTTCTCCGACAAAAATATATTGATGCCGATATAGGTATAAGCGGAGCTAATTCCATTGCAGCTGAAACAGGGACACTTTTTATCATTGAAAATGAAGGGAATATTAAACTTGCAACCGCACTTCAGGATAAACATATTGCTCTGGTCGGTGTTGAAAAGATCGTACCGACATTAGATGATGCGTTCCACATTTCAAAGACAACGTGGCGCTTTGCAAATTATATTGTTCCTTCATATGTCCATATGATATCCGGTCCGTCTAAAACCGGTGATATTGAGAAGGTGACAACTTACGGAGCTCATGGTCCCAAAGAGTTTCATCTTATTCTTCTTGATAACGGAAGGATCGAATTATCGAAAAACAAAGAGTTTAAAGATATCCTGAGATGTCAAAAGTGCGGAGCATGTATGTATGAGTGTCCGGTTTTCTGGGTTACTGCCGGACATTTCGGTACACAGTATCCGGGAGGTATCGGAGTTTTATGGGATGCATTTGTTGCAAAGGATATGAAGCATGCTGCTCCCTCGGCTTTTTCTTGTGCACTTTGTGCAAGATGCGGTGAAAGATGCCCCATGGGGATTGATTCTTCAAAGTTTATCATTAAATTAAGAGAGATTATGGTAAAGAGAGGGTATGCTCCCGGGGTTGTTGATGATGTAAGCAAACAATTTTTTGATTTTAATGAGGAAAAATAATTTAGTAAATCTTATTGTTGATATTTTTGCATTTGCCACCGTTCTTATAATGTTCGGATATGTCGGAGTGGATGCGGTAATGGTGGTGCTTCTGATTATTGCAATTCCATATCTAATGATAACAAAGCGGAAACATCTCATCGGATCTCTTTTTATTGCATTTATGATATCGGTTGTATGGAAAATGATAGGCGGAAAATATTATCATTACAGTTTTAACAAGCTGATCCTATTTGGTATCAATCTTTATCCTGTTTTTTTGTGGACTTTCGGTCTTTTTACCGTTGCACTTGTTTTCTATGATATGAATCGGTTTATTAGAAAAAAATCCAGCTTAACGAAATTTCTTATATTTTCTTCTCTTTTTTGGTTCGGGTTGTTACTTTCGGAGTGGGTGGTATACAATATTTTCGGGATTAAGAATCTTGCGACCGCATCATATAGCGGAATTCCTTTTCTTAACTGTATTCATGCACCTTTGTGGATGCAGATATCATATTTCCTGATGGGTCCGCTCTATTTTATTCTCTTAAAACTTTTTAAAAGAATAGACTGAACTTCTTTTCCTCAGCCACACAGCAATGTCTCAATGAAATATCTT
>CAZWFY010000037.1:0-27118 GCA_964633415.1 uncultured Clostridia bacterium | reverse complement strand
CTTGCTTCTGTCTTCTAATAACCGTAAGCTCCACAAAATCCCACCCCCCATATCCAAAATCCCAGCCGAAGGCTGTGGGCTGATTGCTGTTCTATGAAATCTTCTTATTGATAAGCGTTGCCTGATATGCTGCTCCGAATCCGTTATCTATATTGACCACACTTATCCCTCCGGAACATGAATTCAACATTGATAAAAGAGCTGCAATTCCGTTAAAACTTGCACCATATCCAACCGAAGTGGGAACTGCAATTACAGGAGTTGAAGTTAAACCTGCTACCACCGAGGGTAAAGCTCCCTCCATTCCTGCAACTACTATTAAAACCGTATATTTTTCAAACTTTTCTCTAAGATCAAGGATCCTGCTAATGCAGGCAACTCCGACATCATACTCTTTTTCAACAATATTTCCTAGATATGAAGCTGAAATATATGCTTCTTCTCCCACCGTTTCATCTGAAGCTCCGGCAGTTAATATCAAAATACGTCCCTTTAGCAAAGGGTCTTTTTTTATCCCGAAAGTTAAAGCTCCCGCCTTCTCATAATAGACAAGAGATGGGAATTCTTTAATAATACCTTCGGCTTTTTGCGGATCAACTCTTGTTACAAGAATATTCTCCCCTATTTCGGAGAATTTTTTGATAATTTTCTTTAACTGTTCAGGACTTTTTCCGCTTCCATATATAACTTCGGGAAGACCTCTTCTTATTTTTCTGTGAAAATCAATTTTGATATCACCAAGATCCTTATATGGAAAATGTTTGAGAAAGTTAACAAATTCATCTTCGGAAAGAACACCTTTCTTGTAAAGTTCGGCTTTCTCTCGTAAAAGATCATCCATTATGTTCTGAACTTTTATCTTCCGCTATATTTCTATTATTTTTATTATCTTCCCTTTTTATCCTCATGGTTTTCCATAGCTTCTGCTTTTGATATGCCGGCGGAGGTCTGTAGGGAAATTTAACTCTGATCGGGTCAACACCGAGGATATTATGCCATCTGTTATTACCCAATCCTTTTTTATAGCTGTAATAGATATAGGGAATATCATCAACATCAAACCCCATTAAAAAAGTAGCAAGCGAATCGGCAAGGACAGGATCTTCCGATGCAGCCGCAAATCCGTGAAAAACCGGACTTCCTCTTACCGGACCCTTACCCTCCATTCCGTAGAGACCATCTATAAGCACTAAGGAAGGAGATATTTTCTCTAAAAGTTCTGCAAAATTTCTTCCGGCATTATCAAGCTGCCTGAAATATCTCTCATCGTCCTTCAAATGGAGTTCTTTTATCTCATTATCAAGTGCTCCGTACAAATATTTTCTCTCATCCGCTTTAACAAATCCGATCAGATTAGGAATTGATAGAAAAGCCGGAAAAAGATTATGTGTCTTGGGCGGAATTACAGATATCATATAATCGGAATCAAAAGTGGCATAACTTACCTCTTTTTTCCCTTTTAATGTGCTGACTTCCATTTTTTTATTATGCGGTAAGTCATCGAGATTAGAGAGTTTTACTCCCATAAGCTCAACCTCTTTATACCTAAACTTATAAAATATATCCCATGTAGTTTTTCTGGAATAAAAAGCTCCGTCAGAGCCCTCTATTACGGTAACATCCGTCACACCAAAATGCTCTCTCAAATATATTATCAGACTTTCAACCGTCTCATAATGCGTATTGGCATATATCTCTCTAAAACCTGAAAGATTTATTTTAATAGCAACTTTATCTGACGGTCTAATAGTAATACTTGGAGAGATTTTCTCCATGATTTTCTCTACAAACCGACTCTGCCTTGTCTCTTTTATTAAAGCAATATCTTTTCTTTGCATCGGATTCTATTAAATTAAAGGGAGATCGCAAATGGAATTTTCACGACACCCTTGACTCCTTCTGAATTATTATCTTTCAGTTCCACTTTAAGAAGATACTTACCGACTTTAAGTGATTTCCCTCTTATATCGACAAATTTTACAGGTTGGAAAAAATATGGATTTTTCATTACAAAAGGTTTAAAAACAGATATTCTCTTTTTTCCTTTATAAATCGAAATTTCCGCTCCTATATTCCACCCGCTTGTCATCTTCGCCCCTTTGATAAAAAAAGCAAGGATCGGAGAAACCTCATATAAAAAAGTATTATCTCTATCTAAATACGGGAAAAACTCCTGTCTCATCACACCGATCCTAAATGCATTTCTTACTACCGTAAATCTTTTCTCTGCTTTTGAAAGCATATTGACTTTTTTGAAAAACAGAGGTTTTGAAAAAGTCAAAGATCCGGAAGTTCTAACAATTTCTTTTAGAGTTAACTTAGGGACGTTTATCTCGGTTACCATTGTCCCATCCTCGCTATTATCATATGCATTGATGTCAACAAGGATATTATATTTTCCGGGTTTTAAAATAAGACCGAAAGAAAAATAGTTAGTATCCTTTTCACCCAAAAAAGGAATAGGGGCTCTGAACCGCTGAATAATCTTTCCATCCTTTTCCACTCTCATATATAGATCAAAATAGTGATCCGGAGCATTAAAAACCGGCGGTTTCGGCGGAGAGAATTTTATCATTGGAATTTTTTTTTCAGGGTCTTTAATTTCCCTATTTTTTAACTCGATCCTTTTATTTTCCAATTCTATACTTCTCTTTCTTTCCAATATAAAAAATTCATATTTCTTTTTTTCCAGATTAAACTCTTTTTGTCCCTTCTCTTTTAATAACTCAAATTTCGGAAGCAGATCGGCAGAGAACAGATAATTAACATATACGGAGTTTTGCAGTACATAAAAATATGAATCTATATATTTCAAAGAATAGATCCCGTTAGAGGTCATCGTCTTTAAAAGTGCGTCAAGACTTACAGATATTCTTTCGGGAATTTTTTCTCTGTTTTCCAACTTCACATCTCCATTGCTTCGGGAGAAAAGACCGGTCAAAAAACAGATCATCATTAATACAATTAAAACTTTTTTAATCATTCAACCTCTTATGAAAAAGTATTATACATTAATACTTAAAGTTGTTCAATTTGGAATTGGAAAGAGTAAATATTGCCTGATCCCTTGCAGGACCAGGACTTCTTACTTCAACTTATCTTATTGTAATTAATAATTTTCGTCTTTAATTTCAAAATAGGCTTGAGGATGAAGACATGCAGGACATAAATCAGGAGCCGTAGTTCCTTCATGAAGATATCCGCAATTCCTGCATTTCCATACAATTTTTCCCTCTCTCTCAAAAACTTTTCCTTCATCAAGATTTTTAAAGAGTTTTTTATATCTCTCCTCGTGAGCTTTTTCAACAAGAGCAATATTTCTGTATGCTAAGGCGATTTCGGAGAATCCTTCTTTTTCCGCAGTTTCGGCAAAAGAGGGATAAAGTTCGGTCCACTCTTCATTTTCCCCTTCAGCCGAAGCCTTGAGGTTTTCAAGAGTTGTTCCGATTTTTCCCGCAGGATATGCAGCTGTTATCTCCACAACACCACCTTCTAAAAATTTAAAAAATCTTTTTGCATGTTCCTTCTCATTCAAAGCAGTTTCCGCAAAGATAGCGGAAATCTGTTCAAGTCCGTCTTTCTTTGCCTGTTTTGCAAAATAATCATAACGCATACGTGCCTGAGATTCTCCTGCAAAAGATTTTAAAAGATTCTGTTCTGTTTTTGTTCCTTTTAAACTTTTCATATTTTTCTCCTTAAATAAACTTTTTAACCGTAAACACTTTTATAAACAATAAAACCTGTAAAGATTTTTCGTAAATCATATTTCATCATTATCTCGTATGATAAACCTTTATTGTAACCATTTCAATATTGTAACAGTTTTTCAATAACAAATCAAAAGGCGAATAATCATCTTGCTCTAAATAATTTCATTCCTTATCCGGAAAAGAATTTCTATATCCCATCACAAGAGATCCCTGTCCCAAACCTGAAAACTTGGAAACGACCCGGCATTTAACTTTAAAAACAAAAAAAATATCCCTGCTTCTTTCGGACTCAAGAGTTTCAAAATTCCCCTGTCCCTTTGAGATCACAATATCACTACCTAAAAATATTTTTTTAAATTCGGGTTGCGATTCGGAGACAACTGTTCCGGCATAAGTTGCTCCGGTCTCAATAATTTTTGCATATTTATTAATCCCGATATAAAGTGCATCATCTTTTAGAACATCATTTATAGCCGGACCCGATTTGACTCCGTAAAACAGCTCTATCTCGGGCTTAATTCTTTTTACCTGCTCAAGAAACATCATATCAAAAACAGCTTCTCCGGCATTGTCAGCTATTACAAGAAGAGAATCAGCAAGTTTAAGGTTTTCATACAACTGTTTATAATCATTAATTGCGATCATTTCCGGATCATTTGTTTCAAAGAGATTGTCAACGGAAAAAAGCTCTACACCTCCATAATCAATTATATTTCCAAGTAAAGAGTAATAGAGAGACATAAAAAGAGGATCTGAAGAGTCCACAATTTTTTTCATAAAAAAAGATCTGTTATTTATTATCAGATCATTCTGTTCTCTTCTTATCTGTTTATACGGATCCCTCACACCGGTATAATCCGAAACGGAATCATACAGTTTTTCCGAATATAAGGGAGGAAGATAGCTTGTGTAGTCTAATTTTGAAGACAAATCAAGAGCAAGTTTAAAAATCGTATCTTTTTCAACTTCCCCGACACCCAAATGATCGGTAATCCTAACCACCTGATTTAAAATACACGTCACACATTCAGCTTTCATTAACATTATTGCTCCTGATATCAAGAATTATTTTGAATTATTATTTTTATTACTATCAAGTAATTCACGTATTTTTATTAAAAGAACTTTAGATGAAAAAGGCTTCTGAAGATAGTGTTGATTCATATCCAGGATATCCTTTTTCACAGCAGAATCATCCATATATCCCGACATATAAAGCACTTTCAAATCCGGAAAGTCTTTAAGCATTATCTTAACAAGCTCGGGACCTCCCATGAAGGGCATCACAATATCACTCAAGATCAGATCTGCACTTTTCTTCTTACTTTTCGGAAAACTCAGAACTTCCTTTCCGTTTGAAGCACTTAAAACCTTGTAACCGCTGGTTATAAGAAAATCACAGATAATATTTCTTACACTCTTATTATCTTCAACAACGATAATCGTCTCACTCCCTTCGGAGAGAGTTTCACTCTTTTTTTTCGGAGATTCCTTTTTTATCTTATTTGTAACTGCAGGAAGATGAATTTCAAAACTCGAGCCTTTACCCGGCTTACTTTTAACCCATATATATCCTTTACTCTGTTTTATAATGCCGTAAACAACGCTCAGTCCGAGACCTGTCCCCCTTCCGGAAGTTTTTGTTGTAAAAAACGGATCGAATATTTTCAACCTGGTTTTTTCATCCATCCCGGCACCCGTATCGCTTATTATCATCGACACATACTTTCCCGGAACCATTTCAATACCTTCAACCACTTTTCCTTCCAATACAACATTCTCGGTTCTAACGGTAATAGTTCCTCCGGTTGAAATAGCATCCGAGGCATTTATAAACAAATTCATTATTACCTGCTCAATCTGAACGGGATCAACAAAAATATTATCAAGTTTTTTTGCCAGAATTTTTTTTATCTTTATATCTTCCTTTAACAATCTCCTTAAAAATTTTTCCATCCCTTTGAACAGATCATTTAAATTTACAGTCTTTGCCTGCAGAACCTGTTTCCTACTGAAAGCCAGCAGTTGCCTCGTCAAAGCTTCTGCCTTCTCTGCCGAAAGTTTAATCTGTTTCACTTTGGGATATAATTTATTCGTCTTTTTTATATCTTTTAAAATCAACTCTCCATACCCGCTAATAACCGTTAGAATATTGTTAAAATCATGTGCTATCCCTCCGGCCAGTCTTCCGACCGCTTCAAGTTTCTGTGACTGGAACAGCTGTTTTTGCAACCTTTTCCTGTCTGAAATTTCATTTTGAAGCTGAATATTTCTTGAGTGAAGTTCAAACGTCCTCTCTTTTACAAGCTGTTCCAGTTTATCCCTATGCCTTTTCAACTCCTCTCTGGAATTTTTTCTTTCGGTTATATCTCTGACATGGAGAAGCATTGCCGGAGAATTCGCATATGTTATCCTGTTTAAACTTATTTCAACGGGAACTGCCGTTCCATCTTTCTTTTTACTTTGACTCTCAAAAAAACCCTTTGTCATTTTTGAATGAAGGAAAAGAGAACTCTTAACCTCATCCTTTATCTCCTCGGGAACAAGATCCGATGCATTCATTCCTATCAGCTTCTCCGGAGGTAAACCGTGAAGTTCAGCTGCTTTCGGATTCACATTTAATATATTACCCTCAAGATCTTCAACAAAAATTGCATCAGGAGAATTTTCAAATAGAGTAAGAAAATTAGCCTGACTTATCTTTAATGCATTTTCAGTCTGCTTCTGAACTTTTTTAAGATCCTTTATTTCAGATATTTTTTGACGAAGAAGCTCCACTTCCGAAAATATTTTTTTCTTTTTTTTTTCTTTTTTAATATTATATTTCATTAATTGAAAATAATTCCCCTTAAATATTACAGCCTTTATTAAAAAACACCAGTAAATGGAATTTTATTCCTCTATTCTTCCTATATAATCAAGGTAAGATACGGGAGGATTAAAAATGGATACTCCAATCTCTTTCAAAGGTGATTTAGGCTTTTGCGGCTGTTCAACAACCCATCTTATCGAACCTTTGATCTCAATCTTAGTTCCTTCCAATTCCATTTCAATTGTTATCTCTCTAAATGTAGGAAACGACTTCTCCGACATTACCGAAATACCGCTCTTTGAGATACTTGTCAATATGACCGGATATCTTTCGTCTCCATCCAGAATTGTCGCATTTTTTAAGCCGTAAAATCTTTTTGCTCTTCTACTTTCTTCTGACATATTTAAACCTTTTATCATTTTAAAATATTATCATCTTTCTTTCAACACTTTTTTCTTTTATTTTATATTAGATGAAAAATCACTATTTGTAGTACTTTTTTTCACCGTACCCCCATATGTTGTGTTTTTTTTAAAAAAAAACAACAAAAAATCTTGACTTTATATTTTCAAAACAATAAAATGTTTTCGGGATTTGGAGCCCAGGGGATTTGAGACAACTTTTACTGTTATTAACAGAAAGGGATATTTAAAAAATATTATCGCTTTAATACTCCCTTCGGATTTAAATCCTTCGGCTTTTAAACTAACATATTAAAGAGGAGGAAATAATGAGTCAGCTTTATTCCGCAAATGATTCAAACTTTCATGATTATCTGTCTGACAGAGGAACTTATATTATAGATTTCTGGTCACCTACATGCGTCCCGTGTAAAACAATTGAACCGGGGTTAAAAAAACTTGCAATAAATTACAGTACGAAAGTTAAAATTATTAAAGTAAACGTGGATGAGAGCCCTAAAATCTCCTCGATGTACTATGTAAGAGGTCTACCGACACTATTATTTATAAAAAACGGAAGCGTCATGACACAGATCTCCGGAGCGGTTAATCCGAGTATTATCGAATCCAAACTTAAAGAGGTTATCTAAATAGACAGATATGATAAAAGCTCTACTATACGAGCATAAAGATAGAGGAACCGTAACTTGTAATTTATGTCCTCACTATTGCAATATTCAGCCCGGGAAATCCGGTCTGTGCAGAGTAAGAAAAAATATAGATGGAGAATTATTCTCCCTTAACTCTGATAAAATAGTTGCTGCCAATACGGATCCGATAGAGAAAAAACCTCTATTTCATTTCTTACCTGCTTCATCCGTGTTTTCCATTGCTTCATCCGGCTGTAATTTCCACTGCGATTTCTGCCAGAATCATTCTATATCAATAATTAAGAATGAGAGTGATATCACAGGGAAAATAATAGTTCCCGAGGAACTTGTTGAAGCGGCATTAAATCAAAACTGCGACTCTATTGCATATACTTATACGGAACCTACAATTTTTTTTGAACTTATGATCGAGACCGCCAGACTGGCTAAAGAGAAAGGGATAAGAAATGTCATTGTTACAAACGGATTCATCTCTCCTCAGGCACTTAATATGCTGATCCCTTTAGTTGATGCGGCAAATATTGATATAAAAGCTTTTTCAGATGATTTTTATAAAAAATATTGCGGTGGAAGACTTGAACCGGTACTTGATACAATAAGAGCTATGAAAAAATCAGGGATCTGGCTTGAACTGACAACACTGCTTATTCCGAAACTCAATACGGATAGAAAAGAGCTTGATAAATTGACTGATTTCATTTTGGATATAAGCTCTGATACACCATGGCATGTTTCAAGATTTTTCCCTAATTATAAAATTTCCGACGCAGAACCCACCAATACCGAATTAATAGAGGATGTCCTCGGAAATGCAGGTAAAAAGGGGCTTAAATACCTATACGGCGGGAACTTCATCTCTGATTGGGAATCCACATTTTGTCCCTCCTGCGGTGCGGAATTGATCAAAAGAAAAGGTTACTCCGTCTCCATTCAGAATTTTTCAAAGGGAAAATGCGACAAATGCGGGAAAGAGATACCTGGGGTTTGGAAATAGATGAAAACAGGAAAATATATTCTACTGATTTCACTATTTTTTTTCTTTATTAATTCCGGTTGTAAACCGGGAGAAGAAGATAACAATACCGATAAATACCTTAAATCATATAAAACATTGACTCTTATCACCGTAACGGAAGATATGATCGATGAACTTTTAAATTCTTTTAATGAACCTGCTCTTAATGACGGAAAAGTTCAAAATCTGACGATCCACCCTGTGAAAATGTATAAAATATCCTTCCGTACAATATATAAAGGAAAAGAGATAATTGCTTCAGGGACAATAACCATGCCTCAGGATTCCGGAGAATTTCCTGTTCTGATCTATCATCACGGAACCATTTTCAAGGACAGCAAAGCTCCGTCCAATTACAAAGGAACGACGGATATTGAGGCTGAAACCGCTTTAAACCTTATTATTTCATCAACCGGATATATTTCGATATCTCCGGATTATACCGGATACGGGGAATCGACAAATATACTTCATCCATACCACATAGAAGATCCAACAGTCTCAAATATAGTTGATATGATCAGAGCGGCAAAAGAACTTTTTGTGAAACTCAATGTATCATGGACGAACAAGTTTTTTATCACGGGATATTCCGAAGGAGGCTATACGGGAATGTCTCTACAGAAGGCTATGGAAACGGAATATTCATCGGAATTTGAATTAAAGGCATCTTCTCTCGGTGCGGGAGCCTACTACCTGTCGGAAACAATAAAAAGGATGATGGAAGACGGATCTCTTGTATCTCCGGCTTATATTTCATTCATTATTATGGCTTATAATAATTATTACGGATGGGAGAGAGATCCTTCCGAATTTTTCAAATCCCCATATGACGAAGAGATAAAAAACGGAATACTCAACGGTTCTTTTACGCAGAGGGAGATAAACAATAGATTGAATTTCAGGACAAAGGCACTTTTCAGAAATCAATTTCTATTCGATTTCAGAAATCAGGGAGAGGATCAATTTAAAAAATCTTTTGCTGAAAATGATCTCTTTAAAGGATGGGTCCCTTCTGTTCCGACCCGACTCTACCATGGGACGTCCGACAAGACAGTTCCTCCGTTTAATTCGATTACAGCGAGAAATTCATTCTATTTTTCCGGAGCTAATGAAGTGGAATATATCCCTCTGAAAAATAAAACACATGAAACGGCAATTCTACCGTGGATAAAAGAGACATTAATCTGGTTTGATTCCTTTAAATAAAAAATTAATTTTTAACTTTAATAACATACGATATCCTGAATGTAACATCCGGAACAGTATCCATCGGAGGAATTTCCTCAAACATTGAAATTTTAAATGAGTCGGAAATTTTATACCCGAGATAGATCACTTTTGAATGATTTGATATATCTCCGTTAAGAAACGGTGAAGATTTAAAAAGAAACCCCGCGAAGATTTTTTTATACTCCGCCTCTCCGTTCAAAAGATATATTCTGCTTGAAATTTCTTCCGGATCAATCCATGACGGCCTTTTATAAAAGGAAATATAACCGGAAAATTTCAAAGACAAATCTCCTTTTCCGTAAATAGATATAACTCCCGTATTAATGAATGCCTTATCAGAGAGAAGCCCGGGTTTTGATGACAGAGGGATACCCATTCCGGTTCTAAAATTTATTTCCAAATTCCTGTTTTTGTATATTCCTAAGGTAAGCCCGAATATAGGAGGAGATAAAACAAACATCTCTTTGGAATATGAAAAATAATCCTTATATTTAATATTAACCGTATTTCGAGGATACTCTCCTCTTCCACCTTCATTCAGACCAAAAACTTTATGGAAATCCATAATGAATTTATCCATTATTCCGCCGTAAACCATTGAACTTCTAAGATAAAACTCAGCTGTTATCCGTCTATTTATTCCGTATCGGACTCCAATTACAGCCGAAGCTTCCTCAAAATCATTTATAACGGTTCTGTTATAGTCAAACATATATATATTCGAATAAAAGAGATCTGCAGTAAATTCAAGTTTGTCTTTCCCGAGAATCGTATCTGTGGAATAAGGGAAATATGTAAAAGATTGAATAACCGGATACTCTACATCAAGAGAAAAAACAGGTATGGAAAGAATAAAAAAAAGTATAAAAAAAACTGCAATAATATTTTTTAAAACCATCAATCTTAATAACATAATTATAGATAAGGTTCAAGGTATCAGAGCCCCCGGGAAAGACTAAATGTTATTTCATCTCTCTTTCCTTAACTCTTTAATTATCAGGATAGACCCGATTATCAACCCACCCAGAAAAATAACAAAATTTTCCGGCCTTAGGATAAGCCACGGTTCCTTGAAAATATTCCATTTAGCCAAAATTTCAATGTCATTCCACAAAACAAGTGCAGTCGGAATCGCATATCTTATCATTTTGGCCTTGGTCGGTTGTTTTATAAGTTTTAAAAAAAGAAACCCCGTGAATGCAAAAGAGATAAAAAATACCGAGTAAGTAAACCAACTATACACTCCGAATATATCTTTATCATATGCAAGCAGTAAAACAACATAAAAAAACCATGTTATGGTAGCAAAAAAGAATGAGACCCGAGGTCCGTAATTATCTATCTTCCCGCTTATAACAGGTCCTCTTGTAAGCTTCAGGTTCTTCTTAAAAAAAACAAAAAAATTACACCTGGAGTTTTCAGAATAGAGCAGAAAGAAAAATAAGAGAAGTAGAATTCCCCAGGTATGTTTTAAAAGTTGATACTCTCCGTAAACTCCCGTAATTTTTCCATCTATAACTCTTATATCTTTTGCAATCCCGAAAATTCTCGATGCGATTATAAGAGAGTATTCAACTCCCGTCCACAACAGCAATCCTGAGAAAACCCCTATAATTGTCTGTGATATCTCACTCTTCTGAAAAATAGTTATTTCAATTAACAGAAGTCCGAAAACAAAGAATAGAATCGTTTCAATAACAAGGAATTTCGATACGGGAAGCATAGATACGGGAAATCCCCCTGTCTTTTGATATTCATCTAATTTCCGCCTGAGCAGCTCCTGCCCCTCAATACTTTTCGAAGAATTGATCCTGTTATTTATTAATTCTTCTATAGGAAGATCGCTGAATATTCTTGCATTAACTCCGACTCTTACTTTATAAACTTTTGAAACACTCTGATCAATATGATCTAAGAAAACCATAATAAGATGTCCTGAAGCGATCGTAAAGAGAATAAAGAAAAATGATATAAGTGAAAAAACAACCCTTTTTTGTATTGATATTTTTGTCATGTTCTCATCTAAAACTTCAGATATCATTCTAAATCCTGAAAAAAATCTTGTCAAACGTAAAAAATATCCGGATTTACTTGGAATATGAATTTTGTTAAAATCTAACTATGAAAAAATTTAAAGAACTTGCAAGTTGGAACAAAGGGAAAGAGTTTCTCGGTGTCAGATATCCGATAATATCGGGAGCTATGACATGGATAAGCGACTCAAAACTTGTCAAAGCCGTAAGTGATGCCGGAGGTTTCGGAGTATTGGCTGCCGGAAATATGCCTACGGATCTTTTTATAAAAGAGATCAAAGCCTTAAGAGATAAAAAAGCAAACTTTGCCGCAAATCTGATCACTATCGCCCCTAACTATACGGATCATCTCAAAGCTGCAACCGATCTCGGTGTCAAGCATATTGTTTTTGCAGGAAGTTTTCCGAGAAAAAATGAAGTTAAGATAGCAAAAGAGTCGGGAGCTAAAGTTACATGTTTTGCTTCCACAGAATCAATTGCGGACAGAATGATTGATTACGGAACAGATGCTTTAATTCTCGAAGGCAGTGAAGCCGGGGGGCATATAGGGCATGTCTCCACAATGGTATTGATCCAACAGGTATTATTTAACTATCCGTCGCTTCCTATCTTTGTTGCCGGCGGAATAGCCACGGGAAAAATGATAGCTCACCTTTTTCTCATGGGAGCTTCCGGAGTTCAAATGGGAACAATATTTGCGATGTCCGAGGAGAGTCCTGCACATGCAAACTTCAAGGAAAAATATATCAAAGCCAGATCGAGAGAGGCAATGTCGACTCCGCAATATGATTCATCTCTCCCCGTTGTGGCAGTCAGAGCATTGAAAAATCAGGGAATGGAGAGTTTCGGTCATCTTCAACTGGAACTGCTGAAAAAAATAGCAGATAATAAAATTTCAAGAATTGATGCTCAATATGAAGTTGAAAAATATTGGATGGGTGCTCTTCGCGAAGCGGTCGTTAACGGAGACATTGAGAAAGGATCACTAATGGCAGGACAAAGCGTCGGGCTTATCAATAAGATTCTTCCCGTAAAAGATATAATAATAGATCTGATCTCCGAAGCGGAAGAAGAGATCGAAAAAGTTCATAAAATAATAGAGTAATTTTTATATCTCAACAATTCTATCGCCGGGACCGTTTTTACCCTCAAGCAGCAAATAAGAGGAGCCGACATTTATATCGGAGTGAAAAAATTTTAATTCACTTGATATCTTTATTATATTTAAGAAAAAACTCAAAAATGTCGTGGAAAAGTGGAAATGGACAGGTTCCTCTCTCTTTCCATTTCTAAACATATATCCGTATGCTGAAAAGATATAATTTTTTCCTTCTCTGTATTTTAATCTCACAAGAGATATCAAAACACTCTCGCTGCTGCTTTTCAACAGATTGGCAACGGGAAGAACCGTAGGTTTTATATAGAGATTGGAAAAATTAACAGACGTAAAAGGAGACTCCCCCCTCCTGAACCCGTTTCCCGATGAGATTGTATTGCGGTGCACTGCACTTTTTATATTTGTTATCGGAGTATTGAATACTCCTTTTTCCACAATAACCGTTTCACCGCCCTGAATCCCTTCGTCATCAAAAGGAACAGCTCCGGGTTGATCTTCAATGGTTTTATTGTCAATTATATTTAATACTCTGGGAAAATTAACCTTTTTCACATCACCATTTCCGGAAGGTAAAAAGAAAGGTGAAAAAATTCTTAGTATTGAGGAAGAGGCTTCCTGTGAAAAGACAAAAGTATATCTTTTTTTTCTTTGTAATTCATTATCAGTAAGAGAATTTAACAGCGTAAAAGCTCTCGGGACTAACCTGAGAGGATTAAGAGCATTAAAATGTGAAGAATAACGGCTTACCATAATGGAATTTTCATTGAGAATAAACTTTAATTCAACAAGAAATCCGGTTTTCCTGTATTTAACATTTAGTCCCTTAGTATTAGTTAGATAATATTTTTTTTCAGATTTTGAAAACCTTAGAAAATCCAGCTCCAGCCCGGGAAAATTAAGACAACTTTCATCAATCAACACTCTGATATCTTCAAACTCCTTCTTACCAATCTCAGAATAGGCGGTATCATACATATTCATATTCACCTGCGTTGCCTTCTCAGGTAAAAAATCCGACATATCCCTTTTTTCTTTATACATCGGATTAAGACCCGAAATATTTATTAAAGCCTTCCGAAAAGAATTTTCTTCCGACCCGGATATGGAAAATCCGGTTTCCGAATATCCTCCTCTGAATAATCTGCAGAATGACCTCTCCTTCACAATATTGTGGGAAATTATATTTTTGTTTATTAGACTGAAAGTGGTTTTCTTTATCTTTTCCATGGAAGTTTCAGCATTTTCAAAACCGCTTCCCGTAATCATATTTAACAGCTCAGCGACCATTACGTCCCCTTGTAATAGTAAGTGCTGCGATTTTTACGGTGGGTTGTCCGATCCTTACATTTAAAAATTGCCCTTTTTTTAAGCAATAACTAATTCCTCTGTCATACTGAAAATCCGAAGCAACCATATCAATTGAATTTAAAGTTTTATCTATATTTCCCTTTACAACAATTTTACCGAGGGGTTCGGAGATTTTACCATTCCGGATAACATATGCCGAATTGATATCAAAATAAAAAATATTCTGGTTAAAAAGAACTTTCCCCTCTCCGAACTCCTTTGCATAGACTCCCAAGCCAACTGAAGATATCAGATCATCAGGTTCGGATTTTCCGGGTGATATGTAGAGAGAAAACATCCTCGGAATAGGAACAGCCGAAAAACTCTCCTGTCTTGAAAATCCCCTTGATCTTATTCCCAGCATATTCCCGTAATAAGTATCGGAAATAAAACTTTTAATGATTCCGTTTTTCATTAGATATTTTGATGCCGGAGTCTCTCCTTCATCATCACATCTAATTTTTTTGAAAAAAGGATCGTTAGATTCCCGAGTTGTTAATGTCAAATTATCCGAAGCCACTTTTCTGCCCCTATCTTCAACTTTGAAAGGGGATACGGAATCGAAAATATGATCCGCCTCAAGTGAATGTCCGAGTATTTCATGAAATATAATTCCGCCGTCCCCCGGACTCAGCACAACAGGAACTTCATCGGGAAAATTCAAAATCGATGATTTCCTGTTAGATAACAATATTTCATCTAATCTGTTCTTTAATCCTATCTGATTAAATCTTAAATTATCCGTATTACCTTCTCCGACTTCTATAAAACCGTCATTAATTCTATCTCTCATTCTAATGAGAATCGAATTGTGAGAAAAGAGATTTTCATATTCCCTTCTACTTCTAACTATATCTCTTTTGTTTATAAATTTTTTTATTACAATCTCCCAGTTATGGAGGTTAATTTCCTTTAAATGATCGATCAGAAATTCATTTTCCTTAAGGATAACAGAAGGAATAAATTCATCACCGAATTTTTCCGATCCCGGATTATCTCGTTTCCTTCTTCTTAACGATATATTCTCCGATTCATCGGAGCTTCCCGTCTCCCTGGATTCCATCTCGTTAATCATTCCGAATTTTCTTTTAAATATTCCGGTTCTTTTATTAATAGAATATTTAATATCCGCATTGGAACTTATAATTATTTTATATATAACCGTTCTTTCTTTTAATTCAAGTTCATCAATTTTCATTCTTAGTAATTCAAACTTCCTCTAAGGGAAAATTTTCAAACGTTAACGATCCTTTAGTTCCGAAACTATTCCCAGTTCCATTCTGTGTATAACGGTCATAACTCCATAATCGGGATCGGTTAAAACAGATCTTTTCAGTTCGATAAGATAGTCTCTGATATTTCTACGTAAAATAGGCATCGCTTTTTTCTTAGTATTAAAATGATCCCATACATCCCATATGATTATTCCAATTGCAATTATTGATCCTAAAAATTTACCGCCTGTTTTATATGCAACTTTTCCTCCTGTTTTAGTTGCCATTCTTGCTGCAAATTTTGCCGACATCTTTGTTGAAATCTTTGCACCTATCTTTGATATAACAGGTTTGATTGAACGAAACATCAGGTATAATCCCCCGGCTCCTACACCGGTCAACACTTTAAGAGATATTGAAACACTTCTCCCGGCATCAACATTTCCGGTCATTACGGATATATCCCCGATATATCTTTCCCAATCCGCTCTTTTTATATTATATTTCCCGGGTATCTTATTCAGATTATCCGAAAGTGATTTTGAATACTCCCCTACTGTTTTATTAACAATTCTTTCAAGCTCAAGCTGGGCTATCTGAGGACGAAGTACTTTTGAAGAAAACTCCGACTGAACATCTTCCGTAATTTTTTCCGCCGCGGTGGGACTGTCGCTGTCCACCCAATGCCATATCTGAGCAATCAACCCCTCCAATCCCATCTTTTGCTGAGTCCAATAATCAAAATACCATGGCAAAAAATCATCATCGACCCTGGACATTAACCTGTCAACCCATTGAGTTAATTCTTTAGAAGCAATATTTTCGGCATATTTCCTGCTCTTTTCCAGACTCATTCTGATATCATCGTTAACATTGCTCCAATCTATTTTTTCAAGAACTGTTTTTTGAACTGTTTCCCTTGGGGAACTACTCTTCGACGATCTGAAGATAAACAGTTTCCCCAGTCCTATAAAAAGGATAAGTATAGCTGCAGTCCAGAGGACTTTACTTATAGACCTGAGAAGTTCACTGAAAGCATAGATGGAATTTGAATGAGAGCTATTTTTTTTTCTCTCGCTCTCTTTCTTTTTATTCGGCATTACTCTTCCAGTTCTTTTCTCTCAACTCTACCTGTTTTTATATTGGCACGTACTCTCAGAATGACAAGAGGTCTTTTAAATGCATTTGTCCTGATACGTAAAAATGTTGAGAAATAACCTTTCTGAAATGGAAAGAAAGTTATCTTAACACTTGCATATTCACCGGCTTTTACAATCTTTTTATCAAACTCGGTTGATACTTCCGGACTATGTGAAACTTCAAGGATCATCATATCAATGTTTCCCGCATTTTTGATCTTAACAACAGATGATGGTCTTTCGGAAACAGCAATATTGCCAAAATCGATCGTATCTTTTTCAATTTCCGCCACTGCAAAATCTTTCAATTTAACAACCCCTGTAATCGTAAGTCTGAGATAGGGATTCTTTTTATCATTAGACGAAATGGTTATTGTCTTTATAACTTTTCCTCTGTATCCTTTTGAAAAGAATTTAACCGGCAGTTTTCCCTTCTCTCCCGATTCATAGATCTTTTTCTTAAGAGTAGTGTATGTACACCCGCATGATGTATTTATATTCTTGATCTCAAGAGCCGAATCACCGACATTTTCAAATTCGAATACAATTTTGACAACTTTCCCGCTGTTCACTTCTCCGAAATCTATTTTTCGCTCTTTAAATTTAAAGACCGCTTCCGCCGAAAGTCCTAATGCAAATAAAATAACCGTAAAAAAAACCACAAACTTTTTCATTTTTCCTCCATATATTATGTTTTTCTTTCCAAGGAATTCAGCTCTTTTATATATTTCTTTTTTCTCCGGTTGATAACTGTAACTTTTCTTACAACCATTGATCCGGAAACATCCGATAGAGCAGATAAAAAAGTAATCCCTTCCACATTTTTATTATGTCCTATCCTTCAGGGATTGTCAATTGTAATTTTATTACCGACTTAATTTCTGAAATCACCAAACCCTATTCTGAATTTTTTATCAAATATCAGAACAAATCATCCGGTTCTTTCGGATCTCTTATTTTGCTCCATATCAAGGATATGAGTTAACTTTGCCCCGAAAAGCATGATTCCCATTGAAAGTTCCATCCAGAAGCCGAACAAAATAATTGCTATTATCGGACCTCCGATCTTTCCTACAATTGATACATTTACAAGATAATATGTATAAATTCTTTTCACTATCTCCCATAAGAGAGCAGATATCAGTGCGGAAATCAATGCACCGGTTTTACAGATCTTTCTTTCGGGAATCCATTTGAAAAGAAAGAAGAAAATAAGAAAAGTGATAATAAACGGAGTAATAAATTTTATCCCGAACGTATCTAACGCTCTGACAAAATCTTCATTAATATATTTGGAAAAAAAGGGGACTTTATAAAACAGAGAAGATACCGTTGTAATAATACCGGTAATAAAAAAAGATACAAATGCAAGAATTCCCACAATAAACAACAGTGCTATCTCGCTGATCCTTCTCACCCAGAAAGATGTATTCTTGTCTTCGGTTCCAAGATTTATATGATTCATATCATTTACATATTGAACGACTTTTTTGAAAATCAAAACTCCGAGAAACACTGAAAATAGTATTCCGATAATACCTATATCCTTCAAGTGAGATGATATCTCTTGAGCTTTTTTCATAAAATCCGGAGATATTTTATTGAAAAACTCGGGAGAGAACGGATATATTCCTTTGACGGATACCTGCCTGTTTCCTATGATTTTTGTGAAAATGAATGAGAAAAAAGTTAAAAGAAAAAGAGTTGAAATTATAGAATAGTATGCAAGAACACTTGCTTTATCAAGACCATCCTCTTTAAAAAAATCAAATATCGCTCTCTTGATATTCTTAAGTATATTAAAATCGCGAAATTTTACTTTTTTCATTATAAAAAAAGGGGATGAGAATCCTTACTCCCATCCCCTTTTAATTTAGAGCATTAAAAAGTATATTTGCCCCACTTAACAAAGAAAATTATCAGATCGATCAACAGCACATATATAACAAGAGATTCAATAAGAACCAATCCTATCAAAAGAACTCCCTTGATCGAATCCGCAGCTGCAGGATTTCTTCCTATATTTTCAACGGAAGCACTAATTGCTTTTGATTGCGAATAAGCTCCAACCATTGCGGCGAGAGCCAATGCAATTCCGCCGATTATAATAGACCATAAAAACATAGGTGTTGCATCTGCAACATTTTTTGCCGCTCCGTCTGCAGCTGAAACGGTTACAGACAACACAGCGATTAAAACCATAGTTAACATTAACTTTTTGATCATTTATTTTCTCCTTTATATTAATGTTCGGATGATATTGCTCCCGCAAGATAGATCGTAGTAAGCATTATAAAAATATATGCCTGAAGAAGAGATGTTATTATTGCAAGTGCCATTAAAGGCATCGGGGCCAAATACGGAACAAGAGAGGCAATGATAATGATAACCATATCTTCACCGAAAATATTTCCAAACAGCCTTATTGACAATGACAAAGGTCTTGCAAAATGTGAAATAATCTCTATCGGAATAAATAGGATCGCAAGCCACCAGATCGGTCCGGTAAAAGTTTTCAGATATCCGAAAAGTCCATGCTTTTTTATCCCATGATAATGATAATATAGAAATACGAACAGAGCACACCCGACCGTTACATTAAGGTTGGCTGTAGGAGAGCCGAATTCAGGCATAAGTCCGATCAGATTTGAAACCCCGATAAATATTCCAAGTGTGCCTATGACCGGAATAAATTTTCTTCCTTCTTTTCCCATATAATCTTCAACCATTGTCCTGAAAGCTTTGTATAAATATTCAAGAACACTCTGCATTTTCCCGGGAATAAGCGAAAGATCTTTAACTGTTAATTTAAAAAACAGAATCACAACAAACATAACAATTAAAGCCATAACTACATGCGAAGGGATTAATTCCTTTCCGCTTTGGACGGAAATATTGAACAGTCCAAGCACTTTTTTTAACAGGTTATTGACAAATTCAACAAGTAATAAATTATGCTCCATACCGCATGCTCCTGTAAAGTTGTACTATGCCTTCGATCATCACGGCAAACACAACAACCGAAAGACCTATAATATAGAATATGAAACCAAACTCCCGATATCTCGCAATAATGATAGAGATAACAGTTATTAACCCCAATTTAACAAAAGTTACTGAGAAAAAAAATAGTTTCCCCGTTTTTTTTGTCAAAAGTCTGTCAACAACTTTAATCATTATTAAGAAACCGGAAAGACTGATTACAGTTCCGGAAATAAATATTATACAATAAAGAGGGTCTTTTGTAAAAATATATATTACCGGAATTGTCATAACGGTCAGTAAAATACTTTTTATAAATATTCTATTTGAAAACTTATGACTGTTATCATTTTTCATTTTTTTTTATTACCTTAAAAAAATTATAGAATCCGGCTGCAACCCCATAGAGAGTGAAAATTATAAGAAGAATCGGTGCCGTGTTAAAGAAAGAATCAAGGAAATAGCCAATAAACAATCCCACCGCAATAGATACCGGAAAAACAAGTCCGAGCGAAGAGTATGCAAACATCCTGCTCTTATTATTTTTTTCAACTTTTTTCATTCGAAACGGGACCTAATCGTGAACCTGCTTAATAATCATCATCATCGACATCTTTTATATCATATCCGTTAAAATCTTCCGTTGATTCATCTTCATAAATACTATCCTCATCAAAATATTTAATTGTATCGTAATCTTCCTCACCCAACTCTTCTTTTCTTCCTTCAATTGTTGAAAAAAATTCATCTTCATCATCAAATCTTCTTATATAACTTGATTCCACTTCACTGTAGAAAAGCTCCAAATAATCTTCCTCAATTTGGCAAAATACCGACATCTGTTCATCAGTATCAATATCACCTATTGTTTTATATATCTTAGATGCAGAATTTTTTAATGCATCAAGGATCTTCCATGATATGACTTCTAACTGCTCCATAACAAACTCCTAAGTGAAAATTCAACTAAACGCAATTCTATATTTATAAGGATATAATTGATTTGTCAAGTGATTTTTTAAAATACTACTATAAGTTAATCAGTAAAATCGTTTAAAACTAAGATTATTTTAGTTTTAAGTTATAAAAAACCTCTTTTCCTCTGAATACCGCCATATCACCAAGTTCATCCTCTATTCTAAGCAACCTGTTGTATTTTGCTATTCTTTCACTTCTTGAAACAGAGCCGGTTTTAATCTGCCCCGTTGAAAGTCCGACGGCAAGATCCGCAATAAAAGAATCAATCGTTTCACCGGATCGATGAGACACAACCGCAGTAAAATTATTCTTCTGTGCCATCTTTATCGTATCAATTGTTTCGGTTACTGTCCCTATCTGATTTAATTTTATTAGGATGGAATTTGTAATACCCATATCCATCCCTTTTTTCAACCTTATAGGATTAGTAACATAGAGATCATCTCCAACGATTTGGATTGAGTTCCCAAACTGTTCGGTCATTATTTTCCAACCGTCCCAATCATCTTCAGCATGACCGTCCTCAATTGAGATAATCGGATATTTTTTTACCAAATCTTTGTAAAAATCGGTAAGTTGGGAAGAGGAAAGAGTCTCCCCCGTTGATTTTTTTAAAACATAACCGCCATTCTCATAAAACTCGGAAGCAGCAGGATCCATAGCAATAAAAATATCCTCACCGGGGGTATATCCCGATTTTTCAATAGCTTCTACAATAAGAGAGAGTGCTTCCTCATTTGATTTTAAATTCGGGGCAAATCCCCCTTCATCTCCAACGGCAGTTCCATACCCTCTTTTTTTTAATATTGATTGTAATTTATGAAATATTTCAGAACTCATTCTCAGAGCTTCTCTGAAATTAGTAGCTCCGGCAGGCATTATCATAAATTCCTGAAGATCAATACTGTTATCGGCATGAGATCCGCCGTTAATAATGTTAAGCATCGGAACAGGAAGTTCAAAAGCAGCCGTTCCGCCCAAATATCTATAGAGAGGAAGACCTGTATAAAAAGAGCCGGCTCTTGCAACCGCCATAGATACTCCGAGTATTGCATTGGCACCGAGTTTTGATTTATTTTTCGTCCCGTCAAGTGAAATCAGCGTATGATCAATATTTTTTTGATCAAGAACAGACATACCCTCCAATTCGGGAAATATGATCTCATCAATATTTTTAACGGCATTTAAAACACCTTTTCCGTTATACCTTGACATATCACCGTCTCTCAACTCAACAGCTTCATGTTTTCCCGTTGATGCTCCCGAAGGTACCATTGCCGTTACGGTTATTCCCGATTCGATTTGAAGTTCAACTTCAACCGTCGGATTTCCTCTCGAATCAAGTATCTCTCTTCCTTTTATATTAACTATATTCATACCGGTTCACTCCCTGTTAAGATAAAGAATTAGGATTTTGCAGCACTTTTCTTCTGTTTTGCCGTCTCCTTTTTAACTTCTTCCTTTATCTCACTTTTAATATTTTTTTTAACGTCTTCAACAAGATCCTTAATCTGAGAAACACCTTTATCCACTACAACTTTTACACTGTCAATACTTTTTTGTGCTGATTTTGAGATTTTATCATAATTCTCTTTAACTTCATCGGTAGCTTTATCCGCTGCATCCTTGATCTGCTTTCTTGTCTCTTCTCCGGTTTGAGGAGCATATAAAAGTGCAAATCCAGCACCAATTATCGCTCCTGTTAAAAAACTGAAAAATGTACTTCCAAAATTTCCTCCGTCATTACTCATTTATCTCCTCCTTTGATTTTTTTAATAAACTTCCATCCAAATTTCATAGCCGGAATAAAAGCAAGTAATCCGGCCGAAGATTTGAAAATATTTTTTTTAACAAATTTCATAGAGTGTGAAATCGAATCAACAGTCTCTTTTGTAGAATCAACGATCGAATCGACTTTTTTTAAATCCGTATCAACCGTTTCCGATATTTCTTGAAGATTCTTTACCAACTCTCTCGCTTCATAAGATGTTTTCTCAACATCTTTCAACAGTGATTTCAATTGATTAAGAGTAGGAACCAAACTGATAACAATAAGCAGAAACCCCACCGAAAAAATAAGTGCAACTATGAAAATTAAAATAACCGATATTGAATCCATTTTTATCCTTTAATATATTTCTTTATAGTAAAATATTATTATATTGAACTTTCCCTGTCAACAAATTTATTATAATCGGAAAAAAAAACCGATAACAGTTTTTCTGCTGCTGTTGTAGGAAGCATTTTCCCCGATCTCACCTTATCCTTGATTCCGGGAAGAAATTTTTCTATTTTTTCATTGGAAAAAAAACTCTCCTTTAAAAAATTTTCAATTAATTCTATCGTCCATTTGAATGATTGTTCCTTTCTGAACCTTAATAATTCACCGCTTTTCCTACCCTGATTTTTAAAATATTCTATAATTTCCCAGATATTCTCAACACCTTCACCATTAACAGCAGAAGCAAGCAACACTTTTCTTTTCCACCCTTTTGTAAACGGTAAAAGATAATGAAGTGCATTCTCAAAGTTTCTCTTTGCCTGTTCGGCCTTTTTTCTGTTATTTCCATCTGCTTTGTTAATCACGATAATATCGGCAATCTCCATTATTCCCCTCTTTACCCCTTGAAGTTCATCGCCACCCCCCGGATAGAGAAGGAGAAGAAAAAAATCAACCATCCATCTTACCGCAGTCTCACTCTGACCTACACCTACAGTCTCAATCAGAATGACATCATATCCGGCAGCCTCAAGCAGCATTATCGTTTCTCTACTCTTCCTTGTCACTCCCCCAAGATTCCCTCCGGAAGGAGACGGTCTTATAAAACAGTTCTTCTCCCTTGCCAACTCCTCCATTCTTGTTTTATCTCCGAGTATACTCCCTTTCGAAAGAGTGCTGCTTGGATCAACCGCAAGAACAGCAACTTTGTGACCGGATCTTATTAAAAACATTCCCAATTTCTCAATAAAAGTACTTTTCCCCGCACCGGGAGGTCCTGAGATAGCTATTCTGATAGATCCTTCATTGTAAAACCCCAACTCTTCAAGAATCTCTCTTCCGAATGAATAATATTTTTCATTATTACTCTCCACAAGAGTGATCGCTTTTGAAAGAAGAGTTTTGTTATTTTCTCTGATTCCCTTTATAAAATCATTCTTCGAGGGGAAGTTTTTTTTTTCAAAATTCTCTCTCTCTTTTTTTACATCTGCTATTCTTTTCCCTTTCAGGACTCTCGTAGTAAATGCATCACCGCCGCCATCCGGAACCCAATCTGGGAACCGCGGAATTTTCTCTTTTTTCTCCCTCTTTTTCATCTTCTAAATTATAAACTATCAACAAAATTTGGACAATCTAATTCGTATCAAATTATCACCGGATTAACAATTAAGTGCATATTTCTATCAATATCCGCAAATATCTGTGTGAAAAAGATTTGAAGGGGCACTTTTTGTGCCCCTTTTCATTTTATAGAATTTTCTGCATTATCCTCTTTGATTCCGCAAGAACATCTTTGTGAATACTGTTCCCGTGCGAATCCATCGTCACAACAACCGGAAAATCTTTTACGTCAATAACCCAGAAAGCTTCGGGTGTTCCGAATTCCTCAAGTTTAAAAACTTTAATTACCTTTTTCACCGAGTTGGCAATAAGGGTTCCCGCTCCTCCAACCGCATGAAAATAGACAGCTCCGCATCGTTTTAACCCTTCTGCGGTTTTATCACTCATACCGCCTTTTCCGATAACTCCGCGAACACTATATTCACAAATAACATCAGCCTGATAAGGTTCCTCTCTTATTGATGTTGTGGGACCGGCTGAAACAAAACTCCATTCACCCTCATCACTCTGCTTAACTACCGGACCGCAATGATATATTACGGACTCTTTCAGATATTCTCTAATAAATTCGGGTTTCTCTTCAATCATTAATTTATGAGCTGCATCTCTGGCAGTAACTATCACTCCCGAAAGCATAACCTCATCTCCTACTTTCAGTTTTCTTATCTCTTCTTCCGAAATGGGAATATTTAATTTAACCATAGATAACCTCCCCGTTTTTTATTGTCATAACTTTCCTTCTGAAAGCCCAGCACATATATGAAATAGCAACAAAAAATGTTGCCGGATGTCTTGCTTGTGAACCCAGAAATACTTCGAGCACAGTTGTCATTCCACCGAATCCCATCGGACCGATCTTAAGTTTGTTCAAATCTTTTTTCAAATCTTCCTCAAGTTGTGCAAGTGTCGGATCGCTGTTTCTTTCACCGATCTTCCTGAAGAATTGTTCTTTCGACAACATATATGAAGTGATACGGTCTCCACCTATTCCGACTCCTATTGTCCCGGGAGCACAACCCAAACCCTGAGCATTAACAACCGCATCAATTATTACCTTTCTTACTCCATTGAGGTCTCTGCCGGCTTTTAACGCCGAATTCGGAAGTTTATATTGAGTCCCTACATTTTCAGAACCCCCACCTTTAAGCATAAGTCTGATCCTTACATCACTTTTATCCCACTGATGAAAGTGAATAAAGGGAGCATTAACACCAACATTGTTCCCGGTATTTTTTGAAGTTACCGGATCAACCGCATTCGGACGAAGATACTGTTTCTTGGTGGCCTCTTTTGCCGCATCCTGAATAGCTGCGGTATATTTCTTTTCCGAATCTCCTTCCGGATAATCAACAAAGAAAAGAAGAGAGCCGGTATCCTGGCAGATAGGAGTTGACTGTTTTTTAGCCATCTCAACATTTTCCAGAATTGTTCTGAAAACAGCTTTTGCAGGTGAACCGTCTTCCTCTTTGTCATGTGCTTCCGATAACACTTCCACAACATCTTCCGGAAGTTCGGTTGCAGCTTTTCTAATTAATTCAAGGATTGAATCTTTTAATTCCATTATACACTCCTTTTGGGGTTATTGATAATCATTTTCAATATCATAACGAAATATTATATGAGACTGTTTGCGGTTTTTCAATCTAAGATAGTAACTTTTTTTATTTTCTTTAACGGCAAAGTGGAATGTTATTTAAATTAATCTTTAGAAAGAATAAAATCAAGTTGATCTGTAATCTTAACTATGTTTGAGATCAACCTTTCAAATTTATATAACCCGTTTTTTCTTTTTCCAATGTCTCGGTTTATTTTTCTGATTTTTTTTACATCCTCTTTATACAGTAGATCATTTTCATCAAATTGATGCTTGATAGCTTTACTCAGCAACCCGCTTAATATTTTAAAATTTTTTTCCACATCTTTTTTTTGTTTCGGATCTTTTTCGCTGTAATATAGCTTGTCCAGACTGTAACATAGACCGGCGATCTCTTTAACAAGTTTTGACATTTACCCCTCTCCCTTTAATGATCTCCAATTTGTTTTCATCCTGTAAACATATGCAACAAACTCTTTTATCCCAAAAATATAATCCCTCTTTTTTTTTATGGATATGATAATTGCCATATGTGCTTTCGGAAAAAGTTTAACGGCTCTTATCAAAGAATTACCCTTTCCTTTTATAAGATATCTTCTCATTATAAGTTTTCTTGCCATAACCGAATATTTACCTCTTTTTGCTTCTTTTTCAGGCCACCTCCTTGCAACTCTTTCCCGAAACAATCTGCTGAAAAAATTATTGGAAACCAGCAGAGATGACTCTATTTCCTCAATCAATTTAACGGAAATCTTCTCTATTACTTTCTGCATACTTTGCATTATCTTAACTGCAAATCTTCTTCTCTTTGCAAGAGTCAATACTTTCGGTACAGATGTTAAAACAGCAAAAAGAATTCCTTTATCTCTTACCGTAAAAAAATCCGGATGTCTGTCCGAAATATTTTTTATACTTTTTTTTACGCTATCCATACTTTTATAAATATCTTTTTCCTCTCCTTGAAAGATAATAAGAAGAGATTCCGAATATTTAGTCAGAGTTCTCATCAACTGTCTCCTCACCTCCGTTACGGATTCCGTAAAAATATCAGGAATAAAATCTTGAGGAGATACAGATCTTTTTACAATTGACTCCTCCCCTTTCATTTCTATCTCCAAAATTTGCATTTCGTCAAAAATATCATTGATCGAATCTTCCAATATGGAAGTTGAATCTGCAAATCGGGTTAATACAGGATTTAAATTTGTTCCGCCGCAAGATACAAATAAAAAAAACATAAAAGAATATACGGATATTTTAAGACAGCCCCTCATTTTCCCTCCATGGATAAATTATTATATCTGATTTTTTTGTGAATGGGAATAATATAGTTATTTTTTTAATTTTTTCATAACGCTTATATTAAAAGGTTGTTTAAAAAAATGTTTTGAAATAAAATTTACAAATGAATGTTAAAAATCTTTTCAGAAATATCCCTGATTTTTCTAAGAATGAGTTAATGGAAGAGATTGTTAATAATAGCAACTTGAGGATAGAAAAAATAGTATCTTTCGGTAACTCATCCCCGCGAG
>CAZWFY010000036.1:26665-28385 GCA_964633415.1 uncultured Clostridia bacterium | reverse complement strand
AGTATATTCATTAAGGAAATTAATATCAATTCAATAAATACTGGAGTGGGGGGAGGTTGTTGTATATGGCGTTCAGTTCTTTATAAATCTTGTATGACTCCGTAATCGGGATAAGAAAACTTCCGTCTTCTTGTTTCTCCGCTCCCATCAGTTTAAATACTTCTTCATCGTAGCCTGAGTTTTCTTTTTCATAAAATTCTTTCGGAAATGCAATTCCGAAATATGAAATATCAAAGGAATTATCTTCATTAATACTAAATTGAATGTAATATTTTAAGACTGGGATTTTACCTGATTTCAAGTCATTTTTTAAAGCATCAAATATTCCTCCCTCAAGTTTTTTGCTTCCATTAAACTGAACAATAGTGGATTTATTGTCCGTTTCAAATTCATGCCAGTAACAATCACTGAAATATGATTCAAATGCATATCCTATTTTTGTCTGTTTAAATTGCTCCAGATAACTTCCTCTTACCATATCAACATTACTTCCACATGCTGTTAATAAAAAAAATAAAAAACCGATCATTACATAATTTTGTTTCATGATTTCTCCTAATTAAATAATAGAATATCCACTCAAGCATCTTATGATAGGATTGAATTTTTAATTCAAACTAATTTTATAATTTTATTTTTGCTTCCGATAAATCTTCTTTCCGTATCATAACTGTGAAAAATACCAAAGTGGTCATTCACTATTTACTATTTCACCTAAAGCAATTACTTTTGATATGTATTTTCCGTTTTTGTTCATTTCAATAATTATTTGATTAGATGTTTTATGCGGAATGACATTTTCTACACTAAACCCTTCCATATCTTTTGTATAATATCTTTCAATACTCCGATCCTTTTCCATTTTTAAAAAATTTATAAACCCTAATCCCTTTTCTTTCAAAGTAATAAAAAGAATATCTCCTAAAAAATCAATCTTATTCCGATTTGATCCATTTGATCTTTTAGCAAGGTCAGATAAAGGTATCTTAAAGGAAATTGAATATTTTTCGCAAAAGAATCCTTTATCTAAAATCGAGATATGAAACCCAACTCCTGCTCGTCCAACAGTTCTTGACATCAAAGCAATCCATTCGTTCCCAACGGTTCCGCACACGATGTTTTCGTTAGTTCCATGAATAGGTATTTCCTGCAAACTTTCTAACAAAGGATATGACGGGTTACTCAGGGAATATACAAGTAACCATTTAGGTAAAATCATATTATCTACCGCAATAAGATAATCTCCGACAAACAAAATCTCATCAATTGCTTTACCATTCATTCTTATCCCTTCCGGAACATACAGCGGGATCCATTTCCTTTTTTTTGTTCTCAGTCTGATCATCCCTAATAACTCTTTCTCCGAGAATAATCCACCAACCAAAAGTATATCTTTATATATGCCAATTGAGAGTGCTTGAAATCTTTCGGGTAGGATAATTGGTGGAAATACATTTAAATCATCTTTCAAATTCAGTTTTACGGTAGATATCCTTCGCCCCGCCTTTATTATGCAGGCAATCCATCCATTTTTAGATATTATATATTTGCCATCTGCCGGAATGTTTAACCGATGCAATTCAACTATTATTCCATTTTTAAGACAGCATATTTTTGAATCCCCCCCTCTCCTCAAAACAAAAATTTCCTTTCTTTTCATTCTTTATTATGCCGGATTATTTTAATGTTTAGATAAAAAATTACTAATCAAACAATCCCT